>NC_020304.1:2500-712500 GCF_000341395.1 Desulfocapsa sulfexigens DSM 10523 | reverse complement strand
CGGGCCTGCATCTGGGGCCACTGCTCCATCATCTCGGCAAGCCGCCGGACCAGTTCTTGATTGACGCCAATCTTGCGCATGGACATGCTCAACCTCTGGTACATCTGCCGGCATTCCTGAAGGTGGGCGTCAAGGGCGGCCTGCCGTAGAATGGTAAGGGTCTGGGCAGTGACCTCACTGGTGACAAAGGGGTTGCCGTCACGATCACCACCGATCCAGGAACCGAAATGTAAGAATCGGGTTCTGGAAAAGATATTGCCGTAGAAATAACGCCCCAAGCCATCTTCCAGCTCTTGATAAAGGCGAGGCACTACATCCCAGAGGGTCTGCATGAAGAAGAGGGCACGTTCGACCTCCTCGATGACCGTGGGCCGTTCAGGGCGATGGGGCTCGGTTTGCCAGAGTGCTACAATTTCACAGTGAATGATCTCCTCCAGACGCTGCTCCTCGCGCGGCAGGAGGTCGTGCTGGTTGAGTTCCGCCAAACATTGCTGGATACGCTTGAGCTTGGCACGTACTGTTCGCCTCTTGGCCTCTGTGGGGTGCGCAGTGAAGACCGGTTCGATAGAAAGTTTGTCAAGAAACCCCTGGACCTGGTCAGCACCATACCCTTCTTCACCGAGGTAGGCGATGGCTGCGCTAATGGACTCCGGGCGAGGGTGGTGGCCACTGCGTCTTTCCCGGTCACGCAGCATCCGCACCCGCTGGCGATCTTCGGCCATGTTTACCAGATCAAAACGAAGGCTCGCTGCGGTCAGTACAACCTCAGCCTGGCGCTCATCAAGGTCGGCCACCAGTTTTCCAAGCTCATGGGCTGCTTTTATGTCCCCGGCCCGACGTGCTTTGGCGAGATCAAAAACATGCTCCACAAGTTCGGTGAGTTCAACTCCAACCTGCTCCTGAAGGACACGATAGAGATGTTCGGTAAGGTTATGAATTTCAAGGACAAGGCTACGCGGGCCAGCCATATATATCTCCCAAAGAATATAAAAGTTAGGATTTGTCGGAATAGTTGCAGCATAAAGATGGTCAAGTAAAAGTGGACATTTTTTTTGTGACTTCTCCCAGAATCAGTTTTATCTCCGATTTCGTTCGGTTAATGTTCGAGATTGGAATGGCTTGTCATTCTATTATTAATAGGCTAGCCCACAAACACGACGAGATTAAGGATGTATAAAAACAGCAAGATAAAGCTGTCCTGTTCAGCGACGTTTGCCGATAAGTGAACCAAGAATACCCCGAGCCAGAGAGCGGGCCACCTGGGAACCGAAACTTCGGCCAATGGATTTGAGTGTGCTTTCCAGGACGGATTCTCTTTGCCTGCCGGAGGGTTTGTTCCTCTGCCTTTCCTCGTGTGCAGCTGCCTGTTCCCGTTCAAGCTCGGCTGCTGCTTCCCGACGTTTCTTCTCCACTTCTTCTTCTCTTGCTATCAACAGTTCATATGCTGATTCCCGGTCAACCACAGTATCATAGCGCCCTTTAATTGGTGAACGATCCATAAGTCTGTTTTTTTCTTCCGCAGCGATGGGGCCGATTTGAGAATGGGGGGGAGCCATCAGGCACCAGTCCACCACTGTGGGGCGTCCTTTGGGATCCAGGGTGGAAACCAGTGTTTCACCAACTCCAAGTTCAGTGATGGCTTTTTCGGTGTCAATTCCGGGATTCTGGCGGAAGGTCTGGGCAGCTACTTTTACTGCCTTCTGATCTTTGGGGGTGAAGGCTCGGAGTCCATGCTGGATGCGACAACCCAATTGTCCCAAAACCTCATCCGGAATGTCATTGGGATACTGGCTGACGAAGAATATCCCCACCCCTTTGGAACGTATCAGCCGCACAACCTGTGTGATGCGATCAATCAGGGCCTTGGGCGAATTATTGAACAGAAGATGTGCTTCATCGAAAAAGAATACCAGTTTTGGCAGAGGGGCGTCGCCGCGTTCGGGCAGTTCTTCCATAAGTTCGGACAGAAGCCATAATAGAAATGTGCTATAGATTCTGGGGTTTGAATAGAGTGATGACGCATCGAGGAGGCTGACCACTCCACGGCCAGAGAAGTCGGCGTGCATCAGATCGTCAATGTTCAGAGCCGGTTGGCCAAAAAAGACTTCCCCACCGGATTCTCGCAGAACCAGAAGTTTACGTTGAATGGCAGAAACACTCTGAGAGGCGATATTGCCATATTCTTTAGCCAGTTCGTTACGGTTTTCTGAAATCCAGTTGAGCATGGAGCTCAGATCCTTAAGATCAAGGAGGAGTAAGCCCTGGTCGTCGGCAACGGAAAAGGCAACGTGGAGGATGCCACTCTGGGTGTCATTCAGTTCAAGAATGTTGGCCAGCAGGACGGGACCCATTTCCGAAATCGTCGTACGTACAGGATGGCCAGTTTTGCCTTCAATATCCCAGAACAGGGTCGGGCAGCCCTCAAAGGGGTGGGCACTGACCCCCATGTGGTTCAGCCGTTCGCTGACTTTTGGATGTGGCTTGCCGGGATTGGCGATGCCAGAAAGATCCCCTTTGACATCTGCAGAAAAGACAGGGACTCCAAGCCTTGAAAAAGCTTCGGCCAGGAGCTGCAGAGTCACAGTTTTACCGGTCCCCGTTGCTCCGGTGATTAATCCATGGCGATTTGCCATGGCGGGATTGAGAAGGATTTGCTCACCTGCTTTATTTCCACCTATAAGAATCTGTTGTGGCTCTGTCATTGTATAACTCCTGACTCGAGGTGCTGAAGGTTAAGAGATAGGCTGAAGAGTGAAGGAGGGCAGCTGAAGTAGTCCACCCAACAGTTTTGTAATTATAACCTTATCGGGAAGGATAATCAAATGTAAGGGCCGGGCGTACCCTGTTATTTTTGTCTTTCACGTTACAGTTGACGAAAGTGGTGCAGCCAATTCGCTGTATTCCATTATGATTGTGAATATGGCCGAAAATATGAAACGTAGGTTTTATGCGTTGTACAGCATGGAGAAGGTCACTACACCCGTGGCTGGCTCCACCATCTTCATCCATAATGCCGGCGGGTGGACTGTGGGTGATAAGGATGTCTGTATCCTCTGGAATCAGATCCCATTTTTGGAGTATAGCTCCGCCACGGGGAAGAGCAAATGCATCGCAGGCATTGGTGTTAAAGATTGGCTGCCAGGGAGAGCCGTGGATTTTGATTCCTTCAATGATTACACTTTCGTCCTGAAGATAGGTGGCATCCCGAAGCAATTCGCGGCCAAGATCCGGTGATGAAGCCAGGAGGTGGTCATGGTTGCCGCCGATTACCACTTTGTATGGATGTGGCAATGATTTCAGGAAAGTGTTGAATCCCGCAACATCCTGCAGAGTCCTGCATACAGACATGTCTCCTGCGAAGATGAGTAGATCACCATCCGGGATTTCCACCCGCTGGTGGAGCATGTGGGTATCACTGAAGGCGGTTATTCTCACGGCTGGATTTCGTCAATGGAGCGAATGTCCATGGCTTCGGTTTTGTTGTTGTTTTCAGGGTTGGCCACTATCTTGAACTCAAAAATATTGTCGGAGTCCAGAAAAAGCCCATCGGAGCTGACACTTGATTTAGAACAGTGAAAAAAAACACTTTCCGCATGGAGTCCATGTGCCTGCATGGAGTAGTAGCGCATAAAACCAAAGCCCCGGTCACTGTTGTAATTTATTGGGATGCCTCGATACCAGCGCCCCCCATCCTGTTGAATTGGCAGAAGGCCTGGGATAAGAAAACCTGAGAGAAAACTGTCTGCCTCTTCCTTGAGATCGCTGCTCACATTGTTGAAGGCGATTACTTCAACCCGGCATCCCATGTTCTGGAGGGCCTGAACCAGACGGATAAAATCACCATCACCGGTGAGAAGGATGATCTTGTCGAGCTTTCTGGCCTGGAGCAGGGCGTCGATTGCAAGATCCATGTCCGCATTGGCCTTGGTGGTGAGTATCCCCTCATCATCAACAAAGTGTTTGACGTACTTTTTGATAACCTTAAAGCCGCACTGACGCAGAATGTTGTGATAGCGGTACAGTTTCAGGCGATAATCGCGGTCTTCCTTGGTTCGTTCACCATTTTCGGCAAGGTAGCAATTAGCGCGGAGCATACTGGAGCCACCACGATTGGCAAGATCCACCAGCACATCATAGCGCATTCCATATCCACCGCAGAGTCTGATGTTTTCGGCATCAACGTATATTCCAGTTTTTAATGTCATGGTGTTTTGCAGAATTTTCCTGTAGATTTAAAAGAAGGGACAGCTTCTTATTCCATAAACCACGGTGCAGAGCAAGGTTTTTTCCAAGAGATATGGTGTGATTGTTTAGCCACCAGAAGAAACTATGATTACCAGTACATCTCAAATTGCCGCCCTTTACGGACCACAGGGCAGTTCCGGACTACAGAGTCAAAAAGCCCAGTCCGGGGGGGCACAGATGGAGCCCGGCAGGGCGGGATCTGCTACGGTGATTGAAAGCAGAGGACAGAATATGTTTCTGCTCGAGACAGCAGGCTTGCGCTTTGAAGTACAATCCAATGTTCCTTTGGTAAAAGGTGAACAGATCCAGTTTCAGGTTCTGCGTACCGCACCCGTTCTGGAACTACAGATAGTTGATCCTGGCCTTCCCTCTCAGGCTCGTCAGGCTCTTGCTCTGGCAGGTGATGTGATCAACGTGAAACCCCTTTTACAGAGTCTTCAGAAGAGCTTTTTTTCCACCTCAGGATCTGTCTTAACAGGTTCTGCTGTTTCTTCTGATATCGCCAGACAGGATTCTCAGCCCGTTTTGCAGAAAATGGATGCCGGAGCTGTAGAACAGTTGATCCGTCAGGGAAATTATACGGTGAAGGCCACTGTTACCGAGCTTCTCGGAGAAAACAGAGCAGTGGTTCGGATTGGTGGCGAGTCCTATCAACTTCAGGGGGCCATAGGTGCTGAGGTGGGGGAGAGTAAAGTGCTGCAGTTACAGTCATTGCAGCCTGTACCTGGTTTTGTAGTTTTGAATGCAGGGGGAGTGCCGGGTAACACGCAGCCTCTTCTGCTTACGGGACAGATGCAATCATTGCCAGCCCTGGTTAGAGCTTTACAATTGCCGTTGTTCTCTGGTCTTGAACTGCTGCAGCCAACACAGCAGCAACTACTGCACAGTATGGAGGGACTGCAGCCGATTCAACTTCAGGAACCAGGGGCCGGTGAACTTCTTAAAACCAGTCTTGAGCAGCTGGGACTTCGATCAGAAATACTGGCGAATCAGGGCAAAGGGCAGGACACTGTGGCTCAGCTCAAGTCAGTTCTGGCGGAGATTTCCCAGATTTTCAAAGGCCAGGAGGAGATCAGTACGGCTGCCGGCCGTATTCTTGCCACTCTGGAGAGCAGCCAGTTTATTCAGGCAAGTCTCCAGCAGGAGAATGGTGTTCTGTTCCCGCTGCTCTTCTCTTTTCTCGAAAAGGGCTATCTGCTTGTGGATCAGGAGGCAGGCGGACGTAATGAAGAGGAGAATAAGGAGAACGACTGTTCCTGTACGCTGCATCTTACGGTCGAAGGGCTAGGAAACATACGGGTCAGGTGTGTTCAGACTGCGGAAGCAGTCAGGATTGCCTTTTTTCTGGACACCAGGGAAAAGGCTGACTTCGTTGCTACCTTTGGAGCTGAGTTGAAAGAAACAATCAGTTCGGCCCCCCTGCTTTCCCTCAGCTTTGCTGCCGGTGCTGGAGCACCAGGCACAACGCTGTTACAGAAAATTCTTCCAGATGACCAGTCGATTCTAGATACCAGCGCATGAGTAAATGAGATTTCTTTTAATATTCTGATCAGAAATCCCCACATAAAATGAGTTGTCTGTTATCTCAGCCATTGCCACGGGTTTTTGTTTTTCCCTCCTGAGCATTGGTTTCGATAAAGGCAATAATTATATCTGCCACATTTTTTCCGGATGCCGCCTCGATGCCTTCAAGGCCGGGTGATGAGTTCACCTCCATGACAACCGGGCCATGGTTGGCACGCAAGATATCCACCCCGGCCACATTGAGACCCATTATTTTGGCAGCTCGTACGGCTGTGGAACGCTCTTCCGGGGTGATTTTTATTTTTTCAGCTTTGCCACCCCGGTGGATATTCGATCGAAAATCACCCACCTTACCAGTACGCATCATTGCAGCAACCACCTTGCCACCAACCACGAAACACCGAATATCTTGTGAATTAGCCTCTTTGATAAATTCCTGTACCAGGATATTCTGTTTCAGTCCCCGGAAGGCCTCAATAACACTTTCGGCTGCATTGTTGGTTTCAGCGAGAACCACGCCGATTCCCTGGGTACCCTCCAGAAGTTTGATAACAAGCGGCGCACCCCCTGCAAGATCGATAAGATCCTGGGTATACATGGTCGAATGGGAAAAACCGGTCACCGGTAGACCGATTCCTCTGCGGGACAAGAGTTGCAGGGATCGGAGTTTGTCCCGGGATCTGGAAATAGCTACGGATTCGTTCACTGAATAGACCCCCATCATTTCAAACTGCCTTACCACGGCTGTGCCGTAAAAGGTTATAGAGGCACCTATACGGGGAATAACTGCAGAGAAGCCCTCCAGAGGTTCACCTTTGAAGTGAATGGACGGTTTATGAGAAGTAATGTTCATATAGCAGCGCAGTGGGTCAATCACATGCACTTCATGGCCACGTTTTTCCGCATTTTCGACCAGTTTTGAGGTAGAGTAGAGGTTTTTATCTCTGGATAAAATACAAATTTTCATTCTTATTTCCTTTTGAGTGATATTTTGAGCGTCGTATAACTGCTCTCGCAGGTAAGTGTTCCATTGTGTTGCTCATCACGGAGTCAGGGGCAATGGATTGGTTGTTTGTTGTATTATAACGGCCAAAGATGAAGAGTATGTTGACGCAGTGTGCAAAAAGGTCTTGTTTGAGGAATCTTTGTTCTAATTTATAGATCTTTCTCTGCACTCTGCCCATCGGAACTACGAAGATGGACATCCAATTGCGGAAAGGGGATTTCAAGATCGTTTTCGTTCAATACTTTGTAAATAGTGCTTAAGATTGTGTCCGTCGTTCTTGCTGGGCGCCTGGCATTGGGGCCTTCCACCCATACATTTGCATTATAGGCTACAGCGTTATCTCCATGAGCAGTCATCTGAACTGTCGGGTCAGGGTGTTTCAGGACAATTGGAGTTTTCAGCATAGCTTCCTTGATAACCTTTTTGACATGGTCGGAATCGGTGCCGTAGGCTACGGAGAAAGGAATTTTAAAGCGTACTTTTTCATCGGTATACGTCCAGTTAACCACCTGTGATTCCATGAGAGTGGCATTGGGAATAATGACGTTGATATTGTCGTTGGTGCGCAGTACCGATGCTCGAATGTTCATTTGTACCACACTTCCCCTGAGACCGCCATCCTGAACGGCACCTCCGAGAGAGATAAAATCTCCGGGCCGGATGGACTTGTCAAAGAGGAGAATGAACCCTGAAACCAGATTGTTGACAATGGTCTTCAGGCCAAAACCGATACCCACTGACAGGGCACCGGCAATCATGGCGAAGGAACTGGTGTTGATTCCAAGTGACGAGAGGGCAACCATGGCAAGAAGAAGAAACAGCGGGTATTTTCCGGCAACATGGGTCAGGTGAATTGTCTGTTCGGTCCAGGAATGTTTTACTCCCAGACGATGGATGAATCTTCCATAGAAGCGAGTAATCAGGAGACCCAGGACAATAATAAAGATAACCTGGAGAAGAATCAATAGAGACAGAGTAGCACCACTATAGGAAAGAATGGGGTAGTTCAGGATAAAGAGGACCCTTTCAAAAGCGGTACTTGTGGCTTCCCGCGTTCTGGTGACCACAGCGCCGATGCCTGTCTGCTTCAGGTCTATGGCCATTCCAAGCAGCCAGCTTCTATGGTCAAGACTTTCTGCCTCTTTATCAATGAGTATGAGGCTTGCAAAAATTGTCTGGATGTTACTATTGATGCTTTGGAGCAGTTTTTTTGTTTTGGGACTGATGGGATCAGTAGTGTTGCTGAGGAGGGCCAGTTCTTTTTCAAGAGAAAAGAGGGCGTTTTGTGAGTCGGTTATTTCTTTTTTTAGTAAAACTAGCTGCTTGAGGATGTCATTTGACAGGTCTGTCAGCTCAGAGAAATCGGGATTTTCATTGAGTAAACGGTACCAGGCAACTTTTTGTGCCTGTTGCAGTTGTTTCAGGTTGTTTTCCTGTCGTTTGCTTTCTGAAAGGAGTCTGTTAACCTTCAATTCATTCAGTTTTGCCTCTTCGTATATGCGTATTTTTTTTTCGTCAGCAGTGAGATCCTTGCCCAGGTAGCCCTGTAGAATGTTATCCTGTTCCTGAATCCTGATATTATTCTCAGTGACTGAAAGAGCACTGTCATCAACGCTTTTCTGGAAACGAACTTTCTGTTCTGCCAGGAGGCCCTCCTCAGTGGCTATTCTCTGTCCGTCGACGCTGGTTTTTTTCAGCACAAGAGGGTAGATTTTTTTCGCCTCCTCCAGAGCATCTTTGAGCTGTTTGTCGATTTTCTGCTGCAGTCCATGTTTACGCAACTTGAAAGCGTATTGCAGTTGCAGTAAAGCAATTTCAGGATTGTTGCTGTCAAGGGCCGTCAAACGACTATGGAGCATTTTGAGCTGCCGCTGACTGTTTTCCAGGTCCAGGCTGTTCTTTTTTTCATCAAGACTGATTTTGATATGATGATCAAGAAATTGTTCAAATTCATCCCAGGTGAGACTCCCTTTGGCTGCCAGTTCGGAAAAAATCCTAGTGGTGCTGAATTGCTCAGGGGTGTCGGGTAGTTCCACTAATCTGAAGAGTATCTGCTGTTGCATGAGCAGGTTGTCTTTTTCCTGTTCGTTTTTGGTGCTTTTTAGTTTTTCAGTAATGGATTGCTGCAAAGTTGTATAGGAGGCCTGCCTTTCCTCCTTTTTATCCGAGAAAAGCAGTGTATCTGGTTCTGCAGCCAGGGTGGGGGAGCTATCAAAGGCCAGGATAAGAAAAACGAGAGAACAGAAAATACGTCTCCATAAAAGAATTAACAAATAGTGGATTCTCATTATCAGGCCCCATATGAAAGATAGGATGTGGATGGATTTGCTGGAACTGAATGTGAAGATACCACATACGCTGACTTTTTAACCCGTATATCGTTAGTTGATGGGGGGAATTTCACACATTGTGCCAGGTGTGAATGAGGCAGGTCGTTGAAATGCCGTCGTCGTTTGTTGGTTTGATGGAGGAGGCTCTATGAGCACAGCCATTTTATATGTTCCATCGGCTTTTTCTCTACTCCAGCGTAAGACCAGGGAGACGGATGATCCTGTCAACCAAAGGACATGTTGCTCGACTGTGAAGGCAGAGCCTGCAACTTAAGCGGATCTATACTGCGAATAAGATACTGACCACCACAGACATGACAGGAGACAATATCGCCCTGCTGCTGAGAGTCAGAAACGACAAGCCCGTCAACGCTGCAGCAGAAACTGCAGCTACGGTATTGATATGTAAAGGACCTTTTTCCTGTTCTTGTCTTCATTTGCCGATTTGTCTGATTATACATAATAATAGATAGGGAGAATCTTACGGAAACCTATATTTGGCCGGGGTACTCATCTGAACCATTATAAAAGTTTAGGGGGTGAAGGCGGAGTGGATGAAGCGAATGCATTTCGTACTCGCCACCACAGCCTTTACACAAAACCACATCACCGAGCCTGGCATTACGGGGAACTCTGATTTCCCACGTGCAGATTGGGCATGCACTATTTGAAATCATTCTTCTTTTCCTCTTTGTCAGCGCCCCTTTTCTTTGCGATGGGTTCAGGACAGAATCCTGAAGGGGATCTTCAAGAGAAGAGAGACTCTTTACTTTTCGACTGGTGATGAGTTTTCGAGGGGAAGTCTCTCCAATGTTTCCTTTTCTTTTGTATTTCTCGCGACCACCCAGTATTCTGGCCATATTTTTCGTCCTCAGTGGTACAGCTTTTTCTGTGTTCAATTTCAGGCCTTAAAGCTCCTGAGCAGCAAATGATAAATGCAGGTAATGAATAGATACCAGGAGAGAAAACAAGGAGATCACGACCCCCTGGTACCAATTCATCACAAGCACTAAAATGAGTAGCAAGCGACGTGCCAGATTGAGTCGGAGGTAAGGGGCAGCACTGTACGTGCCGGGAGAGAGGGTTGCAGGAAAGGGAGTTTTTAGCTTTCCAGGGAAAGCGGAACTGAAAAGTCCTGTTTGTTGAGTTAGATGTGCGACCAGTCGTCAATAAACAGTGGTGATCGACTGAGTACCTGACCGTTAGGCATTATGCGGCAGGCAGAAACACAGGCTCTTTCACCAGCTTTGGTTTTTGTTGCCTCCTTTCCCTGGGAAATAACTTCGGATACCAGCATTTTTCTGTTGATGGTTACTATAACATCACCCACAGAGCAGGTTAAAATTCTTTTTTTTGTAGTCATAAGCACTTTTGAACCTGGGTTGTGGGCATTTGTCTTCCCTCGCGCAGTTTCGTGGGGATTCATCAGCAACAGAATGCCTTTCCCCTGGCATCTCTTTCTTCGATTTCTTGAGAAGAGAGAGGTTGTAAGGTTGTAACTTTTATACTTTCTTTCTCTGCTTCGCCAGTCATCGTACCGCTAACCTTGATGTTCTGGTGTAGCATCGAACTGAGATTGTTCTTTTTATTATTGCAGTTCAGGACATATTTTCGCTCATCATCAGTACAGAGGGCAAACCCGGTGATCTCGCCATCCTCTGCCCACTGATCCGGGACAAGTATTCCTGCAAGTGTTACTTTTTTCTGTTCAAGTCGTGTCATGTTTATTTGTCTCCCTGGTTTGGCCACGAACTAGCAGCAGCATGTCTGTTTTGGCAACAAAGCATGCTCAAATCTGTGGCATCTGTCTCCATGGCGGGAACATTTGAGATGCTGATTAATGGAGAAATCCATAGAATATCAGAATGTTCTGTGAGCACAGGTTCATTGCCAGATCACTGGAGCACTATCTGAATAGAATATTTAAAAAGGAGTCATCTCTCCTGTCGTTACAGTAAGGAACGAGGCATGGTGGGGCTTGCCAGAAGGAAAGAGTCGTCAGTTTCAGCAAACACAACGCATACCAAGAAGTGATAAGTAACTGGTACTTAGCTGAGTAGCATTTAGTGTGAAAATCTTCACGAAGTCCTCTTCTTCAGAAGAATTTCCAAGGATTAATACTCGTCTTCTTCAAAACAGTAGTCATAGTCTGTTTCCAGTGCCTGCAACTTCACTGGATGCATTGATATGATCCTGTATTCTCGTTCGCATTCGTTACAGTAAACGTCATCTCTCACTTCGTTGTCATAATAAATCTGAATATCACCACCGCAGGCCGTACATCTTTTTGTTTTCATCACGTTCTCCAAAAGTAATATTGACTGTTTTTTTGATTTTTTGTTAAGCAAACAGTGTGCCATATGACTCTGTCAGTTTTTCAATTGAATATGCTGCGCTGAGGCATTCAGGGTCATCCGTTGTTCTTTTTCGTTGTGAAAAGGTGTGTCAGAGTGTAAAGGCAGAATAGGTTGTAGGCTGAAAGTGTCAGGGGAAGGAAAAACAAATTCTCGGAACCTGAAATTCCGAAACGGGAAAAAAACAGAACTGAGAATTCTTAAACTGGGGTCAGGGGCTATGGAAAACATCATGGTTATTAGTCGAGATCGTGAGGTCATGACCACTTTCCGGGAAAGTTGCGGAGAAGATGCCATTCTCTCGACAGCATCTTCTCTGGTGGAGGCTGTTGAAACCGTTAAGCAGTATCGCAGTGATCTTCTCTTTATTGACATGGAAATTCTTAGTGCGTCAGCGGTTACAAGTGGCTACAAAGCCGTTCTGCAACCGTTCTGGTTGCGTTATCCAAGCCTGAAGATTGTGGTCATGACTAACCAGGAAATGTTGCGGGAAGCAGTGGCTGCTGTGAAACTGGGGGCCTGTGATTATATTATGTACCCCATTATAGCAGATGAAATCAGGCTGGTTTCCGCTAGTATGAGTGAGGCTCAGAAGGTACAGTCTGAGCTGGATTATCTGCGTGATCAATTCTGGGACAAGGATGCGGCTCCCCTGGTTCAGATAAAGTGCGCGGCGATGCGAGAGGTCTTTTCCAATGTGCGATCCGTTGCGCCCACCAAAAGCACTGTTCTTCTCACCGGCGAAACAGGAACAGGAAAAGGAGTGCTGGCCAGGATTATTCATAAACACAGTAATCGCAGGGATGAACAGTTTATCAGTGTCCACTGTGGGGCAATCCCGGACACTCTTCTGGAGAGTGAACTCTTTGGCCACGAAAAAGGTGCCTTTACCGGAGCAGTGAAGCGAAAGCTTGGTAAATTCGAGGTTGCCAATGGTGGTACAATTTTTCTTGATGAGATTGGAACGCTTACGCCCGCAGCTCAGATCAAGCTCCTGCAGGTTCTTCAGGATGGCGTTTTTCAGCGTATTGGCGGGGAGGCAGAAACCAAGGTAGATGTACGTATCATCGCAGCCACCAACGAAGACCTTAAACAGCTCTGTGAGGAAAAGCAATTTCGTAATGATCTCTACTACCGGCTCAATGTTTTTCCCATAGAACTCCCGCCACTCAGGCACAGAAAGGAAGATATTCCGGGGCTGGTGGAGATGTTTATCGGCCAGTTGAACCGTTTTCATACCAAGGAGATATTCGATATCCACCCTCAGGTGATAGAGGCCTTTCTCAACTACTCCTGGCCGGGTAATATCCGTGAACTCGAGAACATCATGGAACGAGCCTATATCCTGGAAAGGACAGCGGTCCTTGTGCCGGAGAGCTTTCCGGCAGAACTGTTCACTACCGAAGATCCTCTAAGCAGGGTGCAGATGGACACCATGCTTCCCCTGGCGGAGGTGCGGAGAAGAGGAGTTGAAGAGATAGAGCGCTGTTACCTGAAAGAGGTACTTGACGAGTGTGGCGGAAAGATCAACGCAAGTGCTGAGGCTGCCGGTGTCAGTACCAGGCAGCTGCACAAGCTGATGAAGAAGTACGGCCTGCAGAAGGAAGAGTTTAAGAAGTAAGGGCTTGTAACAAAATCTGTCCCTTACTCTTCCCAAAATAAACGGCCGCAGGTGGTTGCATCACTCCCTGGGCACTGCCCGTTGTTTCTCTCGGTGGTTCATTGGTTAATCAATCATAGCGACCGTCGTTATAGTCGTCATCATCGTCATAGTCATAGTCACCTATGTTGTAGTCTTCGTCGCTATCCTCATCGACATTGTCGTCGTCGTCATAATCACTTATGGGGTCGAAAACATCGTCGTCATCATCTTCATTGAGTAATTCCAGTTGCAGTGGCTTCCGCGAATTAATAAGATATTCAGCGTCACATTCTTCACAGCAGACGATATCACCACGTCCCATGTAAAAGCCAAGGGAAATAACGCCATCGCAGGC
The DNA here is from genome assembly GCF_000341395.1 of Desulfocapsa sulfexigens DSM 10523. Lineage (GTDB taxonomy): Bacteria > Desulfobacterota > Desulfobulbia > Desulfobulbales > Desulfocapsaceae > Desulfocapsa > Desulfocapsa sulfexigens. The sequence continues at coordinate 699,044 of NC_020304.1, read as the reverse complement.
TTTGCAATCTACTATCTCTTCATTTTCATATTTCTTGCCTTTTTTTCCCATCCTCTCCTCCTTCGATTGGTGTTATTCCGCCAGTGTTTGTATTAAATAAAGTAAGATCCATCCAACCAGGGTGTCCCAAGTTGCCGCTCTTTCTGGACTTGAATCGTGGTTGGATTGCGACTGGAAATAATATAAGCCTCTTCACATTCTTTGCAGTAGACCATGTTCCCCCGCTTCAGATAAGAGGCTACTTCAACATGCGCACCACAGTTTTTACACTCACACCAGTCCATTACTTCATCCGGTTCCCTTTCACGCATGCGTCCTTCCTCATATTGATTAATGTTGTCCGGGGAGCATTGAGTTCACGGACACCCGGAAAAATCATTAGCACTTATCGTGCCAGAGACGTTAGTTGATTGTTGTCGTGTTAATTCGGACAGATAGCGTTCTCATTGTGGCGGGCTGAAAATATTCGAGGAGAGATACTGTGGTTTCTTGTTCAGAATAGGAACCTGGAGGTCTGGTTAAGCAAGTCCGGGCTGCGTCAGGTAAAGATATGGTCGTTGCCAATCAAGGGGGAATCTGATTTCCACTAATCCTCAGCCTACCCGTCTGAGGGGGAGTTGTTTCGTGTTGCTTATATGGGCATCTGCGGCCTGGACGGCCGCAGCAGAGCCCCCAGGGATGGGTTTATGCGTCCCATATAATCGACACGGAACAACTCCGGATTGCAGAACTGAGTTTCGATGGTAATCAGGAATGGGAATCATGAAATGGCTACGGAAGGAGCGGGCTGAGAGAGGAACTAAAAGATTACTCGACTACCATCTTTACTGGGAGGTGTTCAGAAGCCAGTAAAGATGGCAATTTATTGTTTTGTCATGTGTTTTCTTTTTCTTCCCTGCTTGTTTCCTCATCCAGGAGAATCTTCATCTCCAGGGCGTGGTCAAAATCCTGGATCTGTTTCTGCGCAAGTAGCAGGTCTTTTAGGGCAAATATCTGGAGGCGACAGGCCTGGTTGAAGAGACGGTTGACCATGAGCAGGGAGGCTATATCGATTTCTTTGATGGCGCCGGAGGTCGTCAGTTTTAAGGTTTCCTTGATAAAAAGAGTGTCTGACTTTTCCAGGTGGACAATGGAACGTAACAGGCCTCTGTATAATTCATGATTGTTCTCGAGTCGTCGAAAGCGACTGATGTCATGATACAGCTCCATAAGCCGACGTCTGAACGCTTTGTACTGGCTGTTGAGGTGGTCGTTGTCAGCGGCGTCAAACTCATCAAGATTATTTCGGACGCCCTTGATGTTTTTGATGGAGTTCATGATATTACGAGAGGCATAAATGATCAGTTCAAGCTCCTTGGCCTCGGAGTCTTCGAGCTTTTCATTGAGGAGCTTGGCGTAGAACTCAAAAATTTCGCCGTGGAGGAGTTTGATGTTGTCGTACTGATCTTCAAGGCTGAATCGTTTTATGGCGTTTTTCTCAAAGGGCAGGGAGTGGTCGAAAACCAGCTTTTCGTCAATCCGGAAGGAGCGGAGATTGTAGAGCTGACATTCCTCAAAAAGGTGGAGAATCTCCTGGCGCAAAGAGGAAATAGCTGCATCCGGCATTTCAGTGGAGGTATTTCGCAGAAAAACGGTGAGTACTTCCTTGCGATCTGGGAACATTTTGACCAGATAGCGGGCGAGTATGCCGATAAAGGGGAAAAAGAGCAGGACACCAATGACATTGAACAGCGTGTGAAAGAGGGCCAGTGCCATGACGCTGTTGGTGGTAGTATTGATAAAATGGCTGACCATCCAGGAAAGGGGCTGGATGGCAGTAAAGGCTACGGTACCAGTCACGAGATTGAATATGAGATGACTGACACTTACCCTTTTTTTTGACTGGGTTCCGCCGATGGCCCCGAGTAAAACCGTGACGGTGCTACCGACATTAGCTCCGATAACCATGGCTGCGGCCATTGGAAATGTGATCAGGCTGCTGTTCAGGGCAGTAAGGACAATGGCAATACTGACAGAGCTTGACTGCATGAGAGCTGTGATCAGTATGCCGACGATGGCGTAAAGCCACAGGCCGTAGGCGGAAATACTTTGGATATCAAGATGCTGAGCAAAGTTTTCAACGCTGGTTTTCATGAAATCCAGACCAAGAAAAAGAAAACCAAACCCCATGAGAAGACGGCTGGCCTGGAATATTCGGGATCTGGGGCCGAAGCCGATGAGGATTATTCCCCCTACGGCAATAAGAGGAAGGGCAAAGGTCTCGATCTTGAGCTTGAAGCCGAAGACGGCAACAAGCCAGGCCGTGAAGGTGGTGCCTATATTTGACCCCATTATCACCCCGATACCGTTGGCCATCGTCATCACTTCGGCTCCGACAAAGGCCAGAACCATGAGGGATACCGCTGCACTACTCTGGAGGATGGCGGTGATCAGGGCACCGCTGGCTACGGAGCGGAGACGGCCATCGGTGTATTTCCTGATTATTCTGCGGAAGGCTTTGCCGGACATGTTCTTGATGGAGTCTTCCATAAGGAACATGCCATAGAGAAAAATGGCCAGGCCGGCCAGGAGTTTCCAGAGATCCAGAGAGTTGTTCATACGTTTTTTTGTGTGGGGGCAGGTAGGTGAGGTACTAAGAATCGGGTGCCCCTTGATTTTCTCCATCGCCAAATGGTTTTGGCTGTAGGAGTTTAAAGGTTGCAATCCGCTCGAATTTCAAGTGAAATCAATAAAAATTATTTTACAACATAAGCCTTAGTGGAGCAAGTGAATAAAAGGTTCCTGGGAAGAGATGAAAAGGTGCGTTGCATTTGTTAGCAGAGCTCAGTTATCAAAAAAATGAGTGACCCAGGAAGGACATTGCTCGATCCCGGAGATTATCGAAATATGATCTTAATCCATAAATATCTTGAAACTTAAAAGATAATTGAGCAAAATCTTTATTTATGTTCAGTCCTCTTTTTTTGATCGCATTACGATTCCAACTGGCCAGGATGATGGGTTTTTGTTGGTATCTGTCTGAAATACAATGTGTTATTTTGGAAAAAACACAAGAGTCGCAAGCAGAATCAAAATTTTGATCCATACAGGAAGGATGTTTTTCTATGAAAAATAATTGGTTCACCTCTCTTTTCCAAAATCTCAAGCTGTCATCCACAACGGTAGAACTGCTGGCTTACATGCTGATAGCTTTTGCTGTAATCTTGACAGCAATTATAACGACCCTGATTGTCCGCAAAACCCTGTTAAAGTTCCTTACCAACTGGATTCAATCGAATAACTACAGATGGGATGATCCTTTGGCTAAAAACAAATTGCTCAGCAAAATCAGTTGGTTCGTTCCGGTGACCGTTTTTTCTCTGGCAATCGATATGTTTCTTGATCAGGGGGCTACAAGCTATCTTCCTGCAAAACGACTGATAACCGCCAGCTTTGTCATTGTTTCAGTCCTCAGCTTAACCGCTTTACTCTCTTCAGCTAACGATATCCATCGAATAGTTAGAAAGAATAAGGGGGCCAGCCTTCGTAGTTACATCGATGCTGGCAAAATACTCACTTACGTCCTTGGGGCAATTTTTCTTATCTCCATTTTTACAGGGAAATCTCCCTGGGGTATTCTCTCCGTTCTCGGCGGTCTGACTGCCGTAACCATGTTGGTTTTCAAAGACTCGATTCTCGGTTTTGTCGCTTCAATCCAGATTAATTCCACAGACATGGTACGTCTCGGGGATTGGGTAGAAATACCGCAATATGGTGCCGACGGTGATGTTGTTGATATCTCCATCCATTCTATTCGCGTCCAGAACTGGGACAAAACCATTTCAACTATCCCCACCTATGCCCTTGTCTCCAACTCTTTTAAAAATTGGCGAGGAATGTCCGAATCGGGGGGCAGACGAATAAAACGGGCATTGAATATAGATATTCATTCGATCCGCTTCTGCGATGAGCAGATGCTTGACAAACTCTCCAATTTTTCTCTGATAGCCGATTACATAAGGAATAAACAACAGGAAATTGAAGAATATAACCTGCACCATAACTATGATCAAAACCTTACTATCAGTGGCCGTCGCCAGACCAACGTCGGAATTTTCCGTGCCTACGTTATTGCATACCTCAGAAATAATACAAAACTCCATCAAGAGATGACTTTTCTGGTCCGACAGCTTGCTCCGACTGAGCACGGCCTCCCTCTCGAAATTTACGTCTTTTCAAAAGATCAAGCTTGGGCCAACTACGAAGCGATCCAGGCGGATATCTTTGATCACCTGCTGGCCGCAATCCCCGAGTTTGGTTTGCGAATTTTCCAAAACCCCAGTGGCTATGATTTTCGCTGTCTGGGAAATAAGGACACATCTGCTTGATTTCTTTTACTCGCTTCAATTGCTGCCCGTTCTAGCTAAGGCTGTCCTGTCCTATGCCTCAGTAACAGCCGCTGTTCTCTGTCTTATTCTCTCGATCCCTATTGTCGTGCTCTATATGGTGAAAATATTTGACAGGAAAAATAAGCAAGCATCTTAACTGCTCGCAACCCCTTTCCGATTAATTACGCCCCTTGTTCCTGATGAGGGCGGATGTGCTAATCTTGGGGTTCATTGACTCTTTTTTTTATTTGTGCGAAAACATAAGAAATGAGGGAAGAGCATTGGGTTAAAGATGCCTTTGCATACAGGTAAAAAAGCAACCCTCAGTTTCGAACCATATCATAAGCAGTTTCTGATGTTTGAAACCGTCAACACAGCGAGATAGGGATGAGTGATAAAAACAAAGCTATTATCACAGTTGCGCTTTCAATCATTATTCTTGCCGGTATTTCTTTGTATCATGGTATTGCCCTTCATAATGTTTCATTGAAGCGAGTCATTGAGGAAGAAGAAGTAAATTTTCAGACTCGTATCGGCATTTTAGAAAAATATTCTTTTGGGCCCTATCTTTTACGGATTGAAAACCTATTACAGCTTAATCCTCAAATGGTTACAGCTTTTGCTAACCGTAATCGTGAACAATTATACAACTCGACTCTTCCAATATATGACGCCCTTACAAAAGAAAATATTCATTTCAGTGTGATGCATTTTCATCTACCAGATGGCACAACATTTCTGCGCATGCATAATCCAGGTTTTTTCGGTGATAATCTGCAGACTGTTCGGCCAATTATTGATAGTGTTAACAAGATTCATAAACAGCTTTCCGGTTATGAAATTGGCAGGCATGGCGCATTTTTCAGAATAGCCCAGCCTGTCTTTTTTGAAGGTGCCTTTGTGGGTGTTATGGAGTTTGGAATCAAAGTTCACCAGTTACTGGAGGTTGCTGAAATTGATCTCTCTGGCAAGGCTGCTTCATATTTTTTCGACAGAGTGTGGCAGAAGGTTGATCATGAATCGGGGCACTTTAAAATGAGAAAGTTTGGCGCATTTCTTTTGAATACCCATGGCGATCCTTTATACAAAAGCCTGCCTTCAAAAATTGATTTCAATATCCCCATCAATCAAATTACGTTGGGCAATAAAGTTTATATTCTTCATTCTCAGCCCATTTTTACAAATTATCATAATGAAGTACTTGGTGGCATTACAATTTTACAAGATATCACGGATCTGGTTCAGCAAAAAGACAGCTATATTTTTCAAATGTCAGCGCTTGTTCTTTTGCTGACAGTTCTGTGTCTCTCCATCCTTTATGTCAGCTTCAATAATCTTGTGGGGCGCCTTGTAAAGGCCAAAAGTAAGTTACAAGTGACCGTGAGCGAGTTAAGCACAGAGGTTAACGAACGCAAGAAGGCTGAAAATCGTGCCCTCGAGGCTCAGGAAGAGTGGGAAAAGACATTTAATGCTATGGCTGATATTGTTACTATTCAGGACAAAAATATGCGGATAGTCCGGGCCAATAAGGCAGCATATGATTTTTTTGAGGCAAAGCCGGGAGAGCTTGAAGGCAAAAAATGTTGTGAAATTTTCCGAGGAAGTGTGCAGCCCTGTCCGGGATGTCCTGGTATTAATGTAATTGAAAATATTAATAACCATTCGGAAATAATCGAACATAAAGGGCTGGGGAAAATTTTTCAGGTATCATCTGCCCCTCTTCTTAATAAAAATAATGGGGTGCGATATGTTGTCCACGTTGCCAGAGACATCACTGAACAGAAAAAACTGGAGGAAGAACTTTTTCAGGCCCACAAAATGGAGGCAATTGGTACTTTGGCTGGTGGTGTTGCCCATGATTTCAACAATATTCTTTCTGCAATTATCGGTTATGCAGAATTGGCAAGGCTCGATATACCAAATGATAGCAATGCAGCAAAAGATATTGATGAAGTTCTGACGGCCGGGAAACGGGCAACAGAACTTGTAAAGCAAATTCTCTCCTTCAGTCGGACAACGGAGCGCGCCCTGCAACCTGTGATGCCTCATTTGATTGTCAAAGAAGCATTTAAAATGCTGCGTGCATCACTGCCGACAACTCTTTCCATCAATGAAAAAATTGCCACTGACTGTGGATCAATTCTGGCAGACCCGACAACTCTCCATCAAATAGTGGTGAACCTCTGTACCAATGCTTTCCATGCTATGGAAAAGGAAAAAGGGACTTTGTCTGTCAGCTTATGCCGTAAAGATATACAAGCAGAAGACATAAGTGGAAACGGTGTCTCTCCAGGCCCTTTTATTGTTCTGTCAGTTAGTGATACCGGTCACGGTATGGACAAGAAAACAATTGAACGAATTTTTGAACCCTACTTTACAACTAAAAAGGTCGGCAAGGGGACAGGTCTCGGATTAGCTGTTATTCATGGAATCGTAAAAGATTATAAAGGATTTATTCAGGTAGAGAGCGAGCCAGGAAAAGGAAGTACTTTCCATGTCCATTTCCCGGTTTTGGAACATGTTGTTTCAATTCAGGAAAAAACGAAAGAAGCCCTTCTTCCTTCAGGGAGTGAGCATATCTTTATAGTTGATGATGAAAGCAGCATCATCAACCTGCAAAAATTAGTGCTGGAAGGTCTTGGATATAGCGTAACAGCAGCAACAAGCAGTGAAAAGGCATTTGAAAAAATCTACTTGCAACCAGAGCAATTTGACCTGTTAATCACAGATCAGACCATGCCCGGTCTGTCCGGGATAGAATTGGCACAGGAAGTTTTGAAAATAAAGCCGACCATGCCAATTATCCTCTGCACTGGCTACAGCACTGTCGCTACAGAAGAGAGTGTCCTGGCAATTGGCATAAAAAAATATGCAAAGAAACCCGTTGATAGATCAACATTGGCCAGAATTGTCAGACAAGTGCTTGATGAAAAACGTGGATTGCTGCCACATCATGTATGAAATTGTTTAAGTCTGTCAAAAATCGATGCCTGCCCTCACTTTTCATTTTTTATCTGGTTTGCAATTGGGATGAATTGCAACCCGAAGTAATCGGAGAGTTGATCTTCCAATCGTAACCATCGGGTGCCTTCCTAGACGTTACATTTCATCGCTCGTTTTATGTCTTTATTTCAAAAATAAAGATATCTTCCCTGTATCAGGACTATTCCCCGTCTGCTATTTTCTATTGTTGCGCTGCCGCCACCCGCCCAATGGAGAGTATACCGGTTTCAGCACTTTGCTGACATCTTTTGCCTGCTCAACAACATAGAAGGCATCACTGTCTATCTCATAGACTTTGGCAATCATCCACCTGAGATCCCGCCTTCTGCAGGCCAGATAAAGTTCTACAACCGGCCCTTTCATTCCCTCACCATGGAAAATTGTTACTGGCTGGCCCATTTCACGAAATGTCTGTGCCATTCTCTGGCCATGGTAGGAACTGAAAACCTTGAGAATGATCATACCAAAAGCAAGCCTCCTTTCCACCAGGATACCCACCACATTTCCCATGGCGTACCCAAGGGAGTAGAAAATAATAAGTATGGGCATTTCGGTCATCTTAAGGATTACGGCACTGACAACTGTGATCCAGATGGTCACCTCAAAGACCGCCAGAAAGAAAGAGAGTATGGTACGTCCCTGAACAGTTACAATGGTGCGTACGGTACCAATGGAAACATCGAAGATACGGGCAGTGAAAACAGCCAAGCCTGTCAGTAGGACTTCAGGATCGGAAATGGACAAGAGGTCAGAGAAAGTTGGAAACGCCATTGTCTCTCCTGTTCGGGGGTACGGGGCAGAGTTTCAGGTGAAATGTATATTTTGGGAATACCCTCTGTTCGACGACAAAGATCGTTGTGGCCATCCCGATCCTGTCACGCGCATGGCTAACATGATTTTTTGCTATTGTCATGTACCTAAGTTATACTGTTTCAGAAACATTCTCTATTAATTTTCACAGTGACCGTTCATGAAATATTCGTTAATTGCGGCTTTTCTCCTCTTCGTTTTCCTCTGTATGCATCCCTCTTTCCTACGTTCCGCTGATCAGGAAGACGATATGTTTGCTGCAGCTCAGCAGGAAATCACGAAGATTTCTCAGATTAATCTGGAGGATACGTCACTGGCCCAGGTTGATGTCCTGGTACTTCAGGTGCAGGGATATTTAGCTCAGGGAAAAAATTGTGTGCATGCAGTTGGGCAGGAACTGGAACAAATAGATACAACTCTTGCTGCTCTTGGTGAAAAGGTGACCGGTGAGTCTAGGGAGATCACCAGGGAGAGAGCTGGCCTGCAGACCCAGAAAAATCAGGCTGAGGTTCGTCTTGCTCAGTGTCGTTTGTTGACACTCAGAGCAACAGATCTGGATCAGAAGCTTAATGATATTAAGCGAGAGGTTTTCACCAGGGATCTTTTTTCCCAGGGACCAGGATTTCTTGAATTAGTCAGGCGGCCGGAGCTTAATTTGGAGCACTGGCCATCAGCAGTTACCAGTTTCCTGTTATCAGGTAATGCCTTTTTTTTCCTCAAACTATACCACTTTTTGCTCGTTTTCCTCTTTGCCGGAATGGGACTGTTTCTGGGCAGTCGGATTGATTCTCTGCTTTTCCAACAAGCCAGCCAGATAGAACAAAAAGGGTTCTATTTTGATTTTCTACGTATGCTCAGTCAGCGGAAAAAAACATTTCAGCTCCTCGGGGTTCTTGGAGGAGTATCATTGTCGCTGCATTTTGTGTTAAAAGATCTGCAACCCCCTTCCTGCCTGCCAGCTGCTGTGAACAGTATTATACTTGTTTTAATCCTCTCAGGTTTTGGGAAATTCTACGGGAAAGTACTTGCCGGAGAGCAGGATAATGGTTCTGTAGTGAATTTTTCCATAGTGAAAACAATTCGCTTCCAGCTGTTTGCCATTTTTTCCGGACTGTTGTTTTTTGTTTTTACAAGTCCGCTCAGCACTGTTCTTCCAGATACTGTTTTCCTTCTTGTCCGTGCCCTGGTCGTGATGCTCTGGTATGGGATTCTGCTCTGGGTTTTCTGGCTCTTCTGCAGCTTTTCACGCTTTAAAGTGCAGAGAAGAACTATTCGTATATTTCTTGTTTTTGTGCTTGGTGGTGTCATACTTGCCGAACTTAGTGGCTATCGAATACTGGCCAGCCATATCCTGGCAGGTACTTCTGGTACCATAGTCCTTCTTTTTCTGTTAAGTCTTTGCATGTTTGCAATCAATGAAATTGTCGGCGGGTTTGGAAGGGGCAGGTATCTCTGGCAGCAGACTCTCAGAAAAAGGCTTGGAATTGAGACGAGTCAGGTCTTTAAGGGATTAATCTGGACGGGCAGTCTGCTCAAATTATCACTGGTTATTGTCTTTTTTTATTGCATTCTTCGCTTGTGGGGACTCTCCAGGATTTATGCTTCAACGTTTTATGATTGGCTGGTTGAAGGATTCAGCGTTGGTACTGTAACAATTGTTCCGTCCCGGGTTGGTATCGGTTTTTTTATTTTAGCTCTCGGCTGGAATGTTGTCTCCCTTGCTAAGGATAAAATTATCCGTAAATGGCTGGCTGAATCGGAGCTGGCTCCAAGTGTACAGGATGCCCTTTCCACGGTGCTTGGTTATGTGGGCTACAGTCTTGTTATTCTTCTGGGACTTAGCACCGCTGGTATTAATTTCTCGGGACTGGCCATAGTTGCAGGTGCTTTGTCTGTTGGTATAGGTTTTGGGCTTCAGAATATTGTTAATAATCTTGTTTCCGGTCTGATCCTGCTCTTTGAGCGGCCGATAAAGCGGGGGGACTGGGTTGTTGTTGGCAGCACAGAAGGCTATGTGAAGAAAATCAGTGTCCGCTCCACCATCATTCAGACCTTTGACAGATCCGATGTTATTGTACCCAACTCGGAGTTGATTTCCAGCCAGGTCACCAATATGATGCTTCAGGATATACGGGGTCGGGTAAAGGTGGCCGTGGGAGTCGCCTACGGCAGTGATACCGGGTTAGTAAAAAGACTGCTTCTTGAAGTGGCAGAAGCACACCCTGAAGTGATTACCAACGGTACAGCCCCCCATCCGGTTGTCCGCTTTCAGGCTTTTGGTGAGTCATCTCTGGACTTCGAGTTGTTCTGTCACCTGAAGGATGTTGACAAACGTATTGATGTTCGTAGCGATATGCATTTTGCAATAGACAAGTCTTTTCGGGAACATGGTGTTGAAATTCCTTTTCCCCAGCGGGATATACATATTAAGAGCGGACTGCACCTGGAAGGAAAAGATGAGAGCATAGCCACTGCGGTTGTTGGAACAGACCCAAATACTGCTGATTAAAATTACAATTAGGGTGAATTCGTGACTTCTAGTTCTGGTAAGCCAACCATGCAGCATGTTACATGGCAGACTCTTTTTGACAGCTGCTGGTATTGTCGCTTCTATTGCTCGGTTTTTCGATTTGCAGGGAACTGACTGGTTGGTTTTCTAATTCAATCACATATGCTTACCTGATTGCCATCGAAACTCAGCTTTGCAACCCGGAGTTGTTTCGTGTCGATTATATGGGACGCCATAAACCCATCCCTGGGGGCTCTGCTGTGGCCGTCCAGGCCGCAGATGCCCATATAATCAACACGAAACAACTCCTCCTCAGGCGGGTAGGCTGAGGATTAGTGGTAATCAGGTATGCTTATTACAGTTCTTATGATCTCTCAGCCTGAAATTCAAGTGATCCTGGAATGTTCCATTGCCTTTGGGCTATTTTTGAAACCCTTTTTTGGGGATCGTCAACCCAGAGTAAACGATAACTCTCCTTTGCGAAGGAAAGTATCTCCCCATGGAGGATGTGTGAATGCGACTTGTTGAAGTGATTGCCTTACCGGAAAATCTCAAAAATCTTCCTGCGATAATTACAAAGCTGGAGGTTAGAAAATTCTGGCCGGCCGGTGGTTCACAGGATTTGGCCGTATACCGGATTCTGGTTGAAGATGAAAAAACACAGGAACTTCTCGACGCATTACAGGGCGTTCTCGGTCCGGGTGGTAATATTGTTCTGTTTACCCCCGAGGCGGTTTTACCCCAGAATGTACCATCACTGGAAACAGAGAAAAAAGCTGCTGCTGAGAAAACAACCAGAGAGGAGCTTTATCAGGAGGTGGAAAAGGGGGCACGTTATGGCAGTAATTTTCTGCTGCTGGTGACCCTGTCTACTTTTGTCGCCTCCATAGGCCTGCTCAAGGATAATGTCGCGGTTATCATAGGGGCGATGGTTATTGCTCCTCTGCTTGGACCTAACATTGCCCTGGCCCTTTCAACCGCCCTTGGCGACACCAAACTTCTGTGGGCTGCTGTAAAGGCGAACGTCATCGGTCTTACTCTGGCCACAGCCATAGCCATTGTGGAAGGATATCTCTATCCTGTTTCCTTCACCAGCCATGAACTTATGGCCCGTACGGATGTAGGGCTGGACAGCGTAGCTCTTGCCCTGGCCTCCGGAGCGGCAGCAGCTCTATCCTTGACCACCGGACTCTCAAGTGTACTGGTGGGAGTGATGGTGGCGGTTGCTATTCTTCCGCCGGCCGCAACCATGGGTATTATGATTGGTGCTGGACAGTTTGACCTCGCTATAGGTGCCGCCCTGCTGCTTGCCGTGAATATTGTCTCTGTGAATCTGTCAGCAAAGATTGTCTTTATTTTCAAAGGGATTAAACCAAGAACCTGGCTTGGCAGTGAAAGGGCCAGAGAATCTACCACCGTTTATATGGTTCTCTGGCTGGTTTCACTGGCTATTCTTATTGCTATTATCCTTATGACAAGGGGTGGTGAGGGCTGAAAATGAGATGTTACTCTTTTTTTTATAGCCATTTCCGTTTGCGGAAGAAAAAGATCATTGATATGGCCAACCCGACCATAAGCAGGAGAAGGATAAAATACCCGTATTGATTTTCCAGTCCGGGCATATATCTGAAGTTCATTCCATAAATACCAGCGAGAAAGGTCAGAGGCATGAAAATGGCGGCAAAGACAGTCAGCAGTTGAACCACCTGATTCATCTTTGTGTTCATCATGGAAACGTGGAGTTCCAGGATCGAAGTCAGCAACTCTCTGAAGTGATCAGTATTGGCGGAGACGGCATTCATATGGTCGAGGACATCTTCAAAATACTTCCTGGTGGATTCATTGATAAGTTGATCGTCGATACGGCAAAGCTTTGCCACCATGTCTCTCATTGGTTGAACGACCTGGCGTAGCTGCAGGATGGTACGCTGTAGAGTCTGGAGCTGTAATAATGATTCAGGCTGGGCGTTATACAGGACCTCCTCCTCAAATTCGAGAATTTTGTCCTGCAGCTGCTCAATAACGACAAGGTAGCAGTCTATAACGGAGTCAAGAAGGGTATAGACCAGATAATCATGATCCCTTTTCCTGATCTTACCGGTACCATTACGTATTCGTGAGCGTATCGGTATGAATGGATCCTGGTCACCGGTGACAAAGGTTGCAACCCCAAAATCACCAAGAAGAATATTAACTGATTCAAATGAGATGGTTCCTTCTGCAGCCAATGTGGGCATCTTGGCAATAAGGAAGAATCCATCGTCGGTTTCATCCAGTTTGGGGCGATGTTCGGTGTTTAGAATATCTTCCAGCGTCAGACTGTGAATTTCGTGTTGTTCCCCGATCTGTCTGATCAGCTCAGGTTGATGGACGCCATTGAGATGAAGCCAGTGAACATTCTTTTCCCTCGGTGCCTGAGTTTTCTCTGTTAGAGTATTTCCTTCTCTTTCCTTACAGCCGGTTTCGTCGTAATCCATCCAGGAAAAACGTATCGGATCTTCTCTATACTGACCGACGTGAACAAGGCTCCCCGGTGGCAGTCCCGCTTTGTCAGATATTTTACCATAGCTTTTTTTCATTATCGTCTCTGATGTAACCCCTGCTTTTCTCAGATATCAAAACTCTGGTTGGGATTGGGGATATGGACCGTTTTGAAACCGAGAGTGTCATGAAGGGCAGTGGCAAGCGCGTTGGCAGATTCCTCTTCACCATGAACAATAAATGTTTGTGTCGGCTTTTTCTCCATGGCTCCAGCCCATGCAAGAAGCTCCTCCCGGTCAGCGTGTCCACTGAAGCCGGTGACAAGTTCAACCTTAGCCCTGATGTCATACAGTTCACCAAAAATTTTAACTTCTTTTTTCCCGTCGACAATTTGTCGCCCCAGGGTAAAGGGTGCCTGCCAGCCGGTAATAAGGATTGTGTTTTTCGGATTCCCGGCACGGCTCTTGAGATGATGCAGGATACGTCCCCCCTCCATCATACCACTGGCGCTGATGATAATGGCAGGCTTGTCTGAACTGCTCAGATTTTTTGATTCATCCACAGATGACGTGTACTTGAGTGTCTCGAAGCCGAAGGGATTGTTATTTTTGTCCTCCAGCATAAACTGCATGATCTCCTCATCGTAGGTTTCGGGATGGAGGCGAAAGATGTCCGTTGTTCTCGTGGCAAGCGGACTGTCCACATAGATTGGCACATCGGGGATCTCTCCATTTACAAAAAGCTTGTGCAGTGTATAGACAATCTGCTGGGTTCGGCCCACGGCAAAGGCGGGAATTAACAGGCTCCCCCCCCTTGCCACTGTTTCGTTGACTATTCTTTTCAGCTCCCTTTCCGATTCGGGATAGGGGGGGTGGGTGCGGTTGCCATAGGTGCTTTCCATTATCAGGATGTCAGCCCCTTGTGTTATCGGTTGCGGGTCACGGATGATGGGGATATTGGCGCGGCCGATGTCACCGCTGAACACCAACCTGGTCTTCCTGCCACTGTCCATATCTTCAATGTCAAGGATGACATGGGCGCTGCCCAGCATATGTCCGGCATCAACCAGGGTCAATTCAACACCCGGCAGAATCTGACGTTTTCGGTTGTAGCTCATGCCGACAAAATATTGCATGGAGGCAACTGCATCTTTTTTGGTGTAGAGAGGCTCAAAAGGTTTTTTCCCGTCTCTTTCCCGTTTACGGTTCACGTATTCCACGTCTTTTTCCTGGAGAAAGGCACTGTCAAGCAGCATTACTGCACACAGGTCACGGGTAGCGGAGGTGCAAAAAATATCACCCTGAAAGCCATTTTTCACATGGCAGGGGATATTTCCTGAATGATCGATATGGGCATGGGAAAGAACGATGGCGTCAAGAGTATCGCTATTGCAGGAAGTTTCCCTGTTCATCTCAAAGGAATCCTTACGTTTGCCCTGATAGAGGCCACAGTCGAGGAGGAATCTGGAATTGTTGACCTCGATAAGAAATTTTGATCCTGTGACTGTTTTGGCTGCACCCTGGAAAGTTATTTTCATTTTATATTCCTGTTAAGAATTTTTTGGCTGGTCGGCTTGCAAGAGCTGACAATTTTAAGATATGATTAATAAGACATTGTCATGCACCTTTCCTGTATTCCTGTGTGGAGAACTATATCACACTGGAGTAACAAATCAAATACAACCGGTCTCCCTCAGGAAGAGGTACTACTACCATATACACGTCAGTTTTATTGGCCGCACTGCCAACTGAACATCATTTATGAATGGAGAATGGTATGGACAGGCCCATGAACCTTTTTTTTATCCTTCTACAATTGGGCGGAGGACTGGCTCTGTTTATGTTCAGTATCAATATGCTGAGCAATACCTTAAAAAAAGTCGCCAGTGTCCGCCTGAAAAACATCCTCCAGAAAGCAACGGGGAACCCGGTAAAGGGCGCTCTCACAGGCACTGTTGTCACCTTTATGGTGCAGAGCTCAAGTGTCACGGTTCTGCTGCTGCTCGGCCTGGTCAATTCCGGAATCATGACTTTGCGGCAGTCCATCTACGTTATTCTCGGTTCTGAAATTGGTACCACCATTACTGCCCAGATAATCGCCTTCAAGGTAAAAATGATATTTTACCCCCTGATAATAGCCGGGTTTGCCATGAGTCGGCTTGGGAAAAAGGAGAAGGTCAATCATATTGGAGATACACTCCTCTACATGGGGATGATCTTCCTTTCCATGAAGATCATGGCCGACGGTGCCTCTCCCTTAAAAGAGTATCCTTTTGTCCTGAAGGTCATAGCAGACTTCGGGGTGTACCCCTTGCTCGGTATTGTGATTGGTGCTGTTCTGACCGCGGTTACCAACAGCAGTTCGGCAACGACAAGTCTTGTGATAGCCATGAGTATGGAAGGCATAATATCCCTTGATGCAGGGATAGCTCTGATCATCGGGGCTAATATAGGCACCTGCGTCCTGGAACTCATTGCAGCGGCAGGTACCAGTATAGCGGCCAGGCGAACAGGAATGGCCCAGTTTATCATCAATATCAGTGGGGCTGTACTCTTTTTCCCGTTTCTTGAACAGTTCGCAGGACTGATCGCCCTGACTGCATCGGATACACCAAGGCTTATCGCCAATGCCCATACTGTTTTCAATGTCACTGTCAGTCTGATTATGATGCCCTTTGTCACCATATTGATGCATTTTCTGAGTATCCTTATTCCGGGAAAGAATGAAGAGGTCATTTCCTCCCACGGTCTCCTGGAAGAAAAGTTTCTCACCGTCCCGGCACTTGCCTTGTACGAGGCGGAACAGGAGGTGAATCGGATGGCAGCCGTTGTCGGTGAATCACTGACCCAGGCCCGAAAAACATTTTTTGAAAACGATACAAACAGCTCCGGGCAGCTCACGGAAAACGAGAGGGCCGTTGACATCATTCATGAAAAGGTGGGCAATTATCTGAATAAAATAAATACCGTCATGCTGAACGAACAAGACAGGGCCAGGAAAAGAGCTCTGGCTCATGCCACGACTGACCTGGAACGGATTGCAGACCTGGCGGAAAATATAGCAGGATACGCCAGCCAGGAAAAAGTGTTTTTTTCAGAAGCAGCCAGAAAGGAGCTTGCAGAGTTTTTTGATAATGCCGTTCAAGCTTACATGGTGGCTGCAAATGGTCTGAAGGAAAGAGTCAAAACCCTGGATATAGACGTTCATAAAATGGAACATCAGCTGGATGCATTAAAAACGGAGTACAGAAATAAATTTTTGTACAGGCAGGAAAATGATCAACTTCGACCTGTCATTGATGCCTTTTACCCGTATGTTCTCAAGGACATTGGTCGGATAAATAATCATGCAAACAATATTTCCGAGCATGTGTTGAAGATGAAATAGACCATAAGGGCTCTCCTTTCAAGTCTTCATGCAATCATTTCTGCTGGTGGTGCGAACAATAGTGTTTGTTTGTAGTTTGTGAAATTGTACATTCTATCGAATGCACCCTGTTTCTGTCTTTGTTTCTCTTGGTAGTTATTTCAGTATGTTGTGTCAATCATTGATGCCAGTGTCACCCGATATCGGTTGACATGTCACCCGATGTCCAATGACAAATTGATTTCCGGGATATAGAAAAAAGGTATGACAACAGAATAACAAAAACCTTTACCTGGAGAAATGCTCATGAAGAAGACGACAGCAGCTTTTACAATCCTCTTAACCATGCTCACTCTAACAATCACAAGCCAACCTGCCATGAGCCGCAATACTGACAATATCCTGCCTGGAGTAGTATTGGGAGCTACGGTTGGGGCTTTAATCGCTTCGCAGGTTCGATACTATCCGAATCAGCAATATATACCTCCTTCCCATCAACGGTTTTACTCTCGTCCAGTGCTCATGGTGCCACCACCTGTTTTCAGGCCTAGACCCGTTGTATACCTTCCGCAACCCAGGCCGTATAGACAGCAGCATAGGCATCATCGGAAGCATTGGCAGGACAACAGAGGGAGAGCAAGGTGGTAAGCATATAGATTACACTTTTTGTCCAGAAATGAATATGACAGTGTCCGGGGGGAGTTTACGAAAGAATTCCCTTTTCCGGGCACTGTTCTCTGTACGTAACAATTTGTTGTTTTTTGAAAAAGTGGATTAGCTGAATTCGTGTAAGTAAGTACACAACTTCAGAGAGCAAAACGATAATAGTTCATCAATTATTCCACAATGCTCTTATCATAATAGCAGGATTTGATGGAAGGCAGTGGGGAGGTTCCCTCAAGAACCTGTTGAACGGCCTTTTGGGTTTCTGGGGAAAAAAACTTCCACAGAGGCTGTTTTACCACTGACAGTTCTGGAAAAGCCGCGGCAATTTTTGCATCCCATATTTTACTGTAGTGCAGAAGATCATCGGGGTAGACAGTGTTTCGATTGCCGCCTTCCGAATCAACTGTAAAGGGTTCGATGATGTTAAGAGTACCGTAGTCATCTGTTAATTCTTCCCCGGCATTGATATCCTTTATAGCAATCTCAAAGTTATAGGGGGTAAGGCAACAGTTTGCATGAAAACTGTGGTTTATGTAGCGACCGTTATCCCAACAGAAGATGTAGTTCCCCTTGCTGTTCCGGAATGAATAGGTGAGGAGAACTTCTCGGATTTGCTGGTCATAGGCTGCCATGTCTTCAGGGGGGATCTCCCTGTCGAGGACATCGAGTACCCAGGTGACAGTTCCTCTGGGAATAAAACTGGTGGCAAAGAGTCCGTTCCCTTTTTCTTCGTTTATGTAGCGAACTTCGGTGTCAGGATGAATCATGGTTGTGTTTCTCTTTCAGGTATGTTTTTTTTTAACAGCAGGGCAGTGGTTCCGTCTTCGTAAAACTTCTGTTTTTCACCATAGTAGAGAAAACCAGCATTTTTGTAGAATCTCAGGGCGGCATCGTTATGTTTGGAAACCTCGAGACTCAGACAATTACAGTTATGTTTTGCAGCAATATCTTCTGCAAATGCAAGCATCTCAGCTGCAACACCCAGTCGTCTCACAGATGGGGCGACCCCGAGTGAATAGATCCGCATCCTCCGGCTATTTCTGCGCCTCAGCAGCACCATGTACCCTGCAAATATTTCGGAACAGACTGCCTTGATAACAACACTGTTTGCTTTGGAAATCAGATAACTGAATTGCCTGGGAGATATCCGATCACAGGTAAAAAGTTGTTCCTCGAGGAGGCAGAGCCCGGGGATATCTTCTTTGGTAACTGCCATAATCCTGGTCATCTCGTATCAGGCCCTTCTTTTTTTGTTCAAACGGGCAATAAACTCACGCAGAATTATCCGGTACAGTTCACTGCCAAGAATCTTGTCTTCGACGCCGTGATCAATGGAGGGATTATCGTTAACCTCGATCACCACTGCCTGGCCATCGACATCTTTTATGTCAACCCCGTACAATCCTTTGCCAATGGCTGCGGACACTTTTTTGGCAATACGGGTGACCTGGGATGGTACCTGGTGAACAGGAACGGTCTCACTTTTGCCGGATTTTGTGAGACCACTTGCCTTATGCTGATAAATCTGCCAGTGGCCGCGGGCCATGTAATATTTACAGGCGTAGATACACTCGCCATTTAATACACCGATTCTCCAGTCAAACTCCGTGGGCATAAATTCCTGTATAAGTAAAACCGAAGAGTGCTGAAAAAGTGCTTCCTGCAGGGCGATGTATTCCTTATCTGAAGAAACCAGGGAAACACCGATGGAAAAAGAACCATCCGGAATCTTCATGACCATCGTCCGTCCGAGGTATTCAGAGACTTCCTCATAGGATGGAATTTTTTCCCTGAACAGGAGAATCGATCTGGGTGCTGGTATGGCAGATCTGTCCATAAGTTCTTTGAGGTAGACCTTATTGGTGCAGCAGACAATGGAGGCTGGATCATCTATGACTACCATGTCAGCCTGCTGTGCCTTTTGCGCCAGTTGATAGGTGATGTGGTTCACCGCAGTTGTCTGGCGGATAAAGAGTGCGTCGAATTCCATTAGGCGTGAAGCATCATCTGCGGTGAGCAGCTCAGCATTCACATTCATTTTTCTGGCTTCATTTAAAAAGAGCTTGAGGGCACTTTTGTTACTTGGTGGAAGGAGTTCTTCCGGGTCATAAAAGATTGCCAGATCATAGCGGGCCGGTTTTTTACTGCGTGGCTGCCGCCATACCTTTTTGTTGAATAAATCCAGACTGCCTGCAAAAAGATCCTGCTGACGGTCATCAAGTTCGGTGAGTGACAGCAAACGAATATTACAGATCTCCGCTCGTTGCGGTCCACTGAAGCTTACCCGCATAAGTGGACAGGGATATAGATCAAAGAAGAAACGACCAAGACGTTCGTACTTTGGATCTTCACACTTCCCAAAAAACAGATCCAGATGATGACTACAGTCACACTCTTTTTCAAAAAGAGCAGACTTGTCAAATCTGAGAAGGCGGCTCATTGCACTATCGAGCTTCATGGTGATGCTGTTGTCGAACTTGTTCAAAGTTTCAACTTTCGGGATGACTTTATGGTCTCTTGCCTGAGCCAGCAAGGAACAGTAATAGCCCTCAGAGTTATAGGAGAGATCTGAACAGAGATTGATTACCAGATGAGGATCCTGACTTAATTCTTCACGTTGCAGATACTGAATGGCTGTAATAACACTGTCGCTGTGATAGTAGGGCTCCCACAGATCCAGAGAATCAATTATTATAAGTACAGAGTTCATGGGCTTCGCGTGTTGCTGTTCTTATGAGAGAGCCTGATATCGCCCCCATGGAAACGAATGTCTCCATGGAGGAAAGGATGTACGGGATCTGCTTTTGCTATCTGGAGCGTTCTTCTATACTTACGTAGTGAAGATCCGTGGGGCCGATGTATTCTGCCCGTGGTCGAATAAGGCGGTTGTTTCCCCACTGTTCCATGATGTGTGATGTCCAGCCAACGGTTCTGCTGATGGCGAAAATCGGAGTGAAGAGTTCAGGAGGCAGGCCCATGGCACTGTAAAGTGAGGCGGTGTAAAGATCCACATTGGGGAACACTTTGGTCTGTTCAAGGACTACCCTTTCTATTTCCTGTGTTATGGCAAAGTTGTTGCTATCGCCCATGGCACTGCTCAGGCTGCGTACCAGCTCTCTGATCATGTTCACTCGTGGATCTTCGCAACGGTATACCCTGTGACCAAATCCAGGAATCTTGATCTTGTTTGCAAGTTTTTCAAGGATGATTTTTTCAGCCAGTTCAGGTCTGCCGATTTCTTCAATAAGCTGCATTACCTCCATATTGGCACCACCATGGAGCGGTCCTTTGAGGGCACCGATGGCGGAGGTTACCGATGAGTAGATGTCCGAGAGTGTTGCCGCTGTCACCCGGGCGGCAAAGGTTGATGCGTTCAGTTCGTGGTCGGCGTGAAGAATAAGGGCAGTATCAAAGGCTTGTTCTACCAGTGGATCCGGAGCTTTCCCCTGTAGAGTATAGAGGAAATTGTAGGCGATACCATGCCCCGGTATGGGCTGGATTGGCTCCAGTCCTTCCCGCAGCCGTTGATGGGCAGCAATAAGCAGAGGGATACGGAGGGTGAGACGCTGTGCCTTGCGAAGAGAAGCGGACAGTCCCGTATTGCCGCTGTCCGGATCCCAGTGGCCGAGGGAAGATACTGCTGTGCGGATGACCTCCATGGGGGTCGCTGTTTTGGGAAACATTCGCAGGATCATGACGGTTTCCGTGGGTAATGCCATGGAAGCACGAAGGCCGTCGAGAAAGGCATTAAATTCAGTCTCTCTTGGCAGGCAACCATACCAGAGTAGATAGGCAACCTCTTCAAAGCTGCTCTTCTCTGCAAGCTCCAGGGCGTCATATCCACGGTAGACAAGTCGTCCTTCCTTTCCATCAATAAAACAGATATCTGAATCGCAGGCGACCGTGTCGGCAAGTCCTGCGTCGGTGGGTTTTGACTCTGGGGGTGAGCATGTTTTTTTCATTTGTGTGTTATCCTCAATGAGACGGTTGCTGCTATTCTGTCAAAATACGGTTTCTGCTTTCTTAAATTTTACCCAAGACGATTCCGGTAGTCTTCATAAGTAAAGCTGCGGAGGGTCTCTACTGCCTTCCTTTCTGGCCTGTACAGTGCGATATCCGGCAGGCGAACTCCGTTAAAGGTGTTGGTCTTGACCATGGTGTAGTGGCTCATGTCTTCGATGATAAGGCGGTCACCAACCTGCAATGGGGCAGCAAAGGAGTAATCTCCAAGCATATCTCCAGCCAGACAGGAGACTCCTCCCAAACGGTAGTTGTGGGCCAGAGTATCGGGCAGGGAGGCCCCCCTGATATCAGGCCGGTAGGGCATTTCCAGGACATCTGGCATATGACAGGAGACCGAGGTGTCAAGGATAGCTATGGGACCATCATTGTCAATTATATCAAGGACAGTAGTGATAAGTGCTCCGGTGTTGATGGCTATGGCCTCACCTGGTTCCAGATAAATGGTCAGATCATGGCGGGAGCGGAAATGGTTGATGACTTCACAAAGGAGACCAGTGTCATAGCCAGGAGCCGTGATAAGATGACCGCCTCCCAGATTGAGCCACTGCATGCGAGGTAAAAATTCCCCGAATTGCTCTTCAAAGACCTCTGCCGTTCGAGCCAGTGCGTCTGCTCCCTTTTCACAGAGAGTGTGGAGGTGGAGACCACTGATTCCAGTAAGATCCTTTCCACTAAACTGTTCCCGCAAAATACCGAGGCGGGAGCCAGGGCGGCAGGGATCATACAGGGCGACCGCAGTTTCGGAGTGAGCGGGGTTAACCCGCAGACCGCAGGAGATATCTCTCGGACATTCCCTGACCTGTTTCTGGAAACGGTGCCACTGCTGAAAGCTGTTAAAGACCAGATGATCACAGTAGAGCAGATGCTCGGTCAGATCCCTGTCGCTGAAGGCAGGACCGTGACTGTGTACTTCCCGCTGAAAATCCTCTCTTCCAAGTCTTGCTTCGTGGGGAGAACTGGCACAGACCCCGTGCAGATATTTACGAACAAGAGGGAAAACGCCGGGCATGGCAAATCCCTTAAGAGCCAGGAGGATCCGGCACTCTGTTTGCTGCTGCACCTCATCCAGGATTTTGAGATTGCGAAGGAGTGCCGATTCATCGACCACAAAGCAGGGGGTATTCACCTGCTCCGGGTCGAAATTCAGGAGATAACTTCTTTCCATGGCAGACCATGCAGGTTCAACTTCTCCATAAAAGGTGCAGGGTCGAGTTGTTCCATGTTAAAAACCCCGTGTCCGCTCCAGACTCCGCTGAGCATAAGCATGGCCCCAATCATGGCCGGGACGCCGGTGGTATAGGAAACAGCCTGTGCTCCAACCTCTTCATAGCACTGCTGATGGTCGCAGATGTTGTAGACATAGTACTCCTTTTCCCGTCCATCCTTTATTCCTTTGATCAGACAGCCTATGCAGGTGCGTCCATGGGTGAGGGGGCCAAGAGAGCCGGGATCGGGCAGGAGTGCTTTCAGAAATTGCAGAGGGATGATCTGCTGTCCATTGTATTCCACGGGTTCTATACTGGTCATTCCAATGTTCTGAAGCACTTCAAGATGACGGAGGTAGTTGTCGGAAAAGGTCATCCAGAAACGTGCTTTTTCCAGACCGGGAATATGTCTGGTCAGGGACTCCAGTTCTTCGTGGTACATTAGGTAGATCTTCCGCGGACCGATCCCTTCGGGAAAGTCAAAATCTTTGCTCGTTGACAGGGCAGGAGTTTCCACCCATTGCTCATCTTCCCAGTGCCGGGCCGGGGCTGTGACCTCACGGATATTGATCTCGGGATTAAAATTGGTAGCGAAGGGCTGGCCATGATCTCCGGCATTACAGTCAATGATGTCAAGTTCCCGGATTTCATCAAACTGGGTTTTCAGGGCCCAGGCGGTAAATACATTGGTGACACCGGGATCAAATCCGGAACCAAGCAGAGCCATGAGTCCAGCCTCCTTGAAACGCTCCTGGTAGGCCCACTGCCAGTGATATTCGAATTTTGCTTCATCGCGTGGTTCGTAGTTGGCCGTATCAAGGTAATTGACACCACACTCCAGGCAGGCATCCATGATGGTAAGATCCTGGTAGGGGAGAGCAACATTTATACATAAATCCGGTTTGAAGCTCTGCATCAGGGCTACCAGCTCTTCTACCTGATCCGCATCTACCCTGGCGGTCTGGATGGCTATGGGCAGCTGGGCCGCGATGGCGTCGCACTTTTCTCTGGTACGGGAAGCCAGCATGATTTCAGAGAATATCTCAGGCACCTGGCAGCATTTGTGGACAACAACCGAACCGACTCCGCCGGCCCCGATAATAAGTACTCGTGACATAAGTAATATCCTTTAATTATTAAATATTCAGGTATGTGTAACCCTGGAGACAGCTTTCGTAAAAATCAATCAGGCCAACACCTTCCCGTGGAAGCACTGTTCCCTGTTTAATCTGCAGATCTATCTGTGTCTTGATAGATCTGGCCATGATTTCAGGGCTGTACTGCATGGTGGCAAGAACCTGCTGGGACGATGTTCCTCTGATCACCTCTTCAATGTAAAAGTCGTTGGGATCGTCGTCGTCGCAGTAGATATGTACCTCGTTAAGGCGGCCAAAGAGGTTATGCATATCACCCATAACATCCTGATAGGCCCCGGTGAGAAAAAGACCGATAAAGTAATCCTCGTCTGGCTGCAGGGTATGAAGGAGCAGACTCTGATCATACCCGTCTTTGGCAATAAAGCGGGTAATTTTTCCATCTGAATCACAGGTGATGTCGGCAAGGGAGCAGCGTTCACTGGGTTCTTCATCGAGGCGAAGCAGCGGCATAATGGGCAGGATCTGGCTGATGGCCCAGGTGTCAGCCGCAGACTGGAACACGGAGAAGTTGCAGAGGTACTGACTGGCCTTGAGTTCTTTTATCTGCTGCATTTCCTCGGGGATGAAATCGAGATCAGCAAGCATAGTGTCAATGCGGTTAATAATCAGCCAGTAGAGAGTTTCTATTTTGGCCCGTTCCACCAGGCAGATGACTCCGAGGCGGAAGGCGGCAATGGTATCCTCTTTAATCTGTTGAATGTCATTGAAAATTTCCTGACAGTTCTCAAGCTTGAGGTGCTCTGCTGATTCCCGCATATTACCAAGAAGGACATGTTCATCTTCTTTAACGGTTGTTTTGCACGGATTGCTGGCCTGATGGATGGTGTTAATCACATTGGTGACAACACAGGAGTGATGGGCTGTGATATACCGGCCACTTTCACTGACAATATGGGGGTGGGGAACATTCATCTCGTCACAGATCTGCTGCAGGCCGCTGACAATATCTGCAGAGTATTCTGCCAGGGTATAGTTTCGTGAAGAGTCGCCCGTTGATTTGCTGCCATCATAATCAATACCGAGTCCGCCACCCACATCAAAATAGTCGATTATGATCCCACTCTGGGCAAGGTTGGCATAGATGCGTCCTGCCTCGGTGACTGCCTCTTTTACGATGCGAATATCGGGGATCTGGCTGCCCACATGAAAGTGGAGGAGTTTGAGACAGTTGGTCATGCCGTTTCGCTGCAGAAGCTCTACTCCTTCAACGATTTCGCTGCAGGTGAGACCGAATTTGGCACGGTCACCGCTGGATCCGGCCCAGCGTCCCCGTCCTTTGACTGAAAGCTTGGTTCGGATCCCAATGAGCGGGTCAGCCTGCATCTCCTTGGAAAGGCGAATAATCATCTCAAACTCAGAAAAACTTTCAACAACAATGATGATCTTTCGTCCAAGCTTGCGGCCGAGCAGGGCGAGTCGGATATAATCCTCGTCCTTGTAGCCGTTTAAGATGGTGAGAGAATTACTGTTGTCATTATAGGCGAGACAGGCCAGGAGCTCTGATTTTGATCCAGCCTCCAGACCGTGGTCAAAGGGACCGCCCGCATCAATGATTTCCTCAACAACCTCCCGCATCTGATTGACCTTTATGGGATACACTCCATAAAATCTTCCCTGGTAACCATGCTCTGTAATTGTATTAGCAAAGGTGATATTGAGGAGCTGAACCTGAGCCCGAAGGATGTCATGGAAGCGTATAACGGTGGGAAAAGGAATTCCCTGTTCCTGTATCTCTTTGATGACCTCCATAAAGTCGATTCTGGGACCGATTTCCTTTTTTTCAGGAAGGACGCAGAGGTGCCCTTTCTCGTTGGCAGTAAAATAGCCGTTGCCCCAGGATTCGACATTATAGGGAGTACAGCTTCTCTGTTGAGACGGTTGGTGTTGTGTGTTACGCATTAAATGTTCCGAGTCCCTTCTGTTCCAGGGAGCTGATATCTGTTAATAATCATCTTCTTCAAAATGATAGTCGTTGCCTGTTTCCAGAGGTTCCAGATGAACCGGGCGTAAAGAACAGATTCTGTATTCCCGTTCACATTCTTCGCAGAATACTTCATCGCCAATCTCATGATCGTAATAAATTCGAATATCACCGCCACAGCTCATACATCTTTTTTTACCCATCCTGTTACCTTAAAATTGAAAGTACCGGTTGATTTCCCCCCTTTCCCGTACGTTCTGCGCATAGCAAACAGCATGCCATTGTTTATCCTTAATCATGTTTACCTGCTTTTGGGAGTTTTTGCAGAAAATTACTTTGGCAGGGTTGTTTTATGGCAGGATAACACGGGGCAACTCAAAAAAAAAGGAACTCTCAGTTCTGTAATACTAAAAAAAACGGAACT
Organism: Desulfocapsa sulfexigens DSM 10523; assembly: GCF_000341395.1. Lineage (GTDB taxonomy): Bacteria > Desulfobacterota > Desulfobulbia > Desulfobulbales > Desulfocapsaceae > Desulfocapsa > Desulfocapsa sulfexigens. Next base: position 673,112 of record NC_020304.1, on the reverse strand, counting down.
GGATGTTCTTGTTTTTCGAGGTTCTGCCAGTTTTTGGCCTATGGGTTCAGAGAATCAGTGAGGATCATACTCAGAGAGCGGTAAATAAGTTTGGCAGCAAGGAAATCTGGGGCCTGATTATGTTTGCGAGGTAATAGTTCTACGACATCCATGCCTACTATTTTCTTTTCACTGGCCACGTACTGGATAATCTGGTTCAGCATGTACCAGTCAATTCCTCCTGGCTCCGGAGTTCCGGTGGATGGCATACAGGAAGGATCAAGGACATCAAGGTCAATGGTGAGATAAACTGTGTCAGTGAGCTGATCCAGAGCATTGGTTGCAGCATTGATGCCGTGTCGATGCAGGTCATGGGCAAGCACCAGGCGGTCTGGCTCGATACTGTCCATCTCCTCAATATCCATGCTGCGGATTCCCACCTGTACAACCGGGCAGATTTCATTGGCTCTAGCCATAACGCAGGCATGGTTATAGGGGCTTCCCATATAACTGTCACGCAGATCCGTATGGGCATCAAGCTGGAGGACACTCAAATTCGGATAGCGGGCCTGTGCCGCCTGGAGCAGGCCGACAGTGATGGAATGCTCTCCGCCAAGCCCCACCACAAGTTTGTTGTCGCGGAAGAGGGGCAGGGCATGCTGCCGAAGTTCTGCAACCATTTCTCCTGGATCCTTTGGACAGGAAACTGGATCCAGAGTACAGATACCATGACGGTATACCTCCGTTCCAGTTTCTATATCGTATAGTTCCAGATGAAAGGAGGCATCCAATATGGCCTGCGGCCCGCGATCAGCACCCTTCATCCAGGTTGAAGTACCATCGTAGGGTATGGGCAGAATCACCACCTTTGAGGAAGCATAGTCTCTATATTGATCGGGCATATCCGCAAATTTCATATACATCATCTCCTTATCCAAAAGAACTTAGCAGATAGTCCAGAATCGGACTGCTCTGTACTTTCATCTGCCAGGCCCTGGGGAGATGCAGGGGGTTGGATACCACATCCCGGCCAAGCATTTCTTTTAAGGTGTCGAGGAAGGCAATGGAAGTCTTCCCCACAAACATGGGTTGTAGGTCCGTTCCGGAGCGATAGAGCTGCAGAGCCTTACGCAGACCTGTGAGGTAGAGATAATCCTTGGTAAATCCCCCTCCACGATATACCCGTACCGTCAGATTAAAGGCATCCTCCCGGGAGAGACCGTAGTCATCGCTGAGGGCCTTAAAAGTTCTTGGGAAATCATAGTTTTTGACCATCATGTGCACCGCCATTACCCGGTGGGCCAGTGATTGTAAACGGGCAAGAGTCAGGTTGCCTGACAGATATTCGCTGAGGAGTGCCAGACCCTCCTGTGTCTCGGTGTTCCCTGGCAGGCCCATCCTGAAGATTTTCAAATACTGTTGCCTGGCGTTGCTGGTGGTCACCATATGTACCCCTAATTCATGGTGAATAAGCGCCTGAATCTCAACTTCTGTGAACTGGGCGTTGCGATTGATCATAACTTTACGGCGGCCACTGGAAACCATCGCTCTGGCCACGATGCGACTACTCAGTTCCACCTGAAAGCTAAAGCCGTAATCGTTTTCAGCTCGCTTAAATACATTTGCACATTCTCTGGCGCTCAGCAGTTTAGGATTTTTTTCTTTTTCGATAGGGGGGGCGGCAATAAGAAAACGGGCCAGTTCTATATCTGCCTCGGATGGTTCTCCGTGAAACCGCAGAGAGTTATAGAGGAAACTGTCTGTTCCAATGGTGGTCAGAAGATCAACTTTCTGGGCCAGCATGTCGATAGTGCTCCTATAGAGCTGGCGGATGCTGACATCCTGAATAGTATCCACACCAATGGCGTAAAGCTTCTTGCGAAAAGCAAAGGGGTCAATTTTCAGTTGTCGATAGCGAAATTGTGGAGTGTAACTACACTGTTTAGCAAAAAAACGTTTCCGTTCCTGGCTAAGATTTACAGGATTAATGTAACGCAGTGTATCAATCCCCTTGGCCACCCGATAGAGAGCCGTATCAACTTTTTTTACTACACGGCTGCTTTCCTCGGCAAAGAAGAGGGCACGCTGGATTTTTTTTCCGGTAAATTTTCTGCTGAAATAGGCTGCATTGTAGCTGAATGCCTGCTTCAGGGTTTCAGTAACTGCTTCAAGGATAAGCGGGTATGACTCTCCCGTGGTCTCATCCATATAGACTTTTTTGATTTCAAGGGGAATACAGAGGCTCTTGTTGTGCTGCTCATGGATAAAGGCCGCCTGATAGCCCTTTCCCAAAAAAACATCATCGAGGGCCAGCCGGTTTTCGATATTTGGAAATTCTGTTTTCAGGAGCAATCCCTTTAAATGATTCACAACCGGTTGGTACTCATCCATATTTATGAAATGGGTGCCTATGTTGAAGAGCGGGGTAGCAGCTGTCAGGCGTTTGTGGTTGTAGGAGTGCAGGTCATAGATGATGCAGCGGGCAAACAGTTTTTCCAGAACAGTCAAAAGGCTATGAAGCACCCTGTAGTAACTGTCATGCCTGGCAATGCTTGCCTGTTTCTCCTTTTCTGTGAGGGGCTCTTTCCAGACCTTTTTACCCCAGGCTTCATCATAGATGGCTTCCTCTGGCAATCTGTTCAGATCATACTGGTAACGTGAGTCAAGCGCCTCCATGACGATGGGTAGAGAAGCCAGCATGTCACCGGTAAAAGGATCTTCCTCATAGCGTCTTTCGGTTTCACTCAGGAGCAGTTTGTCGTGAAGCTCCTCCTGCACTGCATGTCCTGCATGAATGGCGGTACAGACTGCAGGGGTATAACGATCAACCCTGATACTGAAGGCTCCGCTGGTAATAACTGCTGCGAAGGGTTCCTGACGCCGTATGTTGCGAATGATCTCTTTTTCAGACAAGGTCTGCATCTTCAATACTCTTGCGAAATGAATGTTTGCGACTGATAGAGATCTCTTTGGTTGCGACAACACGCTCCACAAAGTCGATTACCTTCTGTTGAAGTTTTGTTCGGTTGAGTTTGTTAATCCTGGCTACACCGCCGGGACTGAGTACATTCACCTCGATCAGTTTTTCACCAATGACATCAAGACCAGCAAAATAAAGACCGTCACGAACCAGTTTCGGCCCCACCGCCTTGCACAGCAGCCTTTCCCTGTTGCTGAGCGTGTGTTTGACAACACTCCCTCCTGCATGTACGTTTGAACGGATGTCATCCTGGGCCGGTATACGGCGCATTGCTCCTATGGGTTCTCCATTGAGCATCATTATCCTCACGTCACCGTCTTCAGCTCCATGGGCATATTCCTGGAGGATCACATAGTTGGTGTCCGCTCCTTCCCCGATATAGAAATCAAGGAGGGAGGAGACATTGCGTTTTGCTGATTTCTCGAGAATGATTACACCGCGGCCACCGTAACCGTCCAGTGGCTTCATGATCATCCGTTCGTCTTCCGATTCGTTCAGTATCCGTATAAGGTAATCTCGATTTTTTGAAACAAAGGTTCTGGGAATATATTCCTGGGCCTCCTCCTGAAAAGAGGCTGTGTAGACTTTATTGTTGGCGATTCTCAATCCGTCGATATCGTTTATGATAAATGTGTGATCACGTACAGAGTCAAGAAAGTTCAGAGCCAGGGTGTCCAGCGGTGGGTTGGCACGCATAAAGATCGCATCGAAACCGGCCAGGGGGAGCAGAAGTTTTTTAAACTCCACATTTCGGTAAAACGAGGGGATATTTTGTGAGGTTTTACCTTTTACTGCCACATTGCAGAAAGCACTGGTAATGCTTTCCCGGATGGTCAGCTTATTTGGTGTCGTGATGGCGACCAGATATCCTCTGTTGACGCACTCATGAATCAGTCTGAGCGTGGTATCTGTTTCTGGGGTTACCCGTTCCCATGGATACATAATAAAACAAATTTTCATAATGATGTGATCCTTTGCCCTGCCGATAGAGTTGTTTTGGTATTCCTGTACATTCTGTAAGGTAAAGCCTTTGAGGCAGAACTTCATACATTTTTAACAACCTTACTGCACCATAAAATATTAGCTGTTGAATAATTGTCTGTTGTTTGGATGATTCTGGGAATGATTCGTGGTCTCTGCTCCTGGTCGACTGCGAAAAAGATTATATTATTTCCGGATCAAACCAGGAGCAGAGAAACAAGAATAGAGCTTTGCAGAATGGGGTTATATCATATTGAGTTATGTGATGCTTATTTTTTTTCTCTTGTTATCACCAGTCTTGGGGATTCGTATTTCCAGAACTCCCTTTTTAAAAGAGGCTTTAACCTGATCGCTGTTCACAGCACCAGGAAGCTGAAAACTACGGGAGAAGGAGCCGTATGAGCGCTCTACCCGATGGTAATTTTTCTTTTCAATTTTCTCCTCCTGCTTTTTCTCACCGGAGAGGGTCAGAATGCTATCGTTAATGGAAACATTGAGATCCTCTTTGCTGATGCCAGGAATATCTGCTTTTACCACAATGGTGTCATCTTCCTCGAAAATATCAACAGAGGGAGAGATGTCAGCCATTTTGGAAAAAGGACCGCCAGACCACATGGTTGGGTGAGTCATCATTGAAAAGGGATGACTGGGAAACCTTTCGAAGAGCTTAGTCATCTCATCAAAAAAAGAAACGGGTCGCTTTTCTTCTTTCTTTGCCAGTTCATTTTTCTTTGCCATGATGTATCCTCCATGCTGAGAGTTAATAAATGTTGACCGAAGTTATTGTCGGCAACACACAATAAGGATATCTTGTAACACCATTAAATGCAAACCATGTGCCATTGTCGTCATCCACTGGTGGTCGGAGGGGAGGTATCTACATTTTGTGGCAGAGAGTACAATACGTAGTCATATTGCTGTTGTCGTGATTCAGGAGACTTTGTGAATCTCCGGCATGTGGATTGTGGCAGCCGGCACAGGTGAATTCCCGCTTTGGATTAAAGGGATCCTTGACTCCCCTGACCGGGTGTCCCTTGCCGTAAAATCCTGCGATGACGTGGGCACCCGAGGCCTTATCTTCGTGACAGTTTACACAGAGGTCAGTGGTCTGCATCCGTAGCAGTGCCGGCCACTTTGAGCCATGTGGATTGTGGCAGAGAGTACAATGACCAACAGCCGTTGGCCCGTGCATCAGTTTCTTTTTTTTCCAGTCCCTCACTTCATAATTGTGGCATGGATAACACACCTTCTGATCCGGTTTTGGAGAGGTGTATTTTCGTTCCCCTCGGAGTACCTCATGACAGGCAAAACAGGTCCATTGTGCGGCCGGATTGTGGGTAAATGCATCGCTACTTTTTGTCGAATGGCATGTGTAGCAGGGCGATTGTTTTGGGGATTCAGGGCGGAGACTGCTGAGGGTTGGTTCCATGTCATGGCAGCTGGCGCAGCTCTTTTCGTTGTTGATAAAATGAAAATAATATCGTTTGAATTCAGCTGGGGGAACTCTGAATCTGGGAAAAAGATCGGAGCGAAAGAAAACAGTACGATCTGTCTGCGCAACGATCTTTCCCTGTTTCAGCCCGGTGATCTGTATGGTGTTCATCCCTTTGTCAAGAGAAACTCCGAAACAGACCTTGGTGCTGCCAGATCGTACGGGAATGTTGAGGGGCGCCTTTTTCCCTGATACAATCCGTATCTGATCTACCCCCCGGTTTCCAGGCTCCAGGATGATACTGAGATGTTCATTTTCAATATAGCTGTTGGGTGGAGGAAACTGTACCGAAAATCCTGTGCCAGCTCTGCCGTCAATGGTACAGAAGACCAGCACAGCCAGCACAATATATGGAGTGTGACGTAGGAGTTTCATTGTAAATTTAACAGCTGTTTGAGAGCATTTTTGTAACTCCTTGCCGCCTCACTCAGATTGTTCTGCTCCTCAAACATCATGCCCCGATACACATTTATCCGGTAATCCATTGGATTGATTTCTTCAGCATTAGTAAACAGTTCAGCCGCTTTTTTCAGGTCACCTTCCCTGCCGGTGAGGTAGCCCAGATAGTAGAAGCTTGGTGTGTGTGCCTCGTCTGCTTTGATCGCTTTTTCCAGCATTTCCCGTGCGGATGCGAGGGAACCTTCCTCCAGAAGTGAGAGACCCATTTGACTCAGGGCTTTCACGTTGTCTGGCTGTTCCTGGAGAACCCGTTGAAATTGTTCTCTTGCCTGTGGCGGCTTGCCCTGTTCCTGGTAAAAGATACCCAGACTGAGATATGGCTGGATGAATTTAGGATCTGCCTGAATCGCTTTTTTAAACCACATTTCAGCGGATTTGTAGGTGCGTTTTGAATTCAGGGCTTTTACTCCCATGTTCCAGGATCGAACAGCCTTTTTGTCAGGCTGGTATCCTGTTTTTTCAGCAAGCACAACGGTTGCCTCTTTGCCTTCAATGGACGCTGCAACAAAGTGGATCATATCCCGTGCTCCAACCAGAGGAAAACCCGAAAGCTCAAAGGCTATTTGCCTGTCCTTGTCCAGGATGACCGTAGTGGGTACTGCAATAACTCCATAGTCATGAAAAGAGACAAGCCCACGGTCGATCAGGATGGGAAACGTGATCTGGAGACGATCATGTATCCCCTGAATGTCAGTCATGGCTTTGGCATCTATGGTTTGTCTTTCAACATTGATACCGACAACCGATAGTCCCATGTCCTTATACTTTATATGAAGCTTTTCCATCTCCTTAAGAGCTTTTTCCGACTGCCTGCTCCAGGAGGCCCAAAAGAGGAGAATGGTCTGTTTGTCCCCCCTGATTGACGAGAAATTCTGTTTTTTACCGTTGAGATCCACCAGCTCAAAGTCAGGTGCCTCTGTCCCCACTCCCAGTGTTTTGAGGGCAGGCACAGAAATGGAACTCTGGAGCAGGGCAAATGTTGCAAAAAGAATAATCAGAAGATTTTTCTTCCTGGGAAAGAATCGTGTGTGGGGTTTTCTTGTCATTTGCCTTTTTCCTCTTCGTAGGATGCAATTCCCTGCTTAAAAAAGTCAACAGCCTGTTGTGTATCACCAAGCTGTTGGTAGAGAATACCAAGCTCATAGTATGTGCGGGCCGGATCCGGGTTTAATTTTAAGGCATCCTGAAGGATTGCTTCAGCCCCTTTTAGATCCCCCTGTTGTGCCAGGATTATTCCCTTTCCGGTCTTAGCGTCACTGGAGCGTGGACGGAGTTGCAACGCTTTTTCAAAAGATGCCATTGCTTGCTGGGGCTCACCTTTTTCAAGAAGAAGGTAGCCAAGGACAACATGACTCTTGGCTCCAGAGCTTCCTTTTTCTATACAGTGTCTGATTTCATTAATCCCTTCATCAAGTTTTCCCTCACGTGCAAGAGATGAGGCGGTTTTTTCGCACAGCGCTTCTTTTCCTGTTGCAGAAGAGGCCTGCAGTAAGCCTGTTGTCGATATGAAAACCATGAGAACGAGGAAAACCGATTTTGTATTCATCTGTTTTTCACCTTGTTGTCTCTATCGTATGTGAATTCCTGATGGCAACCTGGAAGACAGGTGCCGCCCTTGTTGCTTTTAGTGAATCCAACGGGCATCTGGTAGGCTCCAAAGGGGACGGTGTCCGTTATGTGCTTCGGATTTTTTGTCGCATGGGCATCATGACAGGCACGGCAGGTACGACCCTTTGGGGTTTTATTGACATGGACATAATGGAGGTTCTGGTCACCGTTTCGGAAGCCTGTCAGGGTTGTTGTCTTGGCATCCTTGACCAGAGTGTCATTATGACACATAAAACAGAGTTTAAAGTTGTCCGGATTATAGGAAGCATAAAACTTTTTTGGGTAATAGCCTCTCAGGATACGGAAATCTTTCGATCCATGGGTGTTATGACAACCTGAACAATCCTTATCCGCAATGGGACCGTGGTGGTTGCTGTTATTATCAAGCAGGATTTTCATGTTAGCAACCGAGACACCGTCTGCATGTTTATACTCTTTGTCGTGGCAGGAGAGACAAAGATCCATTGGAGCCATGTCAAGCTGTTGGGGAAAAGATGAAACGTGTGGATTGTGACAGGCCATACAGCCGCGGTCTGTTTCAAGGCCCCCGTGCTTTACAGTTACCTGGGCAATTTCATCCTTCTTATCCTCATGGCAGGTAAAACAAACCCCCTGAGTGCTTTCACCTGACAGGCTGAATTGAAAGTCGCTGCTGTGCGGGCTGTGGCACTCAATACAGCCGTCAGAGACGGGGCCGTGAACAAATTCCTTTCCGGCAAATTCATCCTGTTTGTCAGAATGGCATGAAAAACAGATATCGTTTCCCTCTGCCATCAGCATTTTGGGTGAATCTGACGAATGGGGGGCATGACAGACAACACATCCGTCTGCAGCAACAGGACCGTGGACAAATTTTCCGCCACCAATACTCTTGTCATGGCATTCGTAACAGAGTCCTGGTCCGTCCCCCTTGAGCTGGAACTGGTTGGCGGACTGATGTGGGCTGTGACAACCGGTGCAGTTGCCGTCTGCCACAGGCTGATGAACCACAGAACCCATGTCGAGCTTGTCGTGGCATTCATAACAGAGGGCTTCAACATTTTTTATTGGTTGAAAGATATGTTTGTCCTTGTTTTCCTGTTTGTGACAGAAGGAGCAGTCGCCGGTTGCCACAGGTCCATGCACATAGGCATCTTTTCCCATTTTTGGGTGGCAGTCTGATGTGGAACAGGATTGGCCGGCCTTTATGTTGACATTGGCGGCCGTATCCTTCGCAGCGCAGGCTTCCAGCACAAACATGCCTGCAATAAAGACTATTGGACAAAGTTTAATCCATGTTGATGATTGATATCTTTTTGTTTTTTTACTGCTGTTCATACTGTTTCTCCTCTTCCCAGGGGTTTAAAAGACTGCTGTTGCTTATGTTTTGTGATCGTATCTCTTTGTGATAACGGGTGTTCCACTAATTTCTTGAGTATGCTCTTGGCTCATGGTCGACTCCATGACAGGTCAGGGCACATTTATTCTGAGTAAGGTCATCCCCTGAAAAATAGAGATCGCCTGCAGAGTTGGGTGTAACCACTGTGGTGTCAAAATTGATCAGCGCTCTGTTTTGGGAAGCACTTCCCTGGCTTGCATTGATCCCATGTGCATCATGACAAACCGAGCAGGGCGCATTTTCCTGTTGTATATGCTTGAAATGCAGTCTGAAGGCACTTTGCAGAGGTGCCAGGATGATATCCCGATCGTGACATCTATAGCAGAGGGCATAGGCATCAGGGCTTTCTATGGTGTTGTCAACGGTGGTGTAATTTGCCACCAGGAGATGTTCATTGTTGGAGCCATGGGGGCCCTGTGCTCCATCGGGATTGTCAGATCCATGACAATCTGTGCAGTAGATAATGCTGCTGCTGGTATATGGGGGCAGGAGACTCGGGACATCTGTGCTGCCTGTGGCCTGCATGACCGGATGAAATGAGGGATTGCCCAGACTGAATTCAAGGCGGGTGTTCAGCTGATCAATCTGGCGGGTGATGGCCGGTGTCGTGATTACATTGTTGTCAGCATGACATTTGAAACAGATTTCATAGAGGTTGTCGGCGGAGGTGATTTGTTGTCCCCCTGAGTCAACTCCAAGCACACCACTGTTTCTTCCGGAAACGGAGGGGGCAACTGCGCTGGTACCAGTTACGGTGTGCGGATTGTGACAATCCTCACACTCCACATGATTGGCCACGCTGTTGGTGGAAAAGTCTTCTGCTGCATCGTGTATGCCCGTGTAATTGCCCACGGGGTGGGTGTAACTTTTGACCAGCTCAGCTTCAATGCTCAAAGGAGCAACATTGCTGTTGTGGCAGACAAGGCAGTTGTCCTCTTCAAATTCACGTTTCAGGAGCCGTTGATGTCTGCCTGCACTGTGAGGCCGGTGACAGTTCTCACACCCATTCTGTGCAACCGAAGTGTATTCTGTGTTTGGCCACGGATCGACATCCTGACCGTTCCATTGGGCTGTGGAGACGGCATGGGTACTGTTGACCCAACCATTTTTTATGTGGCACCCTGTGCAGAGAGCCGAGAACTGGTTGGACATCACCAGAAAGTTTCCCCAGGTATTGTCATGAGGGTCATGGCATGCCGTGCACTGGAGCTGGCCGCCATCATCGAGACTGATTTCTGTCGGCAGGGCATTGGTGACAGCGAGTTCGGAGTTTCCCTGGTCAATACTGGTTTGATAACTAAAGGAAATTGGATGATCATCGGAAAGATCTGTACCAAGGTATGAGGGTCTGGTATTGGGCAGGGTACGAAATCCACCGGCAAATGGTATTTCTGTTGCCTGGGAAAGGACCGCTCCTAGAGCGATGGTTCCGTCGTGACAACTGAGGCAGAGCTTTGATGCACCGGTGGGCTGACCGATTGCTGCATACATGGTGGAACTTTGATAGGGTGTATAGTTGGTTGTCTGATCCGAACGGTTCCACAGGTAGGGAATATCCCGGTGTGCATTATGGGGGGTGTGGCAAAAGACACAGATTCTGGATTCCGTTGTCGATTTGACCTCTCCGGGCCCGCTAATAGAAAGATTATGTTTACTGATAACGATACTGGCTGACTGGCTTGTTGTTTCGTAACCGAGCAACAGGCCAGTAATTAATACGCAGATATGAATTTTCTTCATTGCAACGAACCATCCTGTTTAAGATACTGAAAAATCTGAATACGCTTATTGTACGAATCAGCCACGTAGATCCTGTCGTTTGGGTCGATATATATGCCGGCAGGTAACCAGAATTCACCATATTCTTTGCCTGATTTACCAAAATCCATGAGCAGGCGACCTTGATTATCAAAAATCTGGATGTTGTCAAAGAGGGCGTCTACCACATAGATGTTGTTGTCACTGTCAGTGGCCACGCCCCGGGGCCGGGAAAAATGTCCGGGACTGTCCCCGGCAGATCCAAATGTATGGAGAAACTGACCGCTGGCAGAGTATCGCTGAATTCTGAAGTTTAGTGCATCCGTGATAAGGAGGGTGCCGTCTCTCGCAATACTGATATTGGTGGGGTGATTAAATTGCCCTGTTTGTTTCCCCTTGGCACCAAACGTACCCAATAAGCCATGGGTTTGCAGATCAAACCTGAAAATTTGTGAAAGTTTGGTGTCTACAACAAAGAGTTCGTTCCTTTCCAGGTGAACAGCAAGGCCAGTGGGACGTTGCAGGATATTTTTGCCAATGCTTTGTGGATTGGTATCATCTACTCCCTTGAAAACCTTGATTATGCCATCTTTGGAGTCTGCAACATAGATCAAGCTAGTACTGTTGTTTACAGCGATGGCTATGGGAGATGTCATGGGTTTGTCTTCAGCGGGGAAAGCGTGGAATTTTTTGGCGGCAGCGTCGAAGCACTGAACTTTTTGTAAAAAGGTGTCAACAACAAAGAGTCTGCCCTTCCTGTCACCGGTTATTGCATAGGGGGCCACCAGACTCCTGTCCTGGTGACCAACGATATAGCCCCAAAAACGGACCAGGAAGGATTCTGTTATCTGAAAATCTTCGGGTTTTGAGATACTGCCAAGAAAGCGGATCCGTGAAATTTCTTCTCCTCCGGGCCACACCAGATCAACAGGTGGGGGAGGTGGATCAAGGGGTTTGGATGTGCAGCCATGCAGAGAAAGAATGGAAAAGAGGAGCAGGAGAATGGCTATGCCGCTGAAGTGGGACTTTTTCTGTATCATTTTATGTATGTTCTGTCTTTGTTGAAGAGACATGGTTCACCACATGATGCGGATAATTTCAAAACGAAGGAGTTGTTTCGTTCGCTCATAATCCGTTATTATATTGTTCTGGTCAGTGAGTTCATAGGTTAGTCGTGCTGTCCAGATACGGTAGCGGAATTCCAGTCCTGCCTTGACACCGATATTTTCTGTCTGTTCCACATCCCCATTGATATTGTCATAATACCCTTCCAACCGAAACCTGCACCAGCGGTTGAGGAGCCAGTCAAAGGTAGTGACTCCTCCATAAAAGTCTTTTGTTTCATTATCATCTGTATAGGAGGTTTGGCCAAAATATCCCTTGAGTGAAAAGTGTACTTGCCATGCAGGCCTGTAGCTTAATGTCTCCTGGAGTTCCCATCTGGTAAAGGGACGGTTGGAAACACGGTCGTTGTCTTCATAGTGGAAGGTGGTATCAGCCCAGTTTGTGTAATGACGAATTTTGAATCTGTGGATGGTATCATCAATTTTGTTCTTTGGTTCCAGGCCAGAAAGAATGTGTTGTTTGGTGTGCAGGTAATTGTAGGAAAAATCCAAGCTATTAAACAAATGTATGTTCATACCATAGTTCTCGGTGGCTATACCGTCATCATACTCTGCATCTCGGGTGTAGCTGTAGCTGACCATGACAGATTGTCCGGCTGCTATGGAGCCAAAGGAGAGAAAATTTATTCTGGTGTAATCACCGATGGTGTCGACGCTGTAGTCTATGTTTTCAATATAGATGATTGTTCCGGGAGTATTGGTTACAACGATGGACTCAGTTCGTACGCCATAGTTGGCCAGGTAGGTTTCGGTGGCAGGGCTCAGGGTGTGTGGTTCATTGGTTACCTGAGCAATTGAACTGGTGAATCCGCTGCGGTCTGTATAGAGGTAGTCCCAACCGCTGTTTAGATTCAGGGTACCCCAGGAGATGGGACGGGTGTATGTGAAATTAAGAAAAGTATTGAACGCATTCTCCCGTCCCCCTGAGTAATCATAGAGACTGCCTTTGCTTCCGACGTTTGTGGTGAGGTTTTCATATAAAAGATGTGTTAAGCGGGCATCGAGTGCTGTTCTTTCGGACTGTGTGTTGTCGGTTTCCTGCAGGGTGTGGGTAAATGAATAGTTTGATCGCAGATTTGCACGATGCCGCCAGTTCAGCTGTTCTCGCAGTCGGAGGTTCGCTGTATCAAACACATCACTATCCTGGGTTCTGTACGTCAGGAATGAGTTGAGTTTGATTGTATTGTCACTGGTTATTTGATAGTTGTTCGTGAGACTGTTGTTGAACGTAGTGATTTTAGTATCACTGTCTTCGGTGCTTCTCCTGTCGTCACTGTAGGTGGAACTGAAAGATGTGCTGCTTCTGTTATTTTGATGCCGCGAGGTGAAATGGAAATTGTCGCGTATGTTTTCTGAACTATAGTAACCCTGCTGATCAGTTTTGACGTGAGAGTACCCAAATACGGTTGGTAAAATTTTATATTTGAGTCGTATATTTGTGCCGTATGTGTCGACAAGAGTTTCAGTGTCACCGGCAAATGCTGCCCACACCGGAGATTCTCGTCGGCTGGCAAAAAAGTTAAAGGTGTAGGGCTTTTGCTGAAGGAAGGTCGCGGTCATTGCATAGTCTGGTGAAAAGGAGTTGACTCTGCCAGTTTCTCCTGAAGTGTTAACTTCTTTTGACTGGATCCACTCCGGTTCAATCATCAGGGAATATTGCATAAGCGCTGGATGATATAGCCATCCATCCGTTTGCAGTCTCACCCGTTCTTTAAATCTGTGATAGCTGTCTTTGACAGTGGTTCCACTGGTTGTCCGCGACTCATCTTTGTATTCATAGGTGAGTCCTGCTCCCATACCCGGCCGTTTAATAAAATAGTTCTGTCCAAGAAGACCATTGGGCACTGCCGTCATTCGTGGCCTGGGAATGGGTGATGAGACAGGAGGGGTTGTCGGAGCCTGAACTTCACCCGTTTCCGTTTCTTCAGCAGCCTGGATTTGTACTGGCCCCATGAGAAGAAAAAACAGCGGGAGCAGGACAAACAGGGTCACTGGGAAGAGGTTATAGGAAGAGTGCATTTCTTTTTGAGATCATTTCTTTTTTTCTTGTAAAATGATGTTACCGACCCTGTACCATTGTCTCTGGGATTTGGAGCGCTGGCGTTTTCTGCTCCTGATATTCGTTTTTGAGTAAATTTTTATTGAGGCCCATGTGTGGAGTATGGCAGGAAAGGCAGTCTTCTCCTGTCTGGTGGGCTGGTGTTGCCATAAAAGTCCCATTTTCATGGCATGAAAGACAGATTTTTACCGGTGGCTTTCGCAAGGTGTTTTTATTCTTGCTCTGATGGGGATCGTGACATGCCATGCAATCCCCTTTTGCCGTTGTGTTATGTAGCCAGAGTCGTTCTGTAAGTGCCCGTAAAGGTGTTTTGTCTCTGTGGCATTGTATGCAGAGTTTCGTTTTCGGCAGGGTGAGTTCACCAGGCATACCGCCACCTGTTTTGAAGACTGTTTGAGGTTGTTTCTGGACCCCGGGAGTGCTGAATGTTCCCGTACTTCCATGACATGGGTCGCAGACGCCGGCGGCCCATACCGGGTGGGAATAGAGGGTTTGAACCTGTACAGTTTTTGGCCCCGGCGTTGTCTCCCGTACATCCTGAAGTTCCTGATCACTTGTTACAGCAGCTGTTTCCTCCAAGGGGGGAACCCCGGTGAAGAAAAAGGTAAGCACTTCATGCTGTTTTTTCGCTTCACATCCGCTGAGGGAAGCTGTTAGAAAAAACATCATTACTATGTGGATGGAAATTTTGTGCATTAGTTATTTTTCTTTATATGGGATGGTTCTGTCAAGTCTGCTAGCAATTATTATTCACCGCTCCAGTCTCCATATCCATAGACATTGACCTTATTTGAACCACTCATATTGCACACATAGAGGAGGTATTTCAGTTTGAAATTCGGGTCTGCAAATGTATTGAAGAATTGGATGTTCTCATAATCAATATGGACCCCGGCCGGAAGGTACATATTTCCAGGAGCATTTCCAGGGCCACCGAAGAAAAGGAGCAGTTGACCGTCTTTGTTGAAAATCTGTACATATTCAAAGGCCGCATCCGCCACATACAAATTTCCTTCCTGATCTACATCCAGCCCTTTGCTTCTGGCCATTCCTCCCATGCGGTCTCCGTGGAAGCCAAAAGTTTTCACAAATACTCCAGAACTGTCAAATTGCTGGACTCTAAAATTAAAGGCGTCATTGACAAAAACATTTCCATGTTTGTCCACTGTTACATGTGTCGGCTTATGCAGCTGCCCCTCTTCGGATCCACTCTCCCCAACGGTCATAACGACTTCTCCCGAATCTCTGTCGAGGACAATGATCTGACTTTTGACCATGTCGCAGACATAGATGTTGTTGTTATAAACAGCAACATCAACCGGTTTATTAAACAGCTCTTTATTACCGTAGGCACGGATGAACTCATTACTGCTGTTGAAGGTGACAATCTGCTGGCGTTTTATGTCAGCAATGTACTTGAAGCCATCCGAGGTGACCCAGATACCTGACGGGGAACGGAGTGCCCCCCGTCCGGTGGCTCGTAGTTCGGTGAAGTCCTTGTTCACCAGATCAATGGTGAGTATCTTGTTGGACTGACGGTCAATAAGGTAGATGCTTCCCCTGTCTGAGGCTATGTCGTAGGGGCGACCGATGGAGGAAAAGGACAGGTCGGGACCAAAGAGAAAGCTGTCAAAGGCATCTCTTTTGACTGCCAGGTCTGTTTCCGAGGAGATGGCTGTGAGAAACTGAAGTCTCGGGCGTTCTGGTGGTGGTGGGTAGAAAATGAGTGCTGCTTCTTCTACCGGCCTGGCACAACTGCTCAGGAGTAGCAGACAGAGGAGGGGAAATAACAGCTGTGTGTCTGAGAAACGATATGGTTTTTGCATGGTTTTTAAGTGGTACCGTGAAAACAACAAAGTCCACCCACACACGTGACGTGCATGGGCAGACGGAAGACAGCCTATGGCGGATTGTCCTGTTACTTGTTGTGGCAGGTGAGGCAGAGGTTAGAGCCATCGTTATCTATTAAGAGAAGACTCGTGTTCTCATATTTATTATGAACATCATGACAGGATGCACATTCCATCCGTCCGGCAAAAAGCATGTCGCTATCAATTGTACCACCCTCTGTTATTCCTGAACTTTTTGAGCTTGGATCCCAAAGACCACCGTCTGCGGTAGCAAGGGCACTGTCATAAGTGAAAGATACGGGATGGTCATTATTCAGGGCTGAGCCAAGATCTCCACTGCCTGTTCCGATTGTTCCTATAAAAATAGTACCGTCATGGCCAGTAAAGGCATCGATAGCAACGGTTCCGTCATGGCAGGAAAGGCAGAGCTTTGAGACGCCGGCGGGCTGTGAAAGATCATCGGCATCGAGGGTGGCACTGGAGTACAGGGTATAGCTGGCCTCTGAGACATCATGATTCCATAGGGGAGCATCAGCGATAACTGTTCCGTTATGAGGTGCGTGACAGGGCAGACAAATTTGTCCACTACTCCAGTTTGACCCACTGAAGTCATGATCCGATCCTGTTATTACTCCAAATGCTGTTGAGCATATCCCGGTGCTGCCAATTAAAGCCAGAACGCCAATTACTAGTCTTTTCATTATTCATCCTCTCGTTGATCATTCATTTTTCTTTTGTCCCCTTAGGTCTATGCAGCCTGGGAAAACGATACTTTCCATTGGTCTGTGCATACTTTGTAGTATATTCTAGATTGTGAGAGAAAAAAGAGGGGTTCCCCTCTTTTTTACGTTCCAAATCCCTCTTTAAATTGACTGGATTGCCCGTCCTGCCTGACATTGCGATGGTTTCGGTGTTTGTCGGTTAGGGCTGGTGTGGTACTTATTATTCCTTTTCTTGGCAATGGATTACAGCTTGTAAGATTTTATTTGTGAACAATTCCTATCTTTTTTATGGGGTGGAAATGGGTGTTCTTTTCTTACTGTCATGGTAATATTTGAATCGGTACAGGGAATCAAGTCCATGACAGTCTTTGCAGATCATGTTGTAGGTCTGCATGCGTAAAAAACTATTGGTAGCTTTCCCCTCAGGATTTTCCCCATTCCCCTTTTGTTTCTTTTTGGGATCCCATTGGTGCACATCATGGCATGAGGCACAGGAAATATCGCCGATGGTAATAGGTGATGCCGTTTCGTCGTCAAAAAGTGGAAAATAATTTGCCTTTCCTTTGATATTTCTTCCCGGATTAGCGATGAGTTGTTTTTCCGGATGGGTGGAAACCACAGGTACCTTGTTACTGCCGGATCCCCCATCTGTATGACAACTGTTGCACATTCTATCCATAATGCCTTTACCTGCTCCATAGTTACGAGCCCAGAGTCGTACCGTGTTTTTTCCATTATGGATGATGTGACAGACACCGCAGACCCCGGATTCTTCCGGGATCTGCCCCATGGTATTTGTTGCAGTGGGTGCTGTGATGTTGAGGTCGTGGTCACTCTTTTCCACATACGCTTTTTCAGGGTGACAATTGCTGCACAGTGCAGGTTCTGGTGCGGCGGCAAGACGGAGAAAGCTGTTTTTTGCGTTTCCCTCAACATGATTGTTTCCGTGGGAGGTCGGCTTTCTAGGATGCCATTGGTGTGGATTATGGCAGGTCAGACAGGCTATAACGCCATTGGATTTTCTTTCTCCATGACTGTCGTAAAGCGGCAGAGTAGTACTGATGTTTCGTTTTTCAGGATTGATGTCAACGGGATGGGAGTGGTCAGCGATGACTTTTGTATTGGCGACACCCTTGCTGTTGTGACAGGTCAGACAGAGATCCTGTGCCGGATAGGCACTTTTGCTCGAGACCTTGCGAGCCCATAAGTTTTTTGTCTGTGCTCCGTGAACAAGATGACAGACGCCGCATGGTCCTGACTCGCCAGGCAGTTGCCCCTGAGTATTTTTTGTTGTGGCACCTGTCTTTCGCAGGTCATGATCGCTTCCCACAACAGATGCCTGTTTGCTGTGGCACTGCTTACACAGGCTTTCAGCTTTTCCATCCTTTACCCGAAGAAAACTTGAACGGGGCGGGGTCATTGTGGCCTGCCTGGCAGTTCCTGCCTGGTGTGGATCGTGGCAGGTGGGGCAGGTGAGCAGTGCGTCCTTAGCCTCTTGCTGAACGCGCCGGCCA
Source organism: Desulfocapsa sulfexigens DSM 10523 (assembly GCF_000341395.1). Classification (GTDB taxonomy): domain Bacteria; phylum Desulfobacterota; class Desulfobulbia; order Desulfobulbales; family Desulfocapsaceae; genus Desulfocapsa; species Desulfocapsa sulfexigens. The sequence goes on along the minus strand of NC_020304.1, from coordinate 655,208 downwards.
GTGAGATCAAAGGCAGGCAGGTCAGGTCGCATCCCCTTGTCCCGAAGAGAAATGTTAACGGGATGAGAATATCCCTTGATGAGTTTTTCAGAGGCCAGCCCTGTTTTGCTGTGACAGCTAGTGCACAGATCCTGGGTTCTGTTTTTACTCTTAGCAGGAAGTGGTCGGGCCCAGAGTACTGTCTTTTCTGCTCCATGCACCAGATGACAGGCACCGCATATCCCTGACTGTACCGGGGGCTGTCCCTTGCTGTTCTTGGCCTCCGCTGCCGTGCGCCGTAAATCATGCCCGCTGTTTAGCAGACCGCCCTTTTCCTGGTGGCAGTCCAGACAGAGCTGGCCTGAATCTCTGTTGTTTTCAACGAGAAAATTGTCAAAGGGTGAGCCATGAACATTGTGGCAGGTCTGGCAGATGATCTGATTCGTGACAGACCCTTCGATACTCCCGAGATTGAGAAGGTTGTCAGGTATTGGTCGTTCTGTTGTGCCAATGGGATGGTTGCCCATGGCAGGCCCACCATCCTTGCCCTTGTGACACATCATGCACATGGAAGAATTATCGTTGGATGTGCGGACAAAAACTGCCCGTTCAATCCCCATTTCACTGGACACTCCATGGGCAGTGTGGCAGGTAAAGCACTGCATGTTTCCATGCTCATCCAGGGGAAAGATGGCTGGGATTTCCATCCCTGGTGGTGGTGGTTTGTTGATGGGGTGGCGATGGTCGTTGTACACCTTTCCCCTTGAGTCTGCCACACTGCCGTCATGGCAGGAAAAACAGATTTCGGGCTCTGCGACCACCTTAGTCTCCTGATAGGGCACAAGGTCAGTGCCCCTGCCATCAATAAAAAAAGTATCTATCCATCGATAGTGACAGATCGCACATTCCTTGGCCGAATTCGGGTTGCGAGGTGCCTGATTGGCAAGGCATGGGAGAGAGTAAAAAAGCATGCTGCTGAAAAGCAGGATCAGGATGCAGGCACGGGATCTGATCATGGCATATTTTCCAGGCTGAAAACACTGATCCGGCCTGGAAGCATCTCCACAACATAGAGGTGCATGGCATCGTCAATAAAGAGCCCAACAGGTGTTACGAACTTCTTCACCTTACCCGTTGTCGGGTCACCAAGGACTGAATGAAAGGTGCCGGTAATATTGAAGAGTTGAACTACTCCCATATAGCTGTCACTGACATAGGAGAGTCCATTTTTATCCACAGTAATCCCTTTTGGTCTGAAAAAATGGCCCTTTTCAACACCCCAGCCCCCGACAAAGGTGACGAACTTCCCCTCTGTATTCAGAACCTGTACTCTGGTATTGATGACATCAACAATGTACAGGTCTTTATCCCGATGGAGGTGCATGAGAAAGGGATAGCGGAATTCCCATTTTTCAGCCCCGGGTTTTCCATAGCTGTTGATGAGCTTTTTTGTGGCAATATCGAATTGGAGAATCCGATGATTATTGTTGTCTGCCACAAAACACCATTTTCCGGAACTGTCCGCGACCACATCGGTTGGGTCGGATTTTTCTCCGTTCAGGGCTGGAACCGGAATTTCAGAGATGAAATCGCCTGTGGCAGAAAATATCTGGATCCGGCTATTTCTGGAGTCGGCAACATAGACTCTGCCAGATTCGTCCAGTCCAATACCAAGGGGAAAGGCAAATTCGCCGGGATCGGTTCCTGGTCGACCGATAGTGAAGAGTGGTTTTCCGGAAGGTGAAAATGCCTTGATTTTGCCATTCACCCCATCAACCACATAGATGGTACCGTTCCTGGCAACGGCTACATCACTTGGCTGGTTGAATTCCTCCTCTATATCAAAGAGGTGTGTTGCCATGGTCAGCTCCAGTGCATGGGCGGCGGATGTCCAGGCCGTAAGCAAAAGGAGAATAGAAATGGTGACTATTCTCCTTCTTCTTTTATACCACTCAGGTGAGGTATATCTGTTCACTTGGTCGCATTCTCAATGCTGTGTTGGTTGTGGTTCCGCCATCTGTTGCGGCTGCAGTTCGGTCTGTTGTGGCGCAGCAGGCGATACTTCGCCTGGGTTTAACATCTTTGGCATATGGAACTCCGTATAGTTCTTTATCATTCCCACCACCTCTGTACTGGTGATGGAATCGATCCGGGCCTTGGGGTAGCCAAGATCGGCAAGGGGAAGAGTAGGATTGTTCTTGGTGTGGCACTCTTCACAGCTTACAGGCAGCTTGCTGATAATCTGGTGGATAATCTTCTTTGCCTTGGATTTCTGGCCTTCGCTCAACGCCTTTTCATTTGTCTTGTAGTCAGTGGCGAACTGGATTTTTTCCTCGCTGTCGATGCGGACAAGTTTGCCGTCTTCACGAATGAAGGGGACAATTTTTGCATTGTAGGTCCCCGGTGGAGCTCCATTGACCGGGCTTTCAACAATTTCTCCGGTTTTTCGGTCATACCATTTGTAGACGTTTGTTCTTTCATCATCAGTCAGCTTGACATGGCAGGTCTGGCAGGCCACAAAAAAGGCATGCATATTCAAAAATGCCCGAATATCTTTGACTGAGTCGTGAGGCATGTCGCCATGGCAGGATCTGCAGTAGGATCTGTTGTCGGGTCCGACATCGAAGCCGATATGGTGAAAATGTCCTTCTATTCTCTGCTCTTCCAGTACCCGGTAGCCGAGATAGTGTTTGACCCGATCCTCACTTTCAAGAATCATCTTGTCAAATGTTTGATTCCCGACATCTTTTTTGTCATTCTCTCCGCTGGGAGTAATTGTTACATCTCCTTGTCTTGCATGGTATTCATGGATAAGATGGGCAAATGTCAAATTCCAGATGAGCACACCGAAAAAGGCGACCAGTCCCATAAAAGCAAGAACATAGAGCTTGGTAAAAAAGCATTTCATGAGTTGACTCCTCCCTGCTGCATGGGATCATTGGCTGGTGCGGTGGTTGGTGGAGTATCCGAGGTGACATCCTGTGGTTCCCCGCAGATTGTCGGATTATTGCCGCCACCGTGGGGCGGTTTGATCTCAGATTCCAATCCTTCCCTGGTCATCACTCTTACGTAATGCTCGTAGTGTTCTTCAACCATCAGCTCTTCAGGAAGATAACCGGTGAGAAAGACTGTACCCATCGGGAAGACAGAAGTGGAAAAATGGACGTTATACCAGTGCCAGATAAAGAGAAAGAGTGCCGCCAGTAATGCCTCGTCACTGTGAGCTATCAGGCAGAGGTTGATAAATTCACCTGGTATGACCTGGGTTGCCAGTACCTTGTTCCAGATGATGAGGCCGGTGATACCGATGACAAACATACCCCAGAATGGTGCCCAGTAATCAAACTTTTCCTTCCAGGTCCATTCATCGCCATGCGGGTGCTCATTGGTGAAATAGAGCAGGTATTTCATCAGTCCTATGATATCTTTCAGATCTTTCAGGTTTGGAATCATGGGGAGTCTGACCAGTACCATGGTGACCCTGCCTATACTCATTTTCCCTTCTCTTTTAAGGGGCATGATATGATTCGTTATGATGCCGCCTACTACTCGCACAACATGGTAAACAAAGAGGAGAAGCATGATGGCACCGGTCCATTTGTGTATTACCGGAGCCATCTTGCTTCCACCGAAAAAAGAGTAGAGATAAGGAGCCCAGCTACTATCACTGAACTTGAGAGGCATCCCTGTCAGAACCAGTATAATGACTGTTGCCGCCAGGATGATATGCTGGATTCTTGTGTCCAGATCAAATCGGAAAAAGTATTTTTTTCCGTCCTTGAACTTTATTGCTGGATATTTTTTCATGGTTTCTCTTTCCTCCGTCTAAAAGATGCATTGGGAAACAGGCGGCGAAGCAGATCAAGAAACAGTATTCCCATCAAAGGAAGCAGGGTAGCACCGGTGAGAATGATGAAGAAGGTGGTGAACCAGTAGATCACCGGGCTCTGTTCCTTGTTAAATTCCGCATGGACCTGATAATTTGCAAACTGTTGGGAGGCACCTGGGTGACAGTCCACGGATCCACAAATTTGTCCTCTGTTCTCCGGATGGGTGGTGGCACGAATGTCATCATTGCCGTGCATCTGGTGTACGGATTGTCCCTTGGGTACGTGGCAGTCCAGGCAGTCTGGAACCGATTCGTCCAGGAGGTTGGCCGCCTTGCCGTGAAAAGTCTGCCCATAGGAACCTCTGGCCATGGTGGAGAGGTTGTGTCGGGCCACCAGTTCCGGGTCATCGTGGCATCTGGCACAGGACTCTGCAATATTGAGCGGACTTCTGCTCTTGTGCAGCCTGGTGGTGACGTGATTGTAAAATCTGTAGATGAATTCTTCTTTTTTGTGACAGACTCGGCAGCGTCCCAGGGCATCTTCAGCAATACCGGGTCTCACCTTTTTGACAAATGCAAGGGGTCTGAACATCGGATTATCATGGCAGTCCTTACAGGTCGGCATGTCTTCACTGAAAGGCTTTTCTTTGCCATGTTCGTCCATCTTGCCGTGAACACTGTCGGCCAGGAATTTTTCAACACTCTTGTGAGAAAACTTCTGCTCCTCTGCCGGTTCAATGATATGACAGAGTACCAGACAGTCCACAGGTTTGACCGGTTCATGGGGGATCTTGGTGATATCAGTGTGGCATCCCTCACATTTTACCTTTGCGTGGACACTTTGGTTGAAAATTTCTTCATTTACATAGAGAAGCCGCATTTCTGCATTTTCATCAACCCTGCTTAGTCCCGGGTATTTATGACAGAGCAGGCAGTTACCGACATCTGATCCCTGCGCGCCTGCGGGCAGGAAGTAAATAACAAGCAGTGTGAGGATACTAAGGGGCCAAAGTGGCCGGGAACGTGACTTCAATCTCATCTTCTCTCCTTTGTTAGATGTTGTGACATACCACACAAATACTTCCTCCTCCCCATGCCTTTCTCAGTCTGCCTTTTTCGCTTGCTCCGGCAGATGCTGCCTTGTCTGTGGGAATGACTCCGTGTTCGTGTGGGTTGTGGCAGGTGATACAGGTGATTTTTCCCTCGTTGTTCAGGGGCAGCACGATCCAGAGATTTCTTTCCGACCAGTGCATTCGTGAAATGATTTTTTCTGATGGTTTGACCAGATGATTTCTATTCAGGGGGTGGTTGCCGGCCTTGTCGTTGTGGCAACGCAGACAAAGTATCTCCAGGTTGCCGACAAGATGGATGCTGTCTTCTCCGTTGTTCTGTGAATTGAAAGTTGCCTGCTGTTCATCTGGTTTGCTTGCATGACAGTAAAGGCACGATTCTTCATTTATAGCCCCTGACGCATCCAGTTGTTTGTGGGGGTCAAACATTTTGTATTGCTCTTCCTCATGGCACTGAAAGCAGAGAAATGTTCGGCCCAGGGAGGAGTTTGTTCGTAAAAATGCCTTGTTGTGAAGTCGCAACTCGTACTTTGGTTCACATTGCAGTGCCATGTTATGGCAGGTGTCGCAGGTGATTTTGTCATTTGTAAGAGGGAATTCTGCCGGAATAGTGGCCTTTTTTTCTGCAGAAAGCACTATGTCCACAGGATGGGTGTATGTGTCAGGAGTGTACCCATGACATCTGCAGGCCGTGGTATAGTTGTCGAATCTCAGCTGTACGGAGTCCCCCTTGGATGGTTTCTGCAGGTGACATTCGGTACAGTAATTACTATCGAAATGAATATTGGTTTCAGTCGTCACATTCGGATTTATAAAGAGAGGTTCCTTTGGCTGTAGAGACTCTGCCAGCACTGCTGTGTTCCCTGTAAGGAAAAATAAGAGGATGAAAAATATTGTCTGCATTACTCTTCAGCTCTGATTCTCTCTTTAATTAGAGGGTTACGATATGAAACAGCGGTTTTATTACAATTGTCCGATGGTATCACTCTGTAGGATGGTTGGAAAGAGGGGTTTCCCTACATTGAGGCTTCGAAAAACCTTATTGTGCATTTAAGCGGAATGTTAAAAAGATAATGCAGGAAGGGGAGAGTAACTGGTAGGGGAGCCCTTGCCAAAAGGAGGAGAATGGAGGGGATTGATAGAGACGGTGGTGAGAGAGATGGGAAATAAAGGCTTTTAGCTCTGTAACTCCGTGAAAAAAATTCCTGGGATTAGAGTTCAGTGAGCCCTTCACGAATGGCATATTTGACAAGACCTGCCATTGTCGTGATCTGCAGTTTTTCCATGAGCCGTCTTCGTCTTCCTTCAATAGCCTTGATACTGACAAAGAGACGGTCGGCTATTTCTTTGGTTGATCGTCCTTCAGCTATGAGCTGCAGTACTTCACGTTCTTTTGTGGTGAGGGCTTTCTCTTTATCTTCAGAGAGCAGTCGCCTTCGGTAATCGTGGACAACAGTACCAGCAATTTTAGGACTAAGGTAGGTTTGTCCGCTGCGGACGGCATCCAGTGCCTGGTTGAGTTCCTGGAATGCACATTCCTTAAGAAGAAATCCAGAAGCTCCGGCCTGGAGAGCACCGGTAATAAAGCGTTTGTCAGAGTGCATGGAGAGGACAATGATTTTACAGGAAGGTCTTTCCTCCATGATAGAACTTGTTGCATCGATGCCGTTCATCTCGGGCATGCTCACATCCATAATGACGATATCGGGTTTTTCCCGGCGTGCTACCTCGATGGCCTGTCTTCCATTTTCTGCTCTGCCTACTATAGTGTATCCGGAAAGTCCTTCAATAAGTGAACAGAGTCCGTCTCGGACTATTTTGTGGTCGTCGACCACAATGATTTTTATTGTCATTGCTCTGTCCTGCCGGATTCAGCGCAGGCCTCTTTGATTGGAATTGTGAGAATTATTTCTGTTCCGACATCTTTTGTGGAATTAATTTCCACCGTACCGCCGATATTGTTTATCCTTTCCCGGATACTGAAAAGGCCAAAGCCAGTGTTCGGGGAGTCTTCGTTATTTAGCTGTTCTTTTACCATACCGCAACCATCATCCTTTACGGTAATCCGTACCCCCTTACCTGTACATCGCACTTCGACCTCAGCTTTCTCTGCATTGGCGTGTCTGACAACATTTGTCAGCAATTCCCGAATTGTCCGAAAAATGAGGGCCAGAAAGGCAGGAGTTGTACATTTCGGACATTCATCGCAGGTGGAGGTGATTATAAGACCATATTTCTGGAGGAATTCTTCTGCAAGCCAGTCAAGGGCAGCATGGAGACCGATCTCATATAAAATGGGTGGGCTTAATTCGAAGGTGAGGGTGCGGACATCCTGAATTGTTTCAGCGACAATATCTGCGATCAGTTCAAGTTTTTCTTTGCTGCTTTTATGCGATGCAGATGCAATAAGAGCATCCGCGTACATTTTGACAGCAGAGAGGGACTGGCCTATCTGGTCATGAAGGTCAGTTGCGAGTTGACGTCGCTCCCTGTCTTCCATCTCCATGAGTTCCGATGAAAGGGAACGAAGGCGCTTTCGATGTTTTATCAGTTCCTTCTCTTTCCCCTTCCTTCTTTCAATCTCCCTCTGCAGGACACTATTTGTTTCCAGGAGTTCAAAGGTTCTTTGTTTTACCTGTTTTTCAAGATTTTTTTGGATTGCATGGAGGTCTTTTTCAATCTGCAGACGTTCCTTAATCTCGTCAACCAGTTTGTTATTCAGTTGTCGCAGCGAGATGCTATGTCTGTTGATGATGTTTTTCTGGTCTTTGTCTGTTTGTTCAAAACTGGCGATCATTAAACGCAGGTCCTGTCCGAGTTCGGAAAATTCGTCAGTGCTAAAAGTATCGAGGATCGGTTTTTTTTGCCTCCCTTGAGTTTTATCTTGGAAAAACTGGTTGATTACATCTCGAAATGTGGAAGTTGCAAGCCTCTGCTGGTAACGGTAGAGGAGAAGGAACAGGATGATGATGACAAGGCCGATACCGATGTTAGAAAACACGACAAAGCGCATTAGTTCACTGGTCTGCGAAGTGATCAGACGATCGGCGTGTACTTCCAGGAGCCATTCTGGGGTACCCTGATAATCAGAAAATGTACTGAAAATAATTATTTTGTTTGCGGTGATATGATAGCCATAAGGAGTGTCCGGCCCAAGTGATGAGATATTAATAGGGAGAGTTGCCAGTTCATTGGGATCACTGAGGTTGATGAGGCGACATCGAACCTTGGTTTGTTTCCTGAGTTTTGTCATCAGCCGTTCCGTGAGGAGGCGGCCAAAGATCAGTGTTCCTGCAATTGGCCCGGTATTTTCGCTGGTGATGATGGGGTGAGAGGAAACAAGCATCGGGCCGAGTTCTGTTTTGACGAATCCATTGATGGCACTGTCTGGGCGAGGATGGTGCAATAAAGGATGATCGCCTGGTAGTCCGGTTGAAGGGAATTCGGTGAGTGATATTTCTTCTTCAGTTTCAAGGTCGAGAAGTTTGCTCCACACAAGAGAGCCATCGGGGCGAAAGAAATGGAGGAGATTCAGCCCTCCATTTGTGAAGGTGGTGTTGGGAAGATTTGAGGTGATATATTCCTGATATCTGCTTTGCACAAACTCGTAGGTGTCATCCCATGCCGACCAGTCATGGGCGAGAACTCCCAGTGCTTCTCCTTCTCGCAGTAGAGCTTCGGTAAAACGCTCCATCTCCTCTTGGGCCAATTGACGTTCCACCGCTATATGACTTGGTGAAACAATCAGGTTGATAATGAAATAATTGGAAAAGGAATATATTGAGACCAGGAGAACCAGGTAAGCAAAGACGTTACCGCGAATAGATTTAAAAAGAGAGAGCATAGGGCTACTGTATGGAAAGGTGTTATGGAAATATTGGAAGAAAGGCCTTACCGAATTTCGTAAGCTCGTTTATCTGCACAATCACCTGCATTCTCTGAATCTCCTCTGGATGCCTGTGGTAAGAGTTTTAAGTGGCTTGATGCTTTCGAAAGAGTATTTTATAAGATCCTCCTTATGTCTGAAAGAGCCGGTTTGTTGATTTTTTAGTTAGTAAAATGAGTGGATTACAAAGCGTACTGAGTTCCGTGGTCGGAAAGTAATATTAAAAAAAAGAATCATTAACTTATATGTTACATTTATTGGAGAGTGAACTCAAAGAATATTTTTTGACATATGATATGGATTTCCTTCTCCGGCGAGTGTTCTGGTCTTACAGAACGGTTACATGCCTCCAAGTTTTGGCAGTACTGCAGCGGCAAAACTTAAAACAAAGAAGAAACCGCACATATCGGTGACTGTTGTCAGCAGGGGGCTGGAAACCAGGGCAGGGTCAAGTTTTAACCGTTTGAGAAGCAGGGGCAACATACCACCCAGAGTGACAGATACCAGGGTGTTAGCAGCCAGGGCTCCACCCACTACGAGGCCGAGCCAGGCATTGCCCTTCCAGAAATAGGCAATGGAGCCTAGAAGTACTCCCAGGACAGCACCATTAATTATACCCACTCTGGCCTCCTTGGCCAGTACCCACAGAATCTCCCCTGGACGGACGAGTCCCAGCGAAAGTTCTCTCATTGAAACAGCTACGGCCTGGTTGCCGGAACAGCCACTCATGTCACTGACCATGGGCAGAAAAACTGCCAGGGTGATTACTGCTGCCAGGGTGTCCTGGTACATGGCAATGACACTTGCGGCCATGATATTGAGAACGATATTAACACTTAGCCAGGAGAGCCTGCGACCGGAACGGGTGAGCAGAGGCATGGTTCGAAACTCTTCACCGCCGACAATGCCGCTCAGGTTGAGGAAGTTTTTTGTCTTTCGCTTATTGACCGCCTCTTCAATGGCTCCAGGCAATACCACTCCCACAAGCCGCTTTTCTTCGTCGACAACAGGCACGCCAAAAAAGTGATGTTCTTCAAAGAAATCTTCCAGTTCGGCAAGCGATGCCTTGTCTGAGACGCTCAAGGGCGAGCTGATCATTATCTGAGAAAGAGGTGTTTTTCGCGAAGGAAAAAGGAGGTCGTGCATCTGAAGGATTCCACTCAGTTTTCCTTTTCGATCAACAACATAAAAATACTGGACATGGTATCCGCCATACTCTTCACGGTTGGCCTGCATGTCGTCGAGTACATCCTGGATAGTTTTGTCGCTCGTGTAGGAGAGAAACTCAGAAATCATCAGTCCACCGGCACAATCCGAATCGTACTCAAGGAGCATCCGGGCCTCTCTGGCCTCTTCCTGGTCCATCTCTGCAAGGATTGCCCGACTGGTGTCTTCATCCATCTCCCCGAGAACATCGACAAGGTGATCGCTGTCCAGCTCCTCCATAATGGCAGCCGCCTGATTCGATGGCATTTCCTCCACCAGATCTGCAGCCTGAGCTTCGGGGATATCTTCAATAACATCGGCGGCATCTTCGGGACTGAGAAGAGTGAAGAGCTGGAGTCGTGTCTCTTCCGGAAGCCGTGAAATGGTTCTTGCCGTCTCGGATGGACTCAGGGTATCAATGTATTCAAGCAGGGCTGCACTGTTTTTCGCGGTGATCAGTTCAGCGACCTGTTGCCAGGAAGTTTTTTCATTGCTCATTTTTGCCTCGTGTCTGTGCAACTGTTTTTCATTGAGAAACAGTTCAACTTAATTGTACAGTCTTGGATATGTTTTCCCGCAGGTCCACTGGTAACAACGGCATAGCCCCTTTTTGGGAACAGACAAATGCTGCAACTCTGTTTGCGTGATCGTTGATCGTTGACAGGGGGTATCCTCTTAATAAGCCAAGAGCAGTTGCAGCAGTGAAGGAGTCGCCGGCACCTATGGTGTCCACGATATTGGTGGGGCACCCAGGATGACTGGATATTTCAGCAGGGGATACTAAAAGGCTCCCCTTCCCACCGCGGGTGAGGACCGCTAACTGCAGGTTATATTTCTCTACCAGTTTTTTCAGGAGAGAACGTTCATCACCTTTGATGTCGTTTATGACTCCAAGCACCTCGAGTTCTTCGTTGTTTAATTTTAGAACATTCGCTAGTTTTAGAGAATTCTGTATTATTTCAGTGGTGTAGAAATGCTGTCTCAGATTGATGTCAAAAATTCTAAGGGTATCAGGTCGGGTAGCCTGTAAAAATGAAACAATTGCCAGGCGCGCCTTGGGGGAACGTTGTCCAAGACTGCCGAAACAGATGGCATCCACCTCTTTTGCCAGGGACAGGGTCGGTTCAGCCAACGTTAGGTGATCCCAGGCCACGTCATCAGGAAAAGAATACGATGCGACACCTTTGTCATCCACATTGGCAAGCACATATCCGGTAACAGCTCCTTTACGAACGGTAATGTACCTTGTCGACATCTTTCGTTTTTCCAGTACTGCCAAGGCTGCTTTTCCACGCCTGTCATCCCCCACGGTCGAGATGGCGTAGCCCTTTGCACCCAAGCTATTTGCATGATAAGAAAAATTGACAGGTGCGCCACCCAGTTCCTCGGACTCCTCTAAAACATCCCAAAGAAGTTCACCTATTCCTGCAATGATAAATTTGTTCATGGTTTTTATTGTATACTGAGATTCATACAGTTCGTCGCGTAGAAAGAGACTATTCTCTGTTGTGAATACTGGAGCGGCTTGGATGAAATAATGAAAATGGCGATTCGACACATAGTGGTAAAATCCACGTTACCGACAAAAAGAGTTACTGATCTGTCAACCAGTAGAACTGGTATGGCGGAATGACCAGGTCGGTATTGAACATTGCCGGTTTTTCACCTGAATACAGGTCGCGAATAGTATCGTTGCGAAAATATGCTTTGCGGCCAATATCTTCGAGATTCAGATGTTGTGGTACACTGTCAAAATTCGCCACTACTAATACTCTGTTCGTCGGCTGAATGTACTCAAATCGTGCAAAAACGAAGAGATGTGGGTTTTCGACATCAAGTAGTTCACGGTTGTTAAAATCAGCAAAGGCTGATATCTCTTTGCGTACTGCTATCATTTTCTTCAAGGCGGAAAAGAGCTTGTATTCCACAGTACCTGGGGTGTTCCGCAGTTCAGCTTTCTCCCAGTTGATATGGGGACGATGGGCCCAGCGGCTGTCGTTGGCCTTGGCCGGATCTTCAAGATAGCTGTTGTCGTTCAGTGTGCCTATTTCATCCCCGTAGTACAGCAGGGGAATCCCTCCAAAGGACATGATCAGACTGTGCAATAATAAAATAGTTTTAATGGCATCCTCAGTTTCCGCTTGATCACCGGAATCCAATGCCGCCTCCAATCCAACCAGTGAAGCAAGTGATCCGGAAATACGGGTGTCGCCGGTCTTATCATTGTGGCCAAAAGGAAGGCCCCGGGATGAGGAATCACCATATTTTCCGGTATAATAGTCTATTAGAAACTGACGATGAGCATGCGGCTCGTAATCCACTGCCCGGATGTCATTATCATCATAGCCAAGACCGATATCATCATGGCAGCGTACGTAATTGAGCCAGGTGGCACGTTCGAGTTTGTCTGGCAGACTTTTTATGCCCTGCGTCAGCAACCTGGCATTCTTTGTTGCAACCGCATCCCACAGCAATGCCATAAGACTGGCGTTATAGGCTATTTCACATTCTTTGGCGTTGATAGCATCCTCTCCGAAATACTTGGTGATTTCGACTGGGGCAACTATGGCTTCAGCAATAAACAATACACCGGGGGCTGTAACCTGACAGCAGTCTTTCATCAGTTGCAGCAGAAGGTGTGCTTCACGTTCGTTTTGACAGATACTGCCGATTTTTTTCCACAGGAAGGCAACTGCATCGAGGCGCAGAATATCAGCACCCTGATTTGCCCAATACAAAATGATATCGACCATTTCAATGAATACCGCAGGATTGCTATAGTTCAGATCCCACTGGTAGTCGTTGAAAACGGTCATAACCCACTTGCCCATGTCCTCGTCCCAGGTGAAGTTACCTGAAGAGGTTTCCGGAAAGACCTCCGGCATGGTAACTTCAAACATGTCAGGGACTTCTCGATTGTCAAAAATATAGTAATACTCCTGGTAGGTCGGGTCTCCATTCTTTGCTTTTTGTGCCCACTCATGTTCATTGGAAGTGTGATTGAGCACGACATCAAGAGTCAGGAGAATTCCATGTTTTTGAAATTCCCCGGCAAGATTATGGAGATCTTCGAGACTGCCGAAGCGTTGGTCTATCTGGCGAAAATCACTCACAGCATAGCCACCGTCACTTGCACCCTGCGGACAGACCATCATCGGCATGAGATGGATCATATTGACTCCGAGTTCCAGAAAATAGTGGACGCGTTGCTGTAATTCAGACAAGTTTTTAGCATATCCATCTGCATACTGTGCCATGCCGACCCATTCCTGACTGAGAAACCAGTTGTGGTCGTTTTCGCGTGCAAGGTCACTCTGTTTGAGGTGGGCAGGGCGCTGGATATACTGTCCAGCCATGGTTTCCACCAGTTTTTGCATCTGCGCCTTGAAATCATCACGCTTGCCATAGAGAACAGCAAATAAGGAATGGATGGAGTAGAAATTTGCTCCCAGGCGGGTGTAAAAGTGACGTAAATCCTTTTTGTGTATTTCAGGTTTTAAGTCAGTGAGTATTTCGTTTAACAGGGAATGTGATACTTGTTCGTACATTTAATCGGACTCCAGCAACGTTTTGATTTCAGGGTGATAGTGAGCGACACCTTCCAGTATTCCTGCTGCGTAATTTCCGTTCATTCCTTTGAAACCACCATGGGCGAGATAGAGGGCTTTCTCTGTTCCAGCTGCTTTTGCCATGCGTTGTCCTTCCCTTTTAACATCGGTGCTGGCGTTATGAACGAGAACAGAGTGGATCGGACTGATAAGAACCGGGAGGTCATTGCCGCTGTCGCCGGAGAATACAGTATTGTCAAATCCGTATCCATGTTTTTCCATGAGGAACTCGATGGCATGACGTTTGGTGGCACGGGCTGGAAGTATGTCTAATAAACCTTTGCCGGCAGGTTCGTCCAGGCTCCAGATGAGGCTGGCATCGATGTGGTGTTCCTGGAGTTGACTCTGCAGTTTGGGTAAAAGTGTTTTGTGATTTGTATCTATGGGTGCGTAGTAACTTACCTTGTATGTGTTCTGCTTGCTCTCTTCCTGCAACTGTATCTCTGGATTTCCCTTCAGGAAGGCTGCAATGTCGGAATGGGTAAAGCCGCCCCAGTCCTGTGCTATGTGGGCCTGCCAGTCTGACATGGGATGCCATTCGTGTTGTTTACACACATAGATGGAAGAACCCACATCCCCGAGCACGAAATCTGGCATAGGGAGGGTGTATTCATTGATAGCTTCCCGTACTAATTTCTGGTCACGCCCGGTAACGTAAGCGAGGGTTATTCCAGGCAGTGCAGCAAGTCTGTGAAACCATGTGCGAGCATCGGGTGACTCTGGATCGAAGCCGTTAGGAAGTAACGTACGGTCAAGATCTGTACAAACAAGAAGGCGCATGTTTATGTTTCCTGTATTTCACAGGTCTCGAAAAAATTGTACAGTTCGATAGCTTCAAGAATGCCTTCCGCGAACGGTCGTGAGGCAAAGAAAATCTCATCCACATGTGCCAGGTCAGAAAGTTCCTCGTTGTGGCGGTTGGCAACCACGACAGCAAGCATATTTCCACGCATCATGTCTTCATCAGCACCGGAACCACCTGCAGCCAGTATCCTTTCGAGTGGAATTTCATATCTTTCGGCCACCCAGCGCAGGGCAAGCCCCTTGGATGCACGGACGGGGATGACATCAAGGTATTGTCCGAAAGAGAGGACCACATTGGCTGCCAGTCCTTCCTGGTTCAGTAGTTTGTTGATGTGCTGAATATCAGGGGCAATCTGTGGGTCAATATAGTAACTGACTTTGAAACGGCCCTGTTCCAGGCGCGGTTGCAGTTTCAGACCCGGTAACTCCCGGAGAGCGCGGCGGACGATCCGTGGATTCCAGAGATAATCTATATGTAATTCCCATGCAGCATCCGGTACCAGGTTGGGGTTGTAATAAATTTCAGTGCCAAGACCGGTTATCAGCACGTTTGGCATGGGAATCCGATGCTTCTTCAGAGCCTGCATTGCCGAATCCAGCCTCCGACCGGTGGCAATGCCAAAGAGAACGCATTTTCGGTTCGCCTGCAGGGCTTCGATGAAGGTAGTGAGGGCAGGAGGATTACCCAACAGGTTCTGATCAAGATCAGTGAATAATGCACGATCATGGTGCAATTGCTTACGGCGTTTGGCGTGAAATGGTGGGGTAGTGACCGTACTGGTAATCAGGGGATGCAATATCTTAAGGAATTTCTCCGTATGTGCTTGCCAGGAATAGTGTTTTCGTACACCGAGTATCCCGTTTTGAGCAAATTCTTCCCACTGCTGCTGATGGGAAAGTATGTCAAGAAGTTTGCTCTTAATGTCTTCACGGTCGAGCGGGTCAATGAGGTAGCCATTCTGACAATTGCCTATAATATCAATGGGACCACCATCTTCGGTTGCAACAACAGGCAAGCCACTGGCTGCCGCTTCAATCAGAGTCAGGCCAAAGGGCTCGGTCAATGCAGGATTGATAAAGACCCCCTTGCTCATGGCTGCAAGACGGTAGATAACAGCCACCTCGGATTGCTCATGGTGCTTGGGATAGGCGACTTTGCCGTATAAGTCATACTGGTCAATGTGCAACAGGATATTCTGCAGAACTTCCTGAGTTTCATCATCCATCTCACTGATATCACCACGATTGCCAGAAATAATGACAAGATTTGCGAGTTGCTGGAGTTCCGGTGATTCACCGTATGCGGCAATAAGTTGGAGAATATTCTTACGCGGATCAGGACGGGAAAGAGCGAGAATGATTGGTTTTTCAGGGTCCTTCAAAAAACGGTAGATTTCTGTTGCAATGCTACTGCTTCCTTCGTTGCCTTCTGGAACAAAAAACTGCTGGAGATCAGTTCCCGGGGGGACGACGCGCATACGTTCGGGCTGGTAGTGGTCATAGGCAGCATACTGCTCAAAAACTTCCTGGCTGGTACTTGTGATGACACACTCTGCGACACCCAGTGTTGTTTCTTCGGCCTCGATACGAGTGGTAATGTTGTAGCGAGCTTCGAGAATTTCTCTTTTATAACCGGCTGCAAGAAGTTGACGCCGCTTACTGCGCCCGAGAGAGTGGCCGGTGTGGACAAGCGGAATACCAAGAAGGTGTGAGAGGCGCGTTCCAACATAGCCAGCATCAGCGTAATGACTATGAATAATTGACGGTATTTCGGGTTGCAGTTTGATGTATTCGAGGATGGAATCTGCAAAGTTGTCAAGGCAATCCCAGAGGTGTTCTTTTGGAATATATGTTTCTTCCCCGCAATCAATCCGAACTATTTGGGCATTTTTGGACAGCTTTTCAAAGCGTTGGCTGTAGTCATCACTGACTGACGGATCAACAATACGACGGGTCACGAGATCAACCTTTTCCACATCAGGGTGTTCGCCAAGAGCGCGTGCCAGTTCAACCACGTATTTGGTTTGACCGCCGGTGTCGGCATCGCATCCAAGTTCGAGGTTATGGCCGCGAATCAACCCATGAACGCTGATCAAGACGATGTAGATTTTCTTGTCATACCTTTTCATATGTTTGATAACATGTGTGGAGTGGTTTTGAAGTTACATTCTTTTAGGAAACTATTGGTTAACAATACCATATTGTAGGATTTTTAACAAAGAGTGCTTTGTCGTACGTACTGTCGTGGAAAAAATGCCGGTTAACGTTCCATGAAGGTCTTTGTATTTTCTCAGCTTCACACAAACTATTTTTGCTCCCTTCTTCACAACTGAAGAGATGTGGAAAAGGATTGGCTGATGCTCTATGTTACCAGGAACCATGGAAAGAATCCATGGCAGGATATGAGTAAAACAGGAGAGATAAATCATGGCGTTGTCTGGAAACGGCAACGAGCCCGGTTTGGATTAGTGGGTGCTTTGGCAGGCAGGTGGTAACTCCGGTTTCAAATTACTTCCAGCCGGCGCTTCAAGCAATGTAACAGTAACAGTCTGACAAGCATTCTTTTCGGTGCTCTCCATGGGGAAACCTTTGAGTTTTCCCATAAGTCCCAATGGGTCAATGCGATTGAGAAGCGGGACTGCAGCAAAGTATTTTACCCGTTGCTCAATTACAGTCTGCAGGTGAGACCAGATAGCCGGATCTTTTGATACCCAGTAGCTACCTGTCCCTTCACTGAGCGTCTGACCGAAGCGGTTGAACACTTTCGGCCCAAAATTTTTAAAGCGAAACAAACCAGCACCAAGTAAAGCCGTTTTTTTCTTACATTGATATCCGCTTATTTTCTTGATTTCTGTGGTTTCTGAAACCTGAATTTCAGCGAGTAAAAGGTCACTGGCTGTGACAACCTTGCTGTCCGACTCTGCAGATATTGAAGCACTCTTTTGAGACTCCAGTCGGTATTGGGTGCACTGTCCGCTTACCTTATCATAGTGATACAGTCGCATGGTAGAATAATCTACAGATATGATTTTGTTTTCGTCATCAATGTATGTCAGTTGATCATTCACCCAGATACGTGAAACAGAAGAGTCATTTCCTTTATTGCAGGAGTTGCTTTCTGATTGCTGTTGAGTCGTCCAGGTAATTCCCTGTGTCATGGCGGTTGTGGAACAAGAGAGAGAAAAACAGAAAACAATGAACTGTAACAGTCGGTTAAGGTGCATACTTCCCTATCTCAGCCTGGTAAACGAGTAGCACCGCTTACCAGGCTGAATATTTACTAGAAGGTGTATATTAGATTCAGAGAGAACATGGAGACCTCAAGATCTGCTCCTGCCCCATCAGAGAGGACAGAAACGTTACCAGAGCCAAAATCCCAGGTAGAGTCTCCGGTCATGGTGTCATAGCTTTCGTAGAAATAGGCTGCTTCCACTCCAAGGGATGGAGTAATGTCATAGGATGCTGCTATATCGATGGCCCACATGTTTTCACCACTGAAATCGTCGGTGGTGACAAGATCACGCATATGATGATGATCTATAGCCTCACCACTGACAAACATGCTGGCAATGAATTTTGCTGTGAAGTGGAATTGGTCAAAGTCACCCACCATTCCTACACCAAAATAGGGTACATCAAATGTTTGTTCGTAGGTAATACCAAGCTCACCATCAGGAAAATTTCCTACGGTATCACGAAAGCCGTTACTAGAGTATATATAGGAACCGCCCATGGCTTTCCATTCGAAAACATCGCGGCGGAAACCAAGAATACCGTTAAAGGAGACAGAGCTTGTTTTAAAGGCAGTTAGTTCCAAGCTCATATCAAACATGAAGCCGGTACTCACATCGGTATCGTCGTGAGTGGATCTGTCAGTCCAGTCCATCCCGGGTACCATCCAGTCATAGTCGACCATATTCCCGTCACCATCACCGATATTAAACCACACGTCACCATTTATACTCATCCATTCCAATGGTTTGACTGTTCCTCCAATCCCTAACATGACCATGGAATCGATATCCCAAACAAGTTCGCTGGCAGTGTGTCCACCCAGCTCTTTCCAATAGACATACTCGTGGGCCTGTCCTGTAAGATAACCAACACCTGCACGGGCGGAAAAGCTGACACCTGCGCGTTCAGTTGTCATTTCAGTGGACTCCTGAGTGCTGACTTTGGCGGCATTTACTTGAGTAGCCCCTATCATCAGGGCAATCGCAGCAGCAGTTGTAAGTGTTGCTTTTCTCTCAAAACCCTTAAAACATGCTCTTTTCATACTGTCCTCCTAAGGTAATGGATAATAAAAAATGTGACACGGATAGTGCAATACTAAGGATAAAAAAAAATTGTATCACTTAGGAATTAAAAAGGACAAAAGAAATTTTTCAGAAGGTAATTTTCTTTCCAAACGAAGTGAAAGCAGAATGGTATGAGCTATTGCAAGCCTACTGTCCTGTTGAAATATCCGTTAAATAACAAGTGTTTGTCCGATAGATGTGCTTGTAGGTTTTAAGAATATTTTGGGCTTATAGCTTACCGATCATTTCCGCTGCAAGTGCCTTGATTTTATCAAACGCAGGCTCATCTGGCATCAGGCTGATACGAAAGAAGGAGAATGTCAGGGAACGATCTCCTTTTTTGATATGCATAGCCGCAATTCCCTCTTTTAAGCCAAACCGTGGATTTGCCTGCTGAATGGCAATAGCAGCCTCGTCCCCTAGACCGCTGATATCTTCAATCACGTATCCTGAACCAAGCATTGAGAGAGAACGATGTACGCTGGTTCCTGCCCTGGTCACTGAGATGATTAGTGCCGGAATGTCCATCTTGTCAAGATAGTTACAGACTGTTTCCGGGCCAACTGACTGTTTCTCTGCTTTCAGTAACGTTGGAAAAATGGCAGAAAGTTTTTCAGTTGCTATCAGGCTGCACGGATCGATATTGTTTTTGTTTTGAGAGCAGATCCCTGCTGATAACCCTATGGTAAGGTTCAAAAACAAAATAAAAGTAAAAGAAAAGAAATGTTTCATTGGGTCCTCCCTCTTTAGTAACAGTTTGTGTGGTTTCCCGGTTGTCGCAGGGGGGCAATTTGTTTTACGAACAAGAAATAAACGCCGTGGACGAAGTATTTCGCTTCCCATCAGGGAGTATGTTCTACCAGCTCGACCCTGCGATTTTTACTCCTCCCGTTTTCTGATCTGTTCGAGGAAACCGGACAAGCATACGACACGCCAACAGGCTTGAGTCGATCTGGTTGAACACCGTACTTTTGACCAAGTTCTCTCACTACCGCACCAGCACGATCCTGGGCCAATTTTAGGTTGTAGCCGAATGATCCGACGTTGTCTGTGTGCCCGACCACGAGAAGATTTAAGTCTGTTTTGTCTTGTAGTAACTTGGCTATCTGCTCAAGTGTGTCTGTTGACTCAGGCTTGATAGTGCTTTTGTCCGTATCAAAGTAAATCCCATAAAGTGCTATACTGCCGGAAGCTGAGATCTGCTCTGCCATTTCTTCTGCAGCAACTGTAACCATTTTTTCTTCCATGATTTTGCTTTCAATTATATCCACGTGAAGAAGAGTCTGACCCTTCTCAACGTTTTTTAAATTACCAGCCCAGAAGCGGTTTTCAACACCGTACAAAGTTACCATGGCCGAACCACCCGGTTCAGTTTTCTCAGCGGCCATGTATATCTGTTTGTCGCTGTTCAGAGTAAGTCCAGGAACATTGGGTGGCCATTTGATCTCTTTATATCCTGCTGCTTCTGCAAAATAGCTTCCCAACGCATCTTTTTGGCCAGAAAAGAGCACTTTGAAACCATTTGCCTGCAATTCTTTTTCATAGTTGCGAATGACTTCCAGCGGAGAACGTCCCATGGGGATCTTGTATGTCAGGCGAGTGATGGCACCTTCAATCTCCCGTGAATCTTTGAGCGTTTGTGAGTTGGTAGCTTTGCCGAGCGGAATGATAAGACTGTCATATTTCCTATGTTCATATTTGACGATTTCCGAACCTTCATACCGTTTGAACTGCGGATGATCTCTGCTGCCTTCAATGTCGGCTGCAAGGCCCAATGCAGCAGTTATTGGCAGAATAAAAAACAATTGTACAAGTGCGACACTTATTGTGGCTTTCACTGGTATTCCTCTCCTTTTGATAGTCATTTTTCAGGATCTGTCTTAATGTTTTTTATGTCTCCCCCGAAATGTAAGGCCGGTGTGTCGATGAAGCGTTACTTTATGTCTTGAGGCTGTTTCAGTATGCTTTTTCCGGGAATGCTGCCAATGAGCTCCATTTTCTGATCCTGCAAATAGTCTTCATGTCCCGGACCGAATGGGAGATCTCTGATGAGTTTTGTGTTCAATTGAAGGGCATGGGAGAGAGCATCTGCCGTGGCTTTGTCGACATCTTCCTTTTTCATGCCTGCAAGCAGTGATAAACCCGCTCCCGCCGTTGATTTGACAGCGTTGAGATCAATGTTTATCGAGGTGTTGTAACGCCATAATTGCTTTGATGTTTTTGTGGAGATAAGTTCAGCCTCAATTGAAATGATGAGTCTTGAGAGGAGTGCCGTATGGGCCACGTCCCACTGCTTGATACGGGCGAAAAGAGCTGCATCTGAACCGAAATATTGCCCAAGGGTTTGTGGCGGTAGCGAATACAGTGAATTGTCATGTAAGGTGTTCTGGTCTATGACATTCTTCACCGTTTCTTCGGGGGTAACCTGATATCCGGCTGCGTTGAGGGGTGTTGTAATTGTGGCCATGTAGTAATTCCCTGCTTCAGGGAGAGTGCTTGTGTTTAATGGAGGGAGGATTGCAATGGAACGGGGCTGTTCCTCATACATCTGTGGAAATGCTTCACCTCGTGTTATGATACTCCTCTTTATTGTACTGGTTGTACCGCATCCCATCACAGAGAAAAGGAGTGCTGCCAGAAGTAAAAATGTAATGCCGTTTTTAGAGAGCATTGGAGTTCCTTTTTTATTGGTTGCTTTGTTTCTGTATCGGTACGCAAGAGTTGTTCCGATGATTTTAAAACCTGATTACCATCAAAACTCAGCTTTGCAACCCGGAGCTGTTCCGTATCGATTATATGGGACGCCATAACCCCATCTTTGGGGCCTCTGCTGCGGCCGTCCTGGCCGCAGATGCCCGTATGATCGACACGAAACAACTCCTCCTCATGCGGGTAGGCTGAGAATTAGTGGTAACCAGGTTTTAAAATGTAGTATAATACTTCAACGTTAGAGAACGCAAAGGTGAAGATTAAAATTTCTTTTCTTTTTTTGTTCTTCCGTTTTGTCTATTTTCTGGACAGTCTTCCCCTTTGCGGCCCCATGAGAGTGCACAGGAATTAGACAGCACCATTCTCCCACTTCTTCAGGGCGCAGGTGCGGAAAATTTTTAAATTGTTTTATTTTAAGAGCTTGTGTTGTAAGACAAATGCGAACACGCAACATGGCATGCCATGTGCTTGATGACAGACGGCGTATGGGAACAGGCGATGTTGCAGAATACTGATAAGATATTGTAAAAAAAAGGAGACACCATGGCAGTGGTTGTAGCAAAACAGCTGGAAAAGACCTATATGGCGGGAGACATTCCTGTGAAGGCAATCCAGGGGGTGACTTTCACTATCGAGCCGGCATCTTTTGTCTCGTTTGTCGGGCCTTCGGGTAGTGGTAAATCCACCCTGTTGAATATGATAGGGTGTCTAGATCCCCCAACGAAGGGTGCTCTGTCCGTGGTTGGAAAAGACATAAGCAGCTTCAATCGCCAGGAGGCGGCACGGTTTAGAGGAGAGCATATCGGGTTCGTCTTTCAGGATTTTAACCTGATTCCGGTACTTACCGTCTTTGAAAATGTTGAATATCCCCTACTGATGGTTTTGAACTGGCCAAAGAAGAAAAGAAAGGAACGCGTGCTGGAGCTTCTTGAGGCTGTTGGTATGAAGGAGCAGGCGCATAAGTTTCCAAGCCAGATTTCCGGAGGCCAAAAGCAGCGGGTTGCTGTTGCCAGGGCCCTTGTGACCAACGCCAGTCTTGTGCTGGCCGATGAGCCAACGGCCAACCTTGATCGAACCACTGCAAATCATGTGATTGAACTCATGAAAAAAATGCGTGATGAATTTGGGACGAGTTTTGTCTTTTCCACTCATGATCCAAAGGTTGTGGGGAATGCAGAAACGATCTTTACCCTTGAAGATGGAAAGCTGCTGCAAGGCAAAGGAGGAGATCATGTTTAATGTATTGAAACTTGCCCTGCGTAATCTCAGGCGCTATATGAGACGAACCATGCTTACTTCTACTCTTATCACTCTGGGGGTAGTGGCGGTGTTACTCTTTGTCGCTATCTCCGGTTCTTTTAAAAGTATGATGATAGGACAGATCACGGATTCCATGCTCGGTCATCTGCAGGTGCATCGGAAGGGATATATGGCATCCATCGACAGCCTTCCGCTCGACAAAAACCTTAGTGGTAAACAGATTAACAAGGTCAAAGAAAACCTGGATCAGAATAGTAATGTCGAAGCGTACTCCATGCGGCTCAAGCTTGGGGCTATGTTCAGTAATTATACCGAAACCACCAATATTCGCCTTAACGCTGTCAACCCGAAGCAGGAGCTGAAAACGGTTCCCATGCTTGAGAAACGGATCATCGAAGGGAAGAAGGATGGGCTCATAGAAAGGGGTGAAATCCTGGTTCCCGAACTGATTGCCAAGGGAATGAAAGTGCAGGTGGGTGACTCAATTGTGCTGGTGGCCACAAATAAGGAAGGATCGGTGAACGGTCAGCCCTTTGTGGTTCGAGGTATTCTGGAAGGGATTTCCGGGCCAGGTGGGCGTGATGGTGTTATCCATATTGAGGATGCCAGAAGTCTCCTGCGCATGGAGGATAAAGAGGTCAGCGAAATTGCCATTCGCCTGAGAACGATTCAGTCTCTGGAAGCTGTTTTTGCCAGCCTGAACGATACGCTCGGGTCGATAAAAAACAAAATGGATCAACCTGTGTTTGATGTTCATACCTGGGAGAAGCTTTCACCTTTTTTCAATATTGCCCGTATGATTGATCTTATGACACTGTTTATTAAGATAATGCTGGTGGCCATTGTTCTGGTGAGTATCATGAATGTGATGATAATGGCCGTATATGAACGTATTAATGAAATCGGAACCATTGCGGCCATTGGCACTGCTCCCAATAAAATCCTTTCCCTGTTTATCATGGAAGGTTTTCTGCTGGGCTTGCTCGGGACGCTTGTTGGTGTTGTTATCAGTCTGGGGTCCATTTATGCCATGAATATCTTTCAGATCAGTTTTGACTTTGGTCGACAGAAAGGTCTGCTTCTATCACCTACCATAGGGACTTCAGAGGTGATCACAGTTTCAGTTATTGTTGTTGCTATCTCGGTGCTTGCCAGCTTGCAGCCTGCCTGGAAAGCTGCGAAGATGGATCCGATAACAGCTCTGCGTCATGTTTGAATTCTGAAGGAAAGGATAAATAAGTTATGCATAGAATATTACAAAGAATAATATGTTCAGTTGTTGTTGTCTTCCTTCACACAGGAACAGCGTTTGCCCTCGATGGAAACGAGATTCTTCGTCAGGTCGATGCCAACATGCAGCCTCAATCCTACGAAATGTATCGGAAACTGATTAACGTCGAGCCCGATGGGAAAAAAAAGGAATTTGTTCTCTATACCGTAAAAACCGGACAGGATAAAATGGTTGCTCTCTTTATCTCACCCGCCAGCGAAGAGGGAAGGGCTACTCTGCGTCTTGGGGATAATATGTGGCTCTATATTCCCAATGTCGGAAAACCTCTACGTATCACCAGTCTCCAGTCGGTTATCGGAGGCATTTTTAATAACTCCGACATTCTGCGCCTCGATTACAGCGTCGAGTATGATGCAACGGGTATCAGTGAACAGGAAAAAACCTATCAGCTGGATCTTAAGGCCAAATCACCATCCGTTGCCTACGATCATTTAAAGATGACGGTTGATAAGGAGTCTTTGCTGCCTTTGGATATCGAGTGTTATGCGGTGAGCGGAATGCTTATTAAAACTCTGCACTATTCAAAGATACAGGATTTTGGTGATGGTATGGTGCGGCCGTCACTCCTTGAAACAGACAGTCCTCTACATAAGGGCTATCGGTCGGTGATGCTCTTTGCCAAGGTAGAGAAAAAAGAATTTGCCGATGAAGTCTTTACCTTGAATTATATGTCTCGGATTAATGAATTACGAAAGTAAAGGGACAGTTCATCGTAGAATAACTGTATCTCTTTTTTCAAAGATTTTATTGCTGTCTGGTTTGCTGTTAGTTGCTGCTCCTGTAAATGGTAGTGACGAATTCTCCTTTGACCTTGAAGAGATTGAGAAGAAGCCCTATCAGCTCGGGGGGTATGTTGAGCTGAGGGGGGAGCATGCGGATATCAACCAGGGCTCTGTTTTTACTCGCCTGAATCTTACCGATCCCAATATATCCACTATGGATTCGCTCTATGGCAGTATACAGCTTGATGGCAGTTATGAATATGGTATAAGCAGTCTAAATGTACAGCTTAAGGCTGCCGCGCAACAGGATACCATTGGCTGGAGTGACCTTACGCTTGTGAACGCCGCCTATGTGTCTCTGCAACCCACTCCCTCCGCTACATTCTCGCTTGGGAAAAAATCCTATAAATGGGGAAAGGGATATGCATGGAATCCGGTGGGCTTTGTTAATCGTCGCAAGGATCCCAATAACCCCGAAGATGCCCTCGAGGGGTATGTGACGCTGGAATGCGATTTTATTAAAAGCTGGCAGCAGTCTGCTCTGCAAACCGCTGCCCTGACGATTGCCGTGCTGCCGGTATGGGATGATATCAATGATGATTTTGGCGAAAGTGATGAAGTCAACCTGGCAGCGAAATTGTACCTCTTATACAGGGATGTCGACATAGATCTGATGGTCTTGACTGGCAATAGCCGCTCCGAGAGTATCGGCCTTGATTTCTCCACCAATCTGGCGCCACACTTTGAGATCCACGGTGAAGCCGCGTATATTCCCAGTTTTAAAAAAAATATTCTTAAAGAAGACAACTCCTCATCCATTGAAGAAAACGATACCTTTTCCGCTTTGCTTGGGATTCGCTATCTCTCAGAAAACGATGTCACGTCTATTGTGGAATATTATTATAACGGTGGTGGCTACAGTGAGGAGGAGATGGCAGATTTTTATCAACTTGCAGAGGCTGGGTTTTCCCAAAGCTTGGAACCTGGAACTGACTTGCTGGACAGGGCCAGAGAAATGAGCCTGAAGGGATATGGCCGGCCACAGCCAGGACGCCATTATTTGTATGCAAAGTTCAGCCAGAAGGAACCCTTTGACCTTCTTTATTTGAGTCCCGGGATAGTTGCCCTTATCAATCTGGAAGATCAAAGCTATTCCATAACCCCGGAAGTTGTCTATACCGGGGTCACTAATTGGGAATTTCGTCTTAATTTCTCAATGATTGATGGCGGAAGCCACACCGAGTACGGAGAAAAAGTTAATTCCAATAAGTTAGAGCTGCGGGCACGATACTTTTTCTGATTCCTGACTAAAAATCATCCCCTGTCCCATTCCAACCACACCTATCCGTAAGACTTGCAACACATCCGTCGAAGTAAGACCACACAATTCCTCTCTTAAACTACAGTTCTGATCTTTGCCACACTACCAGAATACAGAAGTGTCGCAATGGGTTTTTGGGGGTGTTGTTGTTGATTTGCACGCAATATCATTGCGATAGCGCTATTGTTGTTGGTGCGGAGCGAGGAGGAGTCAAACTGGCATGATTGGTGCTACATAGAGGGCAAAGAAAAGAAAAATTCAGCTATATCAAACCTATATGGAGGACACCATGACTACAAACACTCAAATCACAACTACTACTCGGGCTAACACTGGATACGAAACTTCTACATTTGTACTTGGTGCTGGCATGACCATGGCAGCTCTTGTTGGAATCTGGGGATTTGCCTGTCTCGCAAGCGCAATGATGAGCATGGGACCCACGAACGTTGTTAAAGGGTATTTGACCGCAGTTATCGGCTGATAAGTTAACAAAAATTTAAAATATAGAGATAAGGATACGACCATGAAACAAAATACATCAAAAACAGGATCAAGAATACTTCTCGCAGCCGGTTCAATCATGTGTCTCTGGGTTGGTGCAGCCCTTACAAGTGCTCTTTCATCGGTTGGCTGGTCAGTAAGTGAGCTTGCCGGACAGTATATGGTGGCGATCGGAATGGTAAAACCTCTGCATACCCTGGTTGACTACTACACCCATATCAAAGGTATTGAGTATCTGCTCTGTGTGGCCTTCTTTGTCGCCTTCCCGGTATTTTTTAAATACGTAAACAAGGCTCCTGCCGAGGCTATAGCTTCAAAATAGAAAGAAAAAATTAATAGGGGAATATCCCCATATGAACCTTCAGGGTATCTCATCGTTAGCCTGGAGGTTTTTTGTATTGCGATCCCATTGACAGGTGTTATCCCATTCGATTTCATTTGACGATGATGAGCTGGTATAGCTGTCCGCAGAATGCTGCATCATATCTTCTTGTCAGGAAAAAAGAGGGAAAAGAAGGTGGAGAAAATAATATAGGCTCCGAGTAAAAGGACAAAGCCGCCGATAAATAAGTCATCCTGCCTGTTGTAGCCACGGAAAGGCAGTCCCTGCAGCAGTCCTATACCGGTTTTGGCAACCAGTACTCCAACAAAGATTCTGCACCCGGCCAGGAACCACCTTCCGATACTTTTGTAGAGTGGTGCCATGCTCAACCCTATAACTCCAGTTTTATGTAGAAATCCCGGACAAGGCATGTAGTAAGTCGCAAGGATCCGAGGCCCTGAGGTTGGAATGTAATATCAAAAAAAAACACTTAAGGGAAGCATTCAGTATTCCATTAGTTTTCAGTATTTCAAAGAGTGCTTCTCATCTTGAGGACTAATCTGCGGTAAAGGTTTATCAGCCAGGATGTCATGGAGAAAGCTCTTCGCTAATGTAGTAAATATCTCTTCAGACCTGCCGTTTGCATCATGAAAGGGGTTGAACATGCTCTCAAAGGCAGAATCAGTATATTCCTGATTTTGTGTTGCATATAGGTACTCTTTGAGGACAAGATCATCTTTGACCACCTGTACCCGAAGGCTGTAATGAAAGTCAGCTTTTATGGGGGCCAGAGCAGCACTCAAAAGAAAAAATCCTAAACTTTTAAGATCAATGATGCGATTATATTCGATTTTTAACGTGTAGAGAGAAGGAGTGGTTGCTGCGCGAAGAAACAGGCAGTTTCGGCAGAACAATAGTTTTTCAAGCTCTCTTTCAACTGATATGTCTTTCGTGAGTCCGCTAAATTCGACACGAAGGGGGACAAAGGGTTGAACGTTCTCTGGCCTGTCAACATTGCCCTTTTGACAGCCGCTAACAAAAAATATCAGACAAACTATTATAAAAGAGATTGCTGATATTTTTGTAATTGAGTGCATCATTAATTTCTAATTTTTTCAGAGCTACTGGCTTTTAGGCGTTGTACTAAAAAATGAACATTCTTAATATATGATTTGTTTTCTAGAGTTACACTACTTGTCTTTCCATCTGCTCTGGATATGTTGAGAATACCGGAAATTTCAGATTCAACGGTTTGCCCATCTAATGTTAACAATAAAGAAAGGTGTATCCTGTTTGTTGAGCCATTGGCAGTTTGAGGTTTGTTCTCTACTATGGAGGTATTAATTTTTTTATTTTTTATATATGTAATGATCCCATCCAACTCTTCTGAGCTCAATGTGCGAGCTACTGATTCATTGCTATTTTCAGGGAACGGAAACCCGCTGTAGCTGTATTCGTAGTTAAGATTTTTGTCTTTCATCTCTATCAGGTATCTTTGGGAGTTTGAATCTTTGCTGGTTTCGCTGTAGGTCATATCTATTTTTAGAAAGAATTCATTGTCTGCCATGGAAAGAGTAGTGCTCAGTAGTAAAAGAGATATTGCGAACATCAGAATTTTAATCATTTTCTTCTCTTTGAAATTCAAGTGTTCTTCTACTTAAAGGGTGTCTGTGACCGTTTTGTATCATATGCATTTTCTATTTTTGGGTACTATTCGGTAAAATTGTGTTACTGATATTCCCAAGAGATTAGTAGAACAAGTACACTGTTGGAATTCATTTAGAAACAACAGGAAATGAATTTCTAAGGTACTCAATTTCTATCAGCTTTCATAAAAACCAGCAACCTGTATTCAGGTGACAATGTGACCTCCGCGAGATTTCCCCTCTCAAAACGTTTCTTTAAGCTGTTGTTTTTGTCAGTCTTCTTTTTACTCTTTTCTGTATTTGCCAATGCTTCCTGTGTTATTCCCGGCACTGAATCCTCATGTGGTGAGTTGATATCAGAATTACCGTGGAGTTTCAGTATTGAGCAAAAAGAGGGCGCAAACCGTCGTATTTTTTTCGAGAGTCAGGGGGATACAGGCAAGGGTGGTGTGCATCTGAAGATGATTCTCGACATAAGCACCTATAGGAGCAAGAAAGCAACTATCGATTCTTTTGTACAGGTCTCCAATAAGGCAGACCCAGACATAGGGCTTACCTATGGTTGGGATTTTATCATAATCCAGGAAACTCGACTCTATCATCTTCATGCGGACTGTAGTCTGTCAGAGTCCAACTTTATGGTGATGGTTCGAGTTTTGGAACGTATTCTTGGCTTTTCCAGCAATCACAAACCACCTCCTCTTTTGTGTCGCTGTGGTGGCGGTTGCAAAGATTCAGAATTGCAGATTGACTAACTTGTGGTAAGCTTTCTGATTGGTTGTTCTTCAGTTCTGGCCATTTACGTATATACCGTCTCTGAATGTACCTTCTTGCCTGGCTCCGTTCTGCAGGGTTAAAATGCCTTGGCCGTGTGGCTTGTCATCCCTGAACTCACCCTGATACTTTCTACCATCAGCAAAAGTCAATATCCCCAACCCATCTGGTCGGTCATTGCTGAAGGTGCCGACATACCGATAGCCATCTGGAGATGTCAGGGTGCCATCTCCGTTTTTCTTGCCGTTTTCCCAGTCTCCAACGTATTTACTTCCTTGGGGCGTGACAAATGTCCCCCTCAATACATTTTCCGAATGTGGATAATGGCACAAAAAGGAGAAAAAAACAGGTTGTCAATAGTAGATATTTTGTATTGTACATCACTGTCGAGTGTCCTTTGCTTTTAATAAATGACTAATCTTACGTGTGGTACTGTAAGAATTTTCTTCACAACCGTTGATTCGCACTGAATAATCCTGTTTCCATCTATATACTTGTTTTTGCCCCTCTATAACCGACAACCCTGTTCCGACCACCATCTTTTGCCTGATATAATGCCATATCGACCATTTGAATCAAGTCACCAGTTTTTTGCGGCTTATTGCTATGGATTGCTGCTGCCCCAATACTTGTGGTCACCGAAAGTTCTAGTGGCCCCTTGCTATACATTTCTTTTTCACAGCTTTTGCGAATTTTTTCTCCAACCTGTATGCCTCCTGCCAGGTCGGTCTGAGGCAGGAGAATGATAAATTCCTCGCCCCCGAAACGAAAAACCAGGTCTGTGGGCCGACTTGTTTCTTTCATTCTTCGTGCAAACTCTTTAAGGACAAAATCACCGAAATCATGCCCTTTAGTGTCATTGACCTTCTTGAAATGGTCAAGGTCGAGCATCAGAATGGCGAGGTCGCTACCATAACGCTCACTACGGTAAAATTCCTGTTTCAGCATGGTGTTAAAATGCCTGCGATTGTATAAACCGGTAAGGTCGTCATGCAATGCCAGATGGCTTAATGCTTCATTTTGTTTTTTGATGAGTTCTTTAGACTGGTTTAATTCTTCTATCAGCTGTTGTAATTCCTGTTTTTGCCTGTAAAGAGTAAGGAAAAAGGCAGCTTTGCTGAGGAGAATTTTCCCGTCCACAGGCTTGAAAATATAATCAACTGCCCCACTTTCATATCCCTTGAACACATGTTGTTGTTCTTTGCTGATAGCCGTCACAAAAATGATAGGGATATGTGCTTTGTCGTCGGATAAACGGATCATTTCCGCTGTTTCGAAGCCATCCATGTCTGGCATCTGGACATCCAATAAAATGAGGGCAAAGTCATGATCAAGAACGAGTGATAAAGCATCATTTCCTGATGAGACGGCATATATTTCGGCATCAAAATCCTCGAAAAGCCGCTTCATGGCCAGAAGATTTTCCGCTCTATCATCTACAACAAGAATTTCAGGTGTATTCATTTAGCAGTCTCAGTAATAAATCAGTACAGATGCAGTGGGTCTGCTCTGCCTGGTTCGTCTATTTTATATGTTTGTATTGCTTTCCCGGTCGTGGAGCCAGACCCTCAGCATGGCAAATAATCTTTCCGTATCAATGGGTTTTGCCAGATAGTCATTGGCGCCGCCATCAATACATTTTTTGCGATCTCCCTTCATGGCTTTGGCCGTAATGGCAATAATTGGTAAATTTTTGAACTTTTTCTCTTTGCGTATTTTGGCCATGGCCTCGAAACCGTCCATAACAGGCATCATGATATCCATGAGTACCAAATCAATATCATCATTCTTTTTTAACTGCTCCAAGGCTTCCATGCCATTCTTACCGACAACAACATCTAAGTCCTTGTCCGAAAGTATTTTGCGCAGAGAAAAAACATTGCGCATATCGTCGTCAACCAGGAGAATTTTTCTACCTTTAAAAACATGTTCTTTATTATAAAAGCGCTGCACTATCTCCTGCTGCTGAGGAGGTAGGTCTTTTTCAGCCCGATGCATAAAAAGGGTTATCTCTGCCAACAAGCGTTCATGGGACAACGGACCTTTCAAGATTGTTGTCCGACTGTATTGGTCGAGCAAGGCCTTCTGCTGTGATGTCAGGTCTTGCCCTGTATAGACAATTATCGGGATTTTCTGCAGTTCCTCCACGTCGTTAATTATCCGCAACAACTCTTCACCACCCATATCCGGTAAACCGAGATCCAGAATGACGCAATCAGGTGTACTTTCTCGTAAAATGGTAAGAGCTTGTGCTCCGGTCGATGCCCGAAGGAATTCAATATCATCAGCCATGATGAAATTTTTCAACACCTGTGACAGGGTGTTGTCATCTTCAACCAGAAGAACCTTTTTCCCTCGGGCAGAGGCCATGTCACGCAACTGAACTAATGCGTCAATAAGTACTTCAGCATCTATCGGTTTAGTAACAAAATTCAAGGCTCCCATTTTTAAGGCCTCATTATCGTGATCTGAAGCAGAAATAACGTGAACAGGAATATGGCGTGTGGAGCTGTCTTCTTTAAGCCGACTGAGAACGGTCCAGCCGCTCATACCCGGGAGACCGATATCCAGAGTAATAGCAGTTATATTGTATAACTCGATGAGCTGCAGGCCAATCTCACCGCTTTCAGCCACCAAAACCTTAAATTGCTGTTTCCTGGCTACGTCACGGACAATCGTTGCAAAATCAGGATCATCATCAATAATTAACAAAACCAGATCATCGTTCAGGATATTTTTTCTGTCATCGGCAACATTGTCAGCACTTTTTTGGGTAACCACCTTCTCTGTTACAGGTAAAGTAGTTCTTTGATTGCTTGGTATTGCTGTTATTCGTCCATGGGAATCATTGTCCTCATTGTTCTGCTCTGTAGGGACAATGAGGGAAAATTGAGATCCCTGACCAGGTTCGCTGGTCATGACAATACATCCTCCCAGAAGCTTGGCCATTTCAAGGCTTATCGACAAGCCCAGGCCAGTGCCACCATACTGACGACAGGTACTGCCATCTGCCTGCTGAAAGGATTCAAAAATAAGATCCTGCTTTTCTTTGGCAATACCAATCCCACTATCAGTGACGGTAAATGCCAGATTCTCTGGTGACATAAATTCTTCAGGTGTAGAGCTGGCTAAATCGGGATGAAGTGTGGCCACTCTCCCGATATGCAGTGATACTTTGCCATTTTTTGTGAATTTACAGCTGTTTGACAAAAAGTTTTTCAGTATCTGCTCCAGCCTTGATTGATCGGTTCTGAAGGTGTCTGGCATATTCTCATCTAAGGTCACCTTGAAATCAATCGCCTTGTCTTCACAAACCGGATAGAAAAGATGTTTCATGTGCTGGGCGAGCTCAACAATTTGTACATCGTCAATCTCGATCGTCATGTGGCCTGATTCGACTTTAGCCAGATCAAGAACTTCATTAATCAGATTGAGAAGATCGTTACCTGCCTTGTTGATAATTTTAACAGACTCAACATCATCTTTTGAAAGGGCGTTGTGCTTGTTGTCAGCCATGAGGCTGGAAAGAAGAAGGATGGAGTTGAGCGGAGTTCGCAGTTCATGACTCATGTTAGCCAGAAATTCCGATTTGTACTTGCTGCTCAGCTCAATTTTTTTATTCCTTTCCTCAAGGATTTGCTGTTGTGTCTGAAGCTGCTCAGTCTGCTCCTGGGTTTGTTTGAGGAGTACCTGCAGTTGTTGCCTGGAATTAGAGCTCTGGAATGCGATTGCTGTTGATTCGGAAACATGTTCGAGGAAGTTTATTTCCTCTTCTGTAAGAATCCGATTGGAGCCAAATTCAAGTACCCCAAGAATGTTGTCATCGCGCACCAGAGGGATGATCAATAAAGATCGGAGATTCACAATACCAAGGCCCGATGTGGTTTTCAGGTGGGCTTCCTCAGCCGCCCCTTCGCGGAGATAAATTTTTCTCTTGTCACGGGCCGCCTGACCGATCAGGCCCTCACCCAAGGCAAAGACAATGTCGTCGTCTTCTGTCTGTTTTTTGTAAGCATAGCCTGCCGTGAATTTTAAAGTCTCATTTTCGTAGGCAAAAAACACGCCGACGGGTAACTCAAGATAGCGGCAGAGATAATTAAGAATTTTATCGCCAAGCGTGGCAATGTTTCCTTCTCCTCTCATCTCTTTATCAAGGCCGGTTTCCCCGGTTTTGAACCAGTCCTCGCGGTCTTTAACATCGATCATTTCTCGCAGTTCACCAACCATGTCGGAAAGTGCTTGGTAAAGAGTGCCAATTTCATTGGACGGAGGGTGCATCTCATGGATAGAGAGATCACCTGTAGAGACCTGTTTTGCCCAGGCGCTAAGACTCACTAGCGGCATGATCATTCGCCGGGCGAGAAAAGCGGCCAGGAATACAATAAAAAGGGTGGTGAAAGAGACAACGAGAATGAGCATGTGCTGCAAATTGCTGGCGGCCTCTAAAACTTCAGCCTCGTCTACTTCAGCAATCATCAGCCAGTGCATATCATATTGGCCTAGAGAATCCATATCTGCGGAAATGCCTAGAACATTGTTGCCGCTCTGTCCCTTATAGATAGAACCCTCGAAATCACCAAGGAGAAGGTGTTTTCTCGCTTCCTCATGGCCAACCCCGTGGCGAATTACCTCTCTCTGAAGCCATTTCGTAACCAGCGGGTTGTTTACATCAGTTGACAGGACCTGCTTTGTCCTGTCGCTGCGAAGGGTGCTGCGCAGGGTGCTATCGTTGCCAACTACAAAAATCTGACCGGTTTTGCCAAGCCCACTGACATCTGCCATGAGCGTGTCTATTTTTTTTAACTCGATTTGCAGTACCAGAACGCCGATTTCTTCACCATAATCATTCACCATCAGTTGAGCCGTAAACAGCGTTTTCTCAGTACCGGAAGGTCCATAGATCGTTAGGTCGGAGGCGAGAGAATGGCCTGTTTCGATGGCGAGACGGCAGAGTTTGGCAAGTTCTGTCTCATGATAGGGGCCATGAAAAATGTTAGTGCCCAAATCTTCTTCTGCGGTGATGCTAAAGAGGATATCACCTGCAATGTCTATCATGTAAATATTCGAGTACCCAGCCCGCTCCTGGAAATCTTGAAGGTCCTGAGAGTGTTCGGTAACAATTCTGGTATGGTTATAGGATTTAACAAACTGAGAGAGAGAGAGGCCACTTTTGTTATAGCTTTCTTTTAAATCCTGAAGGAGAAATATGTTGTCACTGAGATCAGCCTGGAGTGCCAGGTCGTCCAGGCGCTCCTGAAAATATGCCTCAAAATAAAGACCTCGGAGCGACAAGGCCGTCTGTAGATTCCTCACTTCCTTGGTGAGTAGACTGGTGTGGGCGTTGTGGTAACTCAGGACGCTGGCCACAAGAAGTGGCATAAGGGCAAGGACCATGAAACTGACAAAAATATTTTTCCCTAAACCCCTGCGTAAGGTGAAGGCAAAATGATCCTCTTTGTTTTTACTCTTTTCTGACATGGTGACCTTTTAGTGATGACTCTGAGCAGGCAAGTTAACAACAAAACCTGCGGATTCGAAAATAGAGGAGGCCTTATCTCCTCTGATGAAATCAAGAAAAAGTGCCATTTCTGTTTTTTGTACAGACCTTATGAGTGGTGCCGAAAAATAATTTATCCGAGGATAAAGGTTTTGGGGAACAGCAAAATGTATCTGCATTTTGTCGCTGATATTTGTTTTATACAAGAAGGCGACGATGCAGGGTGTTGTCAGGCTTAATTTTTTCAGTGATCTAATGGATAGGCTTATTTTGGGACTAATTTTGAGCTTAGGCTGGATTTTTTCCCACATATCGGCATTGACCAGCGCCTGTTTGGCGTACGCTCCGTAAGGGGCGATTTCCGGGTCTCCTATAAGCACCTTTTCTACCGACGGAGTGAGCAGGTCAGCTAAGCCTTGCAATTGTAAATCACCCGTTTTGGATGGAAAAGAAGTCACCACCAGTTGATTCCCCCAGTTTGTTGTTACTGCGGCAGAATCAACATAGCCAGCCTCTACCACGATGTTCATCCATTTTTTGTTGGCGGAGAGGAAGTAATCAGGGAGTATGGCCTCTTCTATAATTCCTTTAACAAGTAATCCTGAAGACTGGCAGATATAATTGAGTTTAATGTTGGTTTGCCGGCTGAAAATTTTTCCTACTTGCTTAATGGTGCTGCAGGTGGAATCAGCAATGGCCAGGGTGAGTTCAGCATTTGTTGCAGAGACTGGAGGAGGCGAAAAAAAGACGATGAAAGCAAGTAAAAATAGTTTTCTGGTAATACACAGTCGTTTCATTTATATACTCCTCAAGGTTTTTCTTCCTAAAAGCTTAGATGGTCAGGACATAGCGTGGTTAGCGTGAAGAAAAGTTTAAAACCCAACTTTTTTCATCGTATACAACCCGTACTTTTTTTCACCGATCCGATTTTCCGTAGGGAAACTCTGTTTAAAAAAGCTTATCGTAAACACTGAACAAAATCAATCCGCATGGCCGAAATTAAGATGTCTGTTCACCACAGATTCTGGTGCCCCAGGATGAGTTGTCACCATCGTGCCACTTCCTGACAGAGAATGAAGTTTCCCCCAGTTTAAATATCTCCTCAGTTTCCTTGCCTGTTTCGTAATGCGACACCTATCCGCAAGACCTGCAACACATTCGTAGGACACAAACCACACAATCTCATCCTAAAACTACAGTTCCGAGTTTTGCCACACTGCCAGGGCGCATAAGTGTCGCAGGGGAGTTTTGGTGATTATCCCAGTAAATGTCATGTTGAATCAATGTATTATCGTCTTTATTGCAAAGATGAAACAGAGAGGACAGAAACTGGCATGATAGCTGCTATATAGAGGGTAAAGAAAAGAAAAAGTAAGTCAAATCAATTCTATATGGAGGGTACCATGAATACAAACACACAAGCTACCACAACTACTCAGGTTAAAGCCGGATACGAAACTTCTACATTTGCACTCGGTGCTGGAATGACCATGGCAGCCCTTGTCGGCATCTGGGGATTTGCCTGTCTCGCAAGCGCTATGATAAGCGTGGGACCTTTGAACGTTGTCAAGGGATACCTTACTGCAGTTATCGGCTGAAAAACACACACAAGTTAAAATAGAGAAATAAGGATAATATCATGAAAGAGAATAGATCAAAAACAGGATCAAGAATACTTCTCGCAGCCGGTTCCATCATGTGTCTCTGGGTTGGTGCAGCCCTTACCAGTGCCCTTTCATCGGTTGGCTGGTCGGTGAGCGAACTTGCCGGACAGTATATGGTGGCAATCGGAATGGTGAAACCTCTGCATACTCTGGTTGATTACTACACCCATATCA
This sequence comes from Desulfocapsa sulfexigens DSM 10523, assembly GCF_000341395.1. GTDB lineage: Bacteria > Desulfobacterota > Desulfobulbia > Desulfobulbales > Desulfocapsaceae > Desulfocapsa > Desulfocapsa sulfexigens. Next base: position 618,644 of record NC_020304.1, on the reverse strand, counting down.
AAGGTATTGAGTATCTGCTCTGTGTGGCTTTCTTTGTTGCCTTCCCGGTATTTTTTAAATATGTAAATAAGGCACCCGCAACAGTCAAAGTTTCAAAGTAAACAGAAGTTAACAACTCATAGGGATACAGTCCCGTACGGCGAACCTCCAGCGTATCTACTCAGATAAGCTGGAGGTTTTTTTTGCAATGACGGGGGCCGGGGTTGATCTGATTTCGTTCATTGAAGCATCATCATTACCAGCCCCTTCTTTTTTACTTGTAAATTTTCTCTGCCGCCCGTAAAGCTGTGGCAAACATATACTTGAGAACATTGCCTCCCTTCCGTTCTCAACTGCAACCCAATACACCTGAAATCATAGCTTATGCACCCGATCATCCTTTCTGTTTGTCTTCTGCTGTGTAGCAACCTGTTTATGACCTTTGCCTGGTACGCCCACCTCAAAGAGTTAAACGGAAAACCCTGGATCATTGCGGCCCTGGCAAGCTGGTCAATTGCCCTGCTTGAATATCTCTTTCAGGTCCCGGCCAATCGCATCGGTTACACCGTCCTTAACATTGGCCAACTGAAAATCATCCAGGAGGTGATAACACTTTCTGTCTTTGTCCCTTTTTCTGTTTTGTATCTCAAGGAACCGTTGAAGCTGGATTATCTGTGGGCGGGATTCTGCATGGTGGGTGCCGTATATTTCATGTTCAGAGGGAGATTTTCCTGAACAGATATATCGAAAATAATCAGAAATTCGAAAAAGATTCCACGGTGAAAAAGGCGAGTGAGGGGACTGGCATGGCCGATTATACCAGTCCGTTGGCATAGCGCATGGCCACAAGGTACGATTCAGATGCCTTTTCCATGTTAACTCCCAACTTTGCAAGCAATGCGGTGGAAACGGTATCATCGTTTTTTTCAAATGCGATGGGCACCCGGAGGAAATCGGCATAGAGGCCGGTTTTCAATAACAGTGCATCCTTGATCATGCTGCTGACCGGGAGATTTTCCAAAACCTTTTTCATGGACGTTTCAAGCATGGTATCCAAAAGAGAAAACAACCCCAGGACGAACAGTTCCGAGGAGTCACAGGCATAAGAACAGGACTTTCCCAGTAATTCACAGAACTTGGCTCGAACAAGAACCAGACGCACCAGCTCTCCCGGCTTCTCCACAGCCAGCTCTGAAATGATGATCAGCATGATAAAACGCGTCAGTTCCTTCGCTCCCAGATAGGCGATAGCATGCTTGACGGTTTTCACCTTTTCCAGACGATAAAAATAGGCTGAGTTGAGAAACTTCAAAAGCTTGTAGGTGACGGCAAGATCAGTGCTGATTATTTTGTAGAGCTTCTCAAGGGTTGTTTTTTTTCCAATTACCTCAGCCAGCAGGGCGACGAGGCTGGCTTTATTGGCAGGAAGTTCTTTGATATGTACCTGCTCCGGCTCACAGAAAAAATACCCCTGAAAATATACGAACCCCATCTTGCTTGCCTTTTCAAACTCCTGAAGTGTTTCAACTTTTTCGGCAAGGAGCTTCACCTTATGCCTGGAAAGCAGGTTCAGGGTCCGAATAATGGTATCAAGGGGGGTCATCCGGATGTCAATCTTGATGATATCTGCCAATTCGATAAGAGGTTCAAGTTTCCGGTCATAGATAAAATCATCGAGCGCTATGGTATATCCGCTCCTGCGCAGACGATTACAGGCTGCGAGAACTTTCGGAGTGGGCTGGACATCTTCGAGGACTTCGACCACAATTTGCGATTGTGGAAAGGAAGTGGGAAGCATGGTCTCTATCAAATTCTGAGAAAAATTGACGAAACAGGGGCGATAGGCAGAAATTTCCTGGATATCTCTTGTCAAAAAAACGCTTGAAAGAACACTGGTGGTAGCCCGGTCACTGCTTACCTTGTCCAGGCTGTAATGCTTTGCCCCCCTGTAGAGTAGCTCATAGGCATGCAGCTTTTTATGGATATTGAGAATGGGCTGTCTGGCGATGAATTGATCCATATAAATGACCGGATTTTGCTTGCCGTCAGGCAAAGGATCAGCGGGAAAACGGGTCTCCAGAAACCTGTTTTTCTCTCAAAACGGCCTGACGCGGAGCCTGCGAGGGGCCGTTCTCACCCCTTTTACTCCACAATATTCACCGCAGAGGACGTCACAGGTCATGATTCCCAATATTCCGGCCGGATTTACATGAAAATACCCTATAATACTCCCCGGAAAACAGCAACATATAAAAGCGGTTCGCCTGGGAAGCAGATAATGGAAAGGTCCTGTTCTCAGTGGGTTGCCTGATTGCTTCTCATATCCCGATTACTGGCGTGACAAGACAGAGCTCGGTGGTCACCAGAAAAAATCTATCAGTCAAAAGATTAGAATTCATGCACCGCCGACAAAAAAAGTGTTTGCAATATATCCGCATATCCGGATATATTGTATTTATGAAAAAAACAGTACAAATTTTTAAGACGGTCGGCGATGAGACCAGACTGAGGATCCTGTTTCTCCTGTTAAAAAACGGTGAACTGTGCGTATGCGATCTTGAGGCTGCTCTGGATATGCCGCAATCAACGGTGTCAAGGCACCTGGCGATACTACGCAACACCGACCTGGTTGAAGGGAAGCGCCGCGGTGTGTGGATGTACTATCGCATCAGTGCTGATAACGGGATTCGTGAAGCTCTCTTTGACTTCCTCCAGAAATATTGCCTCCACTTGGAGCAAGCCCGCGAAGACCGTCATCGCCTGGGAGCGTTTCTGAAAACAAAAAAAGCAGACACCTGCGTCACGGAACCAGGTTGATCGGAGGACTCCCCATGAGTGCTGAAGGCAGAAGACTTTCTTTTCTTGATCGATTTCTCACCCTCTGGATTTTTCTTGCCATGCTGATTGGCGTCGGGAGCGGGTATTTTCTGCCCGGCATTAAGGATTTTATCAACGCCTTTCAGGTGGGGACTACCAATATACCCATCGCCGTGGGCCTCATTCTCATGATGTACCCGCCCTTGGCCAAGGTGCGCTATGAGCAGCTGCATGAGGTATTCAGAAACGGCAGGATACTGACGCTTTCACTTATCCAGAACTGGATTATCGGGCCTGTCCTGATGTTCGGCCTGGCGATAAGCTTTCTCTCCGGGCAGCACGAGTATATGGTTGGCCTCATCCTGATCGGCCTGGCCCGCTGTATCGCCATGGTCATTGTCTGGAATGATCTGGCCGAGGGAGATCGGGAATACTGCGCGGGCCTGGTCGCCTTCAACTCCATTTTTCAGGTGCTTTTTTTTCGGTTTATGCCTGGTTCTTCATTACCTTTCTTCCCAAAATTTTCGGCATTGCAGGGCTGGAGGTCGATATTTCCATGGGGCAGATCGCCCAGTCAGTCTTTATTTACCTTGGTATCCCCTTTATCGCCGGGATGTTGACCCGTTTCATCGGTCTGCGCCTGAAGGGTGAGGAGTGGTATCAGGAAAAACTGATCCCCATGATCAGCCCCCTTACCCTGATGTTTCTCCTTTTCACCATCGTCGTCATGTTTTCGTTGAAGGGTGAATATATTGTTCAGCTGCCCTTTGACGTTGTTCGAATTGCGATCCCGTTGGCCATCTATTTCCTGGTCATGTTTCTGGTTTCCTTTTTCATGTCCATGAAGGTGGGAGCCACATACGAGCAGGCCACCACCCTTTCTTTTACGGCTGCCTCCAACAACTTCGAGCTCGCCATCGCCGTGGCCATCGCCGTATTCGGTATCGATTCCGGCCAGGCCTTTGCAGCGGTTATCGGACCTCTGGTGGAGGTTCCGGTACTGATCGCCCTGGTCAACGTTGCCTTCTGGTTCAAGAAAAAATACTTTCCCCATGCCAGGGAAACTCTGACCGGTGTCTGCCATGTCAGCAGAGACGAATGATTAACTTTTTATTCTGGAGATAAGACAATGGATGCATTTAACGTTCTTTTTATTTGTGAGCATAATACCGGCAGAAGCCAGATGGTGGAAGCGTATCTCGAAAAGGTAAGAGAAATCCGAAACCAGATTAAAAGCAAGGTTATGGAATTTATTCAGGATGTAAAGAGGAAGGGATTGAAAATTTTTATTGAGGATACAGAACAGTGAAAAAAAAGGTCCTTTTCCTCTGCACAGGCAATTCCTGTCGCAGTCAGATGGCGGAAGGTTGGGCCCGCAGGCTCCTTGGCAACACCATCGAGGCTTTTTCTGCCGGTATCGAGACCCATGGTCTCAACCCACTGGCGGTTAAGTCAATGGCCGAAGCCGGGGTGGATATTTCCGGTCACCGTTCAAAGCTGGTCAGCGAGCTGCCCGAAAATGCGTTTGATCTGGTAATCACCGTCTGCGGTCACGCTGATGAAAACTGTCCTTTTTTTCCCGGCCCTGTGAGAGTAATCCATCACGGCTTTGACGACCCTCCGAAATTAGCTGAAAATGCCGCAAGCGAAGATGAGGCCCTCAAGCATTACAGCCGGGTCCGAGATGAAATTCGTGAATTTATTGTCACGCTTCCGGCTATTGTCCCCTGATCCCTCATGTAGCCTCAGCTCTGAGAAGTTTCGGCCACCATACCCACTGATGGATGATGGCAATGTATGTTGGCCCGGTCATTAGAAGGGATCAGCGAATTGTTCTTGCTATTCGATGTATTTTGTTTTATATAGCGACTCATGAAGAAGCATCGAGCCCATAAGAAGAAAGAGGTTGTTGCAGGGTATTCCTGTAATGGCAGGATCTGGATTGAAAATAACGGAGAGACTTTTCTCGGCGTCGGTCGAGTAGTGCTTCTGCAGCGAGTCCGGGAATATGGTTCTATTTCCGCGGCAGCCCGGTCCATGAAAATGTCATACAAGCACGCCTGGGATCTGATTAGTTCCATGAATCGTCAGGCCCCTTTCCCTTTGGTGGAAACCAGTAAGGGAGGGAAGGGCGGTGGTGGGGCCCGGGTCACTACAGCCGGTGAAGAGGCTTTGACTCGGTTCGCCGCCCTGCAGGAGCGGCTGGCGAATTTTCTGGCCGAAGAGACAATGGAGCTCCCCTGGTGAGAGTGTTTTCAGACAGTCATTTCCTGGGAGCCTTTTTTTTCTCCATCGTTATATTTTGTTTAATATATCGAAATGTGATAGAGGATTGGAATCTGGAGAATGGAGCATGTTCCACCTTTTTGTTACAGATGTGACAAAAAGGTAGTGTCGGGACGGATGCTGTCGGTCAGATCCAGCAAGAAGGAGGTGTCTTTTCCCGGCCACGTCCGGTAGCCACTGGGGCAGTGGGTGAAAAGAGAGAATGGCATATTTTGTGCAAAAGAACAAGTAAGGCGGCTAGTTGTACAGGGAGACGTGACCCCGGTAAAGGCCCAAACTCTGTCCGTTGGTCTACAGGATAAATAAGAGCAATAAGGAGAAATCGTGATGAAAAGGCAAGCAAGACTACTCGTATTCGTTTTTCTGGCGCTTTGCGCCACAGCTGTCCAGGCCCTGGCCGGGGGGGAGATCCGGCTTTCGGTGGCGGCCAGTATGACTGATGCCTTCAAGGAACTGAACGGAGAATTTATCAAGGAACATCCAGGGATTGCCATTCTTCCTAATTTCGCTTCATCCGGCTCTCTGGCCAAACAGATCGTCCAAGGGGCTCCTGCCGACCTTTATGTCTCGGCCAATAAAAAATGGATGGATTACCTTCTCAAAGAAAAACAGGTTGTTCCGGAAACGGTTCGGATTTTTGCCAGGAATTCTCTGGTTTTTGTCGGAGCCGAGGATACTCTGGTTCACGATTTGGGGGGAGTCGCCACTCTTTCCCGTATAGCCATAGGGAGTCCGAAGAGTGTGCCTGCCGGACAGTATGCGGCCCAGGCCATGCAGGTGGCAGGGATCTACGAGCAACTGGAAAAAGAACATAAACTGGTTATGGCCAAGGATGTCCGCCAGGCCCTGCTCTACGCGGATCGCGCCGAGGTGGACGGGGCCTTTATTTATAAGACCGATGCCCTGCTCGCCCGCCGGGCTGTTATCCTTTTGACCGTACCCGCAGAGCTCCATGACCCCATTGCCTATCCATTGGGGCTGACACTTGCCGGAATGAAGAATCCGGATGCCCAGGCCTTTCTCGCCTATCTGGGTACGCCGGCGGCCGTTACTATTCTGGAGAAATACGGCTTCACAGTTGCTTCCTCCCACTGATTGAATCGGCAATCTGAATAGATTGAGAACGTAAATATTATGTCTCTTACTCCCCAGGATATCCAGGCCATTATCCTATCTCTCAAGGTGGCCACTGCCGCGACCCTGCTCTCGCTTCCTCTCGGTTTTGCTGCGGCCTATCTTCTGGTCTTTACCAGGATCCCGGGCCGGGCGGCTCTGGAGGGGGTGGTGAATTTGCCGCTGGTACTCCCTCCGGTGGTGGTCGGGTATCTTCTCCTCCTTCTCTTCGGCCAGTCCGGCTCTCTTGGGCCGGTGCTCCGGTTTTTCGATCTCCGGATCATTTTTACCCTGAAAGGGGCGGTGATCGCCTCGGCCGTGGTCGGCTTTCCACTTCTGGTCCGTTCCATCAGGATCGGCATGGAAGGGATTGATGAGCAGTACCTCCAGGCGGCCCGAACCCTGGGGGCCAGGTGGTGGGACAGCCTTTATTCGGTCATCCTGCCCCTCTCCGGCCGGGCCGTTCTGGCGGGCATGACCCTGATGTTTGCCAGAAGCCTTGGAGAGTTTGGGGCCACCATCATTCTGGCCGGCAATATTCCCGGAGTTACCCAGACCATTCCGTTGGCCATCTACGAGTATACCAACACCCCTGGGGGAGATTCCATGGCCCTGTCGCTCTGTCTGGTCTCCATCGGCCTTTCCTTCCTGGTCCTCCTGGTCAGCGAAGCCTCGGCACGTTCCTTCCGCAGGAGGTAGCTGATGCTCTTTGAAGTGGATATAACAAAAAGGGTCGGTAATTTTTCCCTGCAGGTGGCCTTTTCCCTGGCCGAGAAAAAATGTGGGATATTTGGGCCCTCCGGCAGTGGTAAGTCAACCTTTATGCATATTCTGGCCGGACTGCTCAAACCTGACCGGGGCCGTATTGTGCTGGACGGTCAGATCCTCTATGACTGTGAAAAAAAGATCAGCCTTCCCCCGCAGGAGCGCCGGATCGGGGTGGTCTTTCAGCACGCCCGCCTCTTTCCCCACATGAATGTCCGTCGCAATCTCTTTTACGGCTGGAAACGGACTCCGCCGGATCAGCGTCGTGGTACGCCGGAGGCGATCATCAAGGTATTGGGCCTCGATCATCTCCTGGAGCGGGGGGTGAACAGTCTTTCCGGTGGAGAGCGGCAGCGGGTGGCCCTTGGCCGCACTGTCCTGGCCTGCCCTCGTCTTATTCTGATGGATGAACCCCTGACCGGCCTGGACCAGGAGTTGAAGTTTCAGATTATTCCCTATCTGCGGACGGTCCTTGACCAGTTCGAGATTCCTCTGCTCTTTATCAGTCATTCAATGCAGGAGATCCGGCTGATGACAGATGAAGTCCTGGTTTTTGGCCAGGGGCGGCTCCAGGAGCGTCTGGCGGCGGAAGATCTGGCACGGCGGGGACTGGTCGCCGGCAACCGCGGCTATGCCAACCTTTTTCACCTGCCGCCTCCGCAGCCGCATGATGACCTCTGGGCCTACCGATGGGGGGACCGAATTGATTCTCACCGAACCGGGAGGGGAGGGGGAGAACGTTTTTGAGCTTGGAGCCAAGGACATTACCCTCTTCAAACAGCATCCTGTGGCCACCTCCGCCCGTAATCTCCTTGCCTGTCGGGTGACCGATGTCTTTGGCGAAGGCAACCGGATCGGGGTAGAGCTGGCCTGCAACGGGAGAAGTCTTGTCTCCCAGGTTGTGCCGGAGGCGATCCGTGAGCTTGATCTCCGTAAGGGCGCCGAAGTGGTGGCTGTGATCAAGGCATCGGCCTTTCGCCGACTGTACTGAGTCAGTGAGGAGGGGGATCTTCCTGCAGAGCCCTGGTTCTGGAAGATGACATTGGCGATCATATCACTTTGCGTAATTACAGGATTTGACACAAGTTTTACCAGATCTGTTCAATGACCTTGTTGATTTCGATAACCCGTTTGTCATCCCGCGCACTGGCCAGGGTGACGAAAGAGAGGGGAAAGGCGAAACGCTCCCGTTCCCACACCACAAGGCTCTCCTCTTCGGCAAGCGCTCTGGCCTGGTTCTCCAGCATAAAATTAAGGCCTACGCCCGCTTTGATCATGCTCAAGATTGAGGGTTCATCACTGGCAGTCATGATCCGTTGAGGATGGAAGCCATGGTCGTGAAAGATATTCTCCATCAGTTGACAATAGGGGCATTCTACAGGATTCCCTATCCATGGCAGTCTTGCCAGATCACGATAATCCCCATTTCTTATCGTTTCCGCCATCTGGGTCGGGCCTACTATGCGCAAATAGTAGGTGGTTAAATAATGCGACGCAAATCTTTCATCGTCACATTGACCAAAAACAAAACCACCATGCAACTCTCCACTGGCAACCAGTTTGAGGATATTGCCGGAAATGGACTGATGGAACCTGAGGGATAGATTGCTGTTCCTCCTGCCAAAAATACGTATAATATCCTCAATCCTGTTGATCTCCGGATCGGAATTGAGACCCACGACTATCTCCTGCGCATTGGACTCGTTTCTGTTGTGCTTTTCCGTCTTGACTAAAGATTTTACCAGGTTGCCAAGGGTCTTCAGCCCATGTTCCATTCGTTCATTCCAGGGATGTCCATAACAGAGACGGATGCAATGATCGTATTGTCCGGTACCAGAGCAGAGAGTGCCGGGCATCAGGGAGATATTCTCTTTTTCAGCGAGTCGAAAGAGCTTCAGACTGTCCACGCTCTCGGGGAGCTCAACCCAGAGGGTCAGCCCCCCCTTGGGTGAGGAAATTCTGCATTCAGGCGGGAAATTGCGGCCGATGGATTGGCTCATATCGGCAGCCTGTTTGCGAAGGTTGTTTCTCAGTTTACGCAAATGTCTGTCATAGCTGCCACCCTTGAGAAAGGTTGCCAGCGCGTTTTGTAGTAACTGGGAGTTTGCCAGACTATTGTTAAATTTCAGTCGTTTTACCTTTTCCCGGTATTTTCCTGCCAGCAGCCAGCCCATACGGAGATCGGGCATCAGGTCTTTGGAGAAAGAGTTACAATAGAGGACCATTCCCTGGGTATCAAAGTGCTTTAAAGGCAGCGGCTTCTGTTCTCCAAAGTAGAGATTTTCATAAATCCCATCTTCGATAATCGGAATACCACGGCTCGCAAATAAGGCCACCAGTGCTTCTTTGTTGGCAGCCTCCATCTCAAAACCGAGGGGATTTTGAAAATTGGGGTTAAGGAGAGCCGCCCGGATATCATGTTCATCCAGGGTTGCCCGTAGTTTTTCCAGACTCAGGCCAGTTGCCGGGTCTGCCGGTAGCTCCAGGGCCCGCATGTTCAAATCTTCAATCAACTGGAGATAACAGAGAAACGTGGGTGACTCCAGAAGAATAGTATCTCCGGGACGTGCCACGCTACGCAAACAGAGTTCGATCCCATTCATACAGCCCTGGGTAATAATGATCTCACTGCCATAGTCTCTGTGTGGAAAATCCAGGTACCGTTTGGCAATTTCCCGCTGCAGCTTTTTGTAGCCTGTTGGGGCACCATAGCCACTACAACTTCCGTCGTGGTATCCGCCGGCAGCCAAACGTACCGCTGCGGCCATCTGTTTCCCCGGTAAAAGAGTCTTGCCTAACACAGCCTCTCCAAATGGAATAAGTGCAGGATTTGTAAGGGAACGTTGCATCATGGAGGCCAGTACATTTATCGCAACCTTATGTGATTTTACCGGTGAGGTGCTTTGCTTGGGAAGGGGCAGGATATCATTTAGCAGAGGTCTGGCAAAAAAACCGGATTTCTCCCGTACTTCAACCAGCCCCCGGTGTTCCAATTCTTCGTAGGCTTGATAAATCGTGGAAATCGAGCGCCCTGTCGCAGCCTGCAGTTTTCGTAGTGAAGGAAGCTTCTCTCCAGCGAGATATTCTCCGGCCAGAATCTGTTGTTCGAGAGTGTTTGCTAATTTTACATAGTGATATTCCATACCGTTACCGCCCATATTGAATCTGTTATGGTAATATTTTTTGAATTCTGTATCTGTTCTTGTTTACCACTCCAGTTATAATGATGCAAAGAAAAATGATTAAGGCGTCAACGGAGTTGAGGCAACAATGGGGAGGTGGAATCAGTGAAAAAATACACTAAGGGGCAAGCGTTGCTCTTGTTGTTCCAGTTGTTACAGACAGAAGACAGCAGTAGTTGGGAGGCGAAACAGATGGATATCCACATGCCTTTTTCTCAGCAAAAAAAGAGGTGTTTCCATGCCACTGCAAAAATCCTTTTCTGCTACCTGACGGCTCTTGCGCTCACTATTTTCCTCTCAAGACTTCACTGAGCGAAAACTCTGTACTTCTGCAACAACACAGCACAAAACAGGTACACAATGAAAAAGCTACGGTTCAGAAACAATCAAAGGGCGAAGCAAGCAGCTACTATCCTCAGCGTCCATGGAAAGTATGAGGTTACCAAAAACCTGGCACAGGAAATTTGTGATTCTTCTGCGATTACCCAACTGCCTCGGGGGTTACGTAATTTCAGAAGCAAACCACATTTTGATTTCATCTTCTACACTCCTCACAGCAAGAAAGAGAGTAGTGCAGATACTATTATGGAAGATCTCTGTTTTTGTCGAATGCTTTTAAAACCGGGAGCCTCACTCTATATAGCGGTGGCAGGCAGTGGAAACGAACGCGATTGGCTTCTGCACGCGGGCTATATGAACATCGGCATAAAAAAGTTTCCTGACGGAACAACGGTGGCAGAGGGGAGAAGGCCGGCCCTGCGCTTGTAATCATGAACGAAAACAGTACACGTGTGGTTTTCGAGATGGGGATTGTTTTTACAAATACTCTACTTTTACATTTTTTGGGAGGGATTAACAGTTGAAGACAATGAGAAAAATAGGAATTTTAGGTGGACTTGGTCCGGAATCAACGCTTGATTACTACAGAACAATAATCGGTGCTTTCAACCACCAACACCGCAAGCTGGCATACCCGGAAATCATTGTCTACAGTGCCAATCTCAATGCATTTATGCAGATGGTCACCAATAAGGATTGGCCCGCCCTGATTAAATGGTTGCTTGAAAAGATACGTTTTCTCCACAATGGAGGGGCGGACTTTGTGGCCATGGCTTCCAATACTCCGCATATCGTTTTTGAGGAGGTCAGCGCCAAAGCACCGCTTCCACTGTTGAGTATTGTTGAAGCAACATGCAGTAGAGCGCAAACGATGGGGCTCAAGAAAATTGGCCTGCTGGGTACCAGTCTCACCATGGAGGCAGATTTTTACAAAAAGCCTTTTATTTTGGAAGGAATTAAGGTGGTTGTGCCAACAGTTGAAGAACAGCAGCTTATCCATCACAGACTGTTTTCTGAAATTGAACTGGGAATCATCAAAGACTCAACCCGTGATGAGCTCCTGGCCATCATCAAAAGAATGAAGGAGCAGCAACAAATAGATTCTGTAATTCTTGGCTGTACTGAGTTGCCGCTGCTTCTCACTGAAGATATGGGGAGAATCCCCTTTCTCAATACCAGTGCAATCCATTGTGAAAGTATTATCAAGTACTGTATCAATGATTTTCAAGCTGGGCCCGGATTACTTACGAGTTGAGAATGACCGCAGATGTGAGATCGAGCGAGAAAGCAGGTGGGGGATATCGACTCGGAAGTATGGGCTCTGAACAAAAAGGGGAGGAGAGGAATTATCCCGAGGTGTTTCCTGAAGGAGTGGTGCTGCCTGTTCCAAGGAACAGTTTATATTTCATGTCATCCTCAAGTATATGTTCGAGCAGCCATTCCCTGACAAACTGATAAAATTCCGGTATCAGCTTTTCGTCATTAGCTTCCAGGCGTTTTTGGTAAGTTGTTACTTCGTTCAGTAGTTTGCCGTGTTTTGCCTTATGTTCATCCAGTTTGGGGAAGTTCGCCGCCGCCATCGCTTCTTCTTCGTCTCTGAAATGTTCCTGGGTGTATTGAACAAGTTTATACAGAACAAGGCCAAGGTGGTCCACGCTTTGATTTTCCCGTACGATGATGAAGATATCGTTGAGTAGTTCAATAAGCACTTTGTGCTGCTTATCAAATTTCTCGACTCCGACAGAATAGGAGTCTCTCCATTTAATTAGTGTCATGATGCTTCCCTGGAGATGAAAAGATACTCTTCAGTCTTCATAAGCGAGGATATTTATTTTTCCTTGATGAAAAATTCAGGTCTGGATGGATTGCGCCTGAATGGCAGTAATGGCCACGGTGTTCACGATGTCGGCGACGAGACAGCCTCGACTGAGGTCATTGACCGGTTTCTTTAACCCCTGGAGGACAGGCCCGATTGCTACGGCACCCGAAGATCGTTGTACGGCCTTGTAGGTGTTGTTGCCGGTGTTGAGGTCTGGGAAAATGAAAACCGTTGCACGGCCTGCAACCAGGCTGTCTGGCATTTTCGTCTTAGCTACAGCCAGATCAATGGCGGCATCATACTGAATAGGGCCTTCAATGAGAAGATCTGGTCTTTTTTCCCTGGCCATTGTTGTGGCAGTGCGTACTTTTTCAACATCGACACCTTTGCCGGAGGCTCCAGTTGAATAGGAGAGCATGGCAAGCCGTGGCTCAATACCAAAGGTTGTCGCAGTGTCAGCGGAAGATATTGCTATCTCTGCAAGTTGTGCGGCATTGGGATCGGGATTTACGGCACAGTCACCATAGACAAGTACTCTGGTGTCAAGGCACATGAGAAAGACTGAGGAAACCACGGATATTCCAGGGATGGTCTTGATAATCTGCAGGGCAGGACGAATGGTGTCAGCGGTGGTGTGTATGGCACCTGAGACCATTCCATCTGCCATTCCCTCGTAGACCATCATGGTTCCAAAGTAGGAGAGGTTGCTCATGGCATCACGGGCGCCATCCGGGGTCATATTTTTGTGTTTCCGCAGCTTGTAAAAGGTTTGGATAAATTCTTCGGTCAGCTCCGAAGTTGAAGGGTCGATGAGCCTGGCCTTTTTGATGTCGAGTCCCAGTGACGCAGCATGAGCTGTTATTTCTTCAGGTTTTCCCAGCAGGGTGATATCCACCACATTGCGGCGGAGTAATATTTCTGTTGCCCGTAAGATCCGTTCATCACTGGCTTCCGGAAGGACAATATGCTTCTTGGCAGAACGTGCCCGTTCGAAAAGCCCATATTCAAACATGATAGGGGTGACTGTCTCCGGGGTGGTGCTGAGTTCTGTCATCTTTCGCAGTCGCTCGCTGTTAACATGGGTCTCAAAGAGGCCAAGGGCGAGGGCGATTTTACGTTCATCGCCTGGATTAATGAGGGCAGGTACCGCCGCAACATTCCTGGTCGTGCTGTAGGTGTCGGTGGTGACACTGAGCAATGGAACAATTCTCTCCCGGCCAGTGATCAGACGCATGGTGTTTGCTCCTGGAAGAAATCCACCGGTAAGGAGAATGCCAGCTACATTAGGATAATTCGCTGAAAAGAGGGTGGAGATTGAGGCAAGAACAATATCATCACGGTCACCGGGGACAATGATCAGATCACCGTCTTCCACATGGGAAAGGAAGTGCTCCATGGTCATGGCAGCGATTTTGAACTGCTTGACGATACGATCCATACCATCACTACGATCGAGGATGTTGGCACAGCCAAGAGCGTCGCAAATACCAGCGAGTGAGGGTTTGTCCAGTTCTTCATTTTCAGGCAGAAGAAAGACCGGAGCACCCGATGCTTCGTCGGGGTCATCGAGTTCTACTTCAAGTACTCCCAGAGTATCTTTGGCCATACGATTCACAAAGGTTGCAAAATGGGTGCAACCGGATTCAGTGATGGCAGCTTCTGTAATCTGTATTTCTTTGGCGATGTCGCGGGAAGTTTGGTTCATGCCATTGATAACACCAATAAAAGGGCATCCGAGATTTTTGGCTATCTCCATGTTGATGTCGAGATCAAAAGCGGAGAGGAAGGATGTAGCATTCAGGCCCTGGCAGAGGACAAAGTCGTACTGTTCTTTGAGGCGGGTAAGCTTGTTGAGCAGTTCCTCCAGAAAAAACTTTATCCGCCCCTCTGCCACAAAGCTTTTTACTTCTGAAGCCTGAAAACCGTAGCTTTCTTCATAGCTCATATTGGGGCAGTAACGGCCACGGATCAGGTTTATGTCGGGGTCGATATCTCTCTCGGTATCAATAACCGGCCGAAAAAAAGCGACATTTCCTACGGAGCGGCTGAGAAATTCCATGATCCCCATGGTAACGACAAGTTTTCCTGCCTCGGGTTCAAGGGATGCTATGTAGAGGGTGTTTGAATGCATTTCTCAGATAGAAGGCAGAAGGGGATTCAGTCTTCAGCCAACTCTATTACTCCCATTCAATGGTGGAGGGAGGTTTGGACGAAATGTCAAAAACAACACGATTTACACCACGTACTTCATTAATGATCCGGGTCGAGATAACTCCAAGCAGATCATAGGGGATTTTGGACCAGTCTGCAGTCATGGCATCCCTGGAATCAACGGAACGCAGAGCGATGACATTTTCATAGGTACGGCCGTCACCCATGACGCCGACGGTCTGAATCGGAAGGAGAACAGCGAAGGATTGCCATACCTTGCGGTACCAGCCGCTCTTTTTCATTTCCTCAAGCACTATGACATCGGCCTGACGAACAATGTTCAGGCGTTCTCTGTTGACTTCACCCATGATCCTGATTCCTAATCCTGGGCCGGGAAAGGGCTGGCGGTAGATGGCTTCTTCAGGAAGTCCAAGTTCAAGGCCTAGTTCTCTAACCTCATCCTTGAACAGTTCACGAAGTGGTTCGATAAGATCAAGCTTCATGATTTCTGGTAATCCACCAACATTGTGATGGGATTTTATGGGAGCCTCACCCATAAATGAAACGGACTCGATGACATCCGGGTAAAGGGTACCCTGGGCCAGAAAATCCACCTCACCGAGTTTTGCAGCCTCTTCTTCAAATATCTTAATGAAGCCAAGACCTATTCGTTTGCGCTTGATTTCAGGGTCAAGCACATCTGCAAGCTCATTGAGAAAGAAGTCTACGGCGTCCACCGCAATGACGTTGAGCTGGCTTTTTTCCCTGAAGAAGCGAAGAATGGATTCGCTCTCCCCAGTACGCATGAGACCATTGTCAACATAGATACAGGTGAGCTGGTCACCAATGGCTTTATGAACCAGGGCGGCTGTTACTGAAGAATCAACACCACCGGAGAGGGCACAGATAACCTTGTTGTCGCCAACTTTTTCCTGGACTCCTTTTACAGTGGACTCAATAAATGAGGCCATGGTCCAGTTGGGACTGCAGTTACAGATCCCGAAAATAAAGTTGCGCAAAACATCCGTTCCGATAAGGGTATGAACTACTTCGGGGTGAAATTGCACTGCAACAAAGGGTTTTGAACGGTGTCTGAGGGCTGCACAGGGAGAATGATCGCTGACGGCCGTGGTTTCGAAGCCTTCTGCTACCACTTCAATACGATCACCATGACTCATCCAGACCTGATGTTGTGGAACTCCTGTCTCAAGTCCTGCAAACAGTCCTTCGGTGAACTGGACCGTCAGGTTGGCTTTGCCAAATTCGCGTTTGTCAGCATTTTCAACTTTACCGCCTAGTTGCTGCATCATCAGCTGGGCCCCGTAACAGATTCCCAGGATGGGAAGGTCAAGTTCAAAAAGACCAGGATCAGAGAGAGGGGCATCAGCATCGTAGACGGAGCGTGGACCACCTGAGAGAATGATACCCGTGGGATTCATCTCCTTAATGGTTTCAAGAGGCGTGGAAAAGGGATGGATTTCGCAGTAGACTTTCTGCTCACGAATTCGTCTGGCGATGAGCTGGGTGGTCTGGGAACCGAAATCAAGGATCAGGATTTTTTCATCATGTATGTTCATAGGAGTTCGTCTTCTTTATGCTGTACGGTAGTTGGGAGCTTCTTTGGTGATAATAACATCATGGACATGGGATTCCCGCAGTCCGGAGGCGGAAATCTGAACAAATTTTGCCTTTTGCCGCAGTTCTTCAATCGTTGCGGCTCCGACATAGCCCATGCCGGACCGCAATCCACCAAGGAGCTGGTATATAACATTGGCAAGCGGCCCACGATAGGGAACTTTTCCTTCAATGCCCTCGGGGACAAGTTTAGACTGGCTGGAAACTTCAGACTGAAAATAACGATCCGAAGAACCTTTACGCATGGCCCCAAGTGATCCCATACCACGATATCCTTTATAGGTTCGTCCCTGGTAGAGGAAGGTTTCGCCAGGGGTCTCATCGGTTCCTGCGAACAAAGAGCCGATCATAATGGTATGTGCCCCTGCACCGATGGCCTTTGCCAGTTCTCCTGAATGTTTAATGCCACCGTCTGAAATTATAGGGATATCATATTTGGCGGCGGCGGCAACGGCCTTTTGAATGGCTGTCATCTGCGGAACACCAACACCTGCCACAATGCGTGTAGTACAGATGGAACCCGGGCCTACGCCAACTTTTACACAATTGGCCCCGGCTTTGATTAGTGCTACCGTACCCTCCGCGGTGGCAACGTTTCCGGCAATGATCTGCAGATTGGGAAAGGTACCCCGAATCTTCGCCACCGCATCCAGTACACCCTGGGAATGACCATGTGCTGAGTCTACGACCACCACATCAACACCAACATCGATCAGTCTCTGAGCATTGGCCTCGATGTCACTGCCAACCCCAAGTGCTGCTCCAACAAGAAGCCTGCCCATACCATCCTTGGCGGCGAGTGGATATTTTTTTATTTTTTCCAAATCTTTAATGGTGATCAAACCGCTGAGCTTACCGTTATCATCGACAACGAGAAGTTTCTCGATACGGTGTTCATGGAGCAGGGCTTTTGAATGCTCAAGATCAATGCCAACTTTTGCAGTAACCAGATTTTTGGAAGTCATTACATCGCCCACGCGTAGTCCATTGTCTGAAACGAAGCGCAGATCACGGTTGGTGACGATTCCCACCAGCTTCCCGTCCCGGAGCACTGGAAGGCCGGAGATCTTGTACTTGGCCATGATTTGTTCCACTTCACCCACGGAATGGGTTTCCTTTACGGTGATCGGATCAACTATCATTCCAGATTCTGATTTCTTGACCCGTTCGACTTCTATGGCCTGTTCATCAATTGTCATGTTTTTATGAATGATACCCAGACCGCCTTCACGGGCCATGGCAATGGCCGTACGGTGCTCGGTGACCGAGTCCATTGCAGCACTGATCAGTGGAGCGTTCAGCTTGATGGACTGAGTAAGGCTGGTGGCAAGAGAGACTTCGTTGGGAAGAACCTGTGAGGCTTGAGGACAGAGAAGCAGGTCGTCAAAGGTGAGTGCGGTTTCTATATTATCAGATAACATGAGAGCTCCTAAGTCAAAATTCAAATTAAAAAAATAGGACGAAATAGAGGATAAAAATAAATCGTATTCTATCCGATACGGTTTGTGGAGCAGGTACGGGATTCATATCTTGAGATAGTTTTCTTTTTGTATAAAATTCCCATCCTTTAATAGGGTGACTGCCCGGAGCACCAGTTTACCGTTATCACAGATGCTGGGACTATTTTAGCATTGAACCGGAAAAGATCAAATACTATTAGGTTTTGCCTTCCATAGCTATATGTGCTCTACTAGAGGTAAGTCAAACCAGAATAGAGGAAAATATTCATGCTGCTTGCAATAAACCCACATAACCCCCAGCAAAGATTAATACAACAGGTCGTCGATGGCCTGAAGCGTGGAGATATTATCTGTTATCCCACGGATACGGGTTATGGAATTGGCTGCGATTTCTCCTGTCAGAAGGCAGTAAAAAGAATTGAGCAGATAAAACGCAGACCAAAGGGGAAGCCTTTTTCCTTTATGTGTTCAGATCTTACAAATATCAGCAACTATGCCCATGTTTCCAACATCGCCTATCGGCTTCTGAAACGAAATCTTCCGGGTCCATATACATTTGTCCTTCCAGGAACAAAACTGGTTCCAAAGGCCATGTCCACAAAGCAGAAAACCGTTGGTATCAGAGTGCCGGAGAATCCAATTTGTCAGATGCTTCTTGAAACCCTGGGGAATCCGATTATCAACACTTCGCTTCCCGCTGATGAGGATGATACTGTTGCCTCGGATCCATATGATATCGAATGTTTGTATGGAAAACTGCTGGACCTGGTTATTGATGGTGGTGAAGTCTTTTCTGATCCTTCTTCTCTTATAGACCTTACGGGAGACGATCCAGTGGTTCTCAGGGAGGGTAAGGGGGATGTCACCCCTTTTCTGTAATACTCCCAGTGGATTGTTGTCCCGGATACTTCTGATCCCCCAGATCCCTTACTCTTTGATGAGCGCTTCTTTTAAGGATTTGCTCATGGTAAAATGAATGGTTTTGCGTTCCGGAATATTCATAATTGTTCCGGTTTTAGGGTTTTTGGTACTACGTGCTTTACGTTTTCTCACGGCAAAGCTGCCAAATCCCCTAAGCTCAATGCGACGATCTTCTTTCAAGGCATCTTCCATGGTGTTCAGCATAATATCGAGTGCTGTGGTTACATCACTTTTATGGAGAGACAGTTCATTGCTTACTTCATTGACAAGTTCTTTTTTTAGCATGATTATGACTTAGTTGTCTGTAAGAGCGATAAAAATAAAAAAAGTTGTTTTACCGGAAAGAATTCTCTCCCGGTAAAACAACCTGTTTGGCCTGCAACGGAAAGTTGGGTTACTTTTCTTCGGAACTTTCCTCAGCGTTATCGTCAGCAGCAGCAGCTTTGAGCAGGTCGCCGAAGGTGGAAGGAGCAGCAGCTTCTGCCTCTTCTTTCTTCTTGGCGTAGTTCTCAGCAGCACCTTCTTCTCCATCCTCTTCAAGAGTTTTGATGGAAAGGCCGATCTTCCTGTCTTTGGCAGAAACATTGATGACGATTGCTTTCAGAGTGTCGCCCACTTCGTACATTCCAACTGGAGTCTTGACCTTATCTTTGGAGATTTCAGAGACGTGAACAAGTCCTTCGATTCCCTCTTCGAGCTGAACAAAGACACCAAAGTCGGTGACGTTGGTGATCTTTCCTTCAATGATGGTTCCTGAAGGAAAGTTGTTGTAAGCAGCCTGCCATGGATCGGGCTCAAGCTGTTTAATGCCCAATGAGAAGCGCTCGTGCTCTTTGTCGATCTTCAGGACAACGGCCTGAATGGTCTCGCCCTTGGAGTATTTCTCGGAGGGGTGTTTGATACGCTCAGTCCAGGAAAGGTCGGATACATGAATAAGTCCGTCAATGCCTTCCTCGATTCCAATAAAGATACCAAAGTCAGTAATGTTTTTGACTTTTCCTTCGATAACAGAACCAACTGGGTAGTTGTCGGTAACCAGATCCCAGGGGTTTGGAAGGAGTTGTTTCATTCCGAGTGAGATACGTTTGGTTTCAGGCTCGATGTTGAGGACCATGATCTCAAGCTCGTCACCAACAGCTACCATTTTGGATGGGTGACGTGGCTTCTTGGACCATGTCATCTCTGAAACATGAATCAGGCCTTCAACGCCCTCTTCAAGCTCTACAAAAACACCATAATCGGTGATGGAAACAACCTTACCCACGGTTTTCTCAGATATTGGGAAACGCTCGGCAACGGTTGCCCATGGATCAGCTTTAAGCTGTTTAACACCAAGGGATACCCTGTCGTGGTCTTTGTCGTACTTGAGAACCTTGACTTCGAGTTCCTGGCCAACCTTATACAGTTTTGCGGGATGGGAAACGCGGCCCCAGGAAAGGTCGGTGATATGACAGAGACCGTCCATGCCACCCATGTCGATAAAGAGACCGTAATCGGTGATATTAGTGATTGCTCCCTTGATGATCTGTCCTTCTTCAAGAACCGAGCGCATTTTCTCACGCAGTTTGGAGCGAGCCTCTTCGAGGATAGCACGACGAGAAATAACCACGTTGTTGCGTTTACGGTTAAATTTGAGAATTTTGAAATCAAAAGATTCTCCAATCAGAGCATCGAGATCTTTAACAGGTCGAAGGTCTATCTGAGAATAGGGGAGGAACGCGGGGACACCGATGTTGACGGACATGCCGCCCTTGACGCGATTTTCAACTTTTCCTTCGATGGTACCGTCTTCTTCCTGAATTTTTGCTATATCTTCCCATACTTTGATAGCTATGGCTTTTTCCCGTGACAGCAGGAGACCGCCTTCGTCCTTGCGGCGTTCTACGAATACTTCAAAGGTGT
This sequence comes from Desulfocapsa sulfexigens DSM 10523, assembly GCF_000341395.1. Classification (GTDB taxonomy): domain Bacteria; phylum Desulfobacterota; class Desulfobulbia; order Desulfobulbales; family Desulfocapsaceae; genus Desulfocapsa; species Desulfocapsa sulfexigens. The sequence continues at coordinate 598,275 of NC_020304.1, read as the reverse complement.
CGCCGACATTAAATTGAATGTCATCGTCAAGTTGGAATTCGGATTTGGCAATATAGCTCTCTGCCTTGTCTCCGACATCTACAAGGACGTAGTCGTCCACGGTGCCAATAATGGTACCGATGGTAACGTCGCCGACGTTAACCACTGTATTGTTTTCTTCCATTTCGAAGAGTTCCGCAAAGCTCATCTCTTCGTCGTTGTCCTGGGTTGTTTGGTTAAGTTCCTCTGTCATGGTTTCTACTCTTATTGCGGCCTAGTATATACGGCCAGGTGTTAAGGTTATTAGTTTGCCGATGCTTCCATCGACTCTGAAAAAAAGAAAGGTCACAGTGTGAAACTGTAACCTTGCTGTTCGGTAAAACACTACTTTATAGCAAAAGAAGAATGGAAAGACAAGAACTTCTTGGGGGCAGGTGAAAAAAAATTAAAGCATGTTTATAGATGAAACCATGCGGAGTTAGGACGGTATTGCGCTTTCGGGACTGCTTCGTTCCTGTACCACTTTTCAGCTGATAAGTGTCTTGATAATATCTTTCTTTCCTATAATACCGACAAGTTTCCCCTCATCCAGAACAGGAAGTGTATGGATGTTATCTTCAGCCATTATGGTTGCTATTTCATCAAGGCGGGTGTCAGGAGATATGGTCTTGGGGGTGCCGCTGCAAATTTCAGCAACTCTGGTTGCAGCAATTTTTTTCATTTCAGCTTCCATCTTGTCGGGGTTTTCCAGATAGAAAACAGAGTCAAGGATTGTAACAACGGTAGGAATGTGGAGCTTTTTCGACTGATCGATGAGGTCACTTTCGGTAACCACCGCAATAACATTGTTGTCATCATCAAGTACCGGGACACCGCTGATATTGTGGGTGGTGAGAAGTGTTGCAAGTTGGGCGACCGGTGTTTCCGGGTGAACGGAAATAACATCTTTGGTCATAATCTCAGAGGCTGTAAGCATGGCGTCTCCTGTTGGGGTAGTTGCAAGAATTATAAAAAGTCAGGTTGATGTCCTTAGAAAAATCATATCATTTCTTTTCTTGATCTCAAAAAGAATTCGATTAACAGCCGACTTGTTTGCCTTGCAATCGCCCCATGGGTGATCACCTGCAAATCCGCATCTCCTGCTGTAGGCTAGCCACTGTAGGCGTTTAATTCTGCCATCAAGGAACCGAAAAGTTCCTCATAGCGCGGAATGGCCTTGCGGAGAATCGTCAGGAGCTCTGGAATTTCCTCGGTGTTGACTACAAGGTTAGCTGAGTTTGACAGGGCTTCGAGATCATAGAGGGTTGAAAACTCAGACCCTATGAGAATGTAAAAGATAAAACGGCGCTTTAGCATGGACATATCGCACATGAACTGGTGGAAGGGGGATTCTTCCAGTGTTCCGTCTCTGAAGTCTGTGTGGAGGATAACGCTTGCATAGTTTACAAACTGCATCTTCCCAATGGCCTCTTCGTCCGATTCGGCAAAGCTTGCCTGGTAGCCTATGGATTCTACGGCTTCCGTCACTTTGTCCCGATCCGGGCCGGGTTGAATGAGAATCAAGGTTTGAGGGATGTCTTCAACAACCTCTTCCTCTTCAAATACTCCTTCCTTGAGCCAGCTGATGTCAGGAGGAGATGGTGGCCTGATTAGTTTTTTAGGCAGAGTCCGTGACGGATTATTTTCAGAAGCAATACTAGTGGCGTCCAGCACAATGGCTTTGCCGCATTGTGGGCACGGAAGACGCAGGAGTCGGCCAGGGGCAAGTTGGGCAATCCCTTTTTTAATTTTATTGCTGAGCGTTAGCTTTTTGTTGCAGTTTTTGCATATAGTGATCATCGCATTCCTCTTTACCAGCGGGTGGGTTCCGCCTCTTCTTCCATGGCCAGCCCAGACAATGATGACGTAGCCTCACCGCGTGAAGCCTTGATGGTGTCGAGTCCGCGAGAGACTTCATTTCTGTATGAGCAGTAGCGCATGGCGGTTTTTTCAGTGATCAATTCGGACTCGTAGAGTTCAAGGATGTGCTGGTCAAAGGTTCGCATATCCATGGCTGATCCCTGTTGAATAACCTTGTAAAAGGTTTTTTCCTCATCCTCACCATTCAAGATCAGATCCTTTACTCGCAGGCTGGTACAGAGGACTTCCATGGCAGCTATCCGACCGCCTCCTACTTTTGGTAGAAGGCGCTGGCCGACGACCCAGCGGATGGTGTCCGCCAGACGATTCCTGATTTGTGGTTGTTCCTCCTGTTCAAACATACCTAGGATTCTGTTGATGGTTTGGCCTGCATCTATGGTATGGAGGGTGGACAGGACAAGATGGCCTGTCTCTGCCGCGGTGAGACCAATTTCCAGAGTTTCCCGATCCCGCATCTCACCGACCAGAATAACCTTTGGCGCCTGGCGAAGTGCTGCCCGCATCCCCGAAGGAAATGTGCTGAAATCATTGCCAAGTTCGCGCTGGTTGAAGGTCGCCTTGACGTGGGGGTGGATGTACTCAATAGGATCTTCCAGGGTTACCACATGAACCGACCTGTCCATATTGATTTTATGAAGAAGGGCGGCCAGTGAAGTTGTCTTTCCACTACCGGTGGCACCAGTGAAAAGGACCAGCCCGTTCAATTCTCCGGCCATTTTATTAAAGGATTTAGGGAAATTCATCCCCTTGATGGTGGGGATGGTGGTTTCAAGTTTTCGGAGAACGGTACTGAAGTAGCCTTTCTGAGTAAAAATATTAACCCTGAATCGAACCTTGTCTCCCAAGGTATATGAGAGATCACAGGAACCATTTTCCACCAGATCTCTCAGCAAACGTTTATTGTTACCAATGAGGTTCAGGGCGAAGACTTCGGTCTGAAAGGGCGTAAGCTTTTTGATTGGCGGGGAAACTGCAACGGGCATAAGAACACCTGCAGATTCTACCTGCAGCGTTTTACCAACGGTAATGTTTAAATCGGAAACATTATCGTAGGATTCAAGCATTGATGTGATCCAGTAGTCTATTTCTGTCTGTTTCATTCATCCTCTCCGAATTTTTTTTACACACCTGCTATTTTCATAGTATATTGTCATGAAAGAGACAAGAAATTCAATTTTTTTTATTTATTAAAGAAAGATAAGTGAGCACAGAGGTATAATCTCATGACGATCCCATTACGAAGCAATACAACGACCCAAGGAAGGAAAATGGCTGGAGCCCGCAGTCTCTGGCGTGCCAACGGGGTTAAGGAAGAGCAGTTTGGCAAGCCAATTATCGCCATAGTCAATTCCTTTACCCAGTTTGTACCAGGTCATGTACACCTGCACGAAATAGGCCAGCACCTGAAGAAACGGATCGCTGAACGTGGGTGTTTTGCGGCGGAATTTAATACCATCGCCATCGACGACGGTATTGCCATGGGCCATGCTGGAATGTTGTACTCTCTGCCGTCACGGGAACTTATTGCCGACAGTGTGGAATACATGTGTAATGCCCACACCGTTGATGCCATGATCTGTATCTCCAACTGTGATAAAATTACTCCGGGCATGCTGATGGCAGCGATGCGACTCAATATCCCAACGATCTTTGTCTCCGGTGGCCCAATGGAGGCGGGGGTTGATGGTGAAAAACGCTATGACCTTGTGGATGCCATGGTAATGGGTGCAGACCGCGAGGTGAGTGATGCCGAGGTTGATGTGGTGGAACGCTGTGCCTGCCCAACCTGTGGCTCATGCTCCGGGATGTTCACTGCAAATTCCATGAACTCATTGAATGAGGCGCTTGGAATGGCGCTGCCTGGAAACGGGACCATTGTTGCCACCCATGCAAACAGGATGAACCTTTTTGAGCGTGCAGCAGAACGTATAGTTGATATGACCGATGCCTGGTACAACAGGGAAGATGCCTCGGTGCTGCCGCGCAACATTGCAACTCGCGCTGCCTTTTTAAATTCCATGACCCTGGATATTGCCATGGGTGGTTCGACAAATACGGTATTGCATCTTCTGGCTATTGCTAAAGAGGCTGAAGTCGATTTCAGCATGGCTGATATTGATGCACTGTCACGAAGAATACCAAACCTCTGTAAAGTTGCACCTTCTTCGCATTATCATATGGAAGATGTGAATCGGGCCGGTGGTATTATGGCAATTCTTGCAGAACTCGACAGGGCCGGAATGATTGACAGCAGTGTCAGTCGAGTTGAAGGGAAAACCCTTAAAACTATTCTTGAAGGCTGGGATGTGGCAGCCGAAAGCTGTAATGAAGAGGCTCGTAAACTCTATCTCAGTGCTCCTGCGCAAAATGGACGGAATCTTGTTATGGGGTCACAGCAAAGTATGTACGAGAGCGCAGACCTCGATCGGGCTGATGGGTGTATCCGTGATGTGGAACACGCTTATAGTAAGGATGGCGGGCTGGCAGTATTGTACGGGAATATTGCACTCGACGGTTGTATCGTGAAAACGGCCGGTGTTGATCCGTCTATTTTTGATTTTCAGGGAACTGCTAAAGTCTATTCCTCACAGGAAGCTGCCTGTGAGGCTATTCTTGATGGTACCGTCAAGGCAGGGGATGTTGTGATTATCCGTTACGAAGGCCCCAAGGGTGGGCCTGGAATGCAGGAAATGTTGTATCCCACTTCCTATCTCAAATCAGTCCACCTTGGAAAAGAGTGTGCTCTCATCACCGATGGCCGTTTCTCAGGAGGTACATCGGGACTTTCCATTGGTCATGTGTCACCCGAGGCAGCGGCTGGTGGTGCCATCGCTCTCGTTCAGGAGGGTGATGCAGTTGAGATTAATATTCCAAAACGGAAGATAAACGTTCTTGTCTCGGATGAAGAGCTTTCCAGGCGAAGGACAGAGGAGTTGGAGAAGGGGCGGGATGCCTTTTCACCCGTTGATCGTGACCGTCATGTTTCACAGGCTCTCAAAGCCTATGCAATGTTTGCAGCTTCCGCTGATAAGGGTGCTGTCAGGATACTTCCGGAGAGTATTTAGGTTCTGTTTTTCCGCCTGAAATCAGACTTTATGTAGGACGAGTTTTTGGCATATATTGATATTGACACTTACTCATATCTTCTGTAGGTTGATATTTTCTTGTTTGGTTTAATGCTATTGAAGGATATTTTATTAAATATATTTTGTGAGGTCGGGTCATGAGTAAAAATCAGATTATCATTGCCCTGGTTGTTCTCTGTCTGGTGGGGACAATTTGGGGGTCGGTTCAGGACAAAAAAAGTAAAAGTCTGGAGAGACAGCTTGTTGCTATGAAAGCTGAGGCTCCCGCTGCTGTAGATGAAGCTGTGGCGAACGATGCCAGTGCTGCTACTGAAAAGGCATTGGCAGAGGTTGAGACCCTTACCGCTCAGAACCAGAAACTCCTTGCCAAAGCTGCAACCTTGAAGGGAAGTGTGGATAGTCAGAAGGAAGAGATTGCAGGCTTGAAAAAAGAACTTGCGGCATCTGCTGGTGGTTCACAGGCCCTTGAAGGGATGCAGGCTCAGTTGGATAAATGTACTGCAGAAGTTGCCGGCCTTGAGCAGGCAGTTGTTGATGCAAAGGCCGTTATCGAAGAAAAAGATGCTGCTCTTGCTGCGGCAGAAGTTACCATAACTGGACTTGAAAATGTAAAGTCAACGCTGGCCAACAGCGTGGACGAGTACAGTGCCAAAAAACAGGCGCTTTCAGCTGAGGTGGATGAGAGTAAATCGCGTATCCTTTCCCTTGAAAAGGCACTTGAGGAGCGTAACAAAATCCTTGTTGCCAGTGGAGAAGAGCTTGGCCGTACGAAATTGAACATGAATGTACTTCTTTCACGAATTGCCGCTCAGAACAATTCTCTCCTTATCCTTGAAGAGACCCGGGTTGCTCTTGAAAAGGAATTGGCTGCAAAATATCAGATTATTGAAGATCTCCAGCGTCAGTTGAGTGATCAGGTGATTGAAGAGATTGTTGTTGCGGAAGAAGCTGCACCTGCTGAAGAAGAGGCTGCCCCTGCAGAAGAGCTTGCTCCCGAAGCAACTGTTGAGGCAGAGCAGGCTGCTGAAGGTGAGGCAGCACCTGCGCACTGATTTTCTGTTTCCGGACGTTATATCTTTGGCTGCCTTCATCCTGATCAGGACGAAGGCAGCTTTTTTTTTTGATTTAGCTCCGTCATATTACAAAAACGAGAGGAGAGAAAAATATATTATGGAAATATTGGATTGCAGGGGGCTTAATTGTCCTGAACCAGTGTTGCGGACGAAGGAGTATTTGGAAAATCATCCTGAAGAGGTCTTCAGTGTTGTTGTGGATAATGAGGCTTCTCGGGAAAATGTTCTTCGCTTTGGCAGGAGTCAGGGATGTCAAGTGAGTGTGGAGCAAAGGGGGGATGGTGATTTTCTTATAAGCCTTACACCAGGGGAGAGTGATACTCCCAGGGAGGATTTTCAGGAAGCTGATTATTCCTGTGCCCTGCCCGATGCCGGTAATCTGGTTTACGTTATTCCTTCCGATTCCATGGGACGTGGCTCTTCCGAATTGGGATGGGCATTGTTGCAGACCTACGTGAAAACCATTGCTGAAATTTCCCCGCTCCCCTCTCATATTCTTCTCTATAATGGAGGTGTTAAGCTTGCGACACAGGAAGGAAAGGCACTGGAAGCTTTGCAGGCTTTGGAAAAACAAGGTGTAACCATTTGGATCTGCGGAACCTGTCTTGAATTCTTTAAGCTGGAAGAGGAACGTAAGGTGGGGAGCATCACTAATATGTATGACATCATGAACACCATGACAACTGCTGCCAGAGTGGTGAGCCCTTTTTAAGTTATGGAGACGTTGGATACACTTTTGTCTCCCATTGAGAGTATTGCCAAAGATTGCGTGAACTGTGGAATCTGTGTTAAGGAATGCGCTTTTCTGCAGGAGTATGGCTCTCCGCAAAAGCTTGCGGAGAGTTGGTTGGAGAGAAAGGATACCATTATAAACAAGGAGTTTCCATTTGAGTGCAGTCTCTGTGGCCTATGTCACGGAGTTTGTCCTAAGGAGCTTGATTCTTCAGCTATGTTTCTCGCTATGCGGCAGGAGTTGGTAAACGAGGGGCATGGTCGGCTCAGGCAGCATAAAACCATCCGAGCCTATGAACGGCGGGGGAGTTCGTCGCTGCTCTCCTGGTATTATTTTCCTGAAAATTGCCACACGGTATTGTTTCCCGGATGTGCCATCCCCGGCAGTCGTCCCGAAACCTTCAGTCATTTGTTCGAGCTTTTACAGGAAACCATACCTGACATTGGAATCGTGTTTGACTGCTGCACTAAACCTTCCCATGATCTTGGGGACATGGCCCATTTTAAGAAAATGTTTGCTGAACTTTGCAGCATCCTGAGTAAAAATTCCGTAACAAAAGTTCTTGTGAGCTGCCCGAACTGTCATCGTATTTTTAAGGAATATTCCACTGGCATTGAGGTGCGGACAGTGTATGAAGAGTTGCTGCAGTCACCAAAGATAAGAGGTGGCATCCAGACCGAGGTGACAATTCATGACCCATGTGGGGTGCGATTTGTTCCAGAGGTGCAGCAAAGTACCAGGAATATTCTGCAGCACCAGGGAATTACGATTAGGGAAATGGAGCATAGCCGGGAACGCACCTTCTGCTGTGGTGAAGGAGGCTCTGCAGGGTTTATACGACCCGATTTTGCCAGGGAATGGACTCAAAAACGAGTGACAGAAGCAGGGAGCGATCCGATTATCAGTTACTGTGCAGGCTGTACTCATTTCCTGGGAGAAAGTGCCACTACCCATCATCTTCTTGACCTTCTTTTCTTTCCCGAGGCAGTTGTAGCGGGAAAACAAAGGGTGAGCAAAACACCTGTTATCTATTGGAATCGCTTCCGTTTAAAACGTGCTCTGCAGAAGAAACTTCAGGGTGGTGTTTCCGGCAGCCGGCAGCAACTGAGTGGTAGCGTATCATCTTTGACCTGACGTTTTGCTGAATACTGATTGTATGGTCAGGAATACTCTCAACCCTCCCATCTTACTCAACAGTTAACCTTGCGCCCAGGGCACCTATAGTAAAATGTTTTTAGTTATCAGCAAATTGGGTATATCTACCTATATGAAAATGTAACGGTTTATGTTTCAATGAGGAATAATAGTTTTTTAGAATGTCAATTATTCCTGGAAATAACATGACGAGAGAAGAGCTACGAAAACTGGAAAGAACGATGGAAGAGGATGGCTTCAGTTATGATATTATAATTGAAGTAGTTGAAACTGCACAGCAATACAGATTTTCAAAAGGAATAGAAAACTTTGAGAAGACGTTGAGTGAAATACCAGTAGTGTCCAAATTACCGTCACAGTTTTCATCGCTATCATGCGGTTCTTCTTATCCTGGTATGAGTATTTAGGGATGCCAAGTTAGATAGGAAGTCTGTTTATATTGTGCGGGTGCCTTATTCAGGAGATACCTCAACCGTTCCCATTAAAAAAATGACTACGATTACCGAAGGAAACCCCTCCCTGCATCGATCTTTCCCGTGAAGGTCAACCCGTAACATAATAGGAGTCAAGGGCAGAGTTGACCCTATTTACCAAATGAAAACAGACAGCAAGACACTCATTCACAAATCTCGCCGTGGAGACAGGTTAGTGGAGATATTCGATCGGGAAAATTTCCGCTATCTTTACTTCAATACCAAATTCCTCCAGTCGAAAATGGCACTTGATGCCCCCCATCTTCTGGTTCTGCCCTATACACGATACATGATGCTCTCCCTCATGTTTCTCCCTGACCCGAAACGAATCCTGCTCATCGGGCTCGGTGCCGGTTCACTGGTTCGATATATCAGCACGATGCTTCCAGATTGTCGAATCGACGCAGTGGATCATTCCCAGGAGATAATCGATCTGGCCCGTACCTATTTTAATCTACCGGAGACGGACAACGTTACCATACACTGCCGGGGCGGAGTTCCGTTCCTGGAGAACCGGGATGAGGAGGAACCCTATGATATAATCCTGCTCGATGCTTTTGACGAACTCGGGATCGCTGACGTTATCTACAATCGGGACTTTTTTACGACGTGCCGAAACCACCTCAGTGAAGGCGGCATCCTCTGCTCCAACCTCTGGAGTGGCTCCACCTCGGAGCTGACCCGCGTGACCCGTGAACTCGCCGAATGCTTCACCGGTAACCTCACCTGCCCTGTAGCGAATCGAGGCAACGTGATCAGTTATTCGTTCAAACATGAAATAGGTCTGAATGCCTTTGCAGGTGACAACAAAAAACCAGAAAGACTCCAGGCCCGTTTTGAACTGGATTTTGGAGATATGAAGCAACGCCTCATACGTCACAACCTTTGATTTGGGTTAGGATGGTACCACTTTCTCCGTATTGCCGCCTGCCAGGATCTGATTTATCTTGGTTCCTGAATCCCACAGTGCATCTATCAGCTGATCCATTTCCTCACCGCTTACACGAATGGTGAGAAGCTGGTGTTCATGGCTAAAATTTTTGTACACACTGATGGCGTTCAATTCCATATTAAATTCTTTACATATCTCAACGACTTTATAAACGGCAGTACTGTTATTTTTTATCTGTAATTCGATGCGTGAACCCGTTTCCCGAACACCCATTATTTCCGTAAAAGCCCTGAAGATATCGGTTTCGGTCACGATTCCAACCAGTTTGTCGTTTTCGACCACCGGCACAGCACCAATTTTAAATTTACGCATCAAAAGAGCTACGTTTTCTAAAGGATCCATGGGGGAGGCGGTGATGGGTTGGTTTACCATAAAAGAGGATATTTTTGCCTGGGCTGCAATGACTCTATTCTCAGAACCAAGAGAAGAGTCAATAGCGGAAGGAAGAGCCTGGTTGATATCCTTCTGGGTTATTATTCCAACAAGTTTTCCATCTTTGACTACCGGGAGGTGGCGAAAAGAGTTTTGTTTGATGATTTCTGCGGCCTCGCCAAGTGGTGTGTCCGGGTCGATGGTGACAACGTCCCGCTGCATCCAGAGTTTGATAAACATATGTTCCCTTATAGGCTTGTTTCGATAAAAGTACCGGTGTGACTATCCAGTGTAAAACGTACGCCAGTGAGATCGTTCTTGACGATGGTGGTGGCATTGCCAATCTGCAGCTCTGTACCGCTGAATATTGTGCCCTGTACTGTAATTGCGATTGTTCGTAGATACTCAATCCCTCTATCCGCAGAATTGGCATCAGTCCCTGGAATAAGGTTCAGCTTTGTTAAGTCGTTATGTAGACTCTCTACGGTTTTTTCCAGTGATTTCAGTACATTTACTTTTTGTTTCAATCCGTATCGTTGCAGAAAGACGAGGCGTTCCTGCTCGACGTCCTTGAGGTCGGATCGTATTTTAAGATAGCGCAGATAGCGTCCGGGGGCAATGCCTGCTGCAAGTAGTGAAAAGGGAGCATTTGGGGATCCTACATTCCCAAGGTTAAGGCTTGAGGCACTCATCAATAGCCCGGCCAGAATCCGACTGCTGTTTTCACAGTGGATCTCTCCGTTGGCCATGATTTTAGCGTAATAAGCCTGCTTGCGAATAATCACCCGCCCCTTCACCCTGAGCTGGCCCTGTTCCATAAAACCAAAATCTGCATCACCCGATACTTTCACCTTACATTTTTTGCCAAGGATACCTCCCTTTACTACTAGATTGCCTTTACATTTTATGTTGGCGGAGCGTGCGTTTCCTTTGAGCAACAGGTCTCCGTGGGTTTTTACTCTGAAACCAGGAAGTATGGTTCCAGTTATTTCAACCGCGTCCTGAGATTCTATATTACCAGTACTGTAGTCGATGTTTCCCGGGATAACCTGTTTAGCGCAGACTTTGATTGAATTTTCGCTGACAAGGGAGAGAATACCGTTTTGAAGGGCACGAATAATACCACTCTCCTCATCGTATTCGGCATCATCACTCACTGTAACAGGCAAATTCTCTCCTGGAATTTGGGGCACTTCTTCACCTGTAACCGTAAGGCCAGGGGTTCCTAGTGTCGGCGGAATCCGTTTAGCAATTATCTGTCCTTTTGAGACCCCTACAAACATTTTTCGTTCCCGAAAGTCAATTTTCCCGTTTCCCATAATTGTTCCCGGGAGGGGGCCCACTTCAATTTCAAAACGGAGAAAGCTGGCCTTTCCGTTCAGGGGAAGTAGGCCTCTGGCAATCGTTTCATCTTTGAGTGGGGAGCGTTTTTCTTTACAAAGACTGAGGAGCCTGTCCAGATTTTCAAGAGAGATCCCAAAACGAATTTCCTGGGATGTGAGGATGTCCATAAGAGTTTCTCTACTGAGTTCCGGGGAGTTCCTCACGGGCGGGTAAAGGCTGATGGTTGCAGACATTTTGTCATCTGCAATGGAGAGCAGGGGAACCACCGATATCATGATAAGATCGATTCCCTGGTTGCTTTTCTTGGAGAGTAAGGGGTAGCCGTCGATCTCAGCCAGAAGTTTGCACTTGTCATCGGAGAGCAGAGTGTTTTTCCCGGGAACAAGTTCTGTAGGATTTCTTGGCGGAGCACCCGGTGGAGCGAGTAACTCGACAAGGGGTTGACCTTTGCGTACCAGTTCCACCGTTTGGAAGGAATTGTTGTCGCTATCGCTGAGTGTTTCCGTTTCAAACAGAAGCTTTGGGATAAGACGTGGAGGAGGCTGTTTGTCTGGTCTGGTCAAGGCGTGGTTTCCTTGCTCGGTTGAATAAGCTTTTGCAACCACATTCGGCAAGCCTCCAACTGCTTTTTTTTCAGGAGAATGGGGAAAATAATAAGGGAGGCCTCTTTGATACTCAGCTTTCTAGCGGGGTGGATTTCACTGCACTGTATTATGCTGAATCCAGTCGAATTCCTAATAATAGCACTTGTTTCTCCAGCCTGAAGGGTGAACAGTACCCTGTCCAGTTCCGGGCAAAGTTCACCGGCGGCCAGGCGGCCCAGGTTTCCATCATTTTTGGCAGTGTTACAGTCTGAAAAGAGTCGTGCTTCCTTTGGGAAAGATACTGGATTTCTAGTTACTCTCCTGTGGATAGCAGCGATTTTCTTATAGGCTGAATTGAGTTCAGAAGGCAAAAAAGGGTTGAAGCGAATTTGAATGAGATTAGCACTGCGCTGTTCGGGTTGGTTGAATTCCGTTTTATTCCTGTTGTAGTAGCGTCGCACCTCGACTGCCGTTACAGATTGCACCGTGGATGCTATTCGTGAGAGTATCGTCTCTACACGGAGGTCATTGTGCAGGGCGGTCCTGTATTCGTCGAGTTTCATGTTGTTTTCTTCAAGAGTGCCGTAGAAGGTGGCCTCATCTGGGTATTCAGCGATGATTTCCAACAGGGTTTGTTGAAGAGTTGGATCGGGTATGACTACGCAACAGGCCTCGTCGGAAGTGAGGATTACCTGGTGAAGAAGCATTTCCTCGTTGGCGTGTTGATACGCCAGTTCATATTCCTGATGGGTAAGGTTGCAGGCACTTTTCTGAAAATCCTGAAATGCAAATTTCATCAGGTGAAAGGACAGCATCGGATCATTCTGTTTTTGGCGTTTTCCCTGCTGCATAGAATCCTCTGGTGGCAAGTCTGGTCACAGTGTCATTGGGCTTGTGTTTTTATTGTATCGCATTGCTCTTCGGAAACAAAATTTTTCCGCACCAGTGATAAAAAAAAGAGAGATGTTACCAGGGGGGGCCTTTTGAGTGGCAGAAAAAAGCGTTGAAAGTGAAGTCACTTTCTGGAGGGGAAATTGAGGTCCGGTTAAAAAACAAGGTCAGTAAATTGCTACTGTGTGCAATTATAGTTGATAAAGCGAATAATTGCCTTTCCTGAAAAGGGGACATTCACATATTTTCCTGGGATGTTAATGCGCTGCCCACACATCATCATTTATGGGCTCATGTTTCATTATCATTTCCGTCCAATCCCAGTTTGGCTTTTCTATGGTTCCACCGATTTGCATTGAAAGACCATCTTTTGTTGTCCAACGCTCCGTTATTTGCAGTTTGAAGTTTATGCCTTTCGTTGAAATAATGGCAATAAAATTACCGTCTTTGGTATGTATTTTTCTTGGAATGTCGGTGATGCAAAGTCCGAATCGTGAGCAATCCTTGAGGGTCGCCATACAGAACCCCGCCTGATCGGAGATATGTACTTCCGTGCCATTCAATTTTGCTCTGAAATATTGTCTTTTTTCCATAATCAATAACCCGTTTGATTTTAAAGTCGTATGAAAAAAGTTCCCTTTCTAAGGGAAGATCTTTTTGCTCAGGTACTTATGGCTGAATCTCTCCTTTTTGTTTATTTTCTGTATTAATGAATATCATTCCTTCTCTTAATGTTAGCATTTTGCTCTGGAAGATCAATTGATGGAAATACCTATTTTAGACTGGGTAAATATACCCAGTCTAAAATAGAGTCTGTTTTTGTTGTATGGTAATAGTTATTTTTATTGCTATCCGTTTCTTCAGATATACTGTGTTTGATATGACAAAAGCAATGATTACAAAACAAGGTTCTTATATGGGAAATCATTTATTTTGCTCTGACTGGTTGTGTGTCGGGGCAGGGAAGAGAAAAATTTATGAAAAATACTAGTGAAAAAAACACTGCCCTCCACTCAAAACAGACAAATCATCTGTTTCATGAAAAGAGCCCTTATCTATTGCAGCATGTCAATAATCCGGTTGACTGGTATCCATGGAGTGAGGAGGCCCTTTCCAGGGCGGTGAGTGAGGATAAGCCAATCTTCCTTTCAATTGGTTATTCCACCTGTCACTGGTGTCATGTTATGGCCCATCAATCTTTTGAGGATCAGGAAATTGCAGATTTTCTGAACAGTTATTTTATTCCCATAAAGGTAGATCGGGAAGAGCGTCCGGATGTTGATCAGATTTATATGGCGGCAACCCAGGCCATGACCGGTAGCGGTGGCTGGCCCATGTCACTTTTTCTCTTTCCGGACACCAGGCCGTTCTATGCAGGAACATACTTTCCTCCACGTGCTGACTATGGGAGGCCGGGATTTATGGAGATACTGCAGGCCATTAAGACTGCCTGGTTAACGGACAGGGAGAGTTTAAGTCTTTCAGCAGAACAGGTAACATCTTTACTACGAAAGGATACTTCTGATGGCAGAGTGTCCCCTGAAAAGGCATGGCTGGATAAGGGTTTTTCTCAATTGGAAGAGAGTTATGATCCAAAGTATGGTGGATTTGGCCAGGCACCTAAGTTCCCACGGCCAGTGGTGATTGATTTTCTTCTTCGCTACTATAAATCAACTGGTAGGAAGGCAGCCCGTGACATGGCGCTTGTTACCCTGGAGCAAATGGCTGGCGGCGGAATGTATGATCAGATCGGTGGAGGATTTCATCGGTATTCGGTCGACGGCAGATGGCGGGTGCCCCATTTTGAGAAGATGCTCTATGATCAGAGTCAGCTCGTTTTTGCCTACCTGTCAGCGTTTCAGTTGACGGGAGATAGTGCGTATAAAGAAATAGTTGTCGAGGTCCTTGAGTATGTGCTTCGGGATATGCGGCATCCGGAGGGTGGCTTTTATTCAGCAGAGGATGCTGATTCTGTGAATCCCTACAATCTTGAAGAGCATGGTGAGGGAGCATTTTATCTGTGGACGGAGGAGGAGATAGACACTCTGTTGACGGAAAAACAGGCTGCTCTTATCAAGGCATATTATGGCGTGAAAGCAAAGGGAAATGCCCTTCATGATCCACAGAAAGAATTTACTGGTCGCAATATTTTCTACCGGGACAAAGAGTTGTCGGAAGTGGCAAGGGAAGTTGGGCTGAGTGAAGAGGAGGCCAGAGATATCCTTCAGGATGCCAGGCGCAGCCTGTTGAGCCATCGCCAAGATCGCACGGCACCCCATTTGGATGATAAAATCCTTACCTCATGGAACGGCTTGATGATCTCGGCTTTTGCACGAGCGGCTATGGTTCTCGGAGAAAAAAGGTATCTGGCTGCCGCAAACCAGGCCACGGATTTTCTTCTTGATAGACTTACGGTGGACGGAGAGCTTGTACGACGATGGCGGGATGGTGATGCACGATACGCTGCCGGACTGGATGATTACAGTTTTTTGGTTCAGGGTTTGTTGGATTTGTATCTGGCGAGTCATGATTCGATACGTTTGCAGGCGGCAGTCGATCTCACTGAAAAAATGATACGAATCTTCGCTGATGAAAAAGGAGGCTTCTATGATACTCCTCAATCAACACAACTGCTTACCAGGATGAGGGCAGCTTACGATGGAGCGGAACCATCGGGGAATTCCGTCGCCGTTATGAACCTGTTGCGCCTCGCAGGACTGACAGGGAATAACGAGTGGGTGGCTCTTGCCACAGAAAGTATTGAGTCTTTTGGAAAAACTCTGTCCACCTATCCGCCTGCCATGCCTATGATGCTCAGTGCCATGGATTTTCAGATGGATAAACCGAGGCAGATCGTTATAGCGGGTACGCTTGAGGCTGATGACACCAGGGAGCTCCTCAGTGAAGTGCATTCCAGGTATCTTCCCAATACTTTACTGCTTCTGGCCGATGGCGGGAAAAATCAGCAGTTCCTGCGTGGAGGCCTTCCTTTTATCGGCACGGTTAAAAAAATTGATGGTCGTGCGACGGCCTATGTATGTGAAGATTTTACCTGCAGAATACCTGTAAATACAAGAGAGGGCTTGAGAGCACTGCTTGACGAGAAGTGAAACGAGAAATATAAAAAATCGGGAACAGGGTACTCTTTTTTTGCCCGGATTACTCGTGCTGATCTATGATGAGCTTAGTGTTCAATATGGATTTTTGGATTGCACGCAAACTGCGATGCAACCCTTAATATTTTTTCGGCACATACAGCTCTGGTGGTAGTACTGCTCGCTCATATTCTGGATTACGTACCCTGTCTGGTAACGTGATTGGTTCGTAGGGGACCTCTTTATAAGGAATCTGGTCAAGCAAATGACGAATGCAGTTGAGTCGTGCTCGTTTCTTGTCATTGCCTTCAACGATATACCAGGGAGCCTCTGGGGTATTTGTTCTTTTTAGAGTGTCCTCTTTCGCTTTGGTGTATGCTTCCCAGCGTACTCTTGCTTGAAGATCCATTGGACTTAATTTCCATTGTTTCAGCGGATCGTGGATGCGCATGAGAAAGCGCAGGTGCTGTTCTTCATCTGTGATGGAGAACCAGTATTTTATCAGGCGTACCCCTGAACGGACAATCATGCGCTCAAATTCAGTCACATCCTGAAAGAACTCCTCGACTTGCTCTGGTGTGGCAAATCCCATTACCTGCTCGACTCCAGACCGGTTGTACCAGGATCGGTCAAACAGGACGAGTTCACCGGCTGAAGGAAGATGTTGCACGTAACGCTGGAAGTACCATTGCGATTTTTCATTTCGAGTCGGCTTGTTGAGCGCGACAACTCGACAGGTCCGAGGATTGAGCCTTTGGGTGATACGCTTGATAACACCACCCTTTCCAGCAGAATCACGTCCTTCGAAAATAACTACTATTTTTTCCCCGGTGTGCTCAGCCCATGTCATCATCTTGATCAGTTCAGCCTGGAGTGCAAGGAGGGACTTGAAATATACTTTGCGGTCAAGGGGTGATAGATGTTGTTTGTTGTATATCTTTTTCAGCTCAAGCGACAACTCGGATTCTGAAAGTTCCAGTTCATAATCTTCGTCAAAGGTGTCTTGCAGCTCTTCATCCAGCCAGTCTAGGACGGCCTTGTCAATTCCATGCATTTTATTGTTAGCCATAGAGTTTTTTGTGAAATGGTGAACACTCAACACTTCGCTTATCACATCCTGAAAATTTTTAAAACAAAGGAATCAATTAAGCGGCCGTCACTTTTTTTGGACGTAAACTTCTTTCATCTCACTGGCCATAATACCGTATCTACTGAAATGGGAAAACGAGTGTACTCCCAGTATGCAGATAGGCGTCCGTCTTTATATATTCTTGAAACGGCTGGCAGGGGCAGTGCAGACTGGACATTTCTCGGGTGGATGGTTTTCCATGATAAATCCGCAGAATGAGCATATGTGATAGCTTGTGTCTTTCGTGGAGGTCGTTTCCAACTTCTTCTTAAGGTTCAGGTGAATGCGTTCTACCTTAGCAGATTGTGCAAAAAGAGATGATATGGCACGTTCTCCTGCGGCTGCAGCCTTCTCCATGGCCTGTTCATACTGTTTTTTCAGGTTTGGAATTTCTTCTTCAAATGAAGTTTTACAATTTTGATAATTAGTTCCTGTCTGGCCACGTAACTGCAGGAGAAGGCGAGTTGCCTGAGCCTCCTCCGAGATAGCAATTGCACGGAAAAGTCGTGCCAGTTGACTTTCACCATCCTGTTCCGCACGGAGGGCATAGATTTTTTTTCTGGCAGCTGCACGGGAGACCTCAAGAAAACTTTTTTCCACTTCTCTACGGGTTGTCTTGTCCATTGGTTGTATTTGTATTGTTCTGTTAACTTTATTTTTTTATCCAGAATCCCTGGCTTAGACCCACTCCAAAAAATATAACAAATCCTGCACAATATTGAAAGAGACTGAAGGATTCTTTGAAGACAATCCAGCTGAGGAGTATGGTAAAGAGGGGGATAAGGTTTACATATATGGAAGCTTTTCCCGCATCCATTGCCGAGAGGGCATAGTTATATGAGCCGTAGGCAACAATGGTGACAGCCAGGCCCAGATAGACGATGGCTGCCGTTGGGATTAGAATGAAATTGTCAGGGACCTGAATTTGGGGGAGCAGCAGCATGGGGAGAAAAAAGAGCGCCCCTACCCATGCCTGGACAGCTGTAAGGAAGAGTGGGGAATAGCGACTGGTCAGTTTTTTGATAGCAATGGTGTATGCCGTGGCACAGACCATTGCCAGAAATTCAAATAAATTACCAAGCAATGGGGATGGGGCCTGTTCATTGATATCCCCTCCGATGCTTAATCCGAATGCACCGGCCATGGCAAGCCCCAATCCGATTATATTTTGGAGAGAAAATCTCTCAGCAAGAAAAATCCCAGATGCTACGGCAACCAGCAGGGGCAACATGGTTGTAATCATTGAGGCTTGTGAGGCCGAAGTGTTTTTCAGGGCAAGGGCTTCAAAAATAAAGTATAAACAGGGTTCGCAGAGTGCCATGAATCCGAGCAGTTTAAAATCCTGATGGCGAATGCGAATTTTGCGGAAACGTGGTAATAGAAAGAAAAAGGCAAGGGATGCAACAACCATTCGACCTGCAATGACCACCATCGGGTGGTAGTCAACAAAAGCGAGCTTTAGGGCGATAAAAGAACTTGCCCAGAGAAACGTGGCCAGCAACAGACAGAGAGTTGGAAGTATTTGAGAGTTGCTCTGTTTCACTGTCTGAAGATATCCGGGAAAATTTTGATATTTCTTTTGAAATGACTATTACTGTAAGTGTTTTCCCGGGTGTGTGCCGGAAAGGCAAGCATCCTATATCGTTTGCAGAAGAAGTCAAGAAATCATCAATCAACATCTATTTTATTTAATTTAATAAGAAATGCGACAGAAACTTACTGTTTTTAGTGTGTTAGCTCTTGTTTTGGTTTTCATAGCTCCGGCTTCTGTTCAGGCCCGTATCTCTGATAAGGGCTATCGGCAGACCCTGGAGGCTTTCAGCAGGGTGGCCTGTGAGGATGAGTCTCTTTTTGAATTTAATAAGGGGTTGATTCATGCACTGAATTATACAAATAAACGTGCTCTTCGAGCGTTTGCCCAGCTTGAGTATGTTTCTGCAGACGAGCTTGTTGCAGCGATCAGGAGACTCGTTACAGAAGAGATCAGCTTTGATAACCTGCGCCTTCTGGAACAGTTTGTTACTCTCCAGGGGGCGGATGCAGAGAAATCCTGGCAATTCCTTGAAAAGCTGGAGAAACTTGATTATTCCAGAGGACGTGTCATGACGGCCTTTGCCCTGGTTGATGTGCTTACAGCATCGGAGTTACTTGCTTTTACGGATCGGATAGAAAAGGTGAGAGAGTCAGCAGGTTGGGCTCTGAAGGCCTTCCTCCTCCTGCCGGGACAGAGCAGAGAAAGCATTGCTGATGCCATGGCTCTGATTGAACGAATGAATGAAAAACAGCAGTGGGCAGTGGAGGAGTGCTGCAGAATCAAGGCAATGAACGCCTATAAAGCGCTTGAAATCATAGAGCAGCTGGGCAGGTTTTCAATAACCGATGCCTGGAATGCGCGGGGACTGTTTAAACAGAAAATCACCCCGGAAACAGCTCTGTATTGGGTGAAAAACTATTTTGGCAAGAGTCAGCAGGATCAAGAGTGGTTGTTCTTTGCCATGGATCCTGCTGAAAAGGCATTGCTGCTAAAGGGATTCGCTGAAGCTTCAGACTATCTGACATGGAAGATTAATGATCTCCACTCGGTGACCGATTTGCTGGGACGGGAGATCTCTGCTGCAGCATTAAATGGACATTCTGCTGCAGGGCTGGAGATTCTCTGGAAGCGTCTGGACTGGAAGGTTCGTGAGGAATATAAAAATTCTTTTTACGCTGCATTGGGTCGTGGAAAAAAACAAACGGCAATTGCTGTTCTGCGCAAGGCAACGGGCAGGGCTCGTGTGCAGGCGGCATATGATACCACCACTTCCAATATCTATATTCTGCTCTCCAAGGGGAGTGAATTGTATGATTCCTCGTTTCGGGACATTCTGGTGCCGGTACTGAAGGATCGGATGGATGAAAACTTTCGGGCAAATCTTCTACAGTTCCTCCTTGCTGTTGATCCTGCAAACAACCATGTGTCAGATTTTATAATCAGTCTCGCACAGCGTGGAAAACTCGGATTGTTTTTTCCGGTTGACCCCAAAGAACAGAACCGGGTACTCGATCTGGTGACACAATCTGCTTTTCAGGACGAGAACAGTCTGATTCTTTTTTCGGCAACATTTATGACCTTGCTGGAAACCATTCAACCGGATACCCGAACCTACCTTATAGGTAAAATGCTTTCAGCTATTCGTGAGCAGAATACAGTTTTTACTATGCAGTTACGGGTAATTTTACAGTATTACCTGGAGTATTATTCAGAGTTTGTGGGTGAGGTGGATAAGATACGCATCAGAATGATGATGTATGAGTATGGTGCTATTCCCCTGCAGGCCTACGCTAAAACTGCCTTTGAGGAGTGGAAATCCGATGGGAAGCTTTCCAGCCTGTCAGTTTTTCATGATGATGATGATGGCAGGCAGTCCTACCTTTCCAACTGTCATTTTCTGAGTAAAGAGGGCTATCGGCCACGGCTTTCAACTTCTTTTCGACTGGGAGTGGCTCCCGATGTAGTGTCACAGGCTGCAAGCCTGATTCGTTCCTATGATTCTCAGCCGAGTAGCACTTTGCATGCATTGTTTCGACTTCAGTCGAGGCACCCTCTTGTGCTGGACTGGGTGCAAACGATGAATGGTATCGAAATATCTCATTCCGTCTTTTTATTTCAAGGTGAGGCTGTGCAGGCTGCTCTTCTGAACCAGTTCCTGACGGGTGGTCATGAGATGTTTGCCCAGCGTGGACACAGTTACTGGCGCTCTGAACAGTTGATAGAGCCCATATCTAAACTTATTGAAGATGGGGCCGTAACCGAAGTTGATCTTGGCAACAAACAGCGTTTTATGAGCCTTGGGTCCTGTGGTGGCATCCGGGCGTATTCTGAGCTTGCGACACTCTTTAAGAATAATGTGGATATCCTGGCAACCGTTGGTACTGGTAAGGCGGTTGTGAATAATCCCTATAACGAATTCCTTTTTGAAGCGGTAGCGAAGTCGGGTAAGGATTTAAGCTGGGATGATATCTCTGAACAGTCCGCAAAAATTTTCAAACAGGGACTGGGGGAGGATTATCTGCAACCTGGTTCTCTTCCTGCCATTTTGCACAAGATAATGGATCAGAAATCAATGGATACGAAAACTGGCGAACATGGCACTGATTAAACGGACAGAGCTTCCTGCCCTGCTGGAAAAAATCGAGCAGGGGAAGATGGATGACTTAAAAAACATATTTATCTTTTTTGGAGAACGTTTTCTCTGTCGCGAAGCTGCGGACAGTGTTCAGAAAAGTCTCTTGACGTATTCCGGGGGTGGGGCGGTAAACAGTATTGATGGCGACAATGAAGATAGCAGCAAAACCCTTGGACAGTTAATGAATTTCACTCTACTTCCTGGTTGCCAGATTTTTCGGGTGACTGACAGCAGGTTGTTTCACTCTAAAAGTGTGGCATCTGCTGTTTGGGCAAAGGTGGAGCAGGCGAAGTCAGCCAATAACGAAAAGGCGTGTCGCAGACAACTCCTCTCTTTCAGATCTCTTGCCGGTCTCGGTCATGATGAACTTCTTTCTGAAATGAGCGGGGGGCAGTGGCAGGGACTCTTTGGCTTTGCAAGACCTGCCGGGGATCTTTCCTGGGCTGATGCACTTCTTGCAACGACTGAGGCGTCGAATAAGGGGGGAGGCGCTACTGATATTGCTGCACGTTATGTGGAGGTGTTTAAAAAAGGCGTTCCCCCGAACAATATTCTGCTACTTAGCGCCGAAGCCGTTGACAAAAGGAAACAGCTATTTACTTTTATAAAAAAGGAAGGCGTGGTTGTGGACTGTTCTGTGGTTGAGGGAGTTGGTGTTGCCGCGCAAAAGGAACAGAAGGAAATTCTGCAGGAAGTGGTGAGGAAGAGCCTTGCAGGTTTTCAGAAGAAGATAGTCCCCCAGGCTCTGGAACGTCTTTTGGAGCGGGTGGGGTTTCACCCCGTGGCCGTGGTCATGGAGACTGAAAAACTTGCCCTGTATGTTGGAGATCGTGAACTGATCACCGTGGAGGATTTGGATGCCATGGTGGGGAGAACCCGTGAGGACGCGCTCTTTGAGTTGACGGATGCTTTTGGGAAACATCAGTCAGCCCGTGTTCTGGTACTTCTTCGCAGATTGCTTGATCAGGGAATGCATGGCTTGGCGATACTTGCCACCATGCGGAATTACCTGCGGAAGATGCTGGTGTTTAGATCCCTGCAGCTTGGACCTGCACCATTGTGGCATTCCGGGATGAACGCCGGACAGTTTCAAAAGGTCTATCTTCCTGCATTGAAGGAACGTGGAGACTGGCTTGATCTCCTGAAAGGCCATCCTTACGCTCTGTTTATGTCATTTAGTAAGGCACAGGAATTTTCCTGTGCGGTCTTAAAAAGCTGGCTTGCTTTATTGCTCAAGGCAGAGTTTCGCCTGAAGGGTTCGCCAATTTCTCCAGAGCTTATCCTGGAGGAACTTTTTTTAACCATGCTCAAGCAGAAAAGACAGTAGAGTTGAAAAATAACAGCATATCTTCTATGGTAATATGACGAAAGGATAGTGTGTTACAAAGAAAATTTAAAAAATAGAAATACCCTATGAGTGACAAGAAAGGATCGGTGGCCACAAGAGATCGCAGTAAGATCCAGGAGCCTTCCCTCTATAAAGTACTGTTGCACAACGATGATTATACCTCCATGGAATTTGTGGTTGCTGTTCTTGAGAGAGTTTTTCGAAAGAACACCTCGGAAGCCAGTAAAATCATGATGAATGTGCATCAGGAGGGTGTTGGTATTGCCGGAGTGTATACCCTTGAAATATGCGAGACAAAGGTGGTTATAGTTCACGATCTTGCACGGAAGAATGAATTTCCATTACGTTGCAGCATCGAAAAAGTCTAACTGGTACTATTATGATAAGTAAAGCACTGGAAACAGCTCTGATACGGGCTATACGTGAAGCAAAAGAACATCATCATGAGTATGTTACCGTGGAACATATGCTCTATGGTCTGCTCTATGATGAACTGGCAGATTATATTATCCGCGAATGTGGAGGATCCACCGAGAACCTTAAAAACCGCCTGGAATCTTTCTTTGCAGGAGAGCTTCCCATTCATAGTGCAGGAGTCCAGGGTGAACCTGCTCAGACCGTCGCTTTTAACCGTGTTTTGCAGAGGGCTGTTGCCCATGTGCAGAGCTGTGGAAAAAAAGAAGTTGATAGTGGTGATGTTCTGGTCTCCATTTTTTCTGAAGCCGAGTCCCATGCGGTGTTTTTTCTCGGTTCTGAGGGCCTGGGCAGGATGTCCGTGGTGGAGTTCATTTCTCACTCTCTGCCGGAAGGTTTGCAGAAAGAGCCACTGCCGAGTATGCCCGATAATACCACGGGTGATAAAAAGGCTGATAAAGATGAAAAAATCCTTGAGGAGTTTACGGTTAACTATGCGCAGGTTGCTGCGGAAGGAAAGCTTGATCCTCTTATTGGACGTAAAACTGAAGTGCATCGGATGATGCAGGTGCTCTGTCGCCGCAAAAAAAACAATCCTTTGCTGGTTGGTGAACCGGGCGTTGGAAAGACTGCCATTGCCGAAGGGCTGGCTCTTCTTGTTCATGAAGATACCGAAGCGCGGGCATCGGGGCATAAGGCACTGGTGCCGGATCTGCTTCAGGGGGTTGAAATATTCCTCCTTGATATGGGAAGCATGGTGGCAGGGACCAAATACCGCGGTGATTTCGAGAAAAGGATTAAGGGGGTTATCTCAGCAATTGAACGCAAGGATAATGCCATCCTCTTTATCGATGAGATGCATACCATCGTGGGCGCGGGTGCCACTAGCGGCGGTTCCATGGATGCGTCCAATCTGTTGAAACCTGCTCTACAGTCTGGAACTCTTCGCTGTATCGGATCCACCACCTATGAAGAATACAAAAATCATATAGAGAAAGACCGGGCTCTGTCCCGCAGATTTCAAAAGATTGATGTTGAAGAGCCAACGATTGACGAGACCAAACGCATCCTGCAGGGATTATTGTCTCGCTATGAGGAGCATCATCTGGTCAGGTATTCGAAGCCTGCTGTTTCCGCAACTGCCGAACTTGCCGACAGATATATCAACGACCGTTTTCTTCCAGATAAGGCGATTGATATTCTGGATGAAGTCGGCTCGGCCTTTCGGATGGCTGGGAAGATGGGCAAGGTGGTCAAAGTTCGCGATGTTGAACAGGTGGTATCGCGCATGGCGCGGGTTCCTGCAAAAAGTGGAACGAGTGCTGAGCTGAGTTCCCTGAAAGATCTTACTGCCTCCATGAAAAAAGTCATTTTTGGTCAGGATTCGGCAATTGATGCTGTCGTTACCGCTGTGAAACGATCACGGGCAGGTCTTGGGAATCCCGATAGTCCCACCGGGAGTTTTCTTTTTGCCGGTCCAACGGGAGTGGGCAAGACGGAGGTCGCGAGGCAGCTTGCTGCTAAGCTTTCCATTCATTTCGAACGCTTTGATATGAGTGAGTACATGGAAAAACATGCCGTGGCCAGGCTTATAGGATCGCCTCCCGGATATGTGGGATTTGATCAGGGTGGCCTGCTCACCGAGGCTATTCGTAAACATCCTTATTCCGTATTGCTGCTTGATGAAATTGAGAAGGCTCATCCGGATATTTTTTCCATCCTTTTACAGGTGATGGATCACTCAACTCTCACTGATAATTCCGGTAGGAAGGCAGATTTCCGCAATGTCATTATTATCATGACCACTAATGCGGGGGCAAGAGAGATGTCTGCAGCACCTATCGGTTTTGTTGCCGAGACCAAAGGGCGTGAGCAGAAGGCGCTGAAGAATCTTTTTGCACCGGAATTTCGTAATCGATTGGATGCCAGTATTTCCTTTTCGGCCCTTGATTCAAAAGCGGTTGAAAAGGTAGTGGACAAGCTGATGGTTGAGTTGCAGGCGCAGCTTGCCGAACGAAAAGTTGAAGTCCGTCTTACGGCTGCAGCACGAAACTGGCTTGCAAAAACCGGCTATGAACCGGCATATGGGGCACGTCCTCTTCGTCGTTTGATCCTGAAGGAAATTGGTGATGTACTTACCGATGAAATCCTTTTTGGAACGCTTGTCTCAGGTGGTCTGGTTAGCGTCGGGCTACGCGATAAAAAACTGACATTCACCTACAAGCTTGAAAAATAGTCCTGTGTATGTTTTCTGAGATGGTGGCTAAATTGAGAGAGGGGGAACTGCCAGATCCCTCTCTTTTGCGCGGAAGATGTCATGCTGCTGTCACCAAAAAACTGGCTTTTCTTCGTCTTCCGCCGGTCTATTGGGAGAGCGATCCCAAACGTAATCCCGATTCCAGCCATCTCCTCTGGGCAGTTCTCCTGCTGCACGACCTGGAGATGCTTGATGCTGTAAAGGGTATTATTCTTATGGAGCAGGCTGAAAGAGAACGTCTCTCTCTGGAGGTGTTCGTGCAGCAGAGTCTGGCTGAACTGTATAGTCTTGCTCCTACCCCAAAGTTTCGTACATTACTGGAAGAGCAGGTTGCCAGTTCCTCTTTAATGCAATAGGGGCCTCCTTCGGCTATCTCGCCTGGAAAAAGCAAAATAGTTTATTACTCCCCCACAGTTTTTGAGATGAAAAAAGAAAAACCTTGTCCATTGGCCATGGATGATAGTAATCTATTGTGAATAATATCAATATGGAACACTGGGTGGCTCCACTGCACCTTATCCCCCTGGCTCACTTTTTTCAGGACGCCAATGTATCGGAACTATTTCGGGCTTAAAGAAAAACCATTTTCCATTGCTCCTGATCCTCGCTATCTTTACATGAGTGAGTCGCATAGGGAGGCTTTGGCCCACCTTTTGTATGGGGTTAGCAGTGGCGGCTGTTTTATCCTACTCACTGGAGATGTGGGTACTGGAAAGACCACCCTCTCTCGTTGTCTTCTGGCACAACTTCCAGAAAATACCGATCTTGCCTTGATTGACAATCCACTTTTGACCGTTCTTGAATTTCTCGAAGCTATCTGTCTCGAGTTAGATATTCAGCTTGAGGGTGTGGAAAAAAGTGTGGACTCCTATGCCGGGCTGATCAATCGCTTCCTTATTGACGCTCAGGAACGGGGGCGAAATATTACTCTACTTATAGATGAGGCCCAGAATTTGAGCCTTGATTTATTGGAGCAGCTTCGTCTTTTGATCACTTTGGAAGCTGATCATAAAAACTTGTTGAAGGTAATTCTTCTCGGACAGACAGAGCTGAGGCAGATTCTTAAGCAGGAAGCTGCGGAAGAGCTCAATCAACGGATCACCTCCAGGTATCATCTTCTTCCCCTGGATAGAGAAAGCACCTCAGCCTATATTAAGCATCGTCTAACTGTGGCCGGAGAGGCGGAAGATATTTTTTCACAGAGTGCCATGGCTCGAGTTTTTGAACTCAGCAGCGGCATTCCCCGTCTTATTAACGTGTTATGTGATCGAGCTCTGCTTGGTACATATGAGGAACAAAAGTATCTTGTTACCGCCGGGATTGTTGAGGAGGCGGGGCGGGAAGTACTGAGGGGCAATACTGGAGAAAAAGAGCAAAGGCTCCGGAAAAAACTGTGGCGAGGACTGATCCCTGTTGCAGCTGTTATAGCGCTTGGGGTTGGTGTTGCTTTCTATTATCTGGGTGGTCCGGTATTCCTTGGGGGACCTCCAAAGGATCAGAATCCTGTAGTCCAGGGCGGAAAATTTGCCGAGGCGACTGAAGATACAGAAAGTAAAATTGCAACTGGGGAATTGCAACCGGAAGAAGTAAAGGCTGACAGGGCAACTATAAGGATAGTACCCCTTGAAATTAATGACTAGAAAAACATGAATTTCCTGAAAACCAACCTCCTGGCTCTTGTTCAAGAGCTGTTCTATTCGTAAAAAGGGAGTCAGTATCCATGATCTCCCCGTTTGACCAATTGGTCCTCTGGTTTCAGCAACAATCCCAGTTCACTCAGCTCTTAGCCGTTGGAAGCTGGAGTTTTCTGTGCGGCCTCCTGCCAACTGCCTTTATTCTGTGGCTCGTTTTTCAGAAGCAAAAGGAACGGTTTCTCAGCAGGCAGCAGCTTATTGCCGAATTCGAGAAACAGGCAACGGAGAATCGGATTGCAGCAAGTGATCTGGTGTGTGAGAATGTTCGCCACCAATGTGAACAGCTAATCGAGGAGAAGAGACACAAGCAAAGCATTATTAGTGAATTGCAAGAGAAAGAAGCGAAGCAGCGCAGTGAAAATGCCAGACTGCAGACACGGATTGAGCAAGAACAACTCCATGCGGAAGAAAGGTTAAACCTCCTGGACGGAGCCAGAGAACAGTTACGTTTGCAGTTTTCCGAGCTTGCAGCCTCTATTCTGGAGGAGAAAAGTGCTCATTTTTCACGAGAGACTCAGGAAAAGATCTCTGGCTTACTGTCCCCTTTTCACGAACAGTTAAAGTCTTTTCGTCAAAAAGCAGATGCTGTTCATCACGATGAAACCAGGGACAGGGCAGCTTTACAGCGCGAAATCACCTCCCTGAGAAACCTGAACCAGCGGATGAGTGATGAGGCTAACAACCTCACCAAAGCTCTTAAGGGCAATAAACAGGTTCAGGGAACATGGGGTGAAATTGTCCTGGAAAGGGTTCTTGAACAATCTGCCCTGCGTAAGGGAATTGAGTATGAAACCCAGGCAGTGTTCCGGGATGAAGCCAATCGGTTTCAGAGGCCGGATGTTATTGTTCGCCTACCAGATGGCCGTGATATTATAATCGATTCTAAAGTATCCCTGGTCTCCTGGGAAAAATATGTTAACAGCGATAAAGAGCAGGAACAGGATACTTTTCTTCGTCATCATGTGAAGGCCATAAAGGAGCACGTAAAGATTTTGGGAGAAAAAGATTACGGGTCACTTGCAGAAATTCAGACCCTTGATTTTGTCTTGATGTTCATGCCGATTGAAGCTGCTTTTCTCGCAGCTTTTAAAGCTGATGAAACGCTGTTTTCCGAGGCGATGAGTCGAAAAGTGATTCTTGTCAGCCCCACAACATTGCTTACCACTCTTCGGACAATCGAAAGTATCTGGCATTATGAAAAGCAAAGCAGGAATGCCAGAGAAATTGCTGAACGGGCAGCAGCTCTCTATGACAAATTCTGCTCATTTACAGAAGATATGGAGCGTATTGGAAAACAGATGCATGCTCTCCAGAGTAGTTATGACAGTGCCATGACCCGGTTAAGTCGGGGGCGTGGTAATCTGATTTCCAGGGTAGAAAATTTTCCTCAGATGGGAGTAAAGGTTAAGAAATCTATTCCAGCTTCGATCAGGAATGATGCTGATCTTTATACTGATCCTGCGTAATATTATTAAACAGAATAGCCTGGGTAAAACCTTCAGCCGATTTTGTCGGCTGCCCCAAATAAATCACAGCAGTGTATGCAATCCTAGGCAAAGGGAGAACAGTTATTATTATCCTTTACAAGTCGTTTTAAATTGTGCATAGTATTGGGTACAAACATTTCTCAGGAAGACTCCTGAATCTCAATAGTCAAGAATATGGAGACGAATTATGTGCCAGGAAGTAAGAAAAACATGTAACTGCGGAAAAAAGGATGCCACATTTCATCTGCGTGATAACGTAATGGGACAGGAGGTAATCGATCGCTTGTTTTGCCCAAGCTGTTCAGTGGATCAGAAGTTTGACAGAGAGACAATGGTAAGTGATAATAATTGGGTTATTGAATATGATATGGATCTGGTTCGTATGTTTGCCATTGCCAAACTGAGTATGGATCCAGCTCATGTCAATCCTGAGTTTATTTTTGATGAAGGCTATGCAACCTGGCGTGAGATGTATCCCGGAGAGACTGCGGATATCACCGAGGAGCGGAATAAGATCATTGCCATGAAAGATAGTGATCCCAAGGAGTATCTCACCGCGATCAACACCTGGGCTGTTGAAAGAATCCAGCGCCTCAAAGATGACGGCTGGCGGAAGGCCGTCCAGGCCTGCTGATTGTTTTTTGATCAATGATAGCGCCCAGGCAGGAAACTGTCTGGGCGTTTTTTGTTTTGGGAGGGAGTGTGATAAAAAAAATGGTTGCCTGGCTGATTGGTCAAGGTCTTGTGTTGCTGTTGTTGTGTCCTTATTGGTTCTGCAATTGCGTCGTCTGGATGGGCTATTACGGCAACGGATGACCTGGTAAAGGTCAAGGCGTGGAAAGGTGATTATGATGAGATGGTGAAGAGACGGGTGATTCGTGTACTCATTCCATATAGCAAAACCTTTTATTTCCTCGATGGTGCAACTGAAAAAGGTTTGTCGTATGATGCTGTAAAACTCTTCGAGAAGTACATCAATAGGCAGCAGGGAACAAAATACTTAAAAATTCATACTATCATCGTCCCAACCGAACGTCATCTCCTGTTGTCCCGACTCAACGAAGGTCTTGGAGATATCGCTGTAGGGAACCTTACAATTACCGATGAACGGCTGCGAACAGTGGATTTTTCTGCACCCTTTGCTACGAATGTAAGAGAAGTGGTTGTAACAAGGAAAGGTATACCAGAGCTAGAAAACAGCCATGATCTTGCCGGGATGGAGCTATATGTCCGTGAATCCAGCAGCTACTATGAAAGTATCTTAAAGCTGAACAAAGGAAACCGTTCAGTATGTGATTAATATTTATAAGTATTACGTGGTATATGCTATTCTTGCTGAACAGGGAAAAATCTAGGAGATTTGCAGGGCAAATTCCCACCATCCCTCAGCTTTACAGGGCAAGGCTTTGCTCAGTTGCCACTTCGATAGCGAGATCAGCTCTTGCCTTTGAATCCATTTCTCTGTTCTTTTCTTTGCACCAGGCAGGAAATGTTTCCGGGTCGATAAAGACCTTTATTACCATATCACCGTTTCCTTCAACTGTTTTGACCATCTCCTCCGCTCTTGCGAGCCAGTCACCGTAGCTTTTGGGGAGGAGGTGGCTATCACTGAAGAGCTTGATAAGTGTCTCCCAGTCTTCTTCTTTGTACCAGACCATGGCCTGAATTGTGGGTTCTTGAGTGTTAGTTGTGTTATTATCTGTCATGTTAGTGTCTCTGAGCTACTGATTTTTGAGTGAGGAGAAAAATCGTCAACATACCAGATAACTCCTTTCGTTTCCAGCGCATCTTTTTCCTGGTTCGACAAATATCTGTATTGGTAGTACTGCGTATCTCTCCGAGGGAGATCTTGGCTTAGGTGAGTCCGATTAGCGCGGGTCTGGAGTGTAAAGCAGATAGAGTATGATGGCGGTTTTAACGGTTTTTTTATTGCACACTTATAATTAAAATGGTTTAGAACACCCATTGCTCCTGTTTGAGTCTGATCTTTGTAAGTTCAATTTCGACAATTCAGTCAGTTAAAAAACGATTCTGCCACAATATGAAAAGAATCCTCCTTATCTCCCCACAGCCTTTTTTTCAATGGCGAGGGTCTCCTATTCGTGTAAGTTTTAATGTTCAGGCCCTTGTTAAATCAGGTTATTCAGTGGATTTACTGACTCTTCCCATTGGTGAACGGCGTGACATAACGGGTGTAAATATTATCAGGGTGGCGAATCCTTTTCAGTTCAAGCAGATTCCCATAGGTCCATCCGCGTATAAGATCTTTTTCGATATCCTCCTGTTTTTTAGGGGACTGCAACTCATCCGAAAAAACAAGTACCTCGTTATTCATGGAATTGAAGAAGCTGGAATGATAGCCGTTTTGCTAGGTCGCTTTGCTGCATGTAAGTCTATCTTTGAAAAACATTCAGATCCGTCTTCCTATAAAAAAGGATTTTTGAAGAATATCCTCCTTTCCGGTTACGCTTTTGTCGAGCGGATGACGGTAAAGCGGGTTGACGCGGTAATCTGTACGGGAGCTGGGTTGGCAAAGCAGGTAGATGATATGAAGACATCGACCCGCGCCTTTCATATCTTTGATATTCCTTCATCGCTTGTGGAGCCAGATCCTGCTCGAGTAGCTCTGGTACGTGCAGAACTTCAGCAACGGCCGAATGAAATCCTTCTTACCTTTGTTGGCTCATTTGCCATATATCAGGGTGTTGATTTGTTAATTGAATCCATCCCTGAGGTGGTGAAGAGTTGTCCTCAGGCCCGGTTTATTATTATCGGTGGCACGGATAAGAAGATTGAAGAGCGTAAACAGATTTTACAACAGCAAAATGTTCTGGATGCCGTCAGTTTTATCGGGATGGTTGCACCGGACACTCTGCCAGACTATCTTTCCGCCTCCGACATTCTGCTTTCGCCACGAATAAGTGGTGTAAATACCCCCTTGAAACTTCTTGATTACTTGAAAGCTGGCCGGTCGATTATGGCCACCGATGTTAAGGCAAATCGTCTGATACTCAATGAAAATCTGGCGACTTTAGCAGCCCCGACACCGAAGGATATGGCAGAGAAGATGATCTCACTTATTGAAGAAAAAGATATGCGGGAGGCTATGGGCAGCGAGGGGCGGAAGCTCTATGAAAGCACATATAATTTCCACAATTATACTGAAAAACTGGCTGCCTGTTACACATTTGTACTGCAGAGTGAGCCTCATAAGGTGAGTTTTGATGCGTCTGACAGCTGATACCCATGTTCATATATATCCAGAGTATGACATACAACTGGCCCTCCATAACCTGCGCCGCAACCTTTCTCAACTTGACAGCCAGGCAACCTGTCTTGCATTTCTGGCAGAGCGCTCAGATTGTAATTTCTTCGCCGATTTTGAAAAGAACGGTGCACAGGTATTAGGGGCAGAAGCAGAAGTACGATATCTTGAAAGTGCCTTACATATAAAGGAAAAGAATTATCCGGATCTTTATATTTTCCCGGGTCGCCAGATTATCACCCGTGAAAGAATTGAAATACTGGCACTCACAGTCGATAAGCAAATACCCGAGGGGCTGGCCGCGAGTGAAGTCGTCAAAAGAATACATCAGGAAAATGGTGTGCCGGTGCTGAGCTGGGCTCCTGGGAAATGGTTTTTCAAGCGGAAAAGAGTTGTTCAAGATCTACTTGACGCTAGCCGGCCCGGTTCCTTACTTATCGGTGACACCACACTTCGTCCCACATGCTGGTTTAGGCCCTTGCTTATGAGACAGGCAGCTCAAAAGGGGCTGACTGTTATCAGCGGTTCGGATCCATTGCCATTTGCCGGGGAAGAGGAGGTCATGGGGCGTTATGGTATACAGTTCGCGTGTGACCTGGATTCTACCAATCCTGTCTCTTCCATACGGTCGGTTCTCACCCGACCAGGATGGCAGCCATCATTACGTGGCAAACGTGGCCATCTTCTTCCCACTTTACGTCGTCTTTTTAAAAATAACAGGTCGAAAAAGCGGTAGTGAATGGCAAGCCAGGGTTGCTTTTAGCTTGCATCGTGCCCGATCTCGTGGTCTTATGTACGGTCATTTTTTGACTGTTTGACAATTTAGCCCAAATGTGGATTATATATGAATGACGTGATATGCCAAATTCCTGCGGGAACTCCTGTGCTGGTAACGGGTGCTACAGGATTCACCGGAACAGTCCTCACCAGAAAACTGGTTGACGCAGGGCTGAAGGTCAGCGCTGTTGCCAGAGAGAGTTCCAACATCGAACCACTTGCTGACCTGGACATAACCTGGTTTCGTGGTGATGTTTTTGACGAAAAGATTATGCGGCAGGCCGTCAGTGGCCAGAGCTATGTGTTCCATGTCGCGGCAGCTTTTCGGGAGGCAAAAAGCACCGAGCAGGATTACTGGGATGTTCATGTTAAAAGTACCCAGATTATTTGTGAAGAGGTTCTAAAGAATCCAAACTTCGAGCGATATATTCACATTTCAACCATAGGTGTACATGGTCATATAGAAAATCCTCCGGCAACCGAGGAGTATCCCTTCAGTCCCGGTGATGGCTATCAGCGTACAAAGCTTCAGGCCGAAGAATGGCTCAATGCATTTGCTGCCGATAAGGATTTTCCCTATACCATCATCCGTCCTGCTGCTATCTATGGCCCTGGTGACAAGCGCCTTCTCAAGCTTTTCAAGATGGCGATGAAGCCCTACTTCCTGCTGTTGGGAAAGGGCAAATGCATGTATCATCTTGTCCATGTGGACGACTTGACGAATTCATTTATTATTGCAGCGACTCATCCGGCGGCCCTTGGAGAGACTTTTATCAGTGGTGCTAATGAACCCATTGCCATTGCTGATATCGCGGCCATAGTTGCTGAGCATTTTTCCAGAAAGATTAAAACGATCCGCCTTCCCATAGGGCCGTTCTTTCTCGCTGGTGATATCTGTGAGGCCATTTGCAAGCCTTTTAAAATTGAACCGCCCATATACAGAAGAAGAGTCGCCTTTTATTCTAAAGACCGCAATTTTGATATAAGTAAGATGCGTGATGTTTTGGGGTATACACCAAGGCATGGGAATAAAGAGGGCATTATTGAGACAGCTGACTGGTATGTGGAACAGGGCTGGTTGCAGCCATAGCATTTGAAATAAGGAATTCATGAAAACCATAACTGTTCTTGGCAATAACTCGGGACGCAATGCAGGCGACAACGCAATTCTCGGAAATCTGTTGGATGATTTTGCGCTTGAGCGTTCTGATATTCTTTTTCAGATTCCGACCTTAAACACCCGTTTTATCCAAACCCATTTTGGACATCATCCGGTTCGTCCCATGGGGATGATGCCATGGAATTTTGCACTCAAAAATCTGGGCTGGCCCCTGTATCGGGCAATGACCAACACCGAGATGGTGCTTGTCACCGACAATATCCTCTTTGATCGGAAGTTTAATAACCCATTTGTTAATAACCTCAAGTCAATAGCTCTCTTTTCAAGGTTTTGTAAGAAAAAAGGGATTCCCATTGTTCTCTATAATTCCAGTATCGGCCCCATTGATCACCAGGTGGGGGCGGAGGCTTTACAGACGGTTCTCGATGCCTGTCCCCTTGTAATAACCAGGGACAGACAGACGAAGGAGCTGATAGAAAAGCTGGAACTGCGTCATCCGGAAATCGTGGTTCATGCCGATTGCGCCCTCAATACTCAATTTCCCTCAGAGGAGCGCCTGAATGAAATTATCGCCAAAGAGGATCTGTTTAAGGGGCCAAACGGCAGTGTCGGGCTGAATGTCAATGCCTATATAGATAACTGGAGTCAGACAGGAACACTTGATCGTGGCGAATTCTGCAAGGTTATCGCCGGTACAGCTGATGCCTTGATTGAGGCGCTGGATGTTGATGTCCTGTTCACCGTAACCCAGATTATGGACATGAAAATTACTCTGGAGTGTGTGGAACAGGTCAGACGGAAGGACAGGGTCAGGGTGGTTGGTAACAAGGATTATACCTATCAGGAGTTAGCCGGATTACTGGGTAAAGTCGGAGTTCATGCGGGCTTGCGCACCCATACTCTGATTTTTTGTGCAGCGGTCGGCACGCCTATGATCAGCATCGATGCCTATCCGAAAAGTGCGGGTTTTCTGAAAACCGTTGGCATGGGTGACTGGAGAATCGCCCTTGCTGACCTGAGTGTTGAGAATCTGTCAGCCATAATGCGAAGAGCCTGGGATGATAGAGATCGATTGAGTAAAGAGATGCTACCCGTTGTGGAGATAGAAAAAAAGAAGGCACGTGACAGTGTCAATCGTGTCCTACAGCTTCTGGATTGATGAAAGTAGAGTTGTCAGGAAGACGGATAGTTATAGCCCTTCTGTTGCTTGCTGTTGCTGTGCTGGTTTTCTATCGCTTGTTCCCAGACTCCCAGACGCCGGCCATCAGTGAACATCGTGTTGTCGAGTCGACTATCAGGGTTAACCCGTTGAGTGTACAGGATGAAGCCTCTACACATGCAAGCATTGCAGTGTCTCCTCCTCCCACCTCCTCCGAGACGGATGACGGTATAACCGGTCAGAGTAATCTGGATCTGGAACGTGCCCAGTCCTTATCTGTTAAAATGTATGGGGATGAGGAGTTCCTTCATGAGCGGTACTCCTTTGATCCTTCCGAGAGGATTTTTCTGCTTATGGAGTTTCATCAGCTTGAGGCAGGAAAACATTATTTATCGGCTCTCTGGAAGGCTCCAAACGGCCGTCTTATCAACACCTCCAGGCATACGATCTCATTAACCTTGCCTTCCCGACAGTATCGTTCCTTCTTTTGGTTGAAACTTATAAAAAATGGGGCTATCACAGAATTAATAACCGGT
This sequence comes from Desulfocapsa sulfexigens DSM 10523, assembly GCF_000341395.1. Taxonomy (GTDB): domain Bacteria; phylum Desulfobacterota; class Desulfobulbia; order Desulfobulbales; family Desulfocapsaceae; genus Desulfocapsa; species Desulfocapsa sulfexigens. The sequence continues at coordinate 563,263 of NC_020304.1, read as the reverse complement.
GACGAATACAAGGGTGGAATTAACGGCAGGTGGAGTGTCGAAATACATCTTGATGGTATTGAACTTGTAACCCAGCATTTTATGATCAATCACTAATACTTTGTTTATTTACTCCATGTAATGTGTCTGAAAGCTGACACAGCTGATACATTGTAGGCCAGCTAAGTATCTTTATGAGATGTCTTATGGCACCACTATTCTAGTTTTGAGGGCGACCTATGAAAAAAATGATCAGATTACTCTTGCCGTTTGCACTTATCCTGTTACTCAATGGCTGTGATGACTGGGACGAACTTGTCGACTCCGTCAGTGGCTCTGGAGATGATGACGAGACTACCGTCGAAGTGTCAACTGTCACGACTACAACAGGGACAGCACCACAAGTGGCATCGGAACCAAAGGAAGAGTCCGTGCCTGAAGCGACCAGCTATGAATCGAGATTTCATCACACCACAACTGGATCTAGCGATGGCGGCAAGTCATTAGTACTTTGCCCGGGGCAGGTCATGGGCTTTGAAAAATGCACTTCCGATGGCGTGAGTATCCCTTTCCACGGGTATGATAATGGTCGGGTCATATACTGGAATATGACCAGAGTACCAAAGGGAGATATTAACTGCGTAAAGGATGGAAAAAGCTACAAATATAGAGCAGACAGGGTAATCGTGTACGGAGACTGCTAAAAGAGAATCCGCAAATACCAAACAGTACTCTCTGCTTTATTCCTCCTATGCATAGCGTTGACCGGGGTTGGCAATGTTATACTGTTTTTCACTTCCATCAATCATTGTTACCGTCACCGTGATATTGGAAGGATAACTGCCACCCGCCTGATCGAATCTGAATACGGGGCGACCGTCCTCGAAATCCTCAAATGCATCTCCAGTTTCTATTGTCTGTCCGCTGTTATCGACAAGGGAAACATCTTTGATCTGGCCAGACATGGTTGCTGGTAATAATACGACGAGGTTCCCATTTTTTTCAGAAACCGGTTTGAAAAGGAAACCATCGCCACCAACAAATTCAGCGGACTCATTTGATGCGGAAATCGAATTGGCGCTGTTAAATTGTGCAGGGCCTGATTCTTGAAGGAAGTCGAGAGAGAGGCGTCCTGCCTCTAGCTCTCCGGAATCAAAGCTTGCCATCATGGCACTGGAAGATCGCATTGCCATCTCAACCAGGGTTACGGCCATGGTTGTTCCAAAGCTGTCGTAAAGTGCGCCCTTGTTGTCGTCAATTTGTGCGGCCTGAAAGGCCTGTGCATGAATTTCCTCAGCCTCTTCCGTGGTGAGAGAACCGTCAGCCACCAGACTTCGCAACGCCTCTCTGGCTGCAGTTTCAACCGGGACATAGCCATCGGCAGTAGTCATTTGACTCTTGTTTTCCTCAAAATATTGACTATAGGTTGCTGCCAGTTCAGGACCTTTTAAGGTTGTTAGTCGTTCTTCAAGGAGAGCTGAAAAAAGTTGCTCTTCATTGACTTTATCTCCTGAGCCTCCAGTTCCTGGTAGCAGTTTACTGAGAACTGCCTCGAATGAGGAAAGCGCTTCATTTTGACTACCAGAATCATTGGCGACTCCCGAGGAATCACCTTCCACAGAGCTTACCGCCTGAGTTTGTTCGGCGGCAGTGGTAAGTGTATTGTTCAGTTGTGGGATAGTTGTATAGGGGCTTAGTCCGGTTGCCGTATCTGTTATACTCATAATTCCTCTCTTCTTTTCTGTGGGGGCAGAAAGTTTAAACAATCAACAAACAGTTATCGTTCTGTCTGTATCGGACAGGAGAACAAAAATATTTACCGTCAGTAATAATGAATACAAATATACCGATTTTTAGGGGCTTGTCCGTTGTAACACAGGGTGGAGGAAAAGCGGGGGGCTTTCAAGGTCAGGGGGATGAGCCGGCCAGCCAGGCCGTTGACCCGGAGAGCAGCACAGGGAGAGTAGCCTGGAGCTACCCTTTGGACGTGGCCCGTTTTAGATATTTCCGTTTTTTTCGCCAGAGTCGTAGCTTGATCAAAGGAATCATGGCTTTTGAAGTAAGTGTCTTGGTGATTGCGTAACGCAACCAGGGGACCTGTCCTGTCCAGAGGAACATTGAAATCAAGATTTCAGTCAGTTTTTCCCAGTTGCTGGCATGGGGCAGAGGACGATCGTATTGCGGTACGGGGATGCCTTTTTTCTGCCAGCGGGCGTGACGTAATGGTGCGTTCAGTCCTTTGCGCTGGGTACGCATCCTGTGGGTTTTGTAGCTCGGATCCTGGGTTACGTCATTGAGCTTTAATACCTCTCGTTCCACCGCCTTTTTGATAATTCTTTTGCCAAGATCACTGCGTACAAATACACGTGATTGCGAATTGTACTTGTATTTGCCACTTTCATCACGTGTCCATGCATCGCCAACGGCTATATCTGCAAATAAATTGGAACCGTCGTAGCAAACCTGGCAGCGTCTTGGGAGGTAGATACCTATCAGGTAATTGTACGCACCATCTTTGTAGTTCGAATAGTGGACAGCCTGTGGCGGTTTGTCCTTGAATACTGCTCGCATCTGGCCGGGCCATGCACCACCGCGAAATTCAAAATTAGTTATCGAGTCAAGGGGGATATTTTTTGTTCTCAGCAATTCGGGAACGACGACGGGTTCCAGTGTACCACCGCAGAAGGTGCCGATAATAACTTTAATCCTGGCAGCCAGAACTTCATCCTGAGCCATGGCATTACGTAAGCCATGGTTGTGGCAGGGAAGACCGACAATGGCGTATTTGCCTTCCTGCTGGCGGATGGTGTGGAGGGTTTTGTTGAGAGGGATGACTGTGTAACGCGATCCCGCACTTGTTAGGATTTCCTCGCGGCTGGTTGCGATAAACGGTTCACCCATCCAGGGTTTGTCTGTACGCATACGCGTGACTACGCATCCATCTACTTCCCCGCTTTCCAGTAGCATGATAGCAAGAGCGGTTATGATACCGCCGCCGGTAGCTTTCTCAAGTATTGACGAATCCAGTGCGTGACCGACTAAAATTTCTTCGCAATGACCGTCAAAACTGAAATCATCACTGATTCCGAAACTTTGCTGGCTGAGTTTTTCAAAATTAACCTGGCCACCGGGGCAGACTTCTCGACATTTGCCGCATGCGGTACATGTAGTCTCGTCGAGCACAGGGTAATAATTCTCATCGAGTGAAATAGCATTCTCGGGACAGACGCCGAGACAGGTAGCAGTACGGGCACATAAGTCTCGTTCAAAGAAGGCAACGGGCAAAGCAGATTTGTCAATTGTTGTTATCACGTGACTGTCAGGATGGGTGTTTAATGGGGAGGAAGTGTCGGTGATCATGAATGTACCAGTTACTACCTTGCTAACTGGTGTAAGCGTGTGTTTTTGACGGGGCTGAGTGCAAGAAAAAGGTTACAGATAAACAAAAAACGGGAATAAATTCTGAGTGTTTATAGAATCTATTCCCGCTTTGATTTTCCCTGGAGGAGTTCAGACCAGAGCCTGGCTTATGCCCGAGTATCCGCAAAAGCGATTACCGGGCAAGTTTGCTTATTGAAACTCAATATAAGAAACCCTCGAGTAGCACGAACTTGGCCCAAGAACAACCATGCCACGTCCTGGAACGTCAGACTGTTTGAGAAGATAGCCACCCAGCTCAACACGAGTTGTTCCATTGCGATTAACTGCAAGTCTTGTGGTGCATCCCTGGACGGTAAGATAGAAGTCATTCGGGTAATCACGCATTGCCATGGAATAATACCAGTGAGGTCTGTTTCCATTATGCCTTCCCCAGTAGAGCCCATCTTCCGAGGAGCTAGGGATAGCAACGCCGGAACCGGTGGCTGAATTTGTTGCTGTGCTTGAATCGTCGTCGTTATCGCTACAACCGGTAAAGGCTAACATGAAGATCAGCAAGAAGGATAATGTCAGTACTCTTTTCATCGTTAATTTTCCATGGTTAAAATTATTCTAGATTAGCACCTCTTTGTACTATATTGGCGGTCAGCATACCAGATTTTATAAAAAAATCACCAATAAACAACCAGAAAGCAATGAAAAAATGCTAAAAACCTGGGTTTATTCGCTAAAAAAATGTTTTTAGACATCTTTTCTACCTGACACGGGACATGATTACCACTCAGGGGTACCTCTATCCGGGCGTGATTTCTCCCCTGTCTTAACGATATTTTATTGTGAGAAATGCAGGGCAGTTTTAGAAGTTGATCTTCGGAAATCGCTTGAGGAAGGATTTAGAATCATAAATCCACGTAGGTTCTCAGGTGGACAGGGGCAAGTTTACCTTAAGATAATTCTGCTCATTTTTTTTGACATATGTTGAACAGTTCTTCACTGATAGGAAGGTCGTTCAGCATATGTCAATTTTGAGTATTCCCACTTAAATGAGCTGCTCCTTAAAAAAGGAAATGGTACGTTTCCAGGCAAGCTCAGCCTGCACTTCATTGTAGCGAGGCGTAGAGTCGTTATGGAAGCCGTGTCTGGTGCCTTCGTAAGTATGCATGACAAAATTTTTATTATTCCCCTTCAAAGCCTCTTTATATACTTTCTGAGTAGTATTCACCCGTGGATCATCTTCAGCGTAATTCAACATAAGAGGCGCTCGGATTTTGGCTACATTTTCAAGAACTGGGGCTACACCATAAAACGGAACTCCGGCATTCAGATCCGCACCCATAGTTACGGCAAGCTCATTAACAACACCACCACCATAACAGAAGCCTGTCGCTCCCAACTTTCCATTAGACAATTCATGTCCTTTTAAAAACTTGGCGCTGTTTAGCATATCGGTAAAAAGTTTGTCTTTGTCTAAGGATTTCTGCATGACTTTGCCATCATCGTCGTTGCCGGGATAACCACCAATCGGTGCCAATCCATCTGGGGCGAGCGTAATGAACCCCTCCACTGCAAATCGACGGGCGACATCTTCTATATAAGGATTCAACCCTCTATTTTCATGGATAACTAAAACGGCTGGAAAAGGACCTTCACTGGCAGGCGTCACCAAATATCCACGCATTTTCCCGGATGAACCACCTGGGGAGTCATATTCAACGTATCTGGGTTTGATGCGTTTGTCAGTAAAAGAGATCGTTTGAGCTTCTGCATAACGAGGGAACAATGCTTCAGCCATAACCAGGGCCGACCCACTTGCAACAACAAGCATCGATGCTTTGTTGAGGAAATCCCTCCTTGTCATCTGTGTATGACAGTATTCATCGTATAAATCATAAACCTTAGGATCGATAGATTCTTTAGTCATAATTGCCTCCTATTAATATTTGCATTGTAGGTAATGACAAAACACCATAGTGCCACGTTGTGGGATTGTGAGACTGATTACGATTACCAATTGTTGAACAATAAATCAAGTATAATGGGATCCCACGGAATAGTGTTGTCAGTTTTTCGTCATATACTATGCCTGGTTATTGAAAGGGGGAGCTGTATAGGCGGTGGAAAGCTCAGCTAAGTTGATTTGTAGTGGAATTTGGTACTTCAACCGTCGATCTCTTATTTTGCTCAAACAGGTAGATGAGCACTACTATCACTTGTTGAGGTGTGGGAGCATCAGAAAACATCTAAACCTGCCTATATTGCACGATAGTTACCCTTTGCCACCGCACATTATTAAAAAAAATCATTTGAATTATCAGTTAGGTAGCATAATTATTCGTTGAATAAGTATGAATCGTCTGTTTTAATGGCAGGACTTCACCCATTTTTATCCAGACCATAACGATAACTGGGGTGAAGCTGATTTTTCATAATTTCTAGGATAGAGCGGCCCTTTTCCAATGCGTTTGAAAATCGATTTAATCCCATCAGCTAACGCATAATATCGAAAATTTGGTATTCCAAAGAGTCGTTTGGCCGCATCCAGTGCGTGCGTAGCAAGAATATTCAGTTTTGTTTTGGTTCCAAGCCAGACAGCTGCAAAGTATGAAGAAGCCAAGACAAGAACTGCCATATTCTTTAAACGATCGTAGGTTAGCACCCGTATATCTTCAATGTCGTAACTTTGCTTGATGAAACGGATTGTATCCTCTACACGCCATCTTGTAAAATATCTGGACATCTCCCATAATATTTATAAAACAAACAGTACGGTTATGTTTGTAGAAAAAAATGACGCAAACTATCTGTTTTTCCATTTTTTAATCTTAATATGGTAATAGCTGGAAAATAAAGATTACAAGGTAATATGTGGACACTATTTTCCATGCAGAATGCCTTAATATTGAGATAAGTGGAAAATGTAGCCAGATATAAGGTGATATGATGGACATTGTCCATGTATTGATACTGTTATACATATATAAACAATTTACTAGCATGACAAAGAACATACCAGAACTAGAAAAAGAACTAAAAATGTGTTTAGACATGGAGAGTCCATCTATTGTTCTTTTAGACACGACAATTGAGAAACACTTTCCAGCGAAACGCCACTTAAGTAACCCGAACGCTCCAAGCTTAGACTGGGGTAGCTTGAAAAAATGGGGCGAAGAAAAAGGCTGGAAAGTGACATTAGCTGTCAACAATAAAAAGATTTACCCAGGGGTAAGGTTCACACCGTTAACGCAAGTAAATCCCATACCAAACTCCGCACCAAATCCACCCGCCGACAATTCCAAGACAAAACATAATTGGGACAATAAACCTATCGGCAAGATTGGAATAGGCGTGGTTATAATTATCATTGGGACATGTGCTGTTTATCTTATCGGAACTCATCTTGGTATCAACCTATAAAAAAGTATAACAAATGTTTACACGCTGACTGGCCCACACGCGCGATCCGCGGTGTGATGCAATCATTTTGCTACGCATAAAATTAATATATTGCTCCACCGCCAGCAGGTGAAACAGGACGTTATACCTCAAAACATTAAGGAGATACTTATTTGAAACGCCCTACTGGTTTTACAGTTATATCTCTTATCCTTGGTTGGTTTGCAATTGGTGCATTCGCAAACGGTGCTATGCAGTTGAATGCTGAGCATGGTTCAAAAATAATGGCAATTCTAGCTTTTTCCTACGGTGTTACCGCATTAGCTTCTACAGTTGGTTTATGGAAATTTAAAAAATGGGCTTATCACTCTTTTCTTGTTTGGTCCTTAATCGTTGTAGCAACAATGTTAAATTTACAATTTGGCATGTATGGTATGTACCGAGCTCCATTCATAGCATTTTTGGGTTTTTCAGTGTTTATCTTGGCGCTTTTAACATTTGCAGTTCTATACATTAAAAAGAACTTAACAAACACAACACAAACTTCATAATATACTGAAATTAAACAATATCGGTATAACAATGCGCTCAAGCACGACGCGCGAGCACGCTGGTTTTAACGGCTTCGGCCATCTCACCACAACCCGAACTCACTTTAACCTCGGCTAGGCGCGCGTCTTAGCTTTGCGTTGGCAGGACTGAATATAAAACCAAACGGCAAACAGCATTACTCGTGGAAGTTGAATCGTCCTCAGAAAGAATTGAAAATATTTCGCCAATCGTTACGCCAAACGGCATGTCATCTTTGGTACACGGAATATAAAGTTAAAAGGAAATACAAATCCTGAGAACGAAACAACTTTTACTGCATTGTTCGTGCATGAAAAAATAGTAAGATAAATCGGCAAGACTTGGTGGTCAAAAATTAAAAGCATAAAAGCATTTGAAGAGCGCAATCTCATCAAACAACTTGTGTGCTAGGGCAAAACTAAATAATCTTAGCCAACTTGGGTGGCCTGCCAACAATACGCTCAAGCACGACGCGCAAACTTGCGCTTTGCTGAATCGGCTTCGGCCAAACTCAATTACAACCCGAACTTACTTTAATCCCGGCTAGGCGCGCGTCTTAGCTTTGCGTTAACTGTTCATCTAATTACATATCTATAACTTGATGGAATATATCACAAAAAAAGAAGAGATATTAGATAGTATTCAGTGGAGTAATTTTTCCTATGAATATGAAATTATATCTATCCACAATATAGATATTCCCACTCTGAAAATCACAGTAATAGATGGCTCTAAAAAAATTCAAATGCAGCCTTTTGTGTTAGGTGAGATTCCAAACATTGAGAACATATCTAGATCATTGTGGGTACTTAACCATTCAAAACGGCCAGAACAACGAAATACTATTTTACGCAATTTCAGCCTCAAACTTGATGTCATTAAGCCTATTTTTGAGAGTATTATTGATAATAAGAGGTATAAGCACATTTTCGAAATTGGCAGTACAGACTCTTTCGTATCCGAGGAAATCATCAAGAAAGTATTTTCAGAAAAGTACATTGGTTTAGATATCGTTACACCCCCTAATAGTAACAACACTGCTAAGCGGCCCTGTGTGCAAGGGCTAAGCGAGCAACTACCATTTGTTGAAGGTGCTTTCGATTTTGCACTGGTCTCGATGACACTCCTAAATATAGTAAGGCCAGATGTCGCATTTTCTGAAATATCAAGGGTATTGAATAATAGATCAACAGTTATAATCATTGATATAAATAGCAATTACTATAAAGCCTGCGGGTTCTACAAAAAGGAAGGTAGTGAGTATTCATTTACGAAAATTTTAAGTACCCAAAAATCCTTTTTCACCCTTAAAACGCTTGGGAGGGATAACTTTTTTATCCATTGTTACCACCATTTTGATTTATATAAAGACTTCTTATGTCAGCATAATTTTGGAATTACAAAGGATTTTGTGTTTGGGCCTACAGTTGAAACAATACTAGACAGATCACAAAAACCACAAAAAGATATCGAGTCGTTTGCGCGCTATATTCAATACCAACCATTCCACCTGGTAGAAGGCCAAAGAAGCTAATGCCACTAATATTTCTGGACTATTTAGATTACAACATCAAAGGAGGCGCAACGGAAAAAGCCCTTAAGTCAATTTTCCAAACAAAACTCCACCAGTTTGCATGGGACATTTTGGCATTTCCAGAAGCAACTTTTCTTGTTGCAGCTCCTGCTATTGCTAAGTGCAAAGATACAGCTATGTTAATGAAAGCATGCGAGAGTATGTGGAAAAGCTCTCGAATAAAATATGTCCTTTCAGGTGAATATGACGGAAACTTCAACCTTTATGTTGCTAATCGCTTAAAGAAACTAGAGAACAATTTTACAGATATTGAACTAAATAGCCATTTTGAGCACAGAGGTTATATATCAAATCACTGGTCTGTAATTTTCAATGACTTCTTGCAAAAATATCGACAAACCACTCCCTTTATCTCTCGGGAGAAAGATTGTGATAAGGAGTTTAGAGAACATGTTAAAAATAATATAGTTACTGATACTTTTGCCAAACAGTTTCCAATCAATACAAACTTAAACATTGAAAAATCACTTATTGACATTGAGGATCAAGCCAACAACAACTCTGAATTATTTCAAAGAGAGTCAATTGTAAATAAGTTTATGGAACATCTTGGATATAATGACCATATTGGGTTAATTGAAATCAACTCGGCATTGGACAAGTCATTTGCTGCTGCAAATGCCTCTGCCGCTTTAGCAACCACCCCGAGCAACACAAATAGGCTAGACGGAAATAGCCTGTCCATCATTTCAAAAAACATCTACATAAAAAATCATTGCACACTATTTGAGTTAATTTGCAGATTAACTATTGATGACTGCAATGATCTTTCAAGGCAAAAGCCATGGGAGTTATTTGTAGATTCTTTAAATGAGGAACTTAAAAAACTTCACCATGCTGATTCTATAGAAGAAATAGCAAAAAGCCTCAAGATTACCAGGCGATATGTTCATCAAAAATACATATTGTCTGTTATAATTTCATTTTTCCTGTCTAGTGTGCTACCTAGCGGTGATGCTGGAAAATATGCAAGCAGCATTTTAACTGATCTGCCTTCAAATATTGCCTCCTTATTTCACAAGACAGTCTCAAAACAACTTGTCAATGTCTGCATCGAACTAGTTGAATTTGTCGACAGGTACTACTACACAAAAAAACAAAATTATTTTCAGGATTATAACAAAAGTTTACAATATTTTTCTAGAAAGGGAATTTTTATCCAAGCAACCGACAGTTAACAATTCAATTAACGCCGACCCGCGAGAAGCTGCGTTTTTTTAAGGGTATTGCGAACACCTTACTTCCTGCCAAGTTGGTTGCCCAACTGGTTGGCGGGCGGGTTATCTCTGGCGTTCGGCAGATAGATTGTGATTTTGGTTAAATTTCATTCAAAGGAGGAATAAAATGACAAAAGAATTATTGAAAAATGTTTTATCACTGGACATTGCTGATGGCCAAGAAGGGCCGGTAGACTTATTAGATGATGAAATTTATAAATTGATAGGTGAGAAAAATATACCAGAAATTCCATTAAAGAACACAAAGGCCATATCATCAAAGTATACACCATCTTTTCCAGGACAACCTTGGCGTGATTTTCAGGTTCAGAATTGTGCACGGAGATTTTTAAAGGAAGTCGTACTTCCCAATTGGAGAGAAAATCACCCTCATGAAAATTGTAGTAATATTCGAGTAGATGAATGGGGCAGAGCTTTATGCCGATATATTAATCCAACGACTATCGGGGTGGATGGACCTTGGGAAAACCCAACCCATTTCTTTTTTATGCTTACAATACATTCCAAACTCAACAAAAATTTGGAATTAGACTTAATACATTTATGCGGGATTATTGCAATATTAATGTCTCTTAATTGCAACTTAAAGAAATCTGTTTAGTTAAGACCATAGTAATAGGAGAAGTAATGACTAAAGAAAAAAGGAATAATGACATAAAAACAAACAAAGATACAGGAAGCGTACCACCAAGCCCGGTAAATCCAAGCATGCCTCCAATGCCAGAACCACCGATGCCACCACCTAACTTGCCAGAAATTACACCATTCCCCCCTGAATCAGAGTCAGAAGAAGAGCAGGAACCGGGGCCAACACCTGAAAGTGAACCTCCGAGTCCACCAAGTTCTGGGGAAGATATGCCACCAATACAAGAATGAGGTTCTATATTGTACCTCAAATTTTGTGTTTGAGCTTTTGATAAAAATATCGGCATTAATTGCCGAACAAACGCATACACTCTGTCCGGCTCACACGCGCGATTTTTCGGTTGTGAATCAAGTAGTTTGCCACGCTCAAAGTTCACGGTAATTCCATGGCTGGCAGGTGATGCAAGGCGTACAGCCATTCCGAATATTTAATATCCTGTCAATGTCCCACCCAGGTTAGGATCTACTGTGCGTCGCCCGTTTTGAACCCCATTTCTGGAAGTAAACATATCTCCCATTAAAGTACCCTTTTTAAAAACCCGACACAAGCCCAATAAAAAAAGGGTTAAGCCGTAAACGACTTAACCCTTTTTTCTATATTGGTAGCGGGGAGAGGATTTGAACCTCTGACCTTCGGGTTATGAGCCCGACGAGCTACCAGACTGCTCCACCCCGCGTTGCGAGAGAGAATATATACCATCAACAGCTATGTGTCAAGAATAAATGTACACCATTATGGTGATGACTGTGATTTACTACTCCGAGGGAGGAAGGAGAGCCTGGAGGCGATGGGCTATCTCGGTGGGAATGGGGGTGAGTTTTCCATCACGATTTACGGCGGCGTGGATAGTATGGCCTTTGGCTATCAGTGTTTCTTTTTCTGCTCCCGGCTCTTCACGCAGAAGCCTGTAAGAGAATTTACAGCTGACTTTCTTGATCCAGACAAGTTTTGTTTCAATCTGCAGCAGGTCATCATAGCGGGCAAAGGCTTTGTAGCGAACAAAGCATTCGGTTACCGGAAGAAGAAGTCCGAGTTCCTCAATGTCACGATAGCTGCAGACTTTTTCCCTCATGAGTTCGGTTCGTCCGATTTCGAAAAAACGGAGGTAGTTTGCATTGTACACCACCGCCGCAGCGTCTGTGTCACCATAGATGACACGATAGGGAGTACGATGAGCAGCTTCGTTTATCACGTGCGCTGGAGGAGTTTTTTTATCATGGTTTCGCCATCCGGAAGGGTGCAGCCATCTTTCTTTCCGGCCATATTTCCTGTTTCCTCGGAAAATCCTTGCCCACTTCCCGGCTGCTGTTCTCTGGAGTCATAGAGAATGGTTGGGACCGGGTGATCAATATGGGTGCGGAGTGATAGCGGAGTGTAGTGGTCCATAGTTGCTATGAGTCGAAAGTCTTCGCCACGTTCACGAAGCCCTTGTACAATGGGGCCTACGATCTTACCGTCAAAGTCTTCAATGGCCTGTAATTTGTCAGAAAGTAAGCCCTGATGTCCGGCTTCATCTGGACCTTCCACGTGGACAAAAACAAAATCCTGTGTTTCCAGGCAGCGTATCGCAGCGTCAGCTTTCCCTTTGTAATTTGTATCTATGTAGCCAGTGGCACCCGGGATATTCAGAATGTCAAGCCCTGCCATAACTCCCAGACCTTTAAGGAGGTCAACGGCGGAAATAAGGCTGCCTGTAATGCCAAATCGCTGCTGAATAGTGGGCATTGCCGGTAACCTGCCTTCACCCCAGAGCCATATTCCATTTGCCGGATTTTTTCCTGCTGCCACTCTTTTTGCGTTGACCGGATGTTTGGCAAGGACTTCACAGGCCTTTGTCAGTAACCCGTTCCAGTTCGGATCGACCATGTAGCGGTGCCAGGGAACTGTCACATCTTTTTCAATGTAATCATGAGGTGGCACTGGGTTTAGGGCGGGATAATCACCTTTCACTACCAGGATATGGCGATAACTGATTCCCGCCTTAAAATGGAATCTGTCACTGCTGCACTCAGCCTCAAGTGCCTGGAGCAGTTGCTGAGATTCCTCGCTGCTTATATGTCCGGCAGAATAGTCAATCATCCGCACCTTGCCTGCTGTCCCCCAATCCAGGGTAACGAGGTTGCAGCGAAAGGCTGTTTCGTCGGGTGCAAGGCTGATATTCATTGCCGCGGCTTCAAGGGGGGCACGTCCGGTGTAGTATTCTTCAGGTTTGTAACCAAGAAGAGAGAGGTTAGCCACATCAGATCCCGGGGGATACCCGGCTGGCACAGTACGGGTGAGAAAGAGCTCTCCCTTCCGGCAGAGAGCATCGAGTACCGGAGTCGAGGCGGTAGCCAGCGGAGTACGGTTGTCAAGTTCCGGTAAAGGCAGGTCTCCCATGCCATCGCCGACAAGAATGAGGTATTTCATCTATAACTTCAGGTGCAGGTTTATTTGTTATCCGTAAGGATTCGTATTTTAACAGTGTTTTCGGTGCAGACATCGAGAGCATCTATCTCCGCGATACACTTTTGTACGGAATCTTCGTTTGCAACATGACTGTGTATAACAATGGCAACGGGGTCAAGCTCATGACGGCTTTTCTGGATTACAGATTTAATTGATATATTATATTTACTGAAAATTCCGGAGATGGTTGACAGGACTCCCGGCTTATCCAGTGCTGTGATCCTGAAATAATAGGGACCACTTAATTCTGACATCGGAGTGATCGTTGGTTTTCCAATATGTTGTGGTAGGTAGGAAAGGGCCGGCACGCGGTTTATCGAATTGCAGAGGATATTGCGTCCAATATCGACAACATCTGCTGCAACGGCACTGCCCGTCGGCATCATTCCGGCGCCAAGGCCGTAGAGCAGGACGTTGCCGACAGTATCACCTGTGAAATGGATGGCGTTATAGGCGCCATTGATGTTAGCCAGCATATGTGAGTTTGGAACCATGGTCGGATGGACACGTGCTTCCACGTGAGTGTCATGGTTGCGGCTGATTGCCAGCAGTTTGATGCGGCAACCGAACTCCTTGGCAAATTCTATGTCCACAGGTGTGATATTGGAGATTCCTTCGGTATTGATGTCATCGAGGTGGACATGTTTGCCATAGGCGATGGTCATAAGGATGGCAAGCTTGTGCGCTGTGTCGATGCCTTCGACATCGTAGGTGGGATCTGCTTCGGCAAAACCCTGTTCCTGGGCATCTTTGAGTACCTCGTCAAAGGGGACGCCTTCGTCGGTCATTCTGGTGAGTATATAGTTGGCTGTACCATTCATGATACCCATGATTGATTCGATGCGGTTGGCAACGAGTCCTTCTTTTAAAGACTTGATGACAGGTATACCGCCCCCCACGCTTGCCTCAAATCCAACTTCAACATTGTTGGCAACTGCTGCTTCAAAGATCTCTTTGCCGTGTACGGATAGGAGAGCCTTGTTTGCAGTAACCACGTGCTTTCCATTTTTGATTGCCTCAAGCATGAAGGTTCTGGCTGGCTCCATACCACCTATCAGTTCCACCACAATATCGATATCAGGATTGCTGAAGATATCTCCAGCGTCTTTGGTCAGTTTCACCCCTGCAAACTGTTCAGGTAGAGAATCTGTCATGATGTCGGCGACCTGGGTCAGGACGATCTCGGTTCCGACCTTTCGCTGCAGTCGTTCTTTCTGTTCGTAAAGAGTTTGTGCAAGACCGCTGCCAACGGTACCAAAACCAATAAGGCCAACTTGAATTTTTTTCATAATATGGGGTGTAGTATCTCTGATTAGTGTGATGAGTTTTTCTGGTAACCGTATTAACTGCGGAGAAAATACCCTTTTTCCCACTGAAAGTCAAAACGTTAAGCGTGGATATTTTACTAGAAACAATTTCATTTTTCGATTAGGTTGTCTGTTAAAATTTTTGAGTGAGTATTCATTCACAACTGCGTTCAGATTGGTGCAGGTGGTAACGATTATTTCTACCCTGTACCAAAGCACATATACTTTGCCTAAAGGAGACTAACATGGCTGTAAACATTCTCGCATTTGGACCAAACGGTAGTGGAAAAGGAACTCAGGGTGCTATTGTGAAAGATAAGTATGGTATGGATCACATTGAGTCCGGTGCCATTTTTCGTGAGCACATTAAAGGTGGAACCGAGCTGGGAATGAAAGCAAAAGCATTCATTGAGGCAGGTGACCTGGTACCCGATGAAATCACCATCCCCATGGTTCTTGAGACCCTTGCCAAATCCAAAGAAAAAGGCTGGTTGCTTGATGGCTTTCCTCGTTCTCTTGCTCAGGCTGAGGCTCTTGACAGTGCTTTGAAAGAGGCCGGAATGAAAATCGACTATGTCATTGAAATCCTTCTTGACCGTCAGATTGCCAAGGAGCGTATCATGGGCCGTCGTCTTTGTGCCAATGATAATAATCATCCAAATCACATTGCTTTTGAGGCTATTAAGCCTGTTGAGAAAGATGGAAAACTGGTTTGTCGTGTCTGTGGCGGTGAACTCAGTGCCCGCGCCGATGATCAGGATGAGGAAGCAATCAACAAGCGTCACGATATTTACTATGACACCAAAACCGGTACAATGGCAGCAGTGAATTATTTTAAAGGTACCGACAGTAAAGTGATTTCTGTTGATGGTTCTCTTCCTATTAAAGAAGTAACAGCGGCAATTCTTGCTGAACTGGACTGATTTTGATGGTTTCGTAAGCTGTCTCTGTGACAGGTTTTTATCTATGGGCATTTCCGTGGCAGGTTACGGTGTGCCCATTTTTTTTGCTTTTTTGTCCGGGATACTTTACATATGAAAGGCAAAAATATTGTATTTATTCTCTTCTATTGATTTATGGGACCTATTTTATGGAACAAATCGTTTCTGAAGGATTGATTAACTCAGTGATGGCCAAAGAGGCTTTTGTAACGGAAAGCCGCAAGAAATTGATCGATCTGGCTTGTCTGATGGTGGTAACGCTTCGTCAGGGCGGAAAAATTTTGATTTTCGGAAATGGCGGCAGTGCTGCCGATGCCCAGCACATGGCTGCTGAATTTGTGAATCGTTTCCTGATTAACAGAAGGCCTCTTGCGGCTGTGGCTTTGAGTACCGATACCTCGATTATCACATCCATTGGCAATGATTTCTCTTTTGATGAGATTTTTTCAAAACAGGTACAGGCGCTTGGAAAGCCTGAAGATCTTGCCCTGGGGATTTCTACTTCAGGATCATCGATGAATGTTATCAAGGGCATTGAAGTGGCTAAAGAGATTGGTATGAGGACGGCGGTTCTTACCGGCGGAATAGCGGGAGACGGTGGTGAGCTTGGAAGGATTTCAGATATCTTCCTCAATGTTCCAACTGCAAAAACACAGCATATCCAGGAAGTACATTTATGGGTGGAACACCTCCTCTGTGAGATTGTAGAGAGGGAGATTTTTGGTGAAGAATAAACCTCTTACTTTTGATGGACTGAAGACCTACTCTCTGCATGATCGGTATTCCAAGGTGACTGTGGAACATTTTGCAACTCCTTTGAGAGAAGGAGCCACTCTTCGTGAATTTATTGCTTCCCTGCCGAAACAGCTTCTCGGGCAGGATTTTCCTGAGCTCGTTCATCGCCTTGCCATGGCTCATCGTGCCGGCCGGCCAATTGTTGTGGGAATGGGAGCACATGTTATTAAAGTTGGGTTAAATCCGGTACTGATTGATCTTATGGAACGCTCTATTATAACAGGGCTTGCCATGAATGGTGCCTGCATTATTCATGATGCTGAAATTGCCATGGCAGGATCAACATCCGAGGAGGTGGGTGATGTCCTTGGTGACGGTGCTTTCGGTGCTGCCAGGGAGACCGGTGAGGTATTAAACGGAGCGATATCACTTGGAGCAAGAGAAAACATTGGCATGGGACAGGCCGTCGGAGAGTATCTTCTTACCAGGGATTTCCCTCACAATGATAAAAGTCTGCTGGCGACCGCTGCAAAACTTGGGGTTCCTGTGACAGTGCATGTTGCCATGGGGACAGATATTATTCATATTCATCCATCGGCTTCGGGTGCAGATATCGGTAAAACCTCCCACCATGATTTTCGCCTGTTCTGTTCAGAGGTTGCTGGGTTACAGGGGGGAGCATATTTGAATGTCGGCTCTGCAGTGTTGCTGCCCGAGGTGTTTCTGAAGGCACTGACTCTGGTGAGAAATCTTGGACACCGGGTTGATGATTTTACCACCGCTAATTTTGACTTTATGAAACATTACCGAACGTTGACGAATGTGGTGAACAGACCTACTGCAACGGGTGGGCGCGGCTATAATATTATAGGACATCATGAGCTGATGATTCCTCTTTTAGCAGCATCATTACTTGATGAATTGAGTGAAAACTGCTAAAACGGCACATCATCGGTGAATGGCTGAAAGTGAAGCTGTAATGGCCTGAATTGGGTGATTGTCTCCACTGTAGTTGTGTAAAAAAAAAGAATGAATGAGCAGTAAACCTCTATAAAAAGACCTTTTTCGTCTTTTCTGGAAATATTATGAGTAAAAAAAGAAATGGTAAGGTGTATCTGGTAGGTGCAGGTCCCGGAGATCCCGGTTTGATAACAGTGAGAGGGAAGTTTCTCCTGCAGAGAGCAGAGGTTGTCGTCTATGACTATCTGGCGAGTCCTAAACTTTTGAAGTATGTCCCTAAAGAAGCAGAGTTGATTTATGCCGGAAAAAAGGGTGGTGTGAAGCATACCCATACCCAGGAAGAAATTAATCAGATGCTGGTTGACTGGGCCGAATCAGGAAAGATGGTTGTCCGCCTCAAGGGTGGTGATCCTTTTATCTTCGGAAGAGGAGGGGAGGAGGTTGAGGTTCTTGCTAAATCGGGGATTGATTTTGAGGTTGTTCCCGGTGTAACCTCGGCTACTGCAGCTGCAACGTATGCCGGAATCCCTATCACCCATCGGGAGTATACCGCATCTGTAGCATTTCTCACCGGTCACGAAGATCCCACAAAGCCCGGATCCAATGTTGACTGGGAAAAACTTGCCACCGGAGCCGGCACCCTGGTTGTGTACATGGGGATAAAAAATCTTCCTGTCATCGTAACGAACCTCATGAAACACGGCCGAGATCCCAAAACTCCGGTTGCTGTGGTTCGATGGGCATCTACCCCTGAACAGCGTACCGTTGTCGGTACTCTTGAAACCATTACCGATATTGTCCGGGAATCCGGCATAAAACCGCCGGCCCTGATCATCGTCGGTGAGGTTGTTAAGCTGAGAGAGACCATTGACTGGTTTGAGAAACGGCCTCTGTTCGGGAAGCGGATCGTGGTTACACGAACCAGAGAGCAGGCATCGGAACTTATGGCTGGTCTTGAAGAGCATGGTGCCAACTGCCTTGAATATTCAACAATCAAGATAGAACCCATGGATTCTTACGAAGTGCTTGACGAGGAGCTTGAACGTCTTGATGAGTATCATTGGATTCTCTTTACCTCTCTGAATGGGGTGAAATACTTTTTTGAACGTCTTTACGCCAAGGGAATGGATGCAAGAAGCATGAAGGGACCGGCGATTGCTGCTGTTGGCAAGGCAACCGCTGACCTCCTGCTTGATTATGGTGTGCGGGCGGATTTACTTCCTGCCGTTTTTACTGGCGAAGGGCTGGCTGAGGCCCTGCTTGATCAGGGAGTTGAAGGGAGAAATGTCCTGATTCCTCGGGCTGAGAAGGCTCGGGAGATACTTCCTGAGACTCTGCGTGGAGCCGGCGCCCAGGTCACTGTCGCTCCGGTTTATAAAAATGTCTCTCCGGAAGGAAAGCGTGAACAACTGCGTCAAGAGCTTGAGTCTGGAAAAGTTGATATGGTGACCTTCACCAGCTCTTCAACGGTCAGTAATTTTCTTTCAATGGTTGATGCAGATAGTAGCTCGGAATTGAGGCGTTTGATGCATGAAGTGACAATTGCAGCGATTGGTCCAATTACTGCGAAGACAGTAACAGATAATGGCCTCCATGTTGACATACAGCCGGAATCACACACGATTCCTGAGTTGGTTCACGAAATTGTGGCGTTTTACTCAAATAAATAACGATTCTGGCAGATTGCTTTTGAATAGGAGTGTGAGATGAGTTTTTGGCACAGGCCACAAACTCTGCGCCCACGTCTATTTACTCCTGCGGCCGAATAGATTCCCCGGCCGCAGGATGTTGTATCTTTCCCTACTGACCGCGAATAAGATCGAGCAGATCTTCGCTGGTCATTTTGGCGCTCATATCAGATCCTTCCAGCAGACTTCCCGCCAGATCCCGTTTCTCCTGGTGCAGTTTTACAATCTTTTCTTCAATGGTATTTTTGCAGACCAGTCTGTAGATAGTTACAGGTCTTTTCTGGCCGATCCGATGGGCGCGATCCGAGGCCTGATCTTCAACGGCAGGGTTCCACCATGGATCCATATGGATAACGTAATCAGCTGCTGTCAGGTTTAGACCAAGTCCTCCAGCCTTGAGGCTGATAAGGAAGAGATCACCTTCACCTGCCTGGAACCTCTCAACTTCCTGTTTACGTTTTGGGCTGCTGGTAGAGCCATCAAGGTATCGGTAGTTGATTCCTTTGGCGTCAAGGTGTTCGCGCAGGATTGTCAGGTGTCCAATAAACTGACTGAATATAAGAGCCTTATGGCCGCCACTGAGCAGCTCGTCAACGACGGAGGCAAATACTTCCAGCTTGGCACTGCCAATACTGGTGTCGGCTGCGATAAGTCGTGGGTTGCAACAGGCCTGACGGAGCTTCATTATTTCAGTCAGGATCTGAAGATGACGAGATTTTTTCTCCCTGTTATTTTCGAGAACCTCCAGAGCATTTTGTCTGAGGGCTTCGTAAAAGTGTTGTTCATCCTCACTCATCTCCACATCCAGCGTTATCTCAGTTCGCGGTGGTAACTCTTCCAGTACCTGGGACTTGATACGGCGTAGAATAAAAGGGCGAATGAGTTTTTTCAGCTTGAGTCTGGCATCACGGTTGTGGTATCGCTCAATTGGGATGGCAAAACGTTCGTTGAAACGGTTCAGGGAACCAAGGAGCCCAGGGTTTATAAAGTGAAACAGGTTCCAGAGTTCGCCCAGGTGGTTTTCTACGGGGGTACCCGTGGTGATTAATTTGAAGCGGGCCTGGAGTGCCATGGCAGCTTTCGATCGTTTGGTTGCTGCATTCTTGATAGCCTGAGCCTCGTCCAGAATAACGGTTTGCCATTTTACGGCAGAGAGGAGATCATTCTCCTGTTGGAGAAGAGTGTAAGTGGTTATCAGGATGTCAAACTTACCGAGTTCGGCGATGGTCTCTTCCCGATTTTTTCCGGTCAGTGTCTTGATATTCAATGTCGGTGTGAAACGATTTGCCTCGGACTGCCAGTTGTTGGAGACGGAAGTTGGCGCGACTACAAGTGACGGGCCCTCTGTTGCCAGTGAAAGCATGGCAGTAAGTGCCTGGACGGTTTTCCCAAGGCCCATATCGTCGGCAAGGCATCCGCCAACACCCCAGTGAGCAAGACGGGATAGCCAGTTATAGCCTTCATGTTGATAATCGCGCAGTTCAGCACGGAGAGTGGATGGTAGCTGCGGTTTAAAAGACTGACTCTCGTGAATACGTTTGATCTGCTCAACCCAGCCATCGTCAACATCTGCCTCTGCCTGGTCAACCAGTTTTTCAAGAGGAATTGCGGCCAGGTGATGGATAAGGAGTTCCCCCTCTTCACCATCGGTCATCCCTTCCGCATAGAGATTTATCTCTTCGAGCTTCTTTTTGAATTCCTGGGTGAGGGCAAGAAATTGACCTTCCCTGATTTGAATAAAATGGCTATGGGATGTTTTTACTTTGGCAAGAAGTTCCCTCAGGTCGATTACCGTATCCTGATCCAGTCTGATTTCCCCGGAGAGGGCAAACCAGTTTTGTTGACTGGTTCGGACTTTGAGGTTGAGGTTTTTTAAAGAGGCCTGATGGGTGATATTTAACTTTTCACCTTCTGGCCATTCAATAACAACTCTGTCCTGTATTGCCTGTAATTCCTGTAAAGCCTGAAGGCAGTCATCGGGGTCCTGAAGATGCCATTCACGATCATTTTCCTGTTCGAGATCGATGGCCAGATCGAGAATAGGGCATGATTCTTCCACTTCCCGTGCCATATGCTCTTCAAGGGAGAGGTTGCGCTTGGTCTGGAGTCGCTGTCCTCGCACTTCAGCGATGATATTTTCAACACCCTGTCCAGGTTTCAGGTAATGACCACCGTCAAGAAAGGGTTTTACAAACATTTCAAGTCTGAAACCGGTGCCATAGGGAAGTAAGTGCATATAAATGGTAGGGTCTGCTTCAACCTGCTCAATATTGGTGTTTATCCCCGGCTGTGTCTCGGCTGCTATGGCCGAATGGACTGTCATAAAAGAAGAAATATTTCCAATGGCGGTGAGCACCTGTTCGCTGGCGTCGATGGGAACAACAAGACCATTTTTGCCAGTAATCTGGGAAATTCTACGGTGATTGTCGTTGATTTCAATAATTTTATAACGGGTGGGGGTTTCCTGGAAGATGGTAATATTGTCTTCTGTTACCTTCTGAGCAAAACAGATATGGAGCTGGTTACCTCGTTCTTCAACCAGAAGTTCCGGTTCTCCGCTAATGAATTCTACTGGGGTTCCAGGAGATTTTGCGAAGAAGAGTAGAGGATGATTGGTCATGGCAAGCAATGTTTTATCCATTTCGAAATGGTAACTGATGCCATGGGTTTCGGTGTTCACCTGCTTTTGAATACATGCTGAAATCTTTCTGTCCTGAACGGTCAGGTAGGGCAGTTTTCCCGAGTAGAGCCGGGAAAGTGAGATAGGTCTGCCTTTACTCCATACTCCAGCTGCATTTCGTTTCTGCTCTTTGGGGTTGATGTGCATCTTCCCATTCTTGTACTCCACCAGCCAGATGAGTCGCTCATTCATTGCATTACTGGACTCATGCGAAGAGGCAGTTACCTGTATCAATGCCTGCAGATTTCGTTTCCACGGTTCTTCAGATTCAAGGATGTCAATCAGCGGAATGAGGCCCGTCTCCCCTTTCAGGCGGGTGATTGTGTCATTGTATTCCCCATCAGTGTCACCAATTCCTGCCAGAAGAGCTGCAAGGTTTAGAGAAAAGAAATGGAAGTCATTGGTGAGCGCCTGATGGTAAAGCCTTTTCACCAGTAGCTTCAATTCAGGCTGGAGGTTCGAGTTTAGCCAGTATTGAGAGAGAGCCGTAACAAGGATGGTGAGACTGTGAGGTGCATCATCCTTATGGAAGCTTGTTTCATCTCCTGGCAGTGCTGTACTGTTTCGTATCTGGAGGAAATTGGCAAGAACCTGATATGCTTTTTCCTCAACACTTTTGCTGAAGAGTGACAGGGCGATACCGATTTGATGGGCAACCTTCTGCTCCTTATCTGTCTGATCATTCTGGAGGACGGCAAGTGCGTGGAAGAGACCAATGGGGCCGAAGAATGCAGCCTTTTCACTGCCAGTCAGGTCGCGAAGAAAATCAAGGTCAAGCTCAAATAAGTCTGCCGTTTTATTTTGGTTGCCTGAGAGAAAGGCGAGGGTGCCGGCTGCTCCGGTGCCGACAAAACTTTCACTGTTTTCTTCAACGAGTTGTTTTGCTTCGACAAGTCTTCCCCTGAATATATATTGATTAAAGAGAATACGCTGAAAGGGGAGCTTCTCGTCCTGGCTAAGTTCTTCTAATCCTGTTTCTTCTTCCAGGTAAGTAAGGATTTCAGGGTAGCTGTTCAGTGTTGACTGCTCGTAGCGCAGAATGTCATTGAGGAGGAAAAACTGGAAGGAAGGAGCAAGACTTCTGAACCATGTGGGGTCGAACGGTCCTGTTGTTACATGAACCGTGGGTGGTAATGGTGAAAGGATCTCCCGGCATTGGCCAGAGAGAAATTCAAGAGCATCGTCGATGACATCAAAATCCTGGGTGTAAATACCAATACGCATTTCACGCATGGCACGCCAGCATCGGGTTGTCCATTTCCCATAGTAGTATGAGACCGGTGCCTCTTTTCGAATGACCTCTGCGTAGGTTGCAAAAGTACCTTCTGCCACTGCAATACGACTGAGTTTCTCTACAATATGTGGAGAACATTGCCGTTCCTTTGTGACCAGGCCAGCTTCTTGGAATTTCGTGAAATAATGGTTCAGGTTGGCAGCAGTTGGGCGATTGCCACGTGGGCTGCGAATATCAAGTTTGCGCAGGCAGTTGACGATTAGAGTCGTGTGGGCAGGCTCGTAGACAATGGATTGGAACTGAAGAAGAGTCTGCTCAAAGGGAGTGAGTTTGTCGTAAATTGGAAGTAAATCGTTGCTTGGGTCTGGCATCTTATATTAGTATGGTGGTGCAGTTTTAAAGCCTAACCCTCGAAAGAGATAAACCATGGAACCTGTACAACAGGACGAAAGAAACTCCTCATCATATCATGGATGGATGAGAAACGAAAGAATATCCTGTTATCGTTTTGTCGTCATTATAACAGGTAGTGTCTGTTCAGTGACAACCTGAGATCCTGGGTATAAAACGGAAGAAAATGAGGCAATGCAGTCCTGGTCGGCTGTTATTGGATATTTCTATTGGTGAAAATATCGGCGGTCCCTTCCTGATTGCGAATCCAGGCGATGAGGATGCGTTCCTGTTTGGCATTAAGAAGCTGTGCCCTGAATCGCTCCTCCTCTTCTGCTGTCAGTGTGGTGGGGTCAGGCAGCGTCCGTCCTGTAAACTGATAGAGGTAGAGATCTTCACCAACCGTTGCAGGTTTCTCTGGTAGAGGTTTGCTGCTGTTCAATGAGAAAACATCCATAAGAAGGTTCGGTGGGAACTCTTTAGTGTCGGAAGCGGTGGAGCTGCGGGACAGGCTGACTTCCTTACTTTCGAGGTTATTGGCCTTGCCAAGCTCGGGTAATTGGCCACCTTCCTGCAGGGCTTTGAGGAGCTCTTCGCTCTTGTTACGGGCGAGAATCTTTGCCTGAGCTTCCCTGTAATCATTGATGACTTGATTTTTTACGGTTTCAAGCGATGGGATTTCAGGGGCCTGGATGGCTTCTGCGTAGAGAATAGAATATCCACTGGGAGATTCGATGAGTGAGCTGAGCTCTCCGGTTTTCAGGGAGAACACCTTTTCCTGAACCACAGGGGAATTGTCCAGGGTAGCCGGAGGTGTCAGGTGTGAGAAAAAATCAGTTTCCTGGATATCGACCTCTGGGTGGATATTTGCATACTCCTGAAGGCTTCCCGCGGAAATAATTCCTTCATAGGCATCATTTGCCCTTTGAAAAACAGCAGCTCGGGTATTGCTGGCATCTTCATTTTTCTCAGAATCAGCATCGTATTGAAAAGAGAGAAACTTCAGTTTTATCAAGGGGTCGGTTTTGTAATTTTCTTTATTCTGGGCAAACCATTCTGCGAGGGCATCGTCTTCAATGACCACATTATCGATGAAGTCAGAAGGGCTGATCTTGATAAAGTTGAGAGTGACGCTTTCTTTTGCCTGCTGGAATAGATCGTTGATTTCCGCATCGGTGACGGTTGTGGCGAAAGATCCAATCGCCTGAACTCCTTTGGCAGAGAGCATATCAACGCGCTGCGATGTTTCAAACTGGTGAGGAGTGAGTCGGTTAGAGGCTAAAAGGGACTTGTATTTCTCCATATTAAAAGAATCATTCACCTGGAATTGAGCCATCTCCTGGATGTGCGTTTGTACTTCAGGGGCAGAAACTAGTATGCCCATCGCTTCAGCTCCCTGTCGAAGGAGTGCCTGCTGGATGAGCTGACTTTTAACCTGTTCGTTCAAGCCCAGGCTTTGCAGAAGTTCTTCCGGAACAGAGCCACCAAATTGCTGGCGATAGCTGGAGAGGAGTTTATCGTATGTGCTCTGGTACTCCTGGAAACTGATTTCCTGATTGTTAACAACAATGGCAGCTTCCCGGCTGTCCATCATGTTGGCTCCAACTCCCCAGAAAATAAAAACAAGAGCGATAACCAGAACGATGGCCTGAATAAAAACAGACTGTGATTTATCCCGAAAAATCTGAAGCATATTAAGTTCTCTTTGGTGAATCGTTAGTGAGTGTTCTTTAGTGAGCAGTAAAAAGATCGTAGAGGAAAAATACTCCCAAATAATCAGGCTGAACGGATTAAAGAATGCAGTTGTCTTAGTTGCAAAAATTTACCTTTTATGGGGGTGCAGTGCAAGGAAAAACGGTGTTAAGGCTGTTTGTGGCCAGTTTTGTGTTTTGTTTGAGCGCCTTGCTTTTTATTGTTATTAAACATGATACCATTTTTACTAAAATGCCTGGCAGAGTGTATCTGGTAATTTCCTTGAATAAATATCATCATTTTATTATGTGTCCTGAGCAGCCTGATAAATAAGTACAGTTTCATGCAGGGATAAGGATGTTTCCTGTGTTAGAAAATGATTACTCATTCACTTGACAAAGTAGCCTGTCTATAGTAATTAGGCTGTCATTACTTCAGAAACAGAAACGGTGAAAGCCACAAACAATATTTTTACGGAGGATTAAGATGCCTACAATAGAACACAACGGAAACAGCTACAACTGTGATGAAGATGGATTCCTGCTTAATGGTATGGATGACATGAACGATGATTGGATTGATTACGTAAAAGGTGTTGAAGGTATTGCAGAGCTTACCGATGAGCACCATAAAGTAATCGACGCTCTTCGTGAGTACTACAAGAAAAACGGTATTGCTCCAATGGTACGTATTCTCTCCAAGACTACCGGTTTTCCTCTTAAGAGAATTTACGAGCTGTTCCCATCAGGACCTGGTAAAGGTGCCTGTAAAATGGCTGGTCTTCCTAAACCTACCGGTTGTGTATAATTACTAACTGAGTAAGGTTTCAGTAGTCAAAAAAAGCCGTTATCCTTGAAACAGGGATAACGGCTTTTTTTTGTGCCTACTGGCACCGTCACCTGTAGCTCTTGTGTGTTGGAGCTATTCCCCTGAGTGTTTCAGGTGGGGGATAATTTGTCCTGAAGGAGTGTCTCTTCTATTGCTTTGACCTTCTCTTGATAGCTGCCGGGGTCGATGGCAGCACCTCTTATTCCGCCTCGTAAATTGATTTCCGCAAGGTATGTTTCAGAATTCTCAGTGATCATCAGGTCGAGGTGTGCGTATGGGAACGAACCACGTTCCATGACATTTCGACATAGGGCGAGCTGGTGTTTTGTTAATGAAACGCTCGCGGCTTGGCCACCACAATGGAGATTGTTACGAAAGCTATCAGGATTACTACGTTCATATGCCTCGATGTAGTCTTTCAGGATGATGACCCGTATGTCCCTACTGTTATTAACAAAAGGCTGAAGGACAAATGGATAGGGGAGAACATTATTCGCTGCCTGGGTGTACACGTCCTCGATATCCTGAAAGAGGTGGATTCCAAGGCCTGCATTTTTACGATCGTGTTTCAGGATAACCTTTCCGATTGAATGTCGACCGTAAAGGGAGACAGTAGCGAGAAGCCCATGGATGTCATAGATGACAACAGTGTGGGGTATCATGAAATGACTGAATAAACGGGCCTGGAATGTTTTGGAGCGGCTGGCGAGTTGTGATGAGGCCGATGGGATGAGCTGTACTCCCCGTTCTAGCATGTCCAGGAGCAGGTGCTCTTCTGCGTACTTCAGGCGAAGTCGACAGGCAATGATATCACCGCCTGAAAGGGTATGGAGGCGTTCGGGGAACTCCCGATTGCTGGTGATAACACGGGGGTGTCTGGTCAAAAGAGCATTTCCGAGAAACGTTGATGGAACATTGTGAGGTCTTCGTTGCACTGCCCGCAGATAAGTCTTATGTTCCCAAGTACTTGAGATGTGTCTTCCTGAGGAGTGAAGCTTCCGTCACTATTTTGGATGTAGAGTGTGGTGATGATCGCATTTTCTGCGACTTCGTAGAATTCTTCATCATTTCCGCATTCAGGACAAACTATTCTATTGGCCGGGCTTGGGAGATCCTTTGGCTGCATGGAGAATATTTCAACCGTTTACAGAGTGGGTGTCACCGGTTTCGGTGCTCACCAAATGGAGATCTTTGCTTGCCACCTTCATTTCTCCGCTGAGTCCTGCACCTGGTTCCACGCTGAGGCTGTTGCTCTCGATAAGTCCTTGAATCTGGCATGTTTTACGAGCTGTAACCATGCTAGCCCTCACATCTCCCTTGAGCGTCCCGTGGCAGACAAAGGTTGCGACCTTTACGTTGCCATTGATTTTTCCGCCTTCGCTGAGAATTAGATGCTCACCTTGGATGTTTCCCTCAATGGTGCCGTCAATTCGGGCTTTGCCCTCAAACACTAACTCCCCCTTGATGGTCATTCGGGAGTCAATGATGGAAGAAATAACTTCTTTGTCAGCTTTTTCACTTTCCTGTTCAAAGCTGTCTTTTTTGTTGAATAGGGCCACCTTAGTTCTCCGAAGTATCAGAAGATGCAGAGTGTTCGTTTTTTGCCGTTAGTGAGACGTTATGTTTTTTTTTGGCATTTAACTGTGAGATAATTACGGGCTGGTAGAGCTTGTTGACTTTCAGAAATTTGCTGGGGTTGATTGGCTGTTTGTCAAGGCATACTTCATAATGAAGGTGAGGTCCGGTGGAGCGGCCACTGTTTCCTACGGTTCCAATAGCCTGGCCGCGTTTTACCCTGTCCCCACGTTTGACAAGAATCTTTTTCATATGTGCAAACTTGGTGGTGTAGCCGTTTCCATGGTTGATCTCCACGTATTTCCCATAGCTACCGTTGAAGAAGGCTTTTTTGACAATACCGTCAGCAGTGGCAACGACTTTCTGACCATAACGGCCACGCATATCTACACCAGAATGGTATCCTTTCTTTCCATTTACCGGATCTGTGCGATGACCAAATGCTGATGTGACAGGACCTGGTATTGGGCGACCAAGAGGCAGAAAGTTTATAGTTTCCATGTAGCGGTCGGAACGGTAGACGAGGTCTGTCCCTGCAGAATCTCGTGGTGCGAGAAAGGGACCACCTGAGTTGTTTCTGTCTTCTACCACGTCCTTTACTTCAATGCCAATGTTGCTCATGATTCGCTCAATCATGCTGCTGCGTTCTTCCAGCTCAGAGACTGCGGTATTGAGAAGAGTTGTCTTTTCCTGCTGAAAATCTTCCGCCTGATTGCTGTTTAGTTCCTGAAGATCCTGAACCTTTAATGCAAGACTGTGTTTCAGGCGATTACTTTTCTGGAGTTCTCTGTTGAGCTCGGTTACTTGATTGTTCAATGCCTTATTGGTGTTGAAGAAATGATAGGCATTGTAACTGATAACAGTCAGGGTGATAAAAAGTGAAGCAGTCAGAAAGCAGGCGGTTTTAAGCCTGCGTTTGGAGAAGAGAAAGCTCTGAGCCTTCCCTTCATCACCCGTGATAATAATATGTAAGCGGTCACTCATTGCGATTTGATGGGTATTATTGTATATGCAGAATAGCCTGAGGCGTGCAGCTTTATGGTTGCCCTTGAGTAGCTTCTTCCCAGTCACCAGTCTTTATAGTCAGTGGTTGATAAAATTTCAATAAAAAATGGGTATACTGGTTGTCCATTTGCCCATGTTTTCATTACTTTCTTTCAATTTTGAGTGAATTCTATGTCTCATCTACTAGCCTGTCAGGATCTGGGAAAATCTTTTGGCTCCCAGCGCCTTTTTGAACATATTGATTTTGTTATACATAAAGGTGACCGTGTCGGCCTCATCGGACCAAATGGAAGTGGCAAGTCTACTCTTTTAAAAATACTCTGCGGCCGGCTGGATCCCGACGAAGGGAAGGTTGTGGTACGAAAAAATATACGTACTGCCTATCTTGCTCAAGCAGATGTCTTTATGGAGCATGCCAGTATTGAAGAAAATCTTGAGGCGGCACTGGACTCACTTGATTTGGATGAGATCGAACGCTACAACAGGGTGCAGGCTCTGCTTTCCCGTGCTGAATTTCCCGATTCAAGTGTAGCGGTTGAGCTGCTTTCCGGTGGCTGGCGCAAGAGGCTCGCCATTTGTCGTAGTTTTGTGGTGCAGCCCGATATCCTTGTCATGGATGAACCCACAAACCATCTTGATATTGAAGGAGTAATCTGGCTGGAAAGAATGTTGTCCGGTGCCCTTCCCAAGAGTCCCGATGCGTTCATACTGGTTAGTCATGATCGGCGCTTTCTCCAAAATGTAGCCCACAGGGTTGTGGAGCTCTCTGCCGTCTACCCTCAGGGAGCACTGGCTGTGGATGGCGGGTATTCCGATTTTGTTCGGGCCAGAGTTCAGTTTCTCGAGCAGCAGCAGCAACTGGAAGACCGTCTGGCAAACAAAATGAGACGTGAGGCCGAGTGGCTTAGCCGTGGTCCCAAGGCACGAGCAACCAAGGCCCGCTATCGAATTGACGAGGCTCATAAGCTTCAGGCACAACTGACAGAGGTGAAAAACAGGAATAGATCCATAAAACAGGTTCGCATAGATTTTGATGCAACAGGGAGAAAAACAAAGAAACTATTTGAGGCTGAAGGGATTGCTAAAAGTTATGATGGACGGACTCTCTTCAGTAACCTTGATATGGTTCTCTCACCCGGCAGCCGCCTTGGCCTGCTGGGAAGGAACGGTTGTGGAAAGTCCACACTGATGAAGATTATAGCTGCAAGCACAGAAGATGATGGGCTTAAGGCAGATAGTGGAACGGTAAGTACGGCACCAGGAATACGAATTGTCAGTTTTGACCAGAAACGTGAGACCATTGATCCTGCGATAACCCTCCGTCAGGCTCTCGCCCCAGACGGAGATTCGATTATGTTCAGGGAGTCCTCGTATCATGTGGTGTCCTGGGCGCAGCGCTTTCTTTTTCGCGCTGATCAACTGGAGACTCCTGTTGGGCAGTTGTCCGGTGGAGAACAGGCGCGTATTTTGATTGCAGAACTTATGCGGCAACCGGCTGATATACTGCTGCTCGATGAGCCTACCAATGATCTTGATATTCCGTCACTGGATATTCTGGAGGAGAGTTTGCTTGATTTCCCGGGAGCGCTTGTTCTGGTGAGTCACGATCGTTTTCTTCTGGATTCCGTATGTGATCAGGTGCTCGGTTTTGACGGCAGTGGTGCTGTTGCTTTCTACGCGGATTATGAACAGTGGCTGGCGGATCTCAAGAGAAATGAAAAGAGTGGCTCTTCTTCACCTGCTCACCAGGTTCCCGGTGATGTTCCAAAAAAAGAAAAGCAAAAGAAGCCAGGCAAACTTTCGTATATGGATCAGCGGGAATATGACCGGATAGAAGAGAAAATCATGGAGGGAGAGGAAGAGCAGGAGCGTTTACAGCGTATTATGGATTCTCCAGAAACCGTGGCAGACCCACAGTTGCTGGAGTCTGTCTGGGCAGATCTGGAGCAGGCTAAAATGGATGTGGAAGCCCTGTATGAGCGCTGGGACGAGCTGGAGGCCCAAAAAGGAAACGTTAAGTAGCCCCCTTCCCCAGGGGGATTATCCTGGAGGCCAGTTCAGGGACCTGCCACCCAATACATGCATATGGATATGGAAGACGGTCTGTCCGGCCTCTGCTCCATTGTTAAACACAAGGCGGAAATCTGTAATACCATTTTCTCTGGCGACTTTTGAGCCAGTTCGCATCATCCTGCCGATAAGCCCCTCGTCCTCCTTTGCAACCCCTGTCGGATCCTGGATATGTTTTTTGGGGATCACCAGGAAATGGACGGGAGCCTGAGGGGCAATGTCACGAAAGGCAAGCAGCTCATCGTCTTCGTAGAGTTTCTCAGCAGGGATGTGCCCGGCCGCAATTTTACAAAAAAGACAGTCTGTGGTCATGGTTATTTCTCTTGCTTTGCTGCACAGGAATCAGTGAACAGGGCTTCGATTGCTTCACGTCCTGCATCACTCAGGTAACGGGTTCCCGATCCGACAAAGGTGTCGTATTCGATGAGGGGACTGTCTTCCTTCCATGCGCCTTCTTTCCAGGTGAACCACTGTTTTTTGGGCTGGTCGAAAACATGGAGTGGACGGTTAAAGAGCTTGGCCAGTTCGACGGCCCAGCCTGTTCCACCTTTTACAGAATTGTCATCCATTATTGATCCGATAACAAAGACCTGATGGCCGTTGTTAACCATGTGGAAAATGGTCTGCAGGACTTTGCGAATTTTTTCAGTTTCGTAGTAGGTACGGTTGAGCATCCGTGATGCCAGTTCCATGGAGATGTCACCACGTTCCAATTCTTCTTTGGAGAGGGTTACAGAGTTTTTGTTGCGGTTAAGTTTGTGACCCTCAAAGGTAAATATAATTTCTTTGATGCCGTGTTTTTCGGCTGATTCACCAAAAGTTGCCTCGGCACCCTTAAGGCCACCACTGTAGAGTGTACATTTCTTTTTATCCATTATCTGCTCCCTGCAAATGAGGTGTTACGAAACCATTACGTCTAAAAAAACAATTACCAGTGAGTTTACCATACCTGCAACCAAAGGCAAGAAAAGCTGGCATAACTGGTTACTTTTTCCAGCCTCTAAGGAACACCCGGTCTGGAGCTGGATAGCCTTCTATCGTTTTAGCCGGTTCCAGAGGGTCAATAAAGTCGGAGTAGGATTCAAATTCCATCCACTCTGTTCGGCGTTGTTCCATGCTGGACATGGGATGCTGGCAGAAGAGCTCAACGTCTGAAAATCCGGCGCGAAGGAGCCAGTTCTTGAGGCAATGACCAGTGGGAACAAAATAGGTTCCAGGTACCTTTGCATAGGTTTTTTCAGGGAAGAGGGCTGTTTCGCTTGTCCCGGGGATGGCTTGAGATTCAAGAATGAGAGTCCCTCCGTTTTTTAATGCACAAAAGACATCGCGCAGGGTATCCACCGGAGAACTCCGGTGATAGATGACTCCCATAAGAAACAGCACATCAAAGCACTCTGGAAACAATGGCAGGTGCTCCACTCCTAGCAGGTCAATTTCCAGGTTGGCCTGACCTGCCATGCCGTTTAATCCCTTGAAACAGTAGTAATGCTGGACAGATGGTTCCAGGCCGATGACCAGTTTTGGCTGGTACGGAACCATGCGAAACATGTAATAACCATTGCTGCAGCCAATGTCAGCGACTACTTTATTCTTCAAGTCAGGAAGTTTGGGGAGTACCCGTTGCCATTTTCGCTGGCTTTGCCATTCCGAATCAACATCAATGCCAAAGATTGAAAATGGACCTTTTCGCCAGGGGCAGAAGGTGCGCAGGTGGGACTCTATGGTTTGCCGGTCATGTGGTGAGATTTCATGTTCAGCGCCAATTTTAACCGCATCGAGACTGCAGTTAACAGTTGTTGCGGAAAACTCCTGCAGGGCTTCGGAAGGACGTCGGTAGCGGAGAAAACCTTTTTTGTCCTGGTTTATCCATGTTTGTTTCTCGTTATGGAGCTGGATGATTTTGTCGATTTTGGCACTCGGTGGGAGTTGGTCGATGTAACCCATGGTGAGATCTTTATGAAATTGGTTTGATGGCAAGAAAGGAGACAAAGTTGAACCATTGAAAGAAAGGTTCAACCTCTACAAAACCAGCGGATTGGAGCATTGTTTTGTTTTCTTCATTGGAGCATGGAATCAGTATGTTTTCCAGGGCTTCCCTTTTTTTTGCTATCTCAAGCTCGGAATAACCGCGCTCTTTTTTGAATTGATGATAGATGTCAATGTAGCTGCGATTGAGTCCAGGATGGTGAGAGATGGTTTTCTCACTTAAAATGCAGATTCCCCCCGGGGCGAGATTGGCATGGATCCGTTCCAGGAATTTCTGTCGGTGCAGAGGGCGGACAAACTGTAGAGTGTAGTTGAGGATAAAGGCTGAGGTGCCCGGTTGATCCACTTCAATAATATCTCCCTGAGCAAAATGCAGTTGCTCCTGTTTTGAGAAAAGTTCGGCCTTGAGCCTTGCCTGGTCGAGCATGGCCGGAGAGCTGTCGATACCTGTGTAGTTGAATTTTTTATCTTCAAGGAGAGTGCTGAGCTTTAGGAGAGTCGCTCCGGTTGCGCAACCAAGATCAACAATGCTGTCCCCATTTTTCAGTTTGGAACGGAAAATTCTGGCAATGGAGAGGATGACTTCATGGTAAAAAGGTATGGATCTGTCGAGCATGTCGTCAAATACCTGAGCGACTCGTTCGTTGAAGATAAAGTCCTCGTTGATTTGCTCCACATCAAAGAGGGAATCCCTGTTATTTCGTTTCATTGCCATAGTATCAGCTTTTTTTGTATTTGCGTATGAGCCGCCACTTTCTTCCTTTTCACTTCTTATAGCATTGTCTGCCAGGGGGATAAAGCTCAAAATCACAGAGTGGTTCCTACGAATAGGCTTGCCATCGCAGAATTATCTCAGTATAAAATAGTCTTTTAAGTTTGCATTGTCACATAATGACTTTAGTTATTCAGGGAGAGGGGGAAGTGTCATGAATGGGAAGTTCTGGGGAAACATTGGTTTAAGTGCAGTAGTTCTTTGTCTCGTTGCCTTTGCTGTGACGAAATTTAATGCGTCATCGAACGGAATTGCAGGAATCCTGCTACCGGAGATAACAGTTTCGGATTCTGCTGCGGAGTTACTTCATTCCGTGTCTCTTGTTCAGTCAAACGTCAAGGTTGCCCAAAAAAATGAGATGGTTGATGCCTCCTTTACTATTGAAAACAAGGGGGGAGATGATGTGAAAAATATAGCTATCCTCTGTACTCTTTTTGATTCGGCTGGTGTTGAGAAGGGACGTGATAAATGGGTTGTCTATGATACGGTGAAAGCTCACGATAAGGGGAGTTTTACTTTTTACAATAAAATGTTTATCAGTAACAGTATTGTTCGTTCCGATTGCCAGATTGTTGATATGCAGGTAGCCCTGGCTCCCAAGGTTAAAGCTCATCATGCTGCAGCAGCAGATCATGGTGCCGCCGCAGGGGACACCGGACACGGTAGTACGCACTGATACAAAAACCATAAATATACAATGTCTGACGAAATAGATTTTGATGAAATACTAGGGAAATACCACTCGGATCCCTATGAGTATGTTGATATTTTCGCAAGTCACACCGGAAAGGTACGGTTTCTTGTCGAAGAGGGCAGCAGTATAGAGGCAGTCAGTGGTGAGTGGAAACATATTCCTGGCACAGCTCTTTTTGAGATCACAAGAGAGAGGAATCCGAAAAAGGTTACGGCACTGACCAATGGTGTCGTTTCCTCTCTTTGCAGTGAGCATGAGGGGTGTTTTGTGGAGGCGGGAGAGAAGTTGATGACCATTCGCCACCCCTTGAAGAAAAAGGAGATTATAGAATCAATCCTCAAGGAAGTTCTCTTTATCTTTCACGCACCCGAACGAGCCAAATACTTTTTTTCGCTGGACGTGCAGTCACGTATCGAGAAAAAGAGTGCCCGCGAGGTGTCGATTAAGCCAGGGGATGAGATTATTATCATGTCGCTGATGAAACGGGATACGCCTGTTTATTACAGTGGTGAAAAGGGTGTTATTCATTCTGTCTATTTTACGCCTGGTGTTTCTGTGGATCAGGGTGCGCCTTTGATTGGGGTTTGTCCTGCCGATAAGCTGCCGCTTATTAAGAAAATCATTACCAGGGTTAAGGCTGACTGGGATAAAAAAGAATAATTTTGGTGTTTGCAGGCACCAAAACTATGCGGCCTTTTTTTCTTATCTTTGAAAATCCGTAATTAGATTTTGGACAATTTAACTCTCTTAAGTCCATTCACTCTTGATGATTATGTTGTAACCGTCGAGTTACCTCTGCGCAAGCAAGGAGGCTCACCGGACAGTGCAACGGTCCTACGTTATGGGGCCTATGTGGGCTCTGTTGTTCTTGTGTATCCTTCTCTTGGTCGTGCCATGGATACGGCACGTGAGCATATCTCCTCCCGGGAAGAATCTGGCAGGTCCGTTGCCAACGGCAGTGTTATTCTTGCCTCTTCACTCTCTCTTTCCAAAGGGCGTTTTTGCAGATCCTGGTATGCCCCCCCCGGTGGACTGTGGGGCTGTCTGATTCTTGCCGATACCTTTCTTGCTCCGTTCAGAAACTTTCTCCCATTAATTCCAGGTATTGCCTGTTGTGAAGCATTGCAGCAGTTTGGCGCTTCAGAGGCTGCCATTCGCTGGGTCAATGATGTGCTTATACAGGGAAGAAAGCAGGCAGGCTTTCTTATTGAAGGATTCCGCAGTCCGGTTTACGGGGAACAGTATCACCTCCTTGGGTTTGGGCTGAACCTTAACAACAGCACCTTTCCTCCGGAGTTGCAGGAGACCGCAATTTCACTGACCCAGGTTTTAGGACATTCCATTGATACGGTTTCCTTTGGACTCTCCTTCCTGGCAAAGATGCGCTATTATATAGGGCTACTGTTATATGAAGAGGAACGGTGGCTGGCACGAGGTGGCGGAGAAACTTACGAAGAGGAACATCCGATTTTGAAACGTTGGAAGGAGTTGTCGGACACCCTGGGAAAACGAGTCCTCTTTGGCTATGATGTGATGGAGAATCCTCAGTATGAAGCTGTGGTTCATGGTGTTACTACCGACGGTGGCCTGATTTTACAGCACGACGATGGTTCTACCAGTGTGGAAAACAGTGGTGAAGTTCGTTATTGCAGGGAATAGTCAGGTTTATAAGTTTTCCAGAAAGGCCCAGGAGATAATTTCCCGTTGAAACAGTTGGCGTCCGTAGGAGTGAAGAAAGGAAAGGGCTTCCTGCTGGCTGTTTCCCGAAAGCTGCAGGCGATGGAGACGTCCCAGTGGCTGGTTGAGTGCGGTTGTCAGGGAGCGCAAGGTTCCCTGTGATAATGTGTGCCTGCTTGAATGTTCTGAGCTGTTACACTTACTGCAGCAGATCCCCCCGGATGCGATATGAAATTGGTAGGTTTCGTCCGACTGAAGTTGCTTGCCGCAGCCAAGGCAGCTTTTCAGTTGGGGGCTGTAGCCGATAATTGAAAAAAAACGGATGAGAAAGAAGACAAGTGCAGGGATGGGAGGGCGTTCATTGTTTAAGCTGCTGAAAACCCACATCAGAAGTGGGTAGAGTTCTTCGTCACCTTCAACCTCTTTTGTGGCTAGCAGAGTGATTTCTCTGATAATACTTGCAGTTGCATAACAGGAAATGTCCTCACGCAGGTTGATGAAGCCATCCAGAAGCTCCGCTCCAGCAATAAAAGCCAGCCGGTTGTTTTGTGGCGTGGTATGGAGAATGCGCAGAGAACTGAAGAGTTCTAGTTTGTTGACAAAGCGTTTTTTGCTGCGTTTTGCTCCCTTGGCAATTCCAGTTACTCTTCCGTGATGTTGACAAAAAAAGGTCACAATCAGATCTGATTCACCATGATCACGGCAGTCGAGTACGATGGCTGCAGATTCAGCCTGTTGCTTAGGCTGCATTTCTCACGAGTTGAGGTGGTGGCATATTTTTTGTCATAAGGCCGAACTGTAGCCTGTTTATTTGCAAAATGTTCAACCTTCAAAAGGGCTGAAAAAGCATGAGTAAGGCGGGTTGGTAATCACCTGTCAATCAAGAAGATCCTCTGGGAGAGACAGCAGGCGTCTGTTATTTTCAGTCTCAGGGAGAGGTATCTCTATTCCGTTGAGCGTGAGTGTTCCGCTGAGGGATTCAGGCATGTCGAGTATGATCTTTTTTTCCACCTTCCATTCCAGGGACTCCCCAGCGTTGAAGTTTTTATCAAGAACAAAACCGTCATCCAGTGTCACCTTAAGTGTTCCACTGCTGTTGAAGTCTATTTTGAGATGGTAGGGTGCAACTGCTGAGCTGTCCTTTTCTCCTTCTTTGGGTAATGTTTCCGTCGTTTCCTTGTCTGTAACGGAAAGGGTAGCGGAGGAGGGAATGACTGCAGAGACTTCTTCTTCTCGGTTGCTGCTGACGGAAGAAGGTAAAGGCTTGATGGTTACACCTTCTTCTGGCGCGACTGTGAATTGCTCAATAGTCTCAATTCCTGATTGAGGTGGAATGAGTCTGCTGCTGATATAGTTTATGGGGTTGAAGTTAAAATACCAGCAGACCCCAATAAAAATAACTAAACAGGCTGTAATGAAAAAAGTCATACTGGTTGCCGGTGAGATGGGAGCGGGGTCTGCGTAATTTGCAAATTTCTGGCTTTCTATAAGCGGTGGTTTGGCGGGTTTTCTGGATGTTTTTGGATGTATTCCTCTACCTGCTTCGTACTGCGTCAGAATCTCCTGTGGATCAAGTTCCAGGAGTTTTGCGTACATGTTGTAGAATCCCCGGCAAAATGCATCAGCTGGCATGCGCTCGTAGTCATTATCCTCTATGGCATTGAGTATAGGCAAAGAAATTTTGGTACTATCACTTACCTCGGAGAGTGATAGTCCTTTCTGCTGTCGCTGTTCGCGGAGGTAACTACCAAGTGTTTGTTCTGTTGTTTGTGTGGCTTCATGAGACATTGTGGTCACCTTGATCATCTGTGACAGGTGGCTTGCAAAATCCCCATCCATGCGGAATCGTTGTTCCTGTGGAAGTGTCTTGTTCAGTCATCTGGAGTTTTAAAGTTGTTAGATTGAAACAGTTCGTCTGAATTCCTTACAACTTGTCGATATATGCATTGTTTTTGATGTCCATAACCCACTCATCAAACTGTTTCTTGAGTTGTTCGTCATAGAGTTTTTTTCTGATTTCTTCTTTTACAGAGTCGAAAGATGCTTGAACCACAATCTGACCGTCCTGGCTTGAAAGAAGTTTAAAAAACTGATACCCGGAAGGCGTTTCGATGATTTCACTGACTGAACCAGGTTTGAGATCCAGGATCGCATCCTGCATGTAGGGTGCCATATCTTCCTTCTGGAAAATGCCCAAATCCCCACCATCAGCAGCAGACGGAAGATCTGAGAATTTCTGGGCCAGTATTCGGAAATCCTGGCCTCCTGTGACCAGAGCATGAACCCGTTCGGCGCGTTTTTTTGCGTCCATTTTGTCAGCATATTTAACAGCATCAGATTGGTTGCCACCGGATTTTCCCCAGATAAAGCCCATCTGCATGAGGTAGTAGCCGCCCTCACTGATATGCTTGGTGTAGTGAGTATCATAGTAATCAAGAACCATATCGTCGGTGATGATAATTCTGGAGCGAATTTCGTAATTAATAAGCTTGGACTGAAGGATTTGGTTCCTCAGACTGTTGAGGTATGATTCGTAAGTCATACCTGTTTGGGCCAGCTGGGTCTCGAGTATTTCTCTGGTGATTTTGTTGTTGATGAGCATCTGCTCTGCGGCAGCCTGCACTTCCTCGTCGGAGACTGTTACATGCTGTTTTTCAGCTTCCTGGGCAATGAGTTTTTTGTCGATCAGACTGCCAAGTACTTCTTCTCTGGCACGAGCTAATGCATCCTCTACCTGTGCCGGCGGAGCTTTTTCGTTGATTTGTCTGAAATAGCTTGCCCCTTCGGTATTTACCTCAGACATGGTGATTACGTCATCATTTACAATGGCGACGACTCGATCTACCAGCTGGGCAGCATTGAGGCTTGACGTAAAGGGAGAGATAGCAATAAGGACTATGGCCGTGAGTAAAGCTCTGGAGCAGAGGGATTTATTCATGATCGAATTGTGTTATTCATGGGAAAAGGGAATGGCATCACAGGAGAAGCCGACAATAAAATTGAGCTACTCTACCATAAATTGCTTATCGGGACAGCATTTCTGAAGAAAAAAGTCATTGTCCTTTGAAAAAAGATAAAGATTGCAGCGGAATTGTTGATTATGAGGTACAGTGTAAGACGGATTTTCAGGAAGATGACTCTGTCATTCTATGTGTTGTAGGTTGACTTTCTCTAAAGATTGAATACTTTGCTCTAGAGCATATAGCAAATACTATATTAATCTGTGTTTGATTCTGTTTAAGAAATCTTCAACCGTTAAAAAGGATTTTTTATGAAACGAAATTGCTATTCCCGTTGCGCGGGGGTGTTTTTTGCAACTGTTCTTGTGCTGATGCTCTTTGTCCAACCAGCCGCTGCGGCATCAAAAATGCCTTCCTTCGTTCTTTCCGATGTGGTGACAGGTGATGCTGTTAATAGTAAACTTTTTTCAGGCAAGACCCTTTTGGTGACCTTTTTTGCCACCTGGTGTCCTCCCTGTATGCAGGAAGTTCCTGACCTGATCCGTCTCCATGAAAAATACAGAGCTAACGGCTTTTCAGTTGTTGCCCTCTCGGTAGATGAAGGCGGACCGAAGGCGGTTAAGAAATTAGTTGAAAAACGCTCTATAAATTATCCCGTACTCATGGCGGACAGATCGACAGCCCGTGATTTTGGTGGTGTTGTGGGGATCCCTACTTCTTTTCTGGTGAATAGTCAGGGGACCGTGGTGAAGAAATATCCCGGTTATGTTCCGCATGTTGTGCTTGAAAATGATATCAAGAGCATAATGAATTAGTATTCATTTTTTCACTGATTAGGGTTGACAAGTGTTAGGTTGGATTCTATACTGTTTACTCAAATCGTAAGTCTGAAATTCTGGAATTGTTCCAGGGAACTAAAAAAAACTGTCATTGAGGAGAAAACAATGAAAAAAGGTATCGTTTCTGTATTATTGGCCCTTACTTTCGCTGTAAGCACCGTAGCTGTTGCAGCAACTGTTACATGTACTGTTGATGCAGTAGATGGCGACAAAGTTACAATGACCTGTAAGAAAGCTGACAGCCTCAAAGCTGGTGACAGCGTAAAAGTTAAAGCTAAGAAAAGTGGTGGTGCTGCCATCGAGGGTTGCTAATTGACATAACCCCGTTTTTTAGTTAGCTTGTGAGGGCCGATTGATAACTGATATCAATCGGCCCTTTTTTTTGTTTTTTACTTTCCATGGAATTCGTTTAAAGTCTGTGCCTATCTCAATTTTTTGAAAAGAATTTCGTGAAGCTTTTGCACAGGACCGTTTGCTGTTTCCATGTGTTGGTGTGCACCTGGAGATGATATTTGTTCAAAATATTCCTGCTGTATGGTCAGAGAAGGGCGGGAATCTGCAATGTATTGAAATAACCCTGCAGCGCTGGCGTTTCTCATGCCTTGTCAGCTGTTATATATTAACTGAGAAATTAATTGAGTTTGTAAACCTGTTATGGATATTAGAACCTTACCCGAAGCAGAACGTGAAATATACAATCGTATCCGTAGCAGGTACAAGTTGACCTTTGATAAGCTGAAGGTCAAGGATCGGTCCATTCGACTGTTGAAAGTTGCAGATATTGAAGAGTTCCTTGAGGGGAAGGATCCCTTTGCTGATGTGACTGAATTTCCTTTTTGGGTAAAACTCTGGGAGGCGGCCATGATTCTTTCCTATGCCTTAGCTTCCCTGCCAGATCCCAAGGGGCAGACATTGCTGGAAATTGGAGCTGGTCTCGGAGCCCCAGGGATTACTGCAGCGGCCTGCGGCTTTGATGTAACCCTTACTGACTACGAAGATATTATCATGGACTTTCAGAAGGTGAGTGTCGCAGCTTCCGGCTTGACAAATGTACGATGCGCCCATCTGGACTGGCTTGATCCGCCAGAAATGGCGCCTTTTGATATACTTACTGCCGCGGAGGTTCTGTTTCGTGAAGAATTTTTTGAACCTCTCCTTGATGTGTTCCGACGATACCTGAAGCCTGGTGGAACAATCTATCTGGCCCACGACGCGCGAAGAAAATGCTTGCCACTGTTTATGGAACGTGCCAGAAGTGAATATAATATTGCCGGGAGCAAGCAGACTATTCATAAGGATGGGCAGGATATCACAATAATTATCAATCGTTTGAGAGCAAAGGAAGAGTAAAAAAACAATTATGGCGCTTTATCCTGTTAATTTAGATGTTCGCGGTATGCCCTGCCTGGTTGTTGGTGGAGGACATGTTGCCAGCCGTAAGGTGGATTCTCTTCTTCCCTGTGGTGCCATAATTCGTGTTATCAGTCCTGAGGTATGTCCTCATCTGGAAGACCTTGCCCGATCTGAATTACTTGAATGGCAGAAGAAAAAATATGCGACGGGGGATCTGGGGGATGCAAGGCTTGTCTTTGCAGCAACGGATAGTCCTGTAATTCAGAAGCAGATAGTTGCAGCAGCAAAGGCTGCCGGAGTGCTGGTGAATGTTGCTGATATGCCGGATGCCTGTACCTTTCAGGTTCCCGCTTCGTTCAGGCAGGGGAAATTACTCTTCACCGTCGCCACTGGTGGCGGCAGCCCTGCATTTGCTGCGCGGATTAAAAGGGAGCTTGCAGCTCTCTATGGCCCTGAGTACGGCCTCTTTGTCGCTATGATGAGTGATATCCGGAGAAGGGTAGTTGCATCCAGTGATAGTCCCGTTGCCCATAAGAGAATATTTGAAAAATTACTGGATAGTGATATCTTAGAACATATAAGAAAAGAGCGGTGGAATGAAATCAGCATGCTGCTTCAGCATATTCTACCCACTGAAATTGATGTTTCTCTTTTGGTGAAAAATATACAAAATTTTAATAAGGAACAGATCCCTTGACGCACCAATCCCCTGGGGGCTTCAATTATGTTGAGTGAAATCAACTACCTTTTGTTTAACAGTGTCGTGGTCGTCAGCTTTGTGGCCTCGGCAGTATATCTTGTTTTTTTCTTCAGCCAGCGGGAAGATCTGCGTACAATTGCGAGAACGATCTTTATCGGCTCAGGAGTTCTGCAGAGTTTCTATATTCTCTCACGTTATATAATCGCAGGGCATACTCCCATTACTTCCCAGCATGAGGCCGTAGTCTTTTTTGCATGGTCTGTAACCTGGGCCTATCTTTCTTTTCATTGGCGCTATTCGGTGAGGAATTTTGGAACATTTGTTTCAATATTGGTATTCATCATGCTTCTTATTGCGGCCATGGTGTCCAGGGAG
Organism: Desulfocapsa sulfexigens DSM 10523; assembly: GCF_000341395.1. GTDB lineage: Bacteria > Desulfobacterota > Desulfobulbia > Desulfobulbales > Desulfocapsaceae > Desulfocapsa > Desulfocapsa sulfexigens. Next base: position 521,556 of record NC_020304.1, on the reverse strand, counting down.
TTTCACCCCCTTGCTCCTGCCCTGCAGTCACTGTGGCTTCCTGTCCATGCTGGAGTTGCTGTCATGGCCTATGGGTTTCTGGCCCTGGCATTCTGCGGAGCCATCATGTATCTGCTTCAGGAACGGGAACTGAAGTCTAAAAAATTCGGTTTCTTTTTCAGTCGCCTTCCATCACTTGATTCGCTTGATCAGTTGAATAATCACTGTTTAACCGCCGGTTTTGGTCTTTTAACCCTTGGCATTATCACTGGTTCCATTTGGGCCAGACAGGCCTGGGGTACCTATTGGCATTGGGATCCAAAAGAGACCTGGTCACTTATTACCTGGTTCCTTTATGCTGCTCAGATCCATCAGCGTTTTACTTTGGGATGGCGTGGCAAACGGGCGGCGGTTATGTCTATTGTCGGATTTATTGCCGTAATTTTCACTCTTTGGGGAGTAAATTACCTACTTGGGGGTGTGCATAGCTATGCCCAGTGAGACTATCCTGCTCCTTGGGGTTAATCATAAGAATACTCCCCTTGAAGTGCGTGAAAAATTGGCCCTTAGCGGTGGCTACGAGGATCCCCTGGAGGCTTTAGGAAGGGTTGATGGTCTGCGTGAGTATTATCTCCTCTCGACCTGCAACCGTGTTGAGGTTCTGGTTTCGGCCAGTGCCGGGGCTGAGGTTGAGAGGGCTCTGGCTGGTTTTCTTTTTGGAGATGCTCTCACTCCCGAGCAGTATGAAAAATATTTGTACTGCTATCGTAACGAAGAAGCCATCCATCACCTCTTTATGGTTGCCGCAAGTCTTGATTCCATGATCGTGGGTGAATCTCAGATTTTAGGTCAGTTAAAGGAAGCGTACCGCTGGTCTTCCAAATTGAAATGCACTGGTCCCATCCTCAACAAGCTTTTGCATAAGTCTTTTTCTGTGGCCAAACGGGTACGGAGTGAGACTCAAATCGGTTCCTCTGCTGTCTCTATCAGTTATGCCGCTATTGAGCTTGCAAGGAAGATTTTTGGATCACTTGAAAATAAGCGGGTGCTGCTGATTGGCGCTGGTGAAATGGCGGAACTTGCTGCCGAACATCTTGTGGGTAATGGCGCTAAAGATGTTGTGGTTGCCAACAGAACCCTTGAAAATGCTCTCGATCTGGCAAAACGTTTTAATGGCCGTGCAGTTGGGCTGGATGAGCTGTTAGAGCAGTTGGAACAGGTTGATATTATAGTGAGCTCCACCGGAGCGCCAGGGGTTATTCTCCATAAGGAAGATGTTAAACCTCTTATGCGCAATCGTCGCAACAAACCTCTGTTTTTTATTGATATTGCAGTGCCAAGGGACCTTGACCCAGCTCTGAATGATCTGGACAATGTCTACCTCTACGATATTGACGATCTGAACAATGTGGTGGAGTTGAACAAAGCTGAACGGGACAAAGAGGCCATCAAAGCAAGCCGTATCGTTGATGAGGAGGCCCTAAAATTTAAAGACTGGCTGGCGGGTCTTGCAATTACTCCAACTCTTGCCGCTCTGCGTGAAAAAGGAGATCTTATTGTCAGGGCAGAGCTTGAACGTACTCTGCCCAGGCTGGATGGATTAAGTGCCAGGGATCGAGAAAATGTGGAGAGGATGGCCGGAGCCATTGTTTCTAAACTCCTCCATGATCCCATGCTTTTTCTAAAGAGTGAAAGCTGTAAGGATCAATCGGATATGAAGGTGGATATATTTCGTTCTGTTTTTGGTCTTGAGAAAAAGCAGTGACCCCGGAAGAACGTGATGAACTGCTTGCCGAAGAGTGGCTTATTGTTCGCCATTCCGGAGAAATACCTGAGATTACCCTGTACTCTTCACTCTACTACTTAAGCAAAGAGAGTGACGGGCCTCAACTGAGCCTCAGTGAAGAAGAGCTGTCCAGGCTTAAAGATGCAGCTGCTCAGCGCTACCAGGAAATTATCCTGCGTGATATAGATGTGAGAAATTTCCATAAAAGTATATATCGCGGAGTTCGTCGAACCGTATATAACTGGGAGCGCTGCAGGGCTTTTGCCCGCAGACAGACCGTTGACTGTTCTCACATTCGGGAAACAGCAGCTCAAAGACTGATTGCCTTCCTGGAGCAGGGTGTTGCTGCCGCTGGGAAAAACCTGCCTCTTATTTTTATTAATTGCAGTGTGGCCCAGTTACATGAACTTGCTGAAGAGCTTGGACTTGATAGTGGACAGCTTCCAGCAGATATTGCCCGGTTTTGCCTGCCTGAATAACAAAATTATCAAAGGAGAGTAAAAAATGCCCTACGTTAATATTCGTGTTGCCGGAACGCTTAGCAAAGATCAGAAGAGTAATATCTGCAAGGGGGTGACCGAGGTTATCGCCAGGGAAGCAGGGAAACCGCCAGAGGCGATTCTGATTTTTATTGATGAAGTGCCCCATGAGAATATTGCCAAGGCCGGCAATCTGTTAACTCCTCCGAAATAAATGGCCGTGTCCCTGCAGCAGAAGAGGCTGGAAGAGTTACGTCTCCAGCTGAACGAACATTGCCATCGCTATTATGTTCTTGATGATCCACTGATTTCCGATGGTGAGTATGACAGGCTTTTTCAAGAGTTGATTGCAATTGAAGAAAAGTATCCCGAGCTGGTCACGTCTGATTCCCCCAGTCAGCGTGTTGGGGGGGCGGCACTGGAAAAGTTCGAACAGGTGGAACATCGCTTGCCCATGCTCAGCCTTGAGAACGCCTTTGACGACCAGGATCTTTACTCCTTTGAAGATCGTCTTTTACGTTTCCTCCTTACCACGGAGCGATTTCCCTATATGGCTGAACCAAAGCTCGATGGTCTGGCGGTTGAGCTTGTGTATGAAGATGGTGTGCTGATTCGGGGGAGTACTCGCGGCAATGGTATGATTGGTGAAGATATTACCAGTCAGCTTCGCACCGTTCATTCCATTCCTTTACGTCTCAAGTTGCCTGATCTTCCACGTCTCGAGGTTCGTGGGGAAGTGTTTATGGATCGTAGCGGACTCGAGAAGCTCAATCAGCAGCGCGCTGATGATGGGGAGCCGCTCTTTGCGAATCCACGTAACGCAGCCGCTGGTTCTTTGCGGCAACTTGATCCAAAAATAACAGCTCAGCGACCGTTACGGTTTTTTGTGTATGGTGTTGCAGAGCCAGGTGACACCGGGTGCAGGAATCAACAGGAACTGCTTCAGTTTTTGGCAACTCTTGGTCTGCCTGTGAATCCTCTCGTGTCACTTTGTCCTGATATTGGAGCGGTTATTGCCCGTTTCGCTGAGCTCTCCAGACTGCGCCATAATCTTGCCTATGAGATTGATGGAATGGTGGTGAAAGTAAATGATTTTACTCTTCAGACACGGCTTGGAGCTAAGGCAAGAGCTCCGCGCTGGGCAATCGCCTGTAAATTCCCAGCGACCCAGGCGACGACTCAAATAGTACAGGTCGACTTTCAGGTTGGTAGAACCGGGGCGGTTACCCCCGTTGCTCTCCTTACCCCGGTTGATGTTGGCGGTGTTATGGTAAGCCGTGCCACTCTTCATAACAATGATGAGATTCTCAGAAAGGATTTGCACATTGGTGATACCGTTCTTATTCAGCGAGCGGGCGATGTTATCCCTGAGATTGTAAAGGCTATACCTGAAAAACGAAACAGTTCGGCCGAACCTGTCACCTTTCCCAAAGATTGTCCTGTCTGCTCTCACCCTCTGCTCAAACCTGAAGGTGAGGCGATTACCCGTTGTGTAAATCCTCATTGCCCGGCTCAGCGTCTCCGCTCAATTGTTCATTTTTGCTCCAAGGCAGGCCTTGATATTGAAGGGCTTGGGAAAAAGAGTGTGGAACAGCTCTTTGATTTAAAGCTGATCAAAGATTTACCGGATATATTCAGGCTGCAACGAGAAGATCTTGCAGGGCTAGAGGGGTGGGGCGAAAAGTCTGCGGAAAATGCTCTTGCTGGAGTGCGAGCGGCAAAGGAACCATCGCTCACCCGTTTTCTTGCTGCTCTTGGTATTCGTTTTGTCGGAGAGGTCACTGCAGGTTTGCTGGAACGCAGCTATAAAAGTCTTGAGAGGCTGCTTACTGTGACTCGCGAGGAACTGCTCGAGGTTGAGGGACTTGGCGAACAGGCGGCAAATTCCATAGTAGAATATTTTTCCGATCCTTCGGTTCTGGAGATGATGCGCGCATTCCATGACGTTGGAGTACGGCCTCAGGCTCTTGAGCAGAGTGGGGGGAATCTATTGCTGAGCGGGGAAGTACTTCTCTTTACTGGGAGTTTGAAGAAGCTTTCCAGAACAGAGGCTAAAAAACTGGTCAAAGAACATGGTGGAGAGGTCGCCAGTGGGATAACCCAGAAATTAACCTGCCTTGTGGTTGGTGAAAAACCGGGCTCAAAGTTGAAGAAAGCAGAGGAAAAAGGAAAAAAGATTCTTACAGAGGATGAGTTTTTGCAGGTTTTGGATGGACAGTTAAAAATATGAGTGGAAGGGAGTTTCAATGAAACGTGTAATGAAGTGGGCAGGTGGTTTACTGGTGATTTGTATCCTTTTGTTTTTGGGGATTATAGTCGTGCTGCCTATGGTGCTTGATCCGAATGACTACAAGGATAAAATATCTGATCTGCTCTACGAACAGAGCGGGTTCCGTCTTGAGATCCCGGGAGATATCACCCTGCATATCTCGCCCCGTCTTGACGTCCTGTTTTCTCTTGGGCAGGTTCGGGTTCTTGCAGCACCAGGACTTTCGGAGACTCCGCTCCTCAGCAGTGAAGAAGCAAGAGTGGAGCTTTCTCTGTTCCCTCTCCTGAAAGAGAAACGTCTTGTTGTTCAGGGAGTACAGCTTCATGGTGTGTACTGTTATCTGATTCGTGACAAATCCGGAAGGGGAAACTGGGAGATAGTCCAGTCTTCTGCACCAGCAGCGTCTTCTCCATCACCCAAAAAAAAGAAAGAAGCTTCAGTCCCCGTGCCGCAGGGGCAGGCAGGAGAAAAGGCGAAAAAGGTTCCAACGCTTGAACTCGGGACCTTTGACTTGAGCCGGGTGACAGTGCGTTATGAAGATCAGCAGGCAGCAAAAATATTTGAACTGAAGGATTTCAGTGTCCAGACCGGCCATGTGCTGGATGGACAATCTTTTCATCTCCAATCCGCTTTCACGCTCATCTCCTCTGGCAAGAACAACACGACGCTGTTTGTTGAGAGCTCTATTGATAGTGACATCACAGTTAAATTTTCAGAACAAACTGTGCAGCTGGATAATCTGTCCCTGGAAAATTCCATTAAAGCCTTTGGTGTCCAAGGGGCCAAAATCAGTCTTGAAGGGAATAGCTTTCTTGATCTTGCGAAGAAGAATATAAGCCTTAAAGGGGTTCGTTTAAATAGCGGAGACTTCTCTATCCAGCTCAACGCAGAAGTGACCAATTATCAGGAGCCTCATTTCAAAGGAACGCTTCTTATTCCAGAATTTTCCCTCAGAGAATTTCTGAGGACAAATAAGCTTTCCCAGCCCAACTGGAAGAATGATTCGGCACTGCAGCAGCTTGGATTCTCCTGTGCATTTGCTGGAAACATGAAGAAAATTGATGTCTCAGCCATCGATCTCCTGCTGGACGGTGCACATGGGACAGGGAGCTTTGTCCTCACTGACCTTCAGCACCCTTCCTATGATTTTAAAATGCACCTTGATAAGCTTGATGTTGATTCCTATGGGACGGTCGTTCAGCAAAGCTCTGTTGTTGCGGGGGCGGTGAAGAAGGAAAAAGAGCAGAAACCAGCAATGGCACAGGGAAAAGTGTCCGGAGGTGGCGGAAAAAAGGTATCCGTGAATGTTCCGATTAAGGAGACTCCCTCATTACAACCTGTTTTTCCCGTTAAGTCTTTGCGGAAATTGCAGTTCAATCTTGACCTTGGTGTTGACTCCCTGAAGATTAAAGGTGCTGCGCTGACCCACGTTGAACTGCAGGCATCGGGTAGAGAGGGGCAGCTGGAGTTGAATCCTTTACGGGCACAATTATACAGTGGAAACGTAGCCGCCCAGGTAAAGCTTGATGTGACAGGTGAACTTCCAAAGCTTACAGTAACTGGTGATGTTGCTCAGGTCCAGGTAGGCCCTCTACTTATGGATATGACAGGAAAAGAGGAGGTAACAGGCACTGCCGTGTTGGCATTGCAGGTGGGCACAAATGGAAATGTCAAAGAGCAGCTTATTCGTAACTCCAATGGAACAGTGAAACTGGCCCTTGAAAATGGGGTGGTGAAAAAACTTCATATTCTTGATGTTGTGCGTCAGGCAAAGGCTCTTTATGAACAAAAGCCGATGGTTCAGGCGGCAAAGGATGAACCAACCGGATTTGCACGAATCAATGCAAACGGAGTGGTCAGCAATGGTGTCTTTCACAATAAGGATCTGAAAGCCGAGTCTGATCTGATGAAGGTCACGGGATCTGGAAGTGTCGATTTCGTGAATGAATATGTGGATTATGTTTTGAAAATTTCGATTCTCAGAAGTCTGGATCGAGACGATAAATCCGGAAAGACTGACTACAGTAAATTTATTGTCCCTTATCGGATCCAGGGGGAATTTTCGAATATAAAAGAAGAGGCAGATGTCGTTGGCCTCTTTAAAGCCGGAGCGACAACTCTTCTTATGGGTGAATTGCAGAAACAGCTGGACAAGAAAAACAAAAGTGGCGATTCGAAGCAGGATGGGAAAAAAAGTTCGACTCAGGATCTGCTGCAGCAGGGGTTGAAAGGTTTGTTCGGAAATTAGCCGCGGTGTTTTTGTGATACGCAGTTTATGGAGTTTTTACAGCGTCGGAAGAATTCCCTTGTGGGGACTCCTGAATTATGACAAAATTATTCAAGATCAAAAGAATATAATTTAACCTGCTGGGAGATGCCATGAAACGAATTGAGCAAGTCAAAAATGTTGTGACCCCTGTTGACTTTTCAGACAATTCCAAGCTGATTGCCGAGTCCGCCGCCTTTATTGCCGGAAGCTTCAAGGCCAATTTGGTACTGTTGTTTGTTGTGCAGAAATTTGAAGATTATTCTGGATTTTTTGTTCCCCAAATGAGTATTCCGGATTTTGAACAGGATCTGTTTGCTCAGGCGGAGGAAAAAATGCATAGTTTCTCCCAGGATATAGAAAAATTTGCCAAAGAACAAGGTGTGGTCGAGGTGATTGGAAAAATCCTGGTGGGTGATGTGGCAGAGCAGATTGTCGATTTTTCAGCCAAGCAGGATGATGGGCTTATAGCCATGGGAACACATGGCTATAAGGGGCTGGAGAAGATCATGTTTGGCAGTGTTGCCGACAAGGTTGTAAAATCTGCCGGCTGTCCGGTGTTGACCATTAATCCCTATACCTGCTGCGATAAGTAAACTCAGGCACCGCCTGCTCGACTGTTGTGCAGGTGTTGTTTTCAGGGAAAAGGCTACAGGCTGAAGGTACAGATTCTCTGTACCTTCAGTCTAAAATACCGGTAGCCGTATTATTCCTTATAGATTGCTACTATTCCGTGGCGAATTGTATCTGATTGTTTCTCTTCATCTACCCCACGAACCAGCTGATCCAGTGAAATGTTGGCCAGGAATTGGAAGTCGAGTTTCCTGCGGCCAAAGCGTTTTTCCGGAAAGTGATACTCAATAAGATCATTCCATTCACGGGCAAGGATTCCGGCATCGGGAAGAAGAGCCACGGGATCAACACTATTGAGGTGCTCTTTGCTGACAATGGCGGTCAGTTTTTCTATGATGTTTCTGCGGATATCACCTTCCTGTTCTTGAAATTTTCTGATACTTTCCAGTCCATCCTTGTCTCTCATGTAAAGGTGTTCCGGGAGGTCAAGGAGAAGAAGGGGGACACTGTTTCTTCCTGCTTTCTCTTCGTAATTGTCAATTAATAGTTCCGCAGCTTCTTCCTGGCTGGTCATCCATAACCAATATTTTTCAGGCAGAGAACCAGATGAATACAGTGTTTTCCACGCCTGGATTCGTCTTTTAAGTGTTCCCGGACGTGGATGGTTGATATTGGCTCTGATGCGCATCAGTTCGGCAAAAGAATCCGTCTCTTCGGTATCGTCTGGAACATCGCCAAGAAGCTCTTCAAAAAGAGCCAGCTCGGTATCATCAATGTCTGATAGCTTTGTTGCCAGCTCAGCCTCTTCTTTGTCAAGGATCTCGGCAAGTGCCAGAACGAGGCGGGCCTGCCAGAGTGCTGCTTTTTGAGTTTCTTCGGCAGAGTCACTCTCTCCGGTAGTCTGGCCGCCAAGCAGGGTCGTCATGATTGCCCGGTGACTCTTGTCGCTGGTGTCCTGTTCTTTTGAAAGATGAGCAAGTGTTAAACCGCTCAGCTGTTGAACAATGTCATCTTTACCGATTCGGATTTCCTCTACAAGTTTCAGAAATCTGTTTCTGTCTTTTCCCAGAAGAGATGGAGTATGGACTTGACAGATGCCCTGTTCCATGAAAATATCACTCTCTGGTGACTTATCTATTGTTTCCGTGCCAGACTCCACCGGTTGCAGCAGATGCAGGGTATCGGGAAAGAGGAGAAGACAGTTACGCAGGTGACGGGGCAGAACTGTTTCTGGAAAATAAAGACTATTGAGTGATTGCATATGGAACCGACCAGAGAAAAGAAGAATAATAGTATATCATTTTATGTTACGGCAGCAGTGTATATACTCTTCAATCTGCGCCTTGCCTCAGAACCGCTGGCCTCCATACTGGCGACCGGTAAGCAGATTTTGCTCACCGCACCGTATGTGATCGGGATTACCTTTGTTATTATTTCCGTTATCCAATATATGGCGGATGGTGTAAAAGTTCCCTGGGTTTCACGCTTCAGGTTATTCTTCACCATAGGAATTTTTGCAGGTCTTGTCTATGCAATTTATGACTATACCGGTGGTGGAGTTCCACAATAACAGCGATTTTGTATTGCTCTCATTGGCCTTTTCCTTGTACGGTGGCGGACTCTGCAGCCAACTAGTGAGCAATGTGGGTGAGATCTGTCTCTTCACCACTGGGCTGCGAAACATACTGCCCACTTGCCACCAGGACTAAGATTGAAATTCAACAACCCGTTGAAATTTTGCTCTGTATTCTCCTGGTTTGAGACCGGTATGTTTGGTAAAAACTTTTCGAAAGAAACCACTGTCTTCATACCCCACCTGATAACTGATTTCGTCAAGGCTCTTCTGCTCAGATTCAAGTATTCTCTTGGCTTTTTCCACCCGTACCCTTTGAATATAATGATTCGGGGTGTCACCAGTGGCCGCCTTGAATCGGCGTTCAAAGGTACGACGTGCCATGCCTTGGCTCCGTGCTAACCGCTCAATGTCAATTTGTCCCGCAAATGTTGTTTCCATGTGCCGTTGAGCGTTAAGCACGTGCTCATCAATGTGGTTGCGCTGGAAGTTGAATGGAGTGTATGGTGCCTGGGAAATGCGGTTTATGTCATGAATCAGTATTTTAGCAGTTTGCAGGGCAATTTCCCGACCGCAGAATTTTTCCACCAGATAAACTGACAGGTCAATGCAGGAGTTATAAGACCCGGAACAATACAGGTCATTGGCATCGGTGAATAGGCGTTCCGGCATCAGGTTTACCAGCGGGTAAAGTTGTTTGAATTCGTTGGCTACTGCCCAGTGGGTGGTGGCTATTTTCCCGTCGAGCAGTCCGGTTGCAGCCAGTATGAAAACTCCGGTACACACTCCGGCTATCTGGGCACCGTTGTTGTACTGATCGAGAAGCCATGGAATGATTCTTCCCTGTTTACTCAGGTTCTTTTCAATATTCGTGGTGGGAGAGACAATAATAAGGTCTGTATCCGTCACATCATCAATTGAGCCATGGGCGCTAATGGTAATACCATTCATGGTTCTCACCGGCTCACCTGTCAGGGTGACAACCTGTACATTAAAAAAAGGAGTCGGTTCCAGGCCGTTGGCCATATTCCATAAGGTGCCTGTCATTTGAAAAACTTCCATAGGGCCGGTAATTGACGTGGCCGATCCGTCATCAAGTGCGAGTATAGTGATATTCTTCATTTACATAACTCTCCTTAGGAGTGGTATTTCTGTGTGACTGGGTAGCGGTGAGGATCTGTTGAATATTCAGGGTAACTCTTTTGTGTTGCACGTATTTTTGATATGAGAGTACTTACGAAACAGCAAAAAAAAAGGGTGGGGTAAATACTTACCACACCCTCTGTGTCAACTCACTCTTAATTATTCAAGTATAGCTGTTGAACTCCCGACCGGGAGTGACAGTATCATCAGCTGCAGGTGTCGGCATCGTTTGGATCATATGTGTCATTTGCGTTCCGGTACAGATAGTCGTTGACCAATAATAAGTCCTCCTTACTCAAAACATCCCAGGAACCGTCCTCCTTACACTTTACCCTGCGCTTTGCAAAGACTCTGTTCCATCCTTCCGATCCATAGCTCTCCATATACAGAAAAGGGGCACCTTTATCATTCTCTTTCGTATGGCAACTTTTGCAGACTTGATTAAACTTACGCGCACCACTTCCCCAATGGTCACTTTCCCAGTCCAGTCTGCCTTGATCGATGACTCTACACATATTGGTGCTCTCGTCGTAACGTTTTCCAGGTCTCGCCTGCACTGCATTTGTTGTCCAGGTAATGGCCACGAGAGAGGCCAGTAAGATAACTGTTGTTTTGCTCATTTCATCATCCCCTTCCAGGTAAAAGTGATCCAGTCGATGTCTTTCTATACTTTATTGTATTGTGATATAGTATGTGTAAACTCATCCAAAAGAAAGTGGCATCCACGACACTAAACAGGTCAATAACGTCATGCAATTGCCTGGAGACACCTTGGCTAAGCAAGGTTCATCCAGGTCAGAAAACCATAGTAGGAGTGTTCTGTTTTGGGTTAAGCTAGCTCGGAGTACCTTAAACAGAGATATATACCGGGAATAAATTCGACGCCATTAATGGTAAAAGGAGGATGGATCATTGGATACTGCTTCAGAATATCTGGGCTGGGTGTTTTTGGGAACCATTGCTTTTGTGATTATCAGTATTGCTTACGAGGCTGTCAAATCTTTGTTTCGGCTATGGCGTCACAAAGATTAGAAGCCAGAACCTACAGGCTCAACTAAACCAGTAGTGAAGAGAAGCATGGTTGTTGCCTCTGGAATAGGGGTGTTAGTGTCAAAACCTGTCTCGATATTTATAGTGGCAATTACATGACAAGATATAAGATGCCATTTGTAAGGGACCAGAAAAGTATAATGCCTGTAAATACAATACAGGCAAGGCTTGAAAGCTTGTGACCTATTTTCTCCTGGGAACGTTCTCTGTAACCGAGCAAATAACCTGACAGGGCACCAACAAGCATACCCCCACCATGCCCCCAGTTATTGATACCCGGAACCATAAAACCAAAAAGAAATATACCTAAAGCCCAACCACCGATTTGATTGTAGATAGCATTACCATATGTACCTCCCCGGCTTTTTCCATAGTACAAAGCAGCACCAATCAACCCGCAAAGCGCAGCTGAAGCACCGATAGTAAATCGAACACCAAAGACCGATGAAATAAAAAACCCGCCTATTCCACTTAATGTATATATGATGAACATTTTACTTACACCGTACTCTCGTATAAGTAGAGGTCCGATCTGGTAGATTGCTATCATGTTGAATACAAGGTGCAGTAGACTGCCGTGTAGATAATTTGCCGAAAGAAGTGACCACCAACGATTCAGTTGGAATATGGGTATGGTGCCGGTAGAGCCAAGTATAAGGAGGCTGTTGTTACTCGGTGAGAGAAAATTTAAAGGACTACTTGAAAAACCAGTGTGTTTCAAATCAATAACTAAAGAGAGTACAAACATTGCAATGTTCGTTGCAACGATCACTTTCAATATGGTATCATTTGTATCTGTTCCTCTGATGAAAATATTGTTATTCCAGATAGATCCAGGGTTTTTTAATCCACAGGATGGACATTCAGATTCAGAATGGCTGATTAATTTTCTGCAATTCGGGCAGAGGAATGAAAGTCTTTTCTTTGTTTTTTTCATCAATTTTAAATAGTATTGTTTGCTTAAAAAGCAATTGCAGCATCATCTTTTCACAATAAATGTGGAAAAGATAGAGAGATGTCATGCTCTTGAATTATCCATTTACCAGAAATAAATAATCGGTTTGTAGAAAAAAATCTGTGGAAAAATTTTGAGGAAGATTAGTGGTAAGGTAATGTTTAAGAATTTGGCGAACCTGAAGACTTTGTCACTTACTATTAGCAGCAGAGGGTATTAACAGAAAAGGCAGGATCGAATGAATGATCCTGCCTTTGAAAGAGAGATTTTCGGGTGTGTTACTTTTTTTTCTTCCTGATTGTTGAACCTACAAGCCCTGCTATACCTGTTCCGAAGAGTAGCATTGTTGCGGGTTCTGGGACTGGGTCTGTCTCGTAATCTAAAATCAAATAGGGGATGTAATCGCCATCGGAATCATTTGAATAAAAATAATTAACTGCGTGCAATGTTTGAGATTCTATTCCCCATCCAAAATTAGTAACACCATCAGCGGATTGCCAGTCCAATAAGCTATCCATCACGTCAAATATCAGTTCCTGAGGAGTACCGCCAGGAACTGCACTATTGTAAACATCTATTGCAGTACCTGTTGTATTGCTAAACAATCCCCCATAATTTGTGCCCGTGACTGTCTGTTCGTCCCAGTCTTTCGTCAACTGATATAGGTTAATTATGTTGTTAAAAGCAGCGGACTCACGTGACATCCATAGATGCAATTCAGCAGAAGTGATAGTTGCGTCTGTTGAAAGCTGGTCTGGCCCAGACCCAAAAATGTTATCAAATTTAATCAGGCCATATGTATCAAAAATCCCATTGTTAGCGGTTTGTATCTCAGTAGAACTGCCATAGTTAGTGGTATGTTGTAAAATACCACCAGTCCATTCTATATGTGAATCGTCAGCCTCTGCAAAAGTAATCAAATCCGCGTAACTAAAAGCTGGAAAGAATAAAGCGCTGATCCAAATTAATAAAATAATTATACGGTTCATGGTCTCTCCTGTATAATGGCGATATCCTTGGGCGATAAAGGCCGTTAGGTGGAATAACAGTCCACTCCAGTAGCAGGCTTTATAACGATCTTTTTCGCTCATCCCCTCTTTCCCAAGTTAAGAGTTTGATAAACAAAAAAAACCGAGCCACCTTATTAATTAGGCAACTCGGCTATCTCTAAAGACCCGCAGTTTTCCGTCCCTGCTTTCCAACAGGTTTGGCATTTTCTATTAATGTTACTTTTTTATAACATATGAAGGGGTTTCTTGCAACGGTAAAATTCCAATTTTCAACCACAATACAGGTTGTTACGACGTGGCACCAGCGAAAGCATTTTCTGTGTTGGGACTCAAAAAAGAACCCAATGTCAAGGTTAAGAGAACTGTATGGGACGATATTTAAGCTGATAGCGTTATCGAGTGTTAAGGGGGGATTGATTCTCTTGCGATGTCTGAACTTTTGACAAAATCTGTCAAATTGAATCACGAAAACTACACCTTATTTGCTGAGAATGAGGTTCATTGTAGAAAAAAGTAAGCCCGGTGCAATATATGGAGATCTTGGTTTAAATATCTGGTGTTTGTTCAAGTCCTGGTTATTTGTGCGTCGATTTTGTGAAATCCTGGGTTTTTGTAAACCGTTCCCCACTCATACTCGAAAAGTTTTCACACTCCCTTCGATTGATAAAAGGACAGACTTCTTTTGAAAACCATTTCTGTTTTGGACACCAGTAGCGATCTTTGAACGGTTCGTTACATCCTTTGTGAGTCAAGAGTTTTCTCTTTCGGCTTCCGTGTCTGACTTCCCTCTCCTGTACGCTGAATTGCCAAATAGTTACACTGCACCTCCTCATCCTTGAGAAAATGGGCGCTTTGTAAGCGACTTGTGGTCACAAAGCGTCCGGGGTGAATGAATATGCCATATCAATATATCGGCAGAAAAGCGGAAAATCATTAGTTAAAAATAACTCGTAATAAAGGTTAGGATAGCCCAAGGGTAACAGAGGCTGCTGCAGAGACCAAAAGAGGCTGGATATTTCCCAGCTCTACTGTGGATTTCACAATCTCAGACTCTCAAAACTAGATATCCACGGGCACAATACTATTTAAGTGGACTGCAGTTCCAGGCCTCCAGGGATTTCTTTTATCTGCCGCTATAAACAGCTAGCCTATCCTTATATTGTAGTGTTGTTTGGGCCAATAATGATACCGGTGATACATTTCAGATAGAACAGATTACTTTTTGTTTATTTTGATAAAATAGGTATATTTACGGATAGTAATCTCCGAGATAACTTGTATACTCTCTTGCATATTGATGGTGTTGTTATTTTTTCTTCCTTTAAAACATCCTGTTCCTATTAATGATTTTGAGCGGTTCGGGAGATTTTAAAAGTTTTTGAAAATATCTGTCTCATTTTTCCGTTAACTTTTGTTGCTGTGGCAACTGATAAGTGGTTGTGGAAATAAAGAGCCGGTGCCGCATCGGTGAAGTTCATGGACACGATAGTGTTTTAATGGGTGACGCCTTTGTTTTGGTTGTTGATGTGAACTAGTGATTAAAATGTAAAGTATTAACAGGTGCTTGGTGGCGGTTCCCGAGGGTGGGAAGTAAGAAAAGAAAACGCAGAAGCCAGAAAGATCAAAGAGAAATTGTAAACAAGGAGCTATTGAAATGGCAAAAGTAAAAAGAGAGAACATGGTGATTAAGTACATATTGTGTGTGGCTATGGCAGTGTTGGTGAGCAGCTGTTCCTCGACCAGCTACAATGTAGCCCCTGATCAAGCACGACCAGCATTTAATGGAGAAGTTCTTGTTTTCGAGAAGTCTGTTCCGGAAAATATAAAATATTCAGTAATTGGTGACTTCGTTTCCCAGAGTGAATGGTATGGCGGCGCGGGTGAAACTGCAAATGCTGCTGTCAAGGAAGCTGCAGCTAAAGGTGCAAACGGAATGTTAATTGAAGCACAGGGACATCGGGTAACTGCGCTTTCCTGGGCATCTCCGTACACCGAAGGTAAGCTGCTCTGGATAGATAATTATGATGTGGCGCAGGGCCAACAAGTTAAGAAATAACTATTGTATCTTGACTGCTTTTAGATTGGGTGAATTGCCTGATTTTAAACAGCAGATTTTAATAATTGGAGGAAAAGAACGTGAAAATTTTTGGTAATTTCATGATATTTTTGTTTGGAATGTTGCTTATTTCTGGGTGTACTGCTTCTGTTAACCAATATGGTGTTTCGGTAGAAAATATTGAATCACTACGAAAAATGCAAAGTGCATCAAAGGTTAATATAAACACATTTACGTCTGAGACCATTCATGAGTCTATAAACTGTAGAGGCTCAATTACCATAAAGACCCCCAATGATAATTCATTTGAAGAGTATATTCGTAATGCGTTTATTTCAGAATTAAAATTGGCTGATTTATATGATTCTAGTTCAAGTCTTACTGTAAATGGGCACTTTGAAAAACTTGATGCCAGTTCAGTTGTAGGAAATGGCAAGTGGATGTTTGTAATCAAACTATCAGCAGATGGAAGAGAATCATTTACAGTCGATAGTGAATATCCTTTTTCTGCCAGTTGGTTAGGAGATAGAGCTTGCCAGCAAGTTCCACAGGCCTTTTCTCCAGCTGTTAAAAATCTTATTAAAGACATTCTCAATCATCCAAAATTCGCAGCGATGATTCGTTAAGGTTTCTTCTACTCCGATGGTTTTTTTTTGGTGATAAAACATATGTTTATCGTAAATCATTGCATTCAGATTGAAAAATGTGGCAATCAAGCAGATACCATAATCTCTGTATGTTTTGTGTGTTTTGTCGACTTTCTAACGGCCTCTACTCATTATGTATCGAATACGACAAGGTAAAATAGATGAAGTTGAACTGTAGGGTTAGTTTTTTTATAATTATTCTTTTCGCGCTATCTATGGCTTCCTGTGTGCAGGTTCAGGAAAGACCACCTGTACAGCCGATAATTTCTGCGCTTCAAATTGCTAGTGCTCCTGAAGAGTTACTAGCTCAATTACCAGCACCAATGGAAGGGTTTGAATGGCATCTATATAAAAATGCTGTTTTTCAGACACCCATAGGTTGGCATGAAAATGGAGGCTCAACGAACACTGACGGGATACCTATCGAAGTCTATGCAGCCAGCCCGGAAAAATTCTCGGAATCCAAAATGTTTGAAATGGGTGTTACCATCCAAGTCATCTCTGATTCTAATAAAGTAAAATCAATTCCTGCAAAAAAGATGGCCCTTCTTTACCTTGAGCCTTTTCTGGAAACCCATAACGAAGAAGAAATATTGATGTTTAGCCAAAATCGTAAGGGCGATTATGAAAACACCTACTTCAGGTATAGAGATGCACCTCCAGGGTTAAAGCCTATCATTGTTCATAAGTTCATCAGTGCAAGTAATGTTTCCGATTATGTGTATGTGTTTACATTTGAAAGCCCGGAAAGTACCTGGGAAGAAAATTGGGAAAAATACGGAACACCATTTTTAAGCAAAGTGATGTTTGTTTCCATTGAATAGTGGGCTCTGAAGCCAGGTATCTGCATGTGTCATCCTTTTAGGTCGTTAGTCTTGTGACAAGTCACAGGGATAGATCACAGGGCCATCTTGAATGTATTGTTCGCTGCCCTTTTTGGGTAAACATCGAGGGTATTTTAATTTTTCAGTGTGAGAGTGTATGAGGGTAAATCAATTATTGATCATCATTGCTATTTTTTCTAGTAGTTCAAACGTCCATGCCAACCCTTCCTTGGCTAAGGCCGAGTCCTATATGACCTCACAGGGCTTTTACAAACAATTGTATGATCTCGGAGTGTATTGGGATAGGGAGTTAAATATCCAAAGGGATTGTAATAGTAAGTATTATGTGAACCCTATCTCACATGCGATTCTCACTCCTTTAACATTTAATAATGAAGATGTTTATCCTGTTGGAGGTGTGTGGACATTTAGGTATGAATTTAAGAGATGTAATAAAAGCAAAATATATAATGCCATAGTGGTAGCTAAAAACGGGAAAGAACCACAAATGGGAATGTTGGTACCGGGAACTACCTATTGTTCACCGCTATTAATTCGTGACTTATTTGTAGGCGGGGTCGCAGGGATGGTGGCTATAAAGAGGAAAGATGAGTCGTGCAAAACAATAAAAGTATTAGACACCAAAGTGACAAAAGGGCCAGACATAACAGACAGTGCTGGCAAAGAACATCCTGGAATGTGGGAAGAACAATGGATTGTTAAATCCTGTAATGAAACAATAACTATGACATTCTGCTTTGTACCGGATGGAAACAATGGAACAAACTGGTCAAGTGGAAAATGTAAAATATAAGATAGGTAAGGTTTGCCGGATAGGAAGTGTGGTTAATTGTTGATTCTTCCTCTTTGCCTTTCACTCTTTCTGCTTAAACATTCAAACACAATGCCATTCACGTGTGGGGGGGCAGCGCAAGCCCCCCCCAAGGAATTTATTTATCCTGCTGCAACAAACAAGTTACTTTTATTGCTGTGGCAACTGATAAGAGAAATTCCGGTAACACAATACAGTTTTTCCCTTAGTTTTACTTATCACAGATGTCCCCTGAGTTACAATTCACCCATAGGGTGGGCTGTATTACGGAAAAGTACGCTTTAGTCGGATGAACCTTTAAAACTTCGATTTTTCTTGAGGTGGTTGCAGTCAATAATATGCCCCTTATATGGGAAAATTATTGACTGCAGGTTGCTGCTATGTACATAATTCTTATATGTTGTTCTCAAATGTGGGTTCTTCACTGCGGTTGGAGTGTCTGGCCGGGTTAACTGGAATTAGCGATTGATTTCCACAAGATCATTGGCAAAGAAAGATAGCTATAGAAATTCTCGATGCCCTCAGAGTGATATTGTCCCTATCTTCAAAGGAATCTCATGACCCTGCACCTGCTCTCCCTTGATGACCGGCTCTTTGTTACCGAATATCTCCGGCGTTTTCCACCTGAAACTTCGGAGCTGACCTTCACCAATCTCTATTCCTGGCATAATACCCGTCCGATCTGGGTAGATGTTATCAGCGACTCGCTCATTGTTTTTGCTGAGACTAAGATGGGGCTGGTGGTTCTGGGCCCCCCCGTCGGATCGGTATCCCTGACTGAGGTTTTCCGTGAGTATGGCAGTCAGATAAGTGGAGCTGAGCGTATCCCTAAGGACATGATAGCGGATATCCCCCTGCTTCCTGGCGTCACGGTTGCCGAGGACCGGGATAACAGCGACTATGTCTATCTTCGGGAAGAGCTTGCCACCCTTGCCGGTAGAAAATTCACGAAAAAAAGAAATCACATCAACAAGTGCCTGGCCGCATACAGTTGCCAATATGAGATCATCACCTCGGAATTAGTTACCGAGTGTATGGCCATGCAGGATCGATGGTGCGCCGCCCGGAATTGCAAAGCTGAACCAGGGCTATGCGGTGAATATCAGGCCATAGCAGAAACTCTGTACCACTATCAGGAATTTGGTCTTACTGGTGGCGCCATTCGTATCAAGGGAATTGTTGAGGCTTTTACCGTGGGTGAGGCGCTTAACCCCTCGACCGTGGTCTGCCATTTTGAGAAGGCTATGCCCCAGTTTCAAGGCCTGGGCCAGTTGATAAATCAGTGGTTTGCCAAAAACAACCTCAGCGGTTTTACCTATGTCAACCGGGAGCAGGATCTCGGAATTCCTGGTCTGCGCCGGGCAAAAGAAAGTTACTATCCGCATCATCTGGTCGAAAAGGTGCGGATTTCCTTGTCTGGTTCGAGCATCGAATGACCAATATTATCGCGGTAGTCTAAGTGCGCGTCAAAATACTGCAAGAGCAGGCGCTTTCCGTTAGGCGAAAAAGGGGTCAAATCTCCCTTTGACCTTTGTGGCGAATTTGTGGTATTAAATCAAACTGAAATCTCTGTTCTTTAGTTATTTTTTTCTCTTGGCTACATTGGAAATTAGTTGGCAAACTAAATGGTTGCCCTTAGCTTTCGCTACTCGATCGAAGAGAAAGGTTAAAAGGAGACCCCTGTCGCTGCCTTAATTACAGCGCAAGCGATGGTAATGGCGGAAGCGTCACCGGTACCCTGCAGATAGATATTTTATCCGTGGATAATGCGACAGTTTTTGGAGCTGACATCCTGACCACCGATGAGGACACTTCTGTTACAACGACGGTTACTGCCTTGTTGGCCAACGATTCTGATGTTGAAGGTCCGCTTAGCCTGTGCTTTCAGCCTGCCGCAATAAACAATTTGCCTTTATATTAGTTAGAGTTGATTTTGAGCCAATAATGATTGCAATGACACATTTTAACCAAGATGGATTAGTTTCTGTTTATATTGAAAAATAGGTATATTTACGGATAGTAAATTGCGAGATAACTTGTATATTCCCTTTCGCATTGATGGTGTTGTTCTTTTCTCTTCTTTTAAAATATCCTGTCCCTATAAATGATTTTGAGCGGTTCAGGAGATTTTAAAAGTTTTTGAAAAGATCTGTCTCATTTTTTTGTTACTTTTGTTGCTGTGGCAACTGATGAGTGTTTGTGAAAATGAACAGCCGATCAAGATTATTGTTCCAGCATTGGTGGAACTCAGGGGGATAGTGTTGTGTTTTCGGAACTGTGCCTGAATTTAGTGATGAAAAAAATTGGTGTTCGCAGTCCTTCCCATGCTCTAGCCCGGCTGTTAAGCAGAATCTGATTTTCTTATAAAAAAAGGCAGAAAAAGCATAAAACCTACCCGTTCGGGTAGGTGGCAAACGTGCAATTATCGGGTAGGGTGTTTGCCTGTGGAATTTATGGAGAACGAGATCAAGATATGAACAATAATCGGATCATGGGGCATAAGATACTCGTAGGGTCAGTCTTGTCGTACGGGAAGTGTAGCTTTAAGCTAACTCTTGTTTCGATGTATTTTTTTGCAGCGCTTGTTGTACTTAGTGGTTGTAGTGGAGGGATAAGCAATATGGACACAAAACATATACGTAGAATGGCGGTTATGAAATGCGAAACTGGCCATTCTTGTGATGATATGACTATTCACCCTTCAGGCAGGTTTCTTGCCTGTACATCTGAGGTACATGATAAGGTGTTTGTTTTTGATATCAAAAAACATCAATTGATCAAAACCCTAGTCAAAGATTATAAGCTTTTCTCGTCGTATCTAGCCTACTCAACAGATGGTAAATATCTAATTGGTCAATCTCAAGTTGTGAAGGGGCAGCATAAGCTTCGAGTTTGGGATGTTGGGAATAATTATTCGCTTTATTCAGATGAAATGCCTCTTTTTCCTACTGGAAACCGACTGTACGCAACTCCTGATAATCGTTTGTATTCTTGGCATTTTCTTTCATTGAGGGGTAATAAAGAACCAAAAATTTATTTTTATACTGTCCCCGACATGAAACAAAGTGGGTACTTAGAGGCTTATGAAAATCCCGAAAAAGTATCCATTAGCCCAGATGGGAAATATATGGTTGATGCCTGGATGGATTTCGGGAAAATAGGAGTCAGGGGTAAAAAAGGTGATGTGCACTCATATCTTCGAATATGGCAATATCCTGAAATTGTATTAAAAAAACAATTAAAAGACGTTGCCTTTGGCCCGCCGGCATCCTTTGCCTGGACCTCAGATAGCAGTTATTTTTTGTATGGATCCAATGCGACGGACAAGGATGTCAGTTATAGAATATACCACCAATCGATGAAACTTTTTGATGTTGAAACGCATGAAATAGTTGAAACCATCGGTCCGATGGATACCTCTCCAATAATGCTGGGTTTTCTCGATAATGAACAATATGTCATTGCATTAACAAACAAACGCACACTGGACATCTGGGATAGAAAAGATGGCAAACGGATAGATCGTTACAAGTTTCCTAAAGGATGGGCTTTTGACGGTCTGCAAAATCCAGTTAATAAAAATCAGATTGCATATAATCATAAAGATGAAATTTGGATAATGGAAGTACATGACTTGCGTTGAACAGGTAATAACTTATGGCTATTACAATAAAAAATGATCTGGCTTTAAGCATTTTAAGCTACGAAAGTACAGATAAACTGGCCGAGTCCAAACTCTGGCAGGAAATGTCATCAGATGGTTGGGAACACCTTGGGCACAGTAGTGAATTCTTCAAAAACGATAATATTGAACCACCAACCAACGGCTTTGAAGCACAGGTATTCAGATCACCGGAAGGTGAAGTTGTAATCGCATATACAGGTACCAACGGTATCGATGACCTGGATGATGATGCACTCTTGTGGTTGGGTGGAAAGCCTCCGCAACAAGGTAGTGCAAAGGAGCTTGCTGACCTGATAATTAAATCCGAAGGGATAGATACATTACATGTAACCGGACATTCACTGGGTGGTCATCTTGCACAGGTGGTAACAACTTTTCTAAAAGAAAAATATAGTAATTCTGTTTCAATAACTGGAGGCGCATTCAACGTACCAGGTATCGGGGAGGCAGACGAACAGGATCCTGATTTCTATAATATCAATGGAGACTCAGATCTAGTCCATCATTCAGGTGGTGAACACCTTGGGGGAAGCGTTATCATAGACAGCAGTGTTTCTTTGCTTCGTCTCTTAACCGCTCATAGCTCTGAAGAATTGTATAATGAGATGTTGTCACGCTACCCGGAACTAGGAGAAATATCAGCCAAAGAATTTGCATCATGGGACAGTGAACAGCAGAATGAGTTTGTTTCTTCAGCCTTCAATGTAAGCCAAGAAGAAATGAGGGCAATTATACAGCAAGCAGCCGTAGAACGAGAAGCCGAACTGGATCTGATGAGTTCTCAAATAGCTCTTCGTGATGCAATCAATTCTGGTGATGGCTTGGACATCGCTCGTGAAGGTGCTGGCTATCTCTCCAGTTTAGATAATCGTAACGATGTTTTCTTGAATGATAACAACCCTGCGACTGAAGACGGATTCCTGGAACAATCTGGAGAAGCAATACTCAACGGCATCGAACACGGTATCGGCCTCGGCCAGGCCATAGATGATGGTGATGGTTGGGAGATTGCCGGAAACAGTATTGATCTTCTGCGTGATATAGAAGGGTATCTGGATGCAAACGGCGGCGGTTTTTTTGACGTTGAAGGAGTTGGATCAGGAGCCACCGCACTTACTATCGCCTCCTCCGGTCTTGCTTTAGCTGAGGCTATTGAAGACGGGGATGGCTGGGGGATAGCCAGTTCCACAACCTCACTGTTACAAGGGGTAGATAACTATGTTGAGGGAGGTATCGGCGTAGGCGGTGAAACTCTTGCTGGAGTTGGCTCAGCCATTGGCCTTGCCGCTAATATAGCCTCCTTTGATGATGTACTGGAATCGGGTGATGCCCTGAATATTGCCTACACCACTGCCAGTACCGTCAACAATGCCATTGGTGTCTACAATGCAATTGTGGGCAGCACTAATGCCATTGCCAGCAACATCCCCATAATATCTATTATTGCCATAGGTACACAGCTAGCTATGGGCGATGTAAGAGGTGCTGCTGTTACTGCATTAACAACTGCTGCACTCTGTATTCCCGTATATGGCTGGGCAGTAGCTGCCGCAATCCAGATCGTCAATCTTGTAGCAGGGGGAGATGATCCCCCCTCAGCCACAGCCGACTTCGCCCTCGATGAAAACGGCAACGTAATCATGGATGTCCATGGCGATTCGGATATGAAGGACAGCGTGCAAGCAGCAGCTTCCCCTCTCGTTGCCATCATCCAGAATTATAAAAAGCTAGGAGGCAGGGTTACCATCGATGGTAGTCTACCATCCCTGCGCATGGAAGCAGGAAAAGACCCGGAGATTAAATACACCTCTGAGTATGGCGGTAAAGTAGTGATCAGTGTAGCTGACAGATCACGCTTAGGGTTGGATATGCGCGGTGCCCTCTACGCAAGAGACCGTGGCGACAGAGTTGATGATGCTATTAAAACTGCAAGAGACAGCAACGGGAATATAAATTTTGCTAAAGTGGATGCAGCACTAGCTGCCATGGGCTTTAGCAAACGGGGCATGACCTATACCTACGGGGAATCCTGGACTCCTCGCATAGGATTCACTTACGGCAACGGAGTATTCACAGGAGGCGGCAACGCCAACGGCCCCCAGGGGCAGCACTTTGTCGCCGGTGATAAGGATATCAAATCCCTGCCCCTGACCCCGGAGCAACGCCCCTCACAAACCGTCGGAAAGCTCCTTTCTGCCGTCAGTCTGCAACATAACTTTGCAGGGGCTTCAGGGCTGCTGCTGGCCATGGGACTGGGCCTTGATGTGGATCAGGCCTGTGCCTCTGCCTTTTATGGACAGATAGAACACCCGGAAACCAATCCAGACTATGTAAAACCTCTGGATGCTGCTGCCCTTGAACGTTACCTGACAAACGGGAATGGCCCCTATGAACAGCAAGGTGCGCAGTCCACGGACAGTAACAGTATTCCCCCAATCACTGATGAGGCAGACCTGCAGGCGATCCTCTCTTCGCAGATCCCCGGCCTTGGCAGCACCTTCGATCCCTTTGCAGATCAGAGCGGTGTATCCGGTTTCTAATGAAAAAGGGGTCAAATCTCCCTTTGACCTTTGTGGTATTAAATCAAACTGAAATCTCTGTTCTTTAGTTATTTTTTTCTCTTGGCTACATTGGAAATTAGTTGGCAAACTAAATGGTTGCCCTTAGCTTTCGCTACTCGATCGAAGAGAAAGGTCAAAAGGAGACCCCTGTCGCTGCCTTAATTACAGCGCAAGCGATGGTAATGGCGGAAGCGTCACCGGTACCCTGCAGATAGATATTTTATCCGTGGATAATGCGACAGTTTTTGGATCTGACATCCTGACCACCGATGAGGACACTTCTGTTACAACGACAGTTACGGAGCTGTTGGCCAATGATTCTGATGTTGAAGGTCCGCTTAGCCTGTGCTTTCAGCCTGCCGCAATAAACAATTTGCCTTTATATTAGTTAGAGTTGATTTTGAGCCAATAATGATTGCAATGATACATTTCAACCAGTATGGATTAGTTTCTGTTTATATTGAAAAATAGGTATATTTACGGATAGTAAATTGCGAGATAACTTGTATATTACCTTTCGCATTGATGGTGTTGATATTTTCTCTTCTTTTAAAATATCCTGTCCCTATAAATGATTTTGAGGGGTTCAGGAGATTTTAAAAGTTTTTGAAAAGATCTGTCTCATTTTTTTGTAATCGTGTTGCTGTGGCAACTGATAAGTGGTTGTGAATATGAAGAGTCGGTAAAGATTATTGCTTCAGCATTGGTGGGATTCAGGGAGAATAGTATTGCGTATTCGGAAGTTTACCTGGATTTTAATGATGAAAAGAATTGGTGTTTACAGTCCTTCCCATGCTCTAGCTCTGGCTGTTAAGCATAATCTGATTTTCTTATAAAAAAAGGCAGAAAAAGCATAAAACCTACCCGTTCTGGTAGGTGGCAAACGTGCAATTATCGGGTAGGGTGTTTGCCTGTGGGATTTATGGAGAACGAGATCAAGATATGAATAATAAACGGATAATTGGTGTGGACATAACACTCGTTGGACATTCTGCAGTAACCGGGGAGCAGCTTGAGGGGATACTCTCAATTTGCTAATTAAACCAATCTATATGGTGCATTATATTACCATTATAGTGCTATTTGCTGCCAGTTTAGGAGGATGTTCTGTTGTGAGAAATGTACGCCAACCCGAAATGATGAGTGGACTGGCATTATCGCCGGATGGACAGACAATGGCATTCTCTTACCAATATTACGGGTTGGACAAAGAGCGCCACACCAGAACCATCGGTTTTTATGATTTTGCCAGTGAAAAGTTCTCCCTATTTGAAACGCCGAAAAATCAAGGCTGGAGCAAACCATCTTACTCATGGGACGGAACGAAGCTGGTTTTCACAATCAGTCAGGTTACCGAAAAGGGATTGCACTGGGATAAAAAGAAGTTTGCCATAATGGATTTGAGTGATTTCAGCTATGAAATCATTACCCCTGATTGGGGAATGCGATTTTGGCCCACCTTTTCTCCTGATGCAAAACGTATTCTCTACAAAAAGCCAGCCGAAATTCGCAATAGGGGGAAGACCCGTTATAAGCATTGGGATATCTGGGAGATGGATATTGGTGGAGAGGAAAGGACACAGTTGACTTTTTATAAGTATTATCAATTGGGAAATTGTTTTTATTTACCTGATGGTGAGAAAATTATTTTCTCAGGATTATACCCACTGTCAATAAACAGCGAGGAGTCTGATGCGTTTTATAATAAATATTGGGATAATATGATATTTATCATCGACAGATTAAACGTACCCGACGCACTAGATTTAGAACCTTTCATTGAGATTGAGAGTTATCATAAGAACTATAAATTCTCCAAATTGGTTGGAATTACAAAACATGAGGAGATACTGTATAAAGCCATAACAAACGGAATAGATAAGAAACAGGGATTAGATCCAGGGAAAAAAGGCTTTAATTATGATTTGTTTATTAAGCAACGTGATGGAAAAAACAACCGTCTAACGATGATGAAAAGTTATATTGCTGATGCCGCAATATCTCTAGATGGCTCAAGAGTGATTTTCCAGGATGATAAAGACCGTAATAGAATTTTAAGCTACTGGAGCATTAACAGTGACGGTACAGACCTGTTCGAAATCAAACTCCCTCAGCAACAGAAAGAGTGGCAGTCTTTAAAGCCAAAAAACTTACAGGCTATTGACCAAGGTATAGCGTCACCAGAAAGAGATTAAAGTTCGTGACAGCACCAGCTTCGTCATAGCCTCTCTGATTGTTGGGGCAACTTTCTGGTCAATAATAAATCGTGTGTTTTTACCAAAGGCATACACTACTAAAAGCATAAAAGAGTCAGTAGGAGCAGGAAATTATACGGTATGGAATTTTTATGAGTTGGGAATGTCCAGAATGTGGTGAAATAAATAATGATGACAGCTCCGTTCATTGTGTTTGTGGATATATGGATAACGATCTTCAGGAAAAGGCTACTGAAGATTATATCCCTGAGAAATCACCAAAAAAACCGTTAACCGGCAAACAGATACTGAAAAAAACTACCCGATTTGTCGGTATAGTCCTTCTGGTTGGCTGGGTAACACTGATCTCCAAACAGACAGCTGGTCGCCCATTTTTCCTGGGTAAGACATTTATGGTGACCTCTTTTACCATCTCGGTGTTTTGCATTTATCCCATGGCAAAAGTGGTTGGCCCTAAAAGTATCATTTTAAAACCTGTTCGGATGGTACGAGACGGACTTTTCAATATAGGCTGGAAAATACTCCCTGAAGATGATGGGGAACGGGAGCTTCACTGGTTTGGTAATTATTATCTGCTAAATCCCATAAAGGACGATATGTCTAATTACCTGGATGATGAGGGCAAGTGGGTATACTCAACAACGGGATATGAACAGTATTTCGGAGATGTAAGTCATCACCTTGAGCCGCTCGCCACGCTCCCCATGAAAGATAAAATAAATCGGCAGCGGCGTTATAAGCTATTTTTCAGATCAGCTAAGGCGTACTACCTATTTATGGCAGAGTACCTTAAAAAAAGATATGGCGTTGATTATTATAAAAGGGAAATCGGTACAGAGTATATGAAAAATCTAAGGCGCCACTTTCAGCTTTTTCTAAAGTTACGTGAACATACTAAAGAGACTAGCCCTCAAGTATATAATGATTATGCAACGTTCCAGAATGAATGGTGGTATGTCCTGCATATATATCTACGTGGTGCCTGCACAAAATTGATTTATGAGGATTATTCCTTGGGGCATCTTGATTGTTCCGGTGATCTGGTGAAGGAATTTCTCCAGGCCCGGGAAGATACCCTGTTGCGTCTCCCTGAGGACAACTGGGCGAATGAAAACGAAAAAATAGCCAGTTATAGAGCAATATTCCAGACAAACTCGGAAATAGCTGAGGGTACAATTTTCAACCTGATCAAACAGCAATGTGAAAATCCTGAAGTTCAACAGTATCCTGAACACCCAACCAAGACAAACAACAGTCGTACAATAAGGGATTAATGGGGATGAATTATGAATGAAGATCATAAAACAGATACCACAGAATCACCTGATGTTTTGCCCCAGGCTGAGATAACCAAAATCAATGCTTCAGAATATGCTGTTGATATAACTGGTTGTCATGGTTTGGAAATGGAAACAGGGGACCTCTCTGATCTTCTTCCCGGTCCAGCAGTATTTACCGCTCTCGCACGTGATCGAGTACAGACAGCCATGGAACAAACACTGGCTGAAGCTGGAGGCTCATTACCTGTCGGTGGCAAGTTGCTCCTTCATCTTAACAGTGCAGGTCCCGGCGCAATTCTGGATATTGCCATCAGTGCCAAAGAGGAAGGGATAATGCAGGCAACTTTATCGAGTACAGCCGGGACTGTCGCGCAAATTGTTGTGACAGGAGCAGTGGGCAGTACACCGCTTGCACCCATTGCACCGCTGGTCGGTATTGTTGCCGGTAGCCTCGTTAACACCGGTGTGGATTGGACTTGGGGTAAAGTGACTGAGATTAAAGATAGAGGGCATGAAGACACAACAGACGCGCTCCCGTCATCTCCCGAAACAATAACCTTCAACATGACCTCTGGTACCCTGACCAGTGACCTGCCATTGGAAAGCAATCTGGAAGTTGTCGATTCTCTGCGGCAACAGGGACATATCATCACGCAACTGGAGGGTTCCGATGGAATACGGTTCACCAATATCCAGGATAACCCCAAAGCTGAAGTGTTATACCATGATGATGGCTCTCCAGCAATTATACTCGACCCAGACAACAATTGGAGTGTTGAATACAAGGAGGATGCCAGCGGTATCGTTTATATCGGTACAGATGACAATCAACAGACAATTCCTTTCAACCCCAATGACAAAATCACCATTGACTATCAATCTGATTCCAACATTAAAGTCTCCGTCATTGACTCTAAAGGAGATACACCTTTAAATAATAACATTGAGAATCCCCCCCCACCGCAAACAGATTATCATGGCAGCAATAGCTCCGGGCAAACAACGCAAGCTTTTGACAATTACACCATCCAGCCAGGTGATACCCTTTCTGAATTAGCAAAAGCCAATAACACCACAGTAGAAAACATCCTCATTTTTAACCTGGAAATAGATAATCCTGATCAGATTAAAGCTGGTTATGAAATTGTTATCCCACCTGAAGATTGGGAATTCCCTTTGCCTACCCCCATGACCGATGCGGATGGAAACCCAATTTTGCTTGCATCTAATGATGATTCATTTGCAGAGCATTTACTCAGAAACAATCAAAGTGGAACATCAAGCTCTGAAGAGGAGCCACCACAAACGGAGTTAGAAGACAACACTGAATACTGGGTTAATCCGACATTTACAGATTATTTGAAAATTCTTGTTCCAACTTATGGGTTGTATTGCGGCCCAGGTTGGTTTGCTGGGGAGCGGACGAGCAGGGAGTATGCTCCACCGTCTGAAAACCCATGGGTAGAAGGAGTTGATGATGTTGATAAGTGTTGCATGACACATGATTTCGCTTATGAGAAAGCAGAAAACCAACCAAATGAAGCGGCGCTACTGCACGAGGCTGATATACAGCTTCTAGAAGATTTGGGCAATCTTCCCCAAGAAAGTATAGATGGTTTAGGAGTTTACGGTATCCTTTATCTGCCGCTAATGATCGAGTTATTTGAGGCCAAGGTTGTTGTATATGATGTGACTCATTCTGATAAAGACTCGTCAAATCTATCCTATGAGGAGGTTGTTGGTCGAGTAGCTGAGCGTCTTGACATTAGCTTTGAGCAGGCCGAAACACGGTTGCAGCAACTGGAAAATCCAGATTTACTTATAGCGGATGGAGTACCCTATTCTCAGAACCAAACAGACCAGATAGCTGTTACTAAAGAAGAATCTGATACAGTTCAATCTGAAGCAGAAGCAGAAGAATCCGAACAACAAATTCCACAAGCAGATTTAAATAAAGAATTTCTTAATCTCATGAGCTCGGAGAGCGATCTACGGGACGCAATAAACACCGGAAACGGTTGGGATATGGCCCGTACAGGTGCAGGGTTTGTATCCGGCCTTGACGATTATGCCGATGCACTGCCGGGTGGAGGTGACGGGTTTCTGAGTGAATCCAATGGAAGCGAAGCCATAGTAGACGGCATCGAACACGGAATAGGATTCGGGCAGGCAGTAGATGAAGGAGACGGCTGGGGAATTGCCGGCAACAGTATTGATCTTCTGCGTGATATTGAAAGCTATATGGATGCAAACGGCGGCGGTTTTCTCGACGCTGAAGGTGTCGGATCTGGGGCCACCGCACTCAATATCGCCTCCGCTGGATTTGCCTTGGCTGATGCCATTGAAGACGGAGACGGCTGGGGAATTGCCAGTTCTTCTACTGAACTTATACGTGGAATAGATCAGTATTCTGATTCGATAAACCTTGGTGAAAACACCATGAGCGGCATAGGCTCAGCCATAGGCCTTGCCAGCAACATCGCTTCCTTCGATGATGTGCTGGAGTCTGGTGATGCTGTCAGGATTGCCTATCAGACTGTCAGTACCGTTAATAACGCCATAATGACCTACAATGCCATCGCGGGTGTTGTAGACGGTTTAGGTGTCATCAGCGGTGGCCTTGGCAGCGTAGGCAGTCTGCTGGGCACCACCGGCAGTATCGCCGGTAGCATTCCCGTTATGTCCATCCTAGCCATAGGCGCCCAACTAGCTATGGGTGATGTAAGGGGTGCGGCGGTCACCGCTGCAACCACAGTCCTAATGGCCTGTGGCCCCTGGGGATGGGCAGCGGCAGCAGTCCTTCAGATAGCCAATATGCTGATGACCGAAGATCCCCCTTCAGCCACAGCCGACTTCGCCCTCGATGAAAACGGCAACGTAATTATGGATGTCCATGGCGATTCTGATATGAAAGAGAGCGTGCGAGCAGCAGGCTCCCCACTCATTGCCATAATCCAGAAATACAAAGAATTGGGAGGCAGGGTTACCATCGATGGTAGTTTACCATCCCTGCGCATGGAAGCAGGAAAAGACCCGGAGATTAAATACACCTCTGAGTATGGCGGTAAAGTAGTGATCAGTGTAGCTGACAGATCACGCTTAGGGTTGGATATGCGCGGTGCCCTCTACGCAAGAGACCGTGGCGACAGGGTAGACGATGCCATTAAACTTGCCCGTGACAGTAGCGGCAATATAGATTTTGCGAAGGTAGACGCGAGCCTTGCCGCCATGGGCTTTGTGAAACGGGGCATGACCTATACCTATGGGGAATCCTGGACTCCCCGGGTAGGGGTTACCTACGGCAACGGTGTGTTTACAGGAGGCGGCAACGCCAACGGCCCCCAGGGGCAGCACTTTGTCGCCGGTGATAAGGATATCAAATCCCTGCCCCTGACCCCGGAGCAACGCCCCTCACAAACCGTCGGAAAGCTCCTTTCTGCCGTCAGTCTGCAACATAACTTTGCAGGGGCTTCAGGGCTGCTGCTGGCCATGGGCTTGGGCCTTGATGTCGATCAGGCCTGTGCCTCTGCCTTTTATGGACAGATAGAACACCCGGAAACCAATATAGATTATGTAAAACCGCTGGATGCGGCTGCCCTTGAAAGTTACCTGACAAACGGGAATGGCCCCTACGAACAGCAAAGTGCGCAGCCCACGGACAGTAACACTATTCCCCCTATCACTGACGAGACAGACCTGCAGGCGATCCTCTCTTCGCAGCTACCCGGCCTTGGCAGCACCTTCGATCCCTTTGCGGAACAGAGCGGCGTATCCGGTTTCTCCTTTGCAAAGGCACCCGCACTACCCGCCACTTCCTATTCCAATATCCCTGAGTGGTGGCAGGAATTATCCGCAAGCGATTTTTACGAGTACTTTTATCCCGACCAGAAACCGGTTGATGTACTCCTTACCAATAACATCCTGATAAGCGAGACGGATCTGCCTTCCGGTTTTGAAGCACCTCCACTTCCTGAAGGCACCAGCCAGGGAGTCTACTTTTCCATGGTGCAGGATTCAAGCCTTCGCTTTCTGGCAAGCAGCCTTGTTCAGGAAACATCGTACAGTTCGTCTGCAGAATCCTACACCCTTCTTTCTTACGGCAACGTACAACACGGCACACTGTACGAAGATGTTAATGGAGATCTGCGTTTTGCGGCGGACGAGGGCTTTGCAGGAACGGCCTCCTTTGAATACACCTTACTTGGCCCAAGTGGAGAAACCATCACCCGTCGTGCCTTAATCGTGGTTGAAGATCAAAACGACCTGCCGGAACTGAACCCGGATCATTTCATCATTTATGAAGGAGACTCCTTTTATCTGGATCAACTGCTTACCAATGACAGCGATGCCGATGGCGATCCAATCACCCTTGATCATTTTCGTGGTCTTGAACATGGGACAATTACTGAGATAAATAACCGTTTACTCTTCACTCCCGAAAAGGGTTTCACCGGAACCCTGAATTTCAGTTATATGGCCCACGACGGTACCTACCCGCAAAGGGGAGAGGCCAGCCTCACCATACTTGATGAAAATCTCGGTCCAGTACCCACCGACGACAGGTTTATTATCCTCGAAGATCACTCCCTGACAACCACGGTAGACAAACTCCTGGCCAATGACCACGAATACGACGGAGAAACAATCCAGTTGACAGGGGTCCATGGTGCCAGACACGGCCAGGTAAGCATGGATACGAGCGGTACTGTCACCTTTATCCCGGATGCTGATTATGCGGGAACCGAAGCGGGATTTTCTTACACCGTCACGGATCAGTCCGACAATCTCAGCACCGGCTTTGCCGCCATTGAAGTCCTGGACCAGCGGGAAGCGCCCCAGGTAAGCAGCACTACCTACCCCGCAATCAACGAAGACGAACCCATCACCTTCTGCCCGGAAGAGATTGCCAGGTTTGTAAGCGATGCCGATGGCGATCAGTTGCATCTCGATTTCATCACCAATATTGAGCACGGCAGTGTTGTTGTAGAAAACGGCTTCTTCAAGTTTATCCCCGAAGCAGGATATTCCGGCATCGCATCGTTTGACTATCAGGCCAATGACAGCCATCGGGGCACGGTGCAGGGTCACCTTGAGTTTGAGATATTGCCGGTCAATGATCCCGTTGCCATGGGTGCAGACAGTTTTCAGACCACGGAGGAAACACCGCTGTTAATTGCCGTTGGAGATCTGCTGGCAAACGACAGTGATCCGGAAGGAGGATCTGTACATTTTGTCTCGGTGGGTGATGCTGAGCATGGGAGCGTCTCAGTTGACGCGAACAACAACATCACTTTTACCCCCAACTCCAACTACTTTGGCGCCGAAGCCGGATTCAATTACACGATTAAGGATGATGAAGGTCTTGAATCAACTGCTTTTGTCGGCGTGGAGGTGACAGGAAGCAATGATGCTCCGGAGATCCTCACAGACACTCTATCCACAAACGAAGATCAGGCCATCACCTTTGATGCTTCAACCATTGAACGCTTTCTTCAGGACGTGGATGGAGACAATGTAACCCTCACGGGTATCGTAAACGTCAATGGCGGAGTGGTGAGTGAAGAGAACGGTTTATATACTTTTACCCCCACGCCAACTACCATGGTGCCGCTTCCCTTGATTACAACGCAAGCGATGGTAATGGCGGAATCGTCACCGGTACCCTGCAGATAGATATTTTATCCGTGGATGATGCAACAGTGTTCGGGGCCGACATCCTGACCACCGATGAGGACACTTCTGTTACAACGACGGTTACGGAGCTGTTGGCCAATGATTCTGATGTTGAAGGGCCCCTCGAATTTGTTGCTTTGGGGAATGGTTTGCATGGCACGGTTTCTCAGGATGGAAATGGGAGTATCACCTTTGTCCCGGAGCCGGATTACTCCGGCAATGATGCAGGGTTTGACTACACGGTTGCAGACGCAGACGGTAACCAGTCAATCACGTTCGTACAGGTACATGTTGCTGCTGTCAATGATGCTCCGGAAATCATAAGCACCTCGATAAGCACCAATGAAGACCAACCGATAGTCTTCGATGCCGCCGTCATCGAACAGTTTATTCAGGACAGAGACGGTGAGAGCCCGTCCATCGGTGCCATCACCAATATAAGCGGTGGCGTGGTCACTGAAGAAAACGGGATCTATACCTTCACGCCGGACGGCGATTACCATGGTGATGCCACCCTTGACTATACAGCGGAGGATGCGCATGGCGCCGCGGTTTCCGGCCGGCTCCATATTGATATCCTCTCCGTAAATGATGCCACCGATTTTGGTGATGATACCCTGATAACCGATGAAGAGGTGGCTGTCAGCACCACCATCTCAGCCCTGATGGCCAATGACCATGACAGGGATGGAGAGCTCCGTTTTATTGGACTTGGGGCACCATCTCACGGAACCCTGATGAGTACCGAGAACGGCGATATTGTTTTCACCCCCGACGCGGACTATTCCGGTTCTCAGGCAGGATTTGAATACACGGTGGAAGATGCAGAGGGAAACCGGGAAAGCACCATGGTGCCGGTGCAGGTTCTGGGCATCAACGATGCGCCCACTATCCTTTACGACCAGCGTTTCATCAATGAAGATCAAGCCATCGTCTTTACTCAGCAGGAGATGGCTTCTTTTATCGATGACCCGGATGGTGATCAATTCACCTTCACCTCGCTCTCAGCCATCAGCGGGGGAAGTTTTTCTCAGGATAAGGGGGTCTACACCTATACTCCCGATGCGGATTTTTACGGCAGCGGCCAGTTCAGCTACACGGTAAGTGATGGCCAGGGCATGGAAGTAACCGGCAGCATGACCATTCATATCGCCCCCGTAAATGATCTGCCTAAGATGGCAACGACAACGGCCACCATGACGGAAGACGGGGAGATCACCTTTGATTCGGCAACCCTTATGGCGGGTGCTTCCGATATAGAAGATGAAACGGATCTGCGCTTTATGGGAATTTCCGCATCCACGGGTGGAGATGGCTGGCTGGATGAAAACGGTCTCCTCCACTTTTTACCGGATGAAGATTTTTTTGGCATAGCCACTCTCAGGTATTCGGTGGCCGATACGGAAGCCGGAATCGGAACGGGGCTGATCGTGGTTAATGTTCTTGGTGAAAATGACATTCCACAGGCTATGGATGATGACCATATCCTCGCCTGGTCAAATAACAGTTATGATAATGTCTACAGCTCTGCCGTGCTGCTGGCCAATGACACAGATGTGGATGGCGATACCCTTCAGATAACTGGTTTTGGCAACGCTGAATATGGCACGGTGAGCCAGGATGTAAACGGTTTTATCCATTATCAGGCGACTAGTGACGACTGGGTTGGTATAGATACCCTCACCTACACCATAACAGACGGAAATGGTGGTGAGAGTCAGGCCACCGCCACCATTGATGTGAAGCTGAATACCTCCCCGGATGCCTATTCTGAGATCCTTTTCAGCCAGGAGGATATCATTGCTGTTTTTGATCAGGAGACCCTGCTTGCCAACGATACCGATGTGGATGGTGATACCCTTTTTATCACTGGGGTTGGGAATGCTACCCATGGAACGGTGACTTTGCGCGGTGATGGAAAAATAGAGTTTACCCCTGAGCTGAATTTTAACAACAACTATCCGGGGCAGGCAAGTTTTGAATATACGGTGAGTGACGGGATCAGTGATCCGGTTAGCGCTGTTGCCTTTGTGGATCTTGATCCTGTCAATGATGCTCCCATTCTGGTTCCTGAGCGGATTGAAGGTGCCGTGGAAGACAATTCCTTTGAATTCAACGCCGCCCAGCTGATTGCCAATGATTACGACATTGAGATGGACTCGGTCTATGAAAGTGATTCCTTCAGTTTTACAGGTGTTGTTGGAGCCGCCCATGGTATCCTCTCCTACGATTCGGGAACGGGTGCCATCTATTACAATCCCCATGCAAATTTTTGCGGAGTTGAGACTTTTCAGTATCAGGTAACCGATTCCTTCGGTGCCGTCAGCACCGGGACTTCAGAAATTTACGTCCAGCCCGTTAACGACAATCCTGTTGCTCAGGAGGATATTGCATCTCCTGCGGAAACCCATATCTGGAACAAATACAGCATTGCCGGCCTGGTAGCGAATGATTTTGATGTGGATGGTGACAGCCTCACCATCGTCAGTCCTTACGTTTCTTCAGGTTCTGCAAACGTTAAGGTCGAGGGAGGATATCTCTGGGTACAGCCGTCAGGGGGGGAACGCCATGTGGAGGTGAGTTATACGGTTTCCGATGGTCATGGTGGCACGGCCCCCAGCCGTTTGATTATGAACCAGATTGTTGAGCATAATTTCGCCCCTGAGCTTTCAATACAATCTGTAGACTGGAGTCACGATAGTTACGTAAACTTCTACGACGTATATTTCAATATCGCTGTATATGACAGAAATTATGGCGATACGGTTACCGTATCCGCAGCCCAAGTGAGCCATGGAACCGTTTATAAAAACTCCAATAGCTCTTTTTATTATCATGGAGTGCTACAATATGGCATCCCTGCCTCATTCACACTAACAGGAGTTGATCAGCGCGGTGCTTCAGGAACGATGTATATCCAGATGTGGGGAGGAACAGAGGATGCGGAACCCGGTTACCAAAATTACACATTCCGTTACCTTTACAGCCCGGTAATCCTCGACCTCGACGGAGACGGCGTTGAACTGCTGGGTATTGAGGAAGGAGTAACCTTCGATTGGAACCGTGACACAATAGCAGAATCCAGCGGCTGGGTTGCAGCAGACGATGGATTTCTGGTCTACGACCACAATCATGACGGGGCGGTGACCAGAGCAGATGAGTTGATGCTCAAGGAATATTTGCCGGGTGCCACCACTGACCTTGAAGGCTTGCAGGCCTTTGACAGCAACAACGATGGAATTTTCAGTAAAGAAGATGCGGCGTGGAGTGACTTTGGCATATGGCAGGATAAAAATTCCAACGGCATCAGTGATGAGGGGGAATTTAAAACCCTTGATGATGCCGGAATAAGTGATATTGAGCTCAAAAGCGATGGTAAGGAAGAGGTAATTGCAGGAAACACAGTATTTGGCTCAACGGTGTATCACCTGGAAGATGGAAGCAGTGCTGAAGTTGGCGATGTTGCTTTACGTGGTGAAGAGCTCGCCTTTACAGAAGGTCTTCCGGCTGAGGAGAGTGATGCAATTCCCCTTGCTGCAGGCGAAACACAACCTATTATTCAAGAGGAACCAGAAAAGGAATGCACAGAGACACAGGATAGTGCATCTGGTGACGAAAACACACCGCACACAGAAGCAGATCAGGAAATAAGTGAAGCTGAGATCAATCGAATTGCCCAGCAACTGCAATCAGATGCAGCCGCAGGATCAAATTTCACCGACTCAGCAGGCAATTCAACAACTGAGGATATCATCGTTTTTGACCAGTTTGATGATGCTCTCCAACCCGATGATGTCGATGATGGCGCCCTGGCTCTCGCGGCATAATTGTAGAAATAGAAATGACCAAAAACACAAAAAAGGCAAATCTTCAAAGTGGGTTGTTCTGTGTCGCGATTGCGGCAAAACTTCATGGAAACCCTATTACCATGGAGCAGATAAAACATCACTTTGGCCGAGATACAGGTAAGCTCCAGCTCATAGAGCTGGCTCGAATTTTTCAGGAGATTGGTTTTAAGGCCAAACCCGTAAGCAAGGATCTTTCCAAAGTGAATCCTGGGCTGTTTCCCATTATTGCAGAGCGCAAAAGTGGTGATTTTGTTTTGGTGGGTGGAAAAGACGAGCAGGGGGAGAAAGTTCTGGTACAGCAGGTTGGCGAAGCCAGGGGCAGTTGGGTCAATATTGAGGAATTTCAAAAGGATCTGGGCGGCCAGATCCTTTTGCTGAAAAAACGAACGACACAACAACGAAGCAGGCAAGCGTTTGGCCTGGGTTGGTTTGTACAATCTTCTCGCAAATATTGGAGTGTGCTGCGGGATTGCCTCCTGGCATCTTTTTTTGTGCAGATTTTCGGCCTCCTTTCGCCCCTTATCTTTATGATTGTTATTGATAAGGTGTTAAGCAATAACAGTCTTTCCACCCTTGATGTCCTGGTTTTTGCCCTGGTTGTCGTTTCCTTTTT
Source organism: Desulfocapsa sulfexigens DSM 10523 (assembly GCF_000341395.1). GTDB lineage: Bacteria > Desulfobacterota > Desulfobulbia > Desulfobulbales > Desulfocapsaceae > Desulfocapsa > Desulfocapsa sulfexigens. The sequence continues at coordinate 484,238 of NC_020304.1, read as the reverse complement.
TGAAATCGCATTGAACGGCCTGCGAACCTATCTTATGTCTCATACTGCCAACCGCATTGATCTCATGCTTGGTGTACAGTTATTTAAGCACCTGATGAGTCTCCCCTTAAGCTATTTTGAGTCAAGGCAGGTGGGCGATACCATTGCCAGGATGAAGGAGCTTGAAAATGTACGCAGCTTTATTACCGGCTCTGGGCTGATGCTCTTTCTCGATCTGTTTTTTCTGATCGTTTTCCTTTTTGTCATGTATCTCTTCAGCCCTTTTCTGACCATGCTGGTAATGGTTGCTCTTCCCTTGCTTTTTGGTGCCTCTTTTCTTTTGACTCCTTTGCTGCGTAACAAACTTGAAGATCGCTATACAGCGGGATCGGACAAGCAATCGTTTCTGGTGGAAACCCTGGCTGGTATGGAGACCATCAAGGCAAATGCTGCTGAACCTAAAGTTCGTGAAGAGTGGGAGAAACGTCTGGCAAATCATGTGAAGATCGGTTTTTCAGGAGGACATCTTTCCAATTTGATCAGCCAAACCACCGGAATAATCAGTAAGATACTTTCTGTTTTGCTTCTCTGGTTTGGTGCCAAAGAAGTACTGCATGGGAATTTAACGGTTGGTCAGTTTATTGCTTTTAATATGCTCTCGTCCAGGGTTATTGCTCCAATCCTTCGCCTTTCCCGAATCTGGAAAGAATTGCAGCAGGTAAATGTTTCAGTGGCTCGTATCGGTGATATTTTTAACACTGCTCCAGAACCGGGATTTGATCCTTCCAAGGTAAGTTTGCCGGCAATTAAGGGAGATGTACGCTTTGAGGATGTTACTTTCAGATTCACCCCGGAAGGAACAGAAGTTCTGCAGGATGTTTCGTTTTCAGTAAAAGCCGGTGAGGTCATTGGTATTGTTGGAACGACCGGTTCCGGAAAAACAACTTTGGTGAAATTACTCCAACGTTTATATGTCCCGGAAAAGGGACGAATATTTATTGATGGCGTTGATATTTCCATGGCTGACAGCTCCTGGCTAAGGCGACAGATTGGAGTGGTTATTCAGGACGGGGTACTGTTTAACCGATCCATCAGAGATAACATAACCCTGAATGTGCCGAATCTGGAGATGGAAGAAGTCATTGCTGCTGCAACGCTTGCGGGGGTACATGACTTAATTCTTGGACTACCGGAAGGATACGACACTTTAGTGGGGGAGAGAGGGTGTCGGCTCTCCACCGGACAGCGCCAGCGAATTGCCATCGCCCGCGCCCTTGCTTCGGATCCCGGAATGCTCATCCTGGACGAGGCAACCAGTGGCCTTGATTATGAGTCGGAGATGCATGTTCAAAAAAATATGCGCAAGATATGTGAGGGACGGACGGTGTTTATTATTGCTCACCGGCTCACAACCGTTCGTCGTGCCGATAGAATCATCAGCCTTGAACATGGTCGCATCGTGGAAAATGATACTCCGCAGGCCTTGCTGAAGGCCGGTGGCAGATTTGCAACACTGCAAAGTATCCATGAGGGGTGTTATGCCTGATTTTATAAAAAAATATAAAGAACAGAATGGTATTCGCCGTGATTTTGAATTTATGCCGGCAACCATTGAGGTGTTGGAGCGGCCTCCTGCACCCTTTTCAAGGGTTATAGTTCTGCTTCTTGTTACCCTCGCTCTATTTGTCATTATCTGGGCCTTTGTTGCACAAATTGATATTATTGCCACTGGCACAGGCGTTGTGATTCCTAAGGGGAGAGTAAAGGTTGTTCAACCGTTGGAACCCGGTATTGTGACAGAGATTGCAGTGAGCGATGGCCAGTTGGTTAAAAAAGGTGAGTTACTGGTAAGGATGGATTCAACCGAGTCCCAAGCAGACCTGAAAAGCCTCGAAAGAGAGCTGATAACGACTCAACTGGCTGTCTCGCGGTTGGGAGCACAACTTGCTGGGGATGCCGGTCTTTTTACTGCACCGAATGAAGCAGGAGAAGATGAGATTTCATTGCAGCAGCGGCTTCTTCATCAGTCCCTTCTGGCACGGAAAGAAAAGATGGCCGCCATGGATCACAGTATCGAGAGAGCAGAGGCGGAACTGAAATCGGTGGAGGCAACCATCGGATGGTTGCAAGAATCGTTACCACTGGCAGAAAAACTATACGAAAAGAAACAAATAATGGCAGAGAAAGAGATGCTCGCCAGTGGCAAATATCTTCAGGCCCAGATGGAAATAAATGAGGTGCGAAAAAAACTTGGCACTGAAAAAAACAGGATGAAAGAGCTTGAACTCAGTTTTTCACAAAGAAAGGATGAAAAGCAGTTGTGGGAGAGTGAATATAAAAAAGAACTGCTCAAAGAGCTGACAGAAGCCCAAAAGAAACAGGAGGCATTGGTCCAGCATCTCACCAAGGCCAAAAATAAATTTGTTAACCGGGAACTGCGCTCACCGGTGGATGGAATTGTGCAACAACTCGCAATTAATACCGTTGGTGGAGTTGTTACATCTGCTCAACCACTGATGACCATCGTCCCCATGGACAGTGGGTTTGAGATAGAGGCGAAACTGCTTAACAAGGATATCGGGTTTGTCTCCATTGGTCAAAATGCATCTGTTAAGGTGGCTGCCTATCCCTTTACCCGCCATGGTGATCTTGAAGGTGAGATTGAATGGGTCGGCAGGGATGCTGTTATGGATGAACAACTGGGGGCGATATATCCCATACGGATCTCTGTGGACAGTTATCAATTACCCAATGTTATTAATGGGAAACAGGGACAAATTTTACCCGGAATGACGGTTACCACCGATATAAAAGTAGGAAAAAGACGTGTCATCCATTATTTTCTGGGACCAATGCTACGCTATAAAGATCAAAGTTTACGGGAGTCATAGAGATGAGCCAAAAGAAGGACGATAAGATTAAAACCGCAGAAGCGGTAGATAACGAAGCTTTTAAAGAAGAAATTCATAAGCAATCCATGAAAATCCTGAAACGCTTGCCAGCGATGGGACCCGTGTTGTTGCTTTATATGCAGTCGTCTCACAGACGTTATCATTTTATCGCTGACCTGGAATGGCTGCTTATGCCACCACTCATAGCCGGGCAATGTAAACTCTTCATGAAAAAGGAGTATCCAACTTCTTTTATCAGTTGGGCCTTCTTAAATAAAGAGGCAGAAGCCAGGCTTTTTGCAAACGGTGGAAAATTACGCCCCGAAGACTGGAATTGTGGTGATCGCCTATGGATTATCGATATCGTGGCACCCTTTGGTGGGGTGGAGAACATGTTGCATGACCTCCAGCTAAATGAATTTCCAGGTAAAGTTATACGATTGGCTGCTCCCGATCCCAAAACAGGTGGAATCACTGCTCGTAAACTCCAACCCCTAAAAGGGAAAACCGCTTCAGGTGAAGATGAGTCGGGAGGAACCGTTCATTAATATCCGATTGAAAAAGATCCTGTCTTGCCTTATTGCCTGTTTGTTCCTGCATGTCATGGGGATATCGGCTTTTGCTCTTGATCTCGTGACCGCATTGAGAATTGCACAGGAGAACGATGCTCGTTTTAAGGTAGAGCAAATGGACGCCGAGGCAAAGAACGCCGATGGTTGGGCGCAGGTTGCAGCCCTTGGGCCAAGGCTTGCGGTCTCCGGCAAGATTATGCGCAGTAATCTGGAGTACTCTCCTGAAGATATAGCCGAGCTTGAAGATCGTCATCTCAATTTTTATGACGATGAGGTTGCTGTTATTCTGGAGCAACCCCTAATTGACCTGGAAAAAATATACAGGGCGAGGCGGGGGAGTTGTGAAATGGACATCGCTGCCATGGAACTTAGAAAGGCACGTGAGCAGCTCGTTGTACGGGTTGTTGAACGGTATTTTGCACAAGTTTCCGCTCAGGATGAGCTGAAATTTGCCAATGCTAAACTTCAGATTCTGGAGAGCCAGTTAGAGACAGCAAGAACCGGTCATGCACTAGGATTAGAGGATCAATCGGCTTTGTATGATATTCTGGCCCGCTATGAAACCACAAAGGCTATCTCTGCTGTTCAGGAGGCTAAGCTGGTGGATGCCAGAGAGGCTCTTTCGGAAACTCTTGGCGAACCTGTATTGGAGGAACTGAAAGGGCTTGATGAAGAGGACAGTTTTTTTGAGTTACTTGGAAATGATTTTGAGTACTGGCTGCAAACTGCCAAAGAAAATAATGTTGATTGCAGTATCAGCAGGTTGCAATCAGAAGCTGCACGGCTGGATGAAAAAATCAGCATGGGACGGTTTCTGCCTGCTCTCAACTTCTTTGTTGAGTATGAACGAACCAGCCCTAGTGATGATTTGAACGGCTATGGCTGGGAGCGCGATCGTACGGATTGTGGAATAAAACTGCAAATGGAACTCCTTAGTGGTGGACGTGATCTGGCAGATTTCATTGCCAGGGAGAAACGTTACAGGGCGGCAAAACAGCGTATCGTTGCAACTCAACGCTCCATTGTTCGTCAAACAACAGCGACCTGGAACAGTCTGCAGAGAATTCTTGTATCCATTGAAGCCTATAAAAATGCAGTGGAAGCCAATAGGAAATCTTTGCAAATAAAAGAGGAAAATTTCAAAGAGGGCTTACAGCCCATGCTTGATGTCCTCAATGTGCAAAGGGATTTTTTTATTGTAAGTAATAGGTATCAGAATGCAAGATATAGCTACATAACAACTCTGATTCATTTTAAACAATTAGTTGGTACCTTGAGTGATACCGATATGGCATTGCAGATTGATGCTAAATTGTAGTATCTCAGTAATTTATATCCACTTGCCTTTGGTGAACATTTTATTAACAAACCGTTTGCCATTTATGGACGTATCAGGTTCAGGATTATAGCATGTTAAGCGTTTGAAAAAACAAGAGAAATATGGGCTAGAGTAACAGCTGATTACGACACTTCTTTAAGAAGTGTTGGGATAGTATTGTCTTTGAAATATTCCGCCGTAGGTTTCCCCCCCCAACAAACGAAATCATCGTACCGGGTAGCCCAAGGTCTGCAATATGACAAGAGGGTTTGTCGGGCAGCCAGCTAATTCTGGGGCTGTGTATTTATTCGCAATTCCTTGACTTGAATATTACCGTGCGATAACATTTTCAATGTTGAGCTTCGTTTCTATTCGAAAAAAAAACTATACGGTTTCTTGACCGTTTGATAAGCGGTGAACGAGTTTTCGATTCTCTTTGTAATATTTGGGGTTACCTAAGAGTCACCCTGTGTTCATTGTTCCTGTGGATGATTTTTTTTTCAGATGTTCTTGTGCAAGAGTATTCGACGTTTTCCTTATTAACCTATAAAAAATAGACGGATATGAAAAGGCAATACAACCTAACTTTTTACTCATTATTCGTTATAATTTTAATATTTTGCCTCTTTTTGATCTTTCCAGTTTCGGTTTTTGCTGAACAAAAGGATCAAAGTCAGCTAGCCGAGGTCAAAATAGGTGTCTTGGCACTTCGTGGTAAAGAAAAGTCCCGACGACAATGGGATGCCACGGCTGCATATCTTACAAAGAAAATTCCTGGAAAGACTTTTTCTATTATTCCTTTAGATTTTGACGAGATGTCTCAATATGTGGGAGCAGAGAAGGTTGATTTTACAATCACCAACTCATCCATGTACGTTAATCTGGAGTATCACTATGGTGAGGCTCGGATGGTTACCATGAAGACAAAAAGCTCTGAAATGGGGATGACTCAATTTGGTGGAGTAATTTTCTGCCTAAGTGACCGTAAAGATATTCAGTCGGTGAAAGATCTCTCGGGAAAACGATTTATTGCGGTTGATGAAAAGTCATTTGGTGGTTGGCATATGGCGTGGCGTTATCTGCTTGATCACAAGGTCGATCCCAAAAAAGATTTCCAGGAGCTTCTTTTTGGTGGTACTCATGATGCCGTGGTAATGGCGGTATTGAAGAAGACAGTCGATGCAGGAACTGTTCGAACCGGCATTCTTGAGAAGATGGCTCAGGAAGGAAAAATAAAATTAGATCAATTTCGGGTTCTGGATGCGCAGGCTCTTGCAAATCCAGATTTCAGATATCTCCACACCACAACTCTTTATCCTGAATGGCCTTTCGCCAAGGTTGCTCATACTGATGATGAATTGGCTCGGGATGTCGTAGTCGCTCTGCTTCAGATGCAACCCGGAGATGAGGCGGCAAAAAACGCCGGTATGGTAGGATGGACCATCCCTCTTGATTATAATACAGTGCACGACTGTCTGAAGGCTATCAAATTTGCTCCCTACGATATGGTCGAAGAGATTACACTCCAACAGTTAGTCGACCAGTACAAACCCTGGCTGATTGGACTTGTTATATTGCTTGTCATTGGGGTCACTGTAATCATCTATATCGGACGTCTCAATGGTCGTTTGCGACTCACCATGACCGTTCTTGACCATGAGTTGGCCCAACGAAAGCGTATCCAAAGCTCTCTCAATGAGTTTAAGATGACTTTGGATCAAATTCTCGATTGCGTCTTTATGTTTCAACCTGAAACGCTTCGTTTTATCTATGTCAATCAAGGTGCGATACACCAGGTTGGTTATAGTTCTGAAGAATTGTTTAAGATGACTCCAGTGGACATAACGCCGAGCTTCACCGAGGAATCATTTAGGGCATTGATTGCCCCTCTACTCGATGGTAAGAAGGAATCTTTGACTCTTAGCACGGAGCATCTCACCAAAACTGGCAAGTGTATTCCTGTTGAAGTTTTTTTACAGTACGTAAAACCCGCCGAAGGAGTAGGACGGTGCGTTGCCATTGTTCGTGATATTACCAAGAGATTAAAGGAGGCCCAGGAGAAGGAAGTATTGCAGTCTCAATTGCTCCATGCCCAAAAGTTGGAATCAGTAGGACAATTGGCTGCCGGTATTGCCCATGAGATTAATACCCCGACTCAATTTATCTCCAGCAATATAAGTTTTATGGATGAGAGCTTTCAGGATATCAGCATGTTACTTGAGGGGTATCATCGATTGCTGATAGCGACAAAGAACGATAAGGTCACGCCTCACTTGCTTGAAGAAATAGAAACGCTTTTGAAAGATGCAGACTGGGAATTTCTCTCTGAAGAGCTTCCTCAGGCCATTGAGCAATCCAAGGACGGAGCACAACGAATTGCGTCCATAGTTAAGGCAATGAAAGAATTTTCCCATCCTGGCAGCAAGGAAAAGACGATGCTTTCACTCCCGGATCTCATTAACACCACGTTGACTGTCTGCCGGAATGAATGGAAATATGTGGCGACTGTGGAAATGGACTTCGCTGATAATTTACCCCAGGTTCCATGCCTTTCCGATGAAATGGGGCAGGTCTTTCTCAATCTGTTGGTGAATTCTTCCCATGCCATTGCACGCCAACTGGGTGATAACCCCGATAAAGCAATGGGACAAATTACCATCTCGCTTCGGCAGATAGCTGATAAGATGGAGATTCGTGTGCGCGATACTGGTTGCGGTATCCCACCAGAGATTCAGGCCAAGGTCTTTGATCCATTTTTCACTACCAAAGAAGTTGGAAAGGGGACCGGTCAGGGGCTGGCTATTGCCCGGGATGTGATTGTCAATAAACATGGGGGCACATTGGAGGTTGAATCTGAGCCAGGGCAGGGATCTACCTTTACTATTACCCTGCCCTTAAGCAAAGAATAGGGAAGTTGGAAGAGTTATATGAAAAGACACTACGATCTTGAGCGATATCAAGCTTTATACTGTGCAAAGTTTTTTTATTGTAAGAAATAGGTTTTAAAATGAGAGAGTTACGTGATAAATAAATCTGATTACCATCGAAACTCAGCTTTGCAACCCGGAGCTGTTCCGTGTCGATTATATGGGACGCCATAAACCCATCCCTGGGGCCTCTGCTGCGGCCGTCCAGGCCGCAGATGCCCATATAATCAACACGAAACAACTCCTCCTCAGGCGGTTAGGCTGAGGATCAGTGGTAATCAGGTAAATAAAACTCATTTGTAATACGTTTCTCGAGTACCTGAAAGTAATGTCACACCTTCCGGCCATAAATATACTGGCCGCAAACTCTGTTCGGAAATTCTGCGATATCAGGAAGGTGGCCCCACCGTGAAAATCCGTTTTTTTCAAGAAAATCAACACTGATCTTATTTGTGTCAAGGAGAATGGCAAAGAGGTTGTGAAGGCCAAGTGTTGGTGCCTTTTCTAATGCGTGGCGCATAAGTTGTCTGCCAACTCCTTTTTCTCTATGGTTTTTGTTCACGTAGTAGCTTATTTCAGCCACATTCGCTAATGCCATCCTTCCCTTGCGGTGGGCGCTGAGACTGCACCAGCCGATGATGGGGGCAGTTGCCTCTTCTGCAATAACATAAATAGGATATTTTTCAGGGCTGTGCTCTGCAAACCATTCCCGACGATCAGCAACGGTGAGTGCTTCGGTGTCAGCGGTACAGTTCCCCTCGGCAACCGCTTGATTGTAGATGCTTACAATCTGTTCAAGGTCAGTCGGTCTGGCAATACGTATTTGCATGGTCATTGGAAGAGGAGTATATGTTATTGTTGTGTGCTGCTGGTTGCTGTATTGTAACTATAAAGGTTTCTGAGTCAAGAAACTCCTGAGTATTCCAACCTCATTTTTTGAATGTATGTTCTATCTCCACCTCTCTAACAGAACTGAAAATCTTATTCATCAGCTCGCTGAAGTGTTGCGGCTTGACGATGACCGTGATCCCTTCAGTCCCGAGTATTTCCTCATCCAGAGTCAGGGGATGGAGCGTATGCTTTCCCAGAATCTGGCGCAGCGATTTGTCTCATGGTGCAACTATGAATATATGCTGCCCACCCGTTTTTTTGCCTTGATGGCTGATCGTCTCGGGGTGGAATCCGGGCCGGAAGAGTATGCACGGGATAGAATCTGCTGGCATCTTGAAAACATTTTTCGCGATCTCAGCCCTGAAGACGAGAAATTTGCAGCAGTGGGGCGCTATGTGTCCGGTGATACAAACGGCATGAAGCGGTATCAGCTAGCCCAGCAGCTGGCAAATATTTTCGATCAGTATCAGATTATGCGCTTTGCCATGATTGAGGGCTGGGAAAATGGAAAAACTGCCACGAATAATCCTGCCGAAGTGTACCAGATGGAACTCTGGAATATGCTCCGTGATGGTATTGGCCATTCAAGGCATCGTGGTCGGTTTCTGCGAGATTTTATCGATATCCTGGCAACGGATGCCGATCACGGTTCATTGTTGCCCAGGCGTCTTTCGGTGTTCGGCCTGCACAGCCTTCCACCGGTTCTGTTGAACTGTCTGCAGGCTTTGGCGGCACACTGCGATGTTCATTTGTATCTCCTGTCTCCCTGTGAGATTTTCTGGGGTGATCAACTGAGTGAACAGGTACAGCTGAAAAAGAATATCTCTGCTCTCAGAGATGGGAAACAGGTTTTAGAACAAGGCCTGACAAGTCATCCGCTTCTTACCTCTCTTTCTCAGCAGGGTAGGGAGTTCCAGAATATGCTCCTGGAGGATATTCTGTTTGCGGGCGAGTTCAAGAGTTTTGCCGACCCCCTGGATCACAGCAAGCCGTGCCTGCTCCACAGAGTGCAGTCAGACCTCCTGAAGGGTGAACTGACACCACTTTCCGTACCTCTTGCGAAGGATGATTCCGTGGTTGTTGTTTCCGCTCACTCCCCTCACCGTGAGCTGATGATCTTAAAGGATCGTATTTTACACTGGCTGGATGAAGATCCGGATCTGGCACTGAAGGACATTGTGGTTATGGCTCCCGATATTCAGGAGTACAGCGGGATGATTCCCGCCGTTTTTCATGATATTCCACACTCCATTGCAGACAGAAATCCCGCCCAGAGCAATCCATTCCTTGCCGTCTATCTCCAGTTCCTGAGTCTCTGCTCTAGTCGTTTTGGCTGGAGTGAGGTCCTTGATCTCCTCGGGCGTAAAGAGGTGTATCCCCGATTTGACATTCATGAGGATGAGCTGGAGCTGATTCGCCACTGGGTCGTTTCATCCGGTATTCGCTGGGGTCTGTCAGGAAGGCAGAAACGGGATATGGGGTTGCCGGGAAAAAACGAGTGCACCTGGGAGAGTGGCCTTGACCGTTTATTGATGGGCTATGCAACTGCCGAGAGCGGTGATGTGGATGGCATTCTGCCATACCCGGATATTGAGGGAGGAATGGCTGCTGCCCTCGGTGGCCTGTCATTTTTCTGTGACCTTCTTGAACAAGCCGCACAGCAATTCGCAGGGCTTCACAGCCTTGGAGAATGGGCCGTACTTTTGAGCGGTTTTGCAGACCGTCTGTTTGTGACCGAAAACAATGATGGTCTGGTAGAACTGTACGGGGTACTTACCGATCTGGGTCAGGAATATGGTAATGTACACCAAAAAGGGGTCAGTTTTGAGGTGATTCGTTCCTGGTTGCAGGGGGCTGTTGAGGAAAAACGATCCAGTGCAGGTTTTTTACGCGGTCAGTTGACATTCTGTTCCATGCTGCCCATGCGCTCCATTCCGTTTCAGAAGGTTTGCCTGCTTGGGCTCAATGACACCGTCTTTCCCAAAAATGATTTTCATCCACCATTTGACCTGCTGGGGGAAAAACCTGTTCCTGGAGACAGATCTCGCAGGAGTGATGACAGGTATCAGTTTCTGGAGGCGATTCTTTCAGCACGCGGAAGTCTCTATATCAGCTACATCGGACAGTCCATTCGCAGTAATGATACCCTGCCTCCCTCGGTTGTTGTTTCCGAGCTGCTGGATATTTTACGGGTCTATGGCGTGGATTCGTTGGTAGATGTTCATCCGCTTCACGGGTTTTCCTCAACGTACTTTGATGGTTCTGGTTCACTGTTCAGTTATAATCGTCAGCTGATGGAGGTCGGTTCGGCCCTGCATGGAAAACATGATACTCCTGATCCATGGTGGCAGGGGAGAATCGAGGGCGAAGCAAAAGATGTTTGCAGTGTGGCGGAACTTAAATCTTTTTTCCGGAATCCACAAAAATATTTTGTTCGGGATATTCTGGGGATTCATCTTGGGCAACAGAACCTGTCCGTTGAGGAACATGAACCCTTTGTCCTGGATAGTCTTCAAAAGTATCTGGTGGAACAGGATATGATCAATGGTTTTCTCGGTAGTAGTGAACAGCGCTTATTACAGCAGCAGGTTCAGGCAGCAGGGCAATGGCCTCTTGGCACACCGGGGAATATCAGTTTTTCAGAAAAGCGGGAGGAACTGCAAACTTTTGTGGATCGTGTCGCCACCCGGAAGGCGTTCGGGAGTGAAGAGGACAGGTTTCTCGATGGCGAATTCTGTGGTTTTCATATATCCGGGAGGATGAGTTCTTTCTATTCGAATGGCTCCTTTCTGTTTCGTTATACTTTGCTGAAGGGGCAGGATGTTTTTGCTGCCTGGCTTCATCACTGTCTCTCTGCTATCTGCCTTGACGATGCCAGGGAAACCAGGTTGTTGGCTAAAGATGTCGAGCTTGTTTTTCCTGCTGCCAGTGCAACGGCAGAGGATCTTCAGGAGTTGCTCTCCCTCTTTCAAAGGGGACAGCAGACTCCATCTATCCTGATGGTTGAGGCTGTCTTTGCCTACGCCGTACAGAGTGCAAAGAATGAAAATGGCGGAAGAACCGCTCCCATTTCCAGGGCCATTAAGTCTGTTGAAGATTCCTTGAACAGGGGCTTTGAAGCCGAATGGGAATTGCTCTACCAGGGACGGAGTGCGGACAGTTTTCTGGAGCAGGAATTTATTGATCTCTGTGACTGGTTTTACGAGTCTATCTGGAAGAGGGCATATGTCAGTGAACTCATTTGATGCCGCATCCGCTGTTCTTAACAGGGGCGTTAATGTGGTTGAGGCCAGCGCCGGAACAGGGAAAACATATGCCATTGCCATGCTGGTGCTGCGGTTTGTCGTGGAATTTGAGGTGGCTGTGGAAGAGTTGCTGGTGGTCAGCTACACCCGTGCCGCAACCGAAGAACTGCGGTCAAGAATTCGTACCCGATTGCTTGAGGCCAGAAATATTCTGACCGACGGCTCCAGGAGTGGCGACGATCCGGCACTGCTTGCCTATCTGGATAATCTTCCTAATAAAGCCCTTGCCATTGCCCGCCTTGAAATTGCCCTTCTCGATATGGATCGGGCGGCGGTTTTTACCATTCATGGTTTTTGCCAGCGAATGCTTCAGGAGCAGGCCCTGGAGTCGGGACAGCTTTTTGATATGGAGCTTACTGCCGATGTCAGTAAGATACGAAGTGAACTGGTGGCCGACTACTGGCGGAGGCAGATGTATGAACTGTCTGATTTTCACTGCTCCCTCTTTCTCAGTCATTTTTCCGACCCCGATTCCCTGTATGAAACCGTTAAAGGAGTTGGAGCTGAAGATTGCATTGAGCCCGCTGATCGAATCTCTGTTCCTGAGTCTCTGATGTCAGTGGATACTGCCTTAACAGAACTTGTTGACTGGTGGAATGAAAAATCAGACGCCCTTTATGACTCTTTTTCGAAGGCCCTGGATGAGGGAAAGTTCAAAAAGCCTTTTGCGGAAAACTTTGAACAGTGGTGGCAGCAATGCGGGCGGTTTTTTAGTGGAACTGAACGCCGCCTGCCACCCAGGCTTGAGTTTTTCGGACGTACGCCCCTTATGGATGAACTGAATGGTACGAAACTGCGTGGGGCAGCAAAGAAAGAGGCCTTTCTGGAGGATTTTCCCCTGGCGGACAGTATCGTTGATTCGTTTCTGGAAAGCTGTAAAAATGCTGTTCTGGTCTTCCGTATCAATCTGGCTCTTGAATTACAGGGAGGGCTTCGGGAACGGCTGCTTTCTCAGGGACGTTTTTCTTTTGACGACCTCGTTGTTTCTTTGGCGCAGGCTCTCGATGGTCCAAGACGAGAAGATCTGCAACGGGTGCTGGCCGGGCGGTTTCAGGTTGCGTTGATCGATGAATTTCAGGATACCGATGCTGCCCAGTATCGTATCTTCTCGAGCCTTTTTGGTGGAAGCAGCAAACACCATTTCCTCTATCTTATTGGTGATCCCAAACAGGCCATTTATAAGTTCCGGGGAGCGGATATTGCCGCCTATTTCCAGGCGAGAAGGTCTGCGGACTATCTTCTGGGGCTTGAGAGAAATTATCGCTCCAATCCGTTGCTGGTTGCTGCTGTGAATAGGCTCTTTCTTCAGAAAGAGGATGCCTTTGTCAGTCCCGAGCTCAGCTATAACCGTGTGGATGCAGCAAAATCGGGTGACTGCTGGAAATTGTGGCAGGATGACAGAGTGCAGGCAGCTATGGTCTACTGCAGTCTCGAATCTCCCGAAGAAGACGGGGTGACGCCATGGACTTCGGGGAAGATTAGAGAGCGGCTCGAACTCTATGTGGCAGCTGAAATCAGGAAGCTGCTTCATGGTGGATCTCTGCTTACGGATACGGGTGAAAAAAGAGGGATAACTGCAGGGGATATTGCCATCCTTGTTCGCAGTAACAAACAGGCCGAATCCTTTCAAGAATCCCTGGCGCGTGGCGGCATTCCGGCCATTGTCTTCAGCAGGAAAACCGTTTTTGAAACACCAGAATGTCGTGACCTGCAGCGGGTGGCGGAAGCCGTTGCCATGCCCTCCGATGTTCGGCTGCTGCGCAGTGCCATGAGTAGCAGGTGGTTTGGGATGAATGGCCCTGAACTGTATGAGCAGGTACATGATGAACAGATTATGGAAGGGTGGCTTGAGCGTTTCCATGACTATAATCGTCTCTGGCAGGAAAAGGGCTTTCTTGCGATGATGAACAGCCTTTTTGTCCGCGAATCAGTTTTTGAGACCCTCTGCGCCCTTCCTCTGGCGGAACGGCAGATTTCCAATATACAGCACCTTGTCGAACTGCTTCAGGAGAAAGAAAGTGCGGATAATCTCCATCTCTTCCATACCCTTCAATACCTGGCGACGGAGATGGAATCTGCCGAGACTCACGAACATGCCCAGCTGCGTCTTGAAAGTGATGAACAGGCCGTTAAGGTGGTGACCATGCATGCAGTGAAAGGCCTTGAGTACCCTGTCGTCTTCTGTCCCTATCTCTGGTATCGGCCTGGTTTTCTTAAACAGGAAAAACACTGCATTTCCTATCACGACGACCAGAACAGGCGGGTGGCAGATCTTGGATCTGCACATTTTCAAAAGAGGCGTGAAACTGCCTTGAGTGAGGAGCTGGCAGAAGAGGCAAGACTGCTTTATGTGGCGGTGACACGGGCAAGCAGTCGCTGTTATGTGTTCTGGGCCGATGTTCGTGGCAGTCGTTTTGATATGCCGTCGAGCGAGTCTGCACTGGCCTGGGTTCTGTCGTTGCAGGAGTGTCGGGGGATATCTAAGCAGACTGAAGGCTTTCGGCAACTTTGTGTCGATGATTCCGTGGAGCTTCAATCCGTGTCTGCCCTTATTGAAGACGAGCCATGGCATGTGGCTGCCGCAAAGCCGCCGGATCTTTCCTGCAGAGTATTTTCCAGAACATCGCTTCCTGGAGAATGGTTGATGACCAGTTATACGGCTCTCGCCGGATCCGGACATCTGCTTGCCGGGGGAGTTCCTGAAGAGAAAGTACCAGTGAGTGAAAATGAGTCGCCAAAGATTCATCCACTTCCTCTGGGGGCAGGCCTTGGCAACGTGGTGCATGGTTTGCTGGAAGATTATTCCTTTTCCATGTTGGCAGGGGAGACTGATTATGAAACTGAATGTCAGGGGCAGTGCAGTCGCTTTGGGGTGATGGCAGAAAGTGATCAGCTGATGAATCTGCTGCGGGATGTGACAAGAACACCGCTCCAGCGACCAGATGGAAAAAAAATGTTTGCCCTGTCGGATCTTCATGAAAAGGATGTCTTAAAAGAGATGCCCTTTTATTTCCATCTTCGCGAGGGGTCCACGGAAGGAATCAATAAATTACTGCAATTCTCTACGGTGGTACAACCCGTTCAGGAGAAAAGTTTGCAGGGGTACCTTACCGGTTTTATTGATCTTGTCTGCCGGCATCGTGGAAAGTATTATGTCATGGATTATAAAACCAATTATCTTGGGCCTTATGTATCTGACTACGGTGAAAAGCAGCTGGTGGCCGCCATGTATGACCATAACTATGGTCTCCAGTACTGGATCTATACGCTGGTGCTCCACCGCTATTTGCTGACCACTCTTTCAGGCTATGAGTATGAAAGAGATTTTGGAGGAGTTTTTTATCTTTTTGCCAGGGGGATGCGTCCCGATTGTCCGGGAAATGGTCTGTTTTCTGACAGGCCGTCACTGGATGTGCTTGATAAACTCTACGATTGTCTTGGGGCGAAATGATGCTGGAGAAAACAGTTCGTCTGCTGGACAGTCAATTTGCAAAATTCCTGGCCAATCGATCCGGACTTACGGGGCAGGATCATGAACAGTTTCAGGATATTGTCTGCAGGCTGTCGATAAGCCTGGCTGCCGGGGATTCCTTTCTTCCTGTAACGAATATTGAGGCGAGGCTTATCTCGAAGTCAGCTCTTGCGTGGGAAGGGGAGTATGAGGCTGGAAACAAACCATTGTGTCTTGCGGGAACTCGTCTCTATCTTAGGCGGATGTTTGACTATGAGCAGACTCTTGCTGCCAGAATTGCAACATTTGTTGCAGATTCTCAAAAACTCCCTCTCAATGAGCTGCTGCTTGATACCCTGTTTGGAGTACAAACAGATAATGAGATGGACTTTCAGAGGCTTGCAGCCGTTCAGGCCTTAAAGCAGAATCTTCTGATTATTTCAGGAGGGCCGGGAACGGGAAAGACCACCACCGTGGTGAAGATTCTTGCCCTGCTTCAGAGCGCGTCCGCTGGCGGCTTGAAGGTTGCTCTTACTGCTCCTACGGGAAAGGCTGCCATGCGACTTCAGGAATCCATACGGAATTCAGTTCAGGGCCTTAGTCTTGAAGACTCCATTGTAAGAAACATCCCGGAAAAGGCTTCTACTCTGCACCGGCTCCTGGTGGTAAAACATTTTTCACCATTTTTTCATCACAATGCAGAAAACCCATTACTTCACGATGTGGTGGTGGTTGATGAAGCCTCCATGGTGGATCTGGCCCTTATGAGCAAACTGGTCAATGCTCTTCGTCCGGGGTGTCGCCTGATTCTTCTTGGAGACAAGGATCAACTCGCCTCCGTGGAATCTGGTACGGTGCTTGCCGATATGATATCTGCCCTGCCCGAAAACACGGTTGAACTACAACGGAGCTATCGTTTTGACAGGGGAATAAAACGCTTTGCCGAAGCCATCAACGAGGGGGATTCCCTGCGGGCCTGGCACATTATGGTTGGCGAGTCTCCAGACAATGTATCCCTGCTGGAAAATGATGTGGCGGGGTACGGTGGCAGGCACTACTCTGGCTATATGGAAGCTGTTATTTCTGCTGTAAGGGTTGAGGAGTATAGGGGATTGTTTGAAGTGTTTCATTCATTCAAGATCCTCTGTGCCCTGCGTCATGGGCCTTTTGGGGTAGAAGGGGTGAACAGGGCGGTGGAAAAGTACCTGAGCGGAAAGGGCTACAACTGTACGACAACAGAGTGGTATCCCGGACGACCCGTGATGGTCACCAGGAATGAATATGGGCTTGATCTCTACAATGGGGATATCGGCCTTTGCCTTCCCGATCCAGAGAGTCCTGAGGTTTTAAAGGTCTGGTTTGAAAGAACAGATGGCACGTTGCAGGGGTTCCTTCCCGGCAGGTTGAAGAGTTGTGAGACTGCCTATGCACTCACCATCCATAAGAGTCAGGGGGCGGAAATAGGAGAGGTCCTGGTGGTTCTTCCTGACCGGGAATCGGCCGTTGTCACCAGAGAGTTATTGTATACGGCGGTTACCCGGGCACGAGACAGGGTGAAGGTGAATAGTATCCGTTCCGTTTTTGATCAGGCCGTGGCCGGAAAAATTCAACGGCATAGTGGATTGGCTGCTCGTCTGCAGGGTGAAAATCTGTTCACCACATACTCGCCGTATTAGTCCAAAATTGATGCTATGGTATTACTCAACTGTTTCAAATCAAATGGCTTTGCGATAGCGGCAACAAATCCATATTTCCGGTAGTTGGCCATCACCGGGTCATTGGAATACCCACTGGCGACAATTATTTTCACATTGGAGTCAATCTCGATGAGTTTTTCTGCTGCTTCCTGTCCACCCATGCCGCCGGGAATGGTTAAATCCATAATTACGAGATCAACGGGGGTGCCATTATCCTGCAGTTCCTGATACCTGTTGACTGCCTGGATTCCATCATTCACCGCAACCGCTTCATGACCTAGAAAGGCAAGCTGCGAGGCTGCTACATCCCTCAGCATCTCTTCATCATCCATGATCATTATCCTGGCCGCTTTACTTGCTGCTGTACTCTTCGTTTTTCTTGCAGTGCTGTTTGTCCCTGCCCTGGAACGTACAGCAGGCAGGTACAGGGTGAACGTTGTCCCTTTTCCGATGGTGGAATGAACGGTGAGATACCCATCGTGTTTATTGATGATTGAGTGACAGATTGCAAGCCCAAGCCCACTGCCTTCTTTTTTTGTCGTGAAATAGGGATCAAATATTTTGTCTATGATTTCTCTGGGAATGCCCACGCCTGTATCCTGGATAGTTACGCGGACATAATCACCCTTGTCCACGCTTAGAAGTGCCTCTGCAGCGGTATCTTCAATGTTCGTGCAGCTGATTGTTATGGTGCCGCCTTCGGGCATGGCATGTTTTGCATTGATGATAATGTTCTGAATAACCTGACCGATCTGGCCACTATCCACGTCAACCCTCCAGAGGTCTTCTGGAAAGTTGTAGTTACAGACGATCCGACTCCCATGAAGCACAAAATCTGCCGATTCGGCTATAAATGCTGGAAGTTCTATGATTTCCCGAACCGGTTCACCGCCTTTGGAAAAAGTAAGTAATTGCTCTGTGAGCTTTGCAGCCCTTTTCGTTGCTTTCCCGGCATCTGTGAGTAGAGACGCCGTTCTGGTGTCTTCCTTTGCAATCCGGTAGCCGGCCAACTCGATGTTGCCAAGGATGGCTGAGAGAATGTTGTTGAAATCGTGGGCTATACCACCGGCAAGTACCCCGAGTGATTCCAGTTTCCTGGTTTTAAGCAACTCTTCCTCCAATTTTTTTTCGTGAGTAGTGTCACGGAAGACAAGGACAACACCTATGATGTTACTCTCTCTGTCCCTGATCGGGGCGCCGCTGTCTGCAATGGATCGTATAGTGCCATCTTTTGCTATGAGGGCCGTATGATTGGCAAGGCCGATGATTCTGCCGAGTTCTATGACCCGTTGCACCGGGCTGACACATTTCTGGCCGGTTTTTTCGTTTATTATATTAAAAACCTGGGTGGATGGCTTGCCTTTGGCGTCTTCACTGGTCCAGCCGCTAAGTTCTTCTGCAACCTTATTTAAAAAGATGATGTTGCCTTCAACGTCAGTGGTGATAACACCATCTCCAATGGAGCGCAGGGTTACGCTCAAGCGTTCTTTTTCAGCCTGGAGCGCGTCTTCCGAATCTTTTCTGTCGCTGATGTCGGTGGCAATTTCCATGCGCACCAGTCTGCCGTCTGTCCAGTAAACTGCCTGATCCCGGCACTGGTACCACTGCCCGGTGAGAGTGTTCTGAAACTCCCAGATATGAACCTTCGTGGGCTTTCCATCTGAGTCCACCAGCAGGTGGTTGGTACAGAACTCACAGGGGGCATCCTGCCCCTTTTGTAAAGCTTCGTAGCATTTCCTGCCAACAGCCTCACCGTAAATCTTTCGTCCATAACTATTCACAAAAATGAGTTCGTAGGTCTCCATATCAGCGACGTAAACAAGTGCGTCCAGGCTGTCGAGGAGGATACGGAAACGCTCGGCAGTTTTGAATATCTCTTCGTCTCTGGAGCTGATAGCTCCCGCAATGGTTTCAAACTCCAGAATGCCTCCTGATGTGTCAGGAGATAGAGTGAGTCTATTACCCTGTCCGGAATGCTTCAGGACTTCAACAATATTGTTTACCGGCCGTGAGAAAAACCTGTTGAAAACAATTCGGAACACACAAAAGAGCAGAGCGAAGAAAAAGAGCAGGGACAGAAGTTGAATGATAAGGAAATCCTGGGTTTTCTCCATTATTACCTTGTTGGGGATGCAGTAGTAGATGGTCCAGTTGTCTGGCTCCGTGAACCGTTCGCTGAGAGCGATATACTTCTGGCCCTTGTAGAAAAAAGAAAAAAGTCCACTGCTATCAGGTCTGGAGACCTCTTTTAGATCAAAACCAAGGTTATGGCGGGTTTCCATTAAGGAGCGGTTCGGGTGATAAATCGTCCGACCGTCAGTTGACAGGACAAAGAAGAGCTCACCTGGAAACAGTTTTCCGTCCTCAAAACTGGCCAGGACCGGAGTAATGTTTGCCAGATTACGCTCCACCACCAGCAGGTATCCATTATCGAGTGGGTACTGGAGGGTCACTACGGAACGATTTGTCAGGAGAGACTTGTAATGATGCTGCACCTGTTGCTTCGGTGTTGATTTCGTTGAAATCATGGCGCTGAAGTCAAGTCCTGTATAATTGATGTACGGCTCAGAAATAAGGGAGACTCTGCCCTGGGGGTCGAGTACGTAAAAACTGTCGTCATGGAGTTCAAAATAGTGGGACGAAGCCAGTTGTGAGAGGATTGTGGCTGGGTTGTTCGGGTGGGATTGCAACACCTTCTGTACCATGGCATCTACATGAAACAGGACATCCCTGGTGAGTGTACGGGCCACATCGATTCTGGCCCGCATGACTGCGGTGTCTTCGGCTCGAGTTTCCCTGTATTCACTTACTCCGGTAAGAAGGAAAACGATAAAAAATATGGCAACCGCGACAAGGGAGAGAATTCGGTTGATCTTTCTGCGCAGAGGTTGTGGTGCCACTTAGATTTCTCCATTATTGCGAAATTGTTTGTCACGCACGATAACTTCGTATACCGGTCGCACCACATCGCCATACTGGTCAAATTTTACGTGCCCCATAAGGGTATCATACTCTCCTGCAAGCAATGCCTTCTTCAGTTCGCCACTGCTTATGCTGGAACAGCGCCCCAGAGCATCGGCCAGAATCATGACCATCTCGTAGGCTCTTGTCGATCTGGCTGTTGCCTTATTGTGAAGTTTTTCTTCAATTTCTCGGGCAAATTTGAGGTAGTCCGGACGGCTGTTATCTGGATCTACATAGGTGATGATACTCAGGCCCTCGGCGCTGTCCCCGGCGTGGCGTATCAGTTCCGGGGTCTGAGCCCAGATAGTCGCAATACGGCTTCCGTTGAAATCAGTGGCAGCAATTTTTTGTAAAGCAACTCCTGTCATACTCGCCTCGGTAAGGAGAATAATTGCATCCCGCCGTGGTTCAAGTAACTCATCCATTATCCGGTCCCAGTCGGCATGTTCCCGGGAGTTAAATTTCACCTCGGTGACAGGGCCGGTAAAATGTGCCCGGACACGATTTACGTAATCGAGAACGAAAGCAGAGTTTGTCATATCCATGAGGAATGCCACGGATTGTACTTCTTTTTTCTGCAGGAGGGTGGCCATTTTTTTACCAAACAGCGAGCAGTCGACAGCAGTTCGAAAAAAAAGATCATCCTGGCCGCTGAGCTCGGTGGATGCGGTATAGGCTGTGATGAGTATGGTATCACGTGAAGTGACAAGAGGATGTGCTTTAATAGTATTGGATGAAAAACTGTGACCGATGATAGCAACTACACCTGCATCTATAAGTGACTCGTCTGCTTGTATGATGCCTTCATCGCTGTTCTGGTCGTCGCGAATAAGCAGTTCAAGAGAGCGACCGTTGATTCCACCTGCCTTGTTGACGTTGTCTACGGCAAGAATTGCCCCGTCCCGGATATGTTCCCCGGCTTCACCTCCCCGGCCACTGAGGTTAATTGCCAGACCGATTTTTATCGGTGGCTGCTGTTGATTACAGGAAGTTACAAAAGAGAGGAAAAAAAAGGAGGACAAAAACAGGATCAGAGTCTGCGACTGGAGTTTCATGGAAAAATCTCCTTTAAGCTGTTTGCAGGGGAAGCAGTATTAGAAACCTGAAAAGTGCATGGCGTCTTTATGGGGTTAGGGGCGAATGAAATATAACTGTAAACATATTTTTAGTATACTGAATAATAGTGCTAAGTCAAATAGGATTGATCCTGTCAGGATCAGCTCTGTTGATACGAGAAGAAATCTGATTTAGGACAGTATGATACTGTTTAATGATTCCGATATCTCTGTATAAAAGAGTTTTTTTGTCCTGCTGTTTTGTTGTTATAAGGAAGTAGCTCAGCAATAATTTTCAGGAGATCTGATAAATGCCGGCGAAGGAAAACACTGTTTTAGTAGTTAAAAGCAAAAAACAGAACAGTTAAGCAGTTTACTGGTTCTGAAGAAACGCATTGGACAAGAAAAGTTCCGTGAAAAAAAAGAGCCGGTGAGCTACACTGTTTTTAATAGCTTTTGCAGTATTTTTTTTCAGGAGTAGTCAGGTTTATTTAGAATAGAGGTGACTTGCTAATGGCTGATTTTTTAACAAATATTTGGGCCTGGATTGAATCAACTCAGATTCGGGCGCAGGTTGCGGATGTTGACGTTATCGGTCTCTTCAGTAACCCGTGGTTCATGGTTCCCTTTGTTTCAATGGTGTTGTATCTTCTGTATAAACAGTCCTTCAAAGATCTTATTGTTATTGCGGCGTTTGTTGCTGTCTGGTGGGTGAGTGGGACGGAATATATGGCCACTCTGGTTGTCGGGGATGAGTTGCAGATAAGTAAGATCCTTCCGGTTCTATTTGGCGGGGCAGGGCTCCTCGGTTTCCTTATTTATCTGTTTTTTGGACGTTCCGATTAGTCCGATGGACGGTTGCTTTTCTCAGGTTGTCGGGTGCAGAAGGTAGACTATGCAATTTCGAAATGGTGTCTTTGTCATCACTGAGGAGAGACATTGCCCTCTGTATAACGTCGGTGAAGAGTTGCAGGTTGATGGAGGCGTGTTGAGACTCCCTGCAGCCAAGGCGACCTGTCTCACCCTGACGAGGGATCTCATTGCACTTGCATCTGAGGATATTGTCTTTGAGCTGTATCTCCAGGGAAGCAGGCAGAAAACAAAGTTCGAGTGTGGCGGCTGCACCGGCATTATTCGTTTTGAATTTAAAAAAGAAAAAGATTTTTCCACCATTCAGATGAGACTGCTGGCTGCAGCGGAACGTCGTGAAAAGTTAAAGTCTGTTTCCCGCTTTGCAGGTCTTCTGCGAACCATTGATATTTTTCAACCGTTGTCCGATGACGATCTCCTCGATCTTGCCACTCTCCTGAAACTTGACGATTACAATTGGGGATTTCCAATTCTCCAGAAGGGTGACCCAGCCTCCAATCTGTTTATCATCATAGATGGCAGGGTGGAGGTTATGGATGATGATGGGGTGACCCTTGCCGAGATGGAGCGAGGGGATGTTTTTGGTGAAATGAGTCTTTTGTCAGGAGATCGGGTCACCACCACTATAATGGCCATGGAACCTTGTCAGATTGCAAGTCTCAGCCAGAAAAACTTTCGTCATGTCCTGAATCGTTTCCCTGCACTTCAGGTGTTCTTTTATAAACTGCTGGTGAGTCGCATTACAACTATCAATTTCCAACGAGCCGAGGAACTTGCTTCGGGGATGGTTGGTCAGCTTGCCGATATTCCACCTCTTGAACTGTGTCAGATGATTAATTCAAATCAGAAGACAGGGCGGTTGAAGCTGGAAGTAGGGCAGGAAAAGGCCATCCTTCTCTTTAACGAGGGAGAGCTTGTCTCTGCGACCTATAACTCCAAGGAAGGGCAGGAGGCTTTTTACGACTGTCTGGCTATTAATGAGGGACGGTTTAAGTTCGTTCATGGATTGAGTCAGCGGGAAATGGAACTGGATATTCTGGGCGGTTTTATGGGAATGTTAATGGAAGGGATGAAGCGTATTGATGACAATGGCTAGAGAGTTGTTCGAGAATATACTTTAGCCCAGGTTTTTCGCTGGATTATGAAAACTAACCATGGAATAGTAATTAATTACATGGTTTTCTTCGCTGTTTGGGAATGCTTTTTCTGTAAACAAAATGTTTATGTTTAGAGATGCTTCTGGATACTGTTTCGTCCTCTTGTCCGGGTTTATCCTGTTTTTCTTCGTTCCTGGATGGTTGATGGCTGCCCCCACGGAGGAGAGCGAACAGTGGCTTACTGCGCATAATTACTATCGAAAGCTGCACGGTGTACCCTCAGTTGTCTGGTCGGAGAAGGTGGCGGCCAGTGCTCTTGTCCATGCGAAAACCTGCCCCTCTGGGCATTCTGGCTCCAGGTATGGCGAAAATCTGGCCTGGGCCTCCTACGATATGGGCATTGGGTCCACTGTGAAGATGTGGTATGATGAAGAAGCGTTGTATGACTATGAGGAGCCGGGCTATATTCCGGGAGTAGGTCACTTCACTCAGGTTGTCTGGAAGGCAACTGAAGAAATCGGCTGTGCCCATATTTCGGGCTGCCGCTCAGGAAAATCACTGAGAGCCAATATTTGGGTTTGTCAATATTCCCCGCCAGGGAATTTCCGTCGCCGTTTTCCGGAAAACGTGTTGTCCCCCCTCGTTGAAAAAAGATAGGATGTGCTGCTTTTTGCCGTTTTATATGGTTTGTTGACCCCTGAGGTCAGAATCAAGGGCCTAATGGTTAAATTGTCTATGGGGTCTTTTCGTACTTTCATATCAATCCTTCTCCCTGTAATATGAGTTTCGATTTTACAATTCATTTATAATCAGTAAACAATGACCAAGGAGTATAAAAATGAAGAAAAAGATGGAAAAAGCCTTGAATAAACAGGTGAACGCGGAAATGTATTCCAGCTATTTGTATCTGGCGATGGAGTCCTATTTTCAATCTATCAGCCTCAGCGGTTTTGCCAAATGGATGCGTGGTCAGGTTCAGGAAGAGATGTTTCATGGCATGAAGATTTATGATTATGTTCACGAACGGGGAGGTAGGATGGAGTTCGAGGCGATAGCCAAGCCTGAGACCGAATGGAAGTCACCACTGGCGGCCTTTGAGCATATCCTGGCACATGAGCAGGGGGTAACTGCCCTTATCAACAATCTGATCGACGTTGCTCTTGATGTTCGCGATCATGCAGCGAAGGCTTTTCTTGACTGGTTTATTACCGAACAGGTTGAAGAGGAGTCAACCGTGGGTGAAATTGTTGCCCGTCTTCGTCTGATCGGTGATGATTCCAGTGGACTGTTTCTGCTTGATTCGGAACTTTCCAAGCGGGTATTCACCATGCCGGTAAAATAGTCACGGCCTGGCCCGCATTTCTCATGAGAAGTGCGGGCTAACCTTGTTTTCCACCGGTGAGTGTTTATTTTACTTTTGATAGTAATTCTCACCTATGGAGACTTGTAAATGAACAGAAAAATAAAAAAAGAGGTTCTGGCTCTTTTAGCGGATAATGATTTGAATCATGCTCGTGAAGAGCTTGCCAAGTTTGACGAACAGGGGCTGGTGAATCCCCTCTTCTCAGGTCTGTATCGTCCCGAAGAGATGTTGCGGTGGCATACTGTGACCATTTTCGGCGAAGTCTTAAACCGTCTTGCCAATAAGAATATGGAGGCGGCACGAATTGTCATGCGCCGTTATCTCTGGAGCCTTAATGATGAGTCTGGCGGTATCGGGTGGGGGGCTCCTGAGGCCATGGCGGAGGCCATGTATCATCATGACGGTTTGTGTGATGAGTACCTTCATATGCTGATTTCATACATGCGTCCGGACGGACCTCTTGAACACCAGGATGGAAATTATCTCGAACTTCCCGAATTGCAGCGCGGTCTGCTGTGGGGTGTTAGCAGGCTGGCAGAAAAACGAGCGGAGTTGCTGTTAGAGAAGGATGTTGTCCCTGATCTGCTCCCCTACCTAAACTCGCAGGATGCCACAGTGCGGGGCTTGGCGGCAAAGGGGCTGGGTCTGCTTGGAGGCATTGATTTTGAGAAGAAGTTGGAGCCGTTGCTGCAGGACGAGCGGTCGGTCCGCCTCTATCGCGATGGAGAAATTTCTGTTGTGACCGTTTCGAAAATTGCCGCAGATGCCCTGAGACAGTGTCGTGTCCTGCAGCCCGCATAATCGATAATCTTTACAATGAAGAGTGTAGTCGTGTCCGATACAGTACTTTCCCAACTCGGTTTTCTCCAGTTTGAGATTGTTGCAGGTGACATTCAAAAAAATCTTGAACAGGTACGATCTGGGCTGGCTGAATTAGCTCCGGCTCCGGGAAGCCTTATTGTTCTTCCAGAGATGTGGGCCACCGGTTTTGTCTACGAGCAGTTGGCTACACTTGCCGATGAGATCCCTGAACTTCTTGTGGAATTGGAGGAACTCGCCTCTTCCTTCGCTATTATCCTCGCAGGATCTCTTCCCCAAAAACTGACAGAGGGGAAAAACAAAGAACATTCTCTGTACAACACTCTGTTTTTTTCAGGTATCGGGAAAGCAGGTGCTCGTGGAATTGCCAAGCAGAATCTGTTTTCTTTCTGGAAGGAGGATCTCTGGTTTCAGGCCGGGAAGAGTCCATCGCCCATAGCGCTTCCCGGAGGTGATCTGTTGGGTGGGCTGGTCTGTTATGATCTTCGTTTCCCCGAAGCGGCAAGGTTTCAATGCCGTCAGGGAGCAGGGATTCTGGTGATGTCTGCAGAGTGGCCTCGGGCGAGAATTGCTCAATGGCGGGTGTTGCTTCAGGCTCGTGCCATTGAAAATCAGGCCTTCGTGGTTGCGGCGAATTGCTGTGGTGACTGGGAAGGGATGCGCATGGGTGGCCATTCCATGATTGTGGCACCCGACGGTGAGATTATCACTGAAGCAGGTGACACTGAGGGGGCGTGTTCGGTTCCCTTTAATCGGGAAGTGCAGAAGGAACTGCGGGAGCGTTTTAACAGTGTTGCACCTTCTCCCTGGGCGTTTGAAGATAGTGATAAAATCCTCAGCCTGGAGACAATTACCGAAAATGTAACCAGACGCCGGAAAGCAGGGCAGAAAATTGTTTTTACCAATGGCTGCTTTGATATCATTCATGCGGGGCATGTGGAGTATCTGCAGAAGGCCAGGTGCCAGGGAGACTTTCTCATAGTTGGCTTGAATAATGATGCGTCCATTCGTTCTATCAAGGGACCTGCCAGGCCAATCAACAATGAGCAGAATCGGGCGAGAGTTCTTGCCGCACTTGGTTGTGTGGATGGCGTTGTTCTTTTTGGAGAAGATACTCCCCTCCATCTGATAACCACAATCCGCCCAGATGTTCTGGTAAAAGGGGCAGACTGGGAGGAGGATGATATTGTCGGGGGGGCTGAGGTAAAGGCAGGAGGTGGCAGAGTGGAGCGGATCAGCTTTGCCAGTCAGACATCAACAACGGCGGTAATTGATCAGATCAGGGCAAGCTGACGGATTGCTATGGCAACAAGGCGGACTTCTTTCCGTCGTTGAGTATTACTCCCGCTGGGCTGCGGGAGTAATATCTATATTTTTCTATTCAGTTTCGTCCGTTGCTTTCTTTGCATCTGCTCCAGCGGGGGCAAGCAGCCCGAATCCCATTCGGACTTTCTGGTCGATGTCGGTAAACATTTCCGGATGATCCTGAAGGAATCGCTTGGCGTTTTCCCGTCCCTGGCCAATGCGTTCGTCCTGATACGAATACCAGGAGCCACTCTTGTCTATGATTTCCTGCTCTACGGCAAGATCAAGCAGGTCACCTTCCTTGGAGATGCCTTCCCCGTAGATAATGTCAAATTCTGCTATCTGAAACGGGGGTGCAACTTTGTTTTTTACCACCTTCACTTTGGTGCGGTTTCCAATGACTTCCTGACCGTCTTTCAGGGAACCGATTCTTCGTATATCGAGGCGTAGTGAGGAGTAGAATTTAAGAGCGTTTCCGCCCGTAGTGGTCTCCGGGTTCCCGAACATCACTCCGATTTTCATCCTGATCTGGTTGATAAAGATAAGGATGGTGTTGCTCCGACTCAGGACACCGGTGAATTTACGCATGGCCTGTGACATCAGACGCGCCTGCAGGCCCATATGGGAATCACCGACATTCCCATCAATCTCCGCCTTGGGAACCAGGGCAGCCACGGAGTCGATAACAATAATATCCACGCCGCCCGATCGAATAAGAATCTCTGCAATATCAAGAGCCTGTTCACCAAAGTCCGGTTGGGAGACGAGAAGATTGTCAACATCAACGCCAAGGCGCTGGGCATATGCCGTGTCGAGTGCATGCTCTGCATCTATAAAAGCAGCTGTCCCGCCCTTTTTCTGAGCCTCTGCAACAGCATGAAGTGCAAGGGTAGTTTTACCGGAAGATTCCGGGCCGTAGATTTCAGCGATTCTCCCCTTGGGGAAACCACCTACTCCGAGTGCAATATCAAGGCTCAGGGAACCTGTTGAGACCACAGGGATCTTTTCAACTGTTGCCCCGCCAAGGCGCATGATGGAGCCTTTGCCGAATTGGCGTTGAATCTGGCTGATTGCGTTGTCTACGCTACCCTCTTTATCTTTTGCTGTTGCCATATTGAACCTCTTGTGAATTATATTCTGTTGATTGATTACTCTGTTTCTAACAGAGAACGTCTGACAATATCAAGTGCTGTCTGTGCTGTTAATTGCTGGATCTCGTATCTGTTCCCGGTAAAAAGAAAACGCTCTACCCGGGTGTCTTCCTGGTCGGCGATTCCTATGAAAACGGTGCCAACGGGTTTCTCTACACTGCCTCCATCCGGTCCAGCAATTCCGGTTACGGAAAGGGAGATATCTGCACTGCTTTGTTTGCGCATTCCCTCAACCATCGCCGTTGCAACTTCTTTGCTCACCGCCCCGTAGGTTTTCAGTGTGCTCTCGTCCACGTCCAGATAGGTCGTTTTCATCGAGTCTGCATAGGAAGTTACCCCACCAAGATAATAGGCAGAGCTTCCTGCGATTGAGGTCACAAGATAGCTGATAAGTCCCCCCGTGCATGATTCTGCAACGGAGAGTTTTTTGTTCCTCTTCTGTAACAATTCTCCAACCACAGATTGCAGGGTGTCCTGATCCCGGCCATAGAGAGCTGAGCCCAGTGTCTGTTTAAGGAGGCGGGATGTCTCTTTGGCAAGTTGCTCCGTCTTTGTTTTGTTGTTACCGCGAATGGTCATACTGAGATGAACCTCTGGGAATACAGGGTAGTAACCGATCTCCACATCCTTATCCAGGGGAAGTGCTTCCACCGCGCTGTTGATGTCACTTTCCTGGATGCCGAAGATTTTAAAGACCTGCTGTACGCTGTTGAGGCGGCTTCCCTTATACCATGTGGCAAGCCTGGGTAGTACCTGTTCTACTAGAAGGGTGCGCATTTGATGGGGGATGCCGGGAAGGAAAAAAATTGGCTTACCGTCATGAATGAGCTGGAACCCTGACATTTTCGACTGTGCATTTAAGGCCTCAGCTCCCTCGGGGAGCCAGGCAAGTTTTTCAAGAGAACTCACCGGCTGACCGGTGTTTGCATCCAGATGTTTTCTGATGAGAGAGAGGATCTCAAGATTTGGCATGGTTGGCCGGTTCAGCGCTTCAGAGACGGCAACCGTAGTGAGGTCGTCATCCGTGGTGCCAAGGCCACCGGTCACGAGTACAAAATCTACCCGTCCCAAGGCTCGTTTCAAGGCCTCACCAATGAGCTTAGGAGTGTCACCGATGGTGTGCATGGCATAGATGTCAAATCCTGCCTTGAAAAGATGGTGAGCGGCAAAACCACTGGTGGTGTTGGGGATCCTTCCCGAGGTGAGCTCGTTGCCGATGGCGATGATTTCTCCAAGCATTTTCTATTTTCCTGCCTGTTTCCCGACAACAGCGCCATTGTCGCCAATTTTTTCAAGGTGAACAGAAATGACAGTCCCCATCAAAATATCATCCCCTGAAAAAACCACAGGAATGTAATTGTCAGTAAATCCTGTGAGCAGGTTGTCTCTCGTGCGCTTATGCTCTACCAGTACGGGCCGTTCTGTTCCAAGAAAACGGGTGTAAAATGCCTCCTTTTTAGCATCGGCAAGTTTGCGCAGTTGCGCAACCCGTTGTTGACTTACTTCTTTTGGTACCTGGTTTTTAAAGGTTGCCGCAGGGGTGCCAGGGCGTTTGGAGTAGGGGAAGACGTGGAAATAGGTACCGTCAATTTCTTCAAGGAGTTTTCTGCTGTTGTCAAACTCCTGTTCTCCTTCTCCAGGGAATCCAGTCAGGATATCGATACCAATAGCAGCATCGGGAAAAGTAGTCTTGCATTTCTGAATGATTTTTCGGAATGTTTCCCTATCATAACCCCGGTGCATACGTTTGAGAATGGTGTCGTCACCACTCTGCAGAGGGATGTGGAAATGGGGCATGAAGTTGCTACAGGAGTGCATGGCATCGAGGAGTTCATCGGTGATTTCCTGTGGCTCAATGGAGCTGAGTCTGAAACGAATATCAGGATGTGCGTTACAGGCGGTTCGCATCAGATCTGTGATATCAGACTGTTCTTCAAGATCTTTTCCATACATGCCCACATGGATTCCGGTGACAACGATTTCTCTGTGGCCAGCCACTTCAAAACGGGCCGTCTGTTCAAGAACCTCAATCAGAGGCAGGCTACGGCTTGGGCCACGGGTATAGGGGACAATGCAGTAGGTGCAGAAATTTGTGCAGCCATCCTGAACACGGAGATAGGCGCGGGTTCGGTCACCGAAACGTTTCATGGGAAGGCTGCAGATCTCTTTTTTGCTCAGAATCCTTCCCATAAGCATGGTGAGATCGCAGGGTGTTTCCTTCAGGGCTACTTCAACGAGGAGATGTTTGTTGCCATTGCCAACAATACAGACCGGTGTTTCTACTATTTCAGCAAGTTCATTGGCAGCCATCTGGGCATAACACCCTGTTATGACTACCTTTGCCTTGGGGTGGCGGCGCATAAGTCTGCGCACGGTCTGGCGGGATTGGGCACCGGCTTTTGCGGTGACCGCACAGGTGTTGATGACCACGATATCGGCGTCCTCGCCGGCCAGGGCTTTCCTGCATCCAGATTCCTCAAAACCACAGAGGAAGGATGCGGATTCGAACTGGTTGACCTTGCAGCCCAGTGTATTGATAATAATTTTTTTCTTCATTGGATTTCACCACTTCCAATAAGCCGATCGCCCTCGTAGATAACTGCGAATTGACCGGGTGTAACAGC
Source organism: Desulfocapsa sulfexigens DSM 10523 (assembly GCF_000341395.1). Lineage (GTDB taxonomy): Bacteria > Desulfobacterota > Desulfobulbia > Desulfobulbales > Desulfocapsaceae > Desulfocapsa > Desulfocapsa sulfexigens. The sequence goes on along the minus strand of NC_020304.1, from coordinate 453,959 downwards.
CCGTTGCCGCTCTGTGAAGCTAATGTGGTAATGATCCTCCGATATCTGTTTTATCTTTGCCGGTTGACCTTCATGGCCATAGCGGATGCGGACCAGGTAGTCGTGATCCGATTTCGGGGGCTTGCCGCAGTTCCATGAAACATCCTGTATTTCAATAGAGTCTTGATAGAGGTCGTCATTGTCACCCACAATAACACGGTTGGCAGAGGCGTCAATTTTCAGGACATAGAGGGGAGATGGTGCGGCAATCCCTAAACCACGACGTTGTCCAACTGTGTAGTTGATGATGCCATTATGCCGTCCCAGAACATGACCATTAATATGTACGATATCGCCATCCCTTGCAGATTCCGGACTTCGGGTTGTTAGAAAGTGACCAACGGATTCATTTTGTAGAAAACAGACATCCTGGCTTTCCCGACCTCTGAAATCGGTGAATCCATGTTCTTCGACAAGGTCATAAACGGCAGATTTTGTCATAGCTCCCAGTGGGAATTTCACCCGTGCCAGCTGCTTTTGACCTAATCTGGCAAGAAAATAGGTCTGGTCCTTGATTGTATCCTCGCCCTGTTGCAGAAAAAAACAGCCGTCTTCTTCCACAATGCTTGCGTAATGGCCGGTGGCAATCTCCTCCATTCCATGTTCCAGCATGGCATCCATAAACAGGCCAAATTTTATTTTTGGGTTACAGACCATACAGGGGTTTGGGGTACGCCCGTCAAGATAGGTATTTGTAAAATAGCTGAGAACTTTCTCCTCAAAACGAGCGCTCAAGTCTATCACTGTAAGAGGGATTTTGCATCGTGCAGCAATATCTTTAACTCGCACCAACTGCTGGTTGATATCCGGTTGGGCAAGCTGCATGAAAAACCCGTGAACGTCATATTGTTTTCGCAAAAGCAATGCGCATGCAGTGGAGTCTACTCCTCCGCTCATGGCCATACCAACTTTTGTTTTTCTCACTTGATCTCTTGATTTCACATGCGGTGTACAGTATGGAATGTTTATCCTGGATAAGAAATTATAACTTTTAATAGTAGCGTACAATGGATAAAAAAGAAAGCAACAAAGCTGGTATTCCAGTCATCCCCGAACTCCTTGCTCCGGCAGGAAACTTTGAGAAGATGGTTACTGCAATTCACTATGGTGCCGATGCCGTGTATATGGGTGGAAAGCAGTTCAGTCTCCGGGCAAAGGCTGGGAATTTCAGTGATGAAAAAATGGCAGAGGCTGTGCAGTACGCTCATGCTCACGATGTGAAGATATATGTGACCATCAATATTCTGGCTCATAACCGTGATTTTACAGAACTGGATAATTACCTGTCTGGGCTGAGAAAAGCCGGAGTGGACGGTTTGATTATTGCCGATCCCGGTATCCTGCGACGAGCCCGAGAATGCGTGCCGGAAATTCCTGTACACCTGTCCACCCAGGCCAATGTGACCAATGCGGAGGCTGCTGAGTTCTGGTTTGAACAGGGGGTCAGCCGCCTCAATCTTGCGCGTGAGTTGTCCCTGAAGGAAATCCGCGAGGTTCGGCAGCAGACACAGGGAGAACTGGAAATTTTTGTCCATGGAGCCCTCTGTATCTCCTATTCGGGACGCTGTATGCTCTCCAACTACATGACAGGAAGAGATGCTAATCAGGGAGCCTGTGCCCATCCCTGTCGCTATAGCTACAAGCTGATTGAAGAGAAGCGGCCTGGTGAATATTTTCCTGTAGAAGAGGATGAGCGGGGAACATATATCTTTAATTCGAAAGATCTCTGTCTCCTGGAAGGCTTGCCGGAACTGGTGGCCAGTGGTGCAAATTCATTAAAAATTGAAGGACGGATGAAGTCAATTTTTTATGTAGGTGGAGTGACCCGCATTTATCGGGCAGCACTCGATTATCTGCGGGACTTGCCACCCGAGGCCTGGGATAATCCGTCGGAGATCAGGTTGCCATCGATTGTGTTCGAAGAGATTGCCAAAACCGGAACCCGTGGTACCAGTGAAAATTTTTTCAGACATGTGCCAGGGAGTTCTGAGATGCTCTATACCAGTCCCCGGGTTCAGATGGAAGTTGAGCCAGTGGCCGTGATCAGAGGAGAGGGTGAGGCACCACTGGTTGAAGCGAGGAATGTCCTGGAAACGGGGAATCAGGTGGAGTATATGCTTCCCGGGATTAGCTGTATTCCCTTAACCGTTGTCCGTATGGAGACCGAAAAGGGGGAGGTGATAAGTCGTGCTAACCCCGGTAACCGCTTGTTTCTTCATACAGAACCGCCTCTGACTCAGGGGCGGATGAACGGGATTATACGCCGGAGTAGAAAAGACTCATTTATTACGTAAAATATCAATGGTTTCACGCTCAAATTTTGCAATAAGTGGATTGTACTGGGTAAGATGATCCAGAGTTTCATGGAAGGTCGTGCCAAGAAAACCGTCCCGTCCGGAAACCAGAAATCCGTTTTCTGCATGATTGATGGCGGTGAGGGCAGTACTTACAGCAACATTGCCCCGCATGGAGCAGCTTCCCTTGGCACCGTCGCAGAATCCTCCGCCAATGGCTGATATAAAGTTGTTGTAGGCGCCGTCAAAGAGCTCCAGTTTGTTTTTTAAATACAGGATGCCCCCGATAACACCGGCACCTGCAGCATACTGGGCTCCACAGACCGAAGAAACTTCACCAAAACGTGAGGTGATGAGGCTGGTCAGTAATACTGCAACGAGTACACCCTTAATTTCCAGTTCTTCTCCAAGGTCAAGATCCCTGCTGTAACACACCACGGGGACCATACAGGTCAGTCCCTTGTTACCGGACCCTGCACAGCTCATAATGGGAATAGGGTCGCCGTTCATTCTTGAGTAGATGGCTCCCATTACGAGGGAATCTGCACCATGGCCACTTTTAACATATTTCTGGCCGTGTAGGGCTGCTGCCATATTATAGGCAATTCCCTGGCGAACCGTGGTTTGCAGGGTCTGGTCTTTGTAGCACTCTTCAATGAGTTCCGGCCAGTTCAGAGCTTCATATATCGCATCCTCATAGGGAAGAGAAGCTGCTGCTGCCTCTTTTTCTTTTTCCTCTGCTATATCAATAGTTCTGTTGTTTAAAGTGACAGCCGTCACCTTGGTGTGCCCGCCTTCTATACGTGCTTCAACATGGTTTGTGGCTCCTCGTGCCGAGACAGCGATCAGCAGAGTTTCCGTTTCAACCAGTTCAACTTTGAGAATATCGCGGTCATGCAGAGCTTGTGCCCGGGTGATGGCATCTTTCTCCAATCCAGAAAAGATCGAAAGCCGTTTTTCCGGGCAGGCCATGACAAAGCCAAAGAGCAGGGCCCATTCACTGCCACGTTTGTCACCTGCTCGTGGAATTCCGGCTCCGAAGGCATTTTTGTAAGTACGCTGATCAATACGTAAGAGTATCTCTTGAGGGATGTCGTCCAGGTATTTTCCTACAAAGCTGGCACAGAAGGCGATAGCTGCCGGTTCTGTGCATCCTGCGGTGATTTCAAGGGCGTTGTTTAATTTTCGGGAAAGTTTTGTCATAGTATTAGGGCCCCGCGGTGGAAGAAGTGGAGAGTGTTAACGGGTCTCTGTCAGGGACAACGAGAACCTATTTGTGACTCCGATAATCGCGGATCTTCTGGCTCCAGAGAGCAGGACCTGTCTTGTGGACTGACTCGCCCCGGCTGTCGACGGCTACCGTTACAGGCATATCTTCAACCTCAAATTCATAGATTGCCTCCATGCCGAGATCTTCGAAGGCCACCACTCGTGCTTTCTTGATTGCCTTTGATACAAGATAGGCAGCTCCTCCAACAGCCATAAGGTATACAGCGCCGTGTTGGCGAATGGATTCGATGGTTGCATCACCTCGTTCCGATTTTCCTATCATGCCGATAAGGCCGGTTTCTTTCAGCATCATGTCACTGTATTTGTCCATGCGGGTGGAGGTTGTAGGGCCGGCGGGGCCAACGGCTTCGTCTCTTACGGGATCAACGGGTCCCACGTAATAGATAAATTTCCCCCTGAAGTCAACTCCATTGGGGAATGGTTTTCCTTCCTTGAGGAACGTCTGAATTCTGCGATGGGCTGCATCGCGTCCTGTGAGGATGGTACCGTTCAGAAGCAGTGTCTCTCCAGTATTCCAGGTTGCAATTTCTTCCCTGGTGATTCCATTAAGCTGTACCCGTTTGACACTTTCACCAACCTCCCATTTGATTTCAGGCCAGTCTTCCAGTCGTGGCGGAGTAAAGTGAGCAGGACCGCTGCCATCAAGAGTGAAGTGAATATGCCGGGTTGCGGCACAGTTTGGAATCATTGCGACGGGAAGGGATGCTGCGTGGGTTGGACAGTCCAGTATCTTGACATCGAGAGCGGTGGTAAGCCCACCCAGACCCTGGGCTCCTATTCCGAGTTCATTTACCTTTGAATATATTTCAAGCCGCAGTTCTTCTATGGTGTTGTCGGCACCTTTTGCTATCAGCTCCTGAATGTCGATGGGCTGCATCAGCGATTCTTTGGCAAGTACCATGGCCTTATCAACGGTGCCACCGATACCAATACCAAGGATTCCGGGGGGGCACCAGCCGGCCCCCATTGTGGGTACGGTACGTACCACCCAATCGACGATGGAATCATTGGGGTTGAGGGTGGCAAATTTACTTTTGTTTTCGGATCCACCACCCTTGGCAGCAATACGGATATCAACACTGGAGCCTGCAACCAGCTCGGTGTAGATAACTGCCGGGGTGTTGTCTCTGGTGTTAATTCGTTTGCCGGCCGGATCGGCAACCACAGACGCACGAAGTGGATTGTCCGTATTATTATAGGCCGTTCGAACACCCTCATCCACCAGTTCCTGAATGGCTGTGGTGGTGTCGAAGCGGCATTCCATGCCAATTTGCAGAAAGACGGTAACGATACCCGTGTCCTGGCAGATTGGACGCTGGCCCATGGCTGCCATCCTGGAGTTGATCAGGATTTGAGCCATGGCATCCTTTGCCGCCTGGCTTTTTTCACGCTCGTATGCACGGGCCATGGCCTGAACGAAATCACGAGGGTGGGTGTAGGAAATGTACTGGAGGCTCTCTGCGATGGAGGCAATAAAATCCTGGCTACTGATTATGGTGGTCATATATGGCTCTCAAAAAAGGAGTTAAAAAGGCAGACTATTTTTTAGAGTATATACCACCAGAAGGAAAAAACTGAAGGAAAAGCTCTTCTATAGGTGTTCCTTTAGTTTTTTCCATATCGCCTTAATTGAGTACCCGGCCAGGCTGGTATCATCAGCTGTCACCGGCACTCCCTGAATCTGGCAGGTAATAACCTGGCGATCAAATGGGATTTTTCCAAGAACGTTAGCTCCGCGATCGTTGCAGGATTTCTCTATGCTATCGCTCATCTCGGAGTGAAGATCCCACTTGTTTATGCAAACCAGTGCAGGGATTTTGAAGTGTTCGGTGAGGTCAAGGATGCGATCCAGGTCGTGTTTTCCGGATAGGGTAGGTTCGGTTATTACGACGGCAAGATCCACATTGGAGAGTGATGCGATGACCGGACATCCCACCCCAGGAGCGCCATCGATCAGGATCAGACCGGTATTTGTTGTTTCAGCGAGCTGTCTTGCCTGATTTTTGATGTGGGAGACCAACTTGCCCGAGTTTTCCTCCCCTGCGAAAAGCTGGGCGTGAACAAGAGGCCCGTAGGCGGTATCTGCAATGTACCAGGAACCGCAATGATTCTCTTGGAGTACAATGGCTTCTTCCGGACAGAAGTGGGCGCAGACACCGCATCCTTCACAGTTGAGTGGTGAAATGACCGCAGTTTCCCCCATGGTAATTGATTCAAATTGGCAGAGCTCAGCACACATGCCACAACCGCTGCACTTATCCGCCTCTACCCGGGCCTTGACTCCGGACTTGAAGTCATGGGTCTCAGTTGGCTTTGGGGCGAGAAGGAGGTGGAGGTCGGACGCGTCAACGTCACAGTCCACGAGAATTTTGTTTTCTGCCAGATGAGCAAAGGATCCAACGATACTGGTCTTCCCGGTACCGCCTTTGCCGCTGAGGATCAATACTTCTTTAATTGTCTGTTCCATTATTGGGCTACCTCAAAGGCAATCCGAGTTAGAAGGTCACTGAAAACAGTGCGTAGCTCAGGTACAGTGTCCACAAGATTTATACCCCGTGCATAGCCTTCTGCAATGGCACGCTGGAATGGAATCTCAAGGAGAACAGGAATGTTCTCAGAATCACAATAGCGCTGTACCCTGTCGTCACCGAGATCGGATCGATTAATAATTACACCACTGGGAATCTTGAAGTTCTTGAGAACCGTGGCAGCAAGTTTCAGGTCATGAAGGCCAAAGGGTGTGGGCTCGGTTACCAAGATCACATAGTCGGCATCATTGACACTTTCCACAAAAGGGCATGATGTCCCCGGGGGAGCATCGATGATGGTCAGCCTGTCTTGTTCGGCCTTGTGTTTGACGGCTTTTAAGAGCGGGACGCCCATCGCCTCACCGATCCGGACACGGCCATGAACGAAATGAATATCACCAGCCATTCCAGATTCGAGAATACCAATTTCCCGTGTGTCTTCGATGAGTGCATCCTCCTCACATACCCTGAAACAGCCAAGGCAGGAATGGCACATCTCTGGAAATATCATTACCGTTTTGCCAAACTGAGCAATTGCATTGAATGCACAAATGTCCCGGCATTTTCCACAGGCTGTGCATCGTGACTCGTCCAGCCGGGGAACAGTGACGACAACAGTTTCTCTGTGAGTGAGTTTCGGTTTGAGAAAGATATGTCCGTTTGGCTCTTCCACATCACAGTCCAGGTACTGAACATCTGTGCCTGCACTGAGAGCCAGGCTGGTTGAGATAGTGGTCTTTCCGGTTCCACCTTTCCCGCTGCCGACTGCTATTTGCATACTGCTACTCTCCTTGCTGTCTGCTTAGGAACCGTTACGAAATAACCTGGCCATTTATATTGATTTCGTTACGGCTCCTTATGCCGATTCGGTTGATTTATTGGCTATGTTATTTTTTTACAGCGGCTTATCGACGACACTGTCCGCGTCCCTGACCTTTGCCTTGTCCCATCCCCCTGCCTTGCCCCTGTCCTCTGCCACAGCCGCAGCCCTCTCCTCTTCCCTGGCCTTGGCCCTGCCCCTGGGTAGGAGATGGAGATGGCTGTGATGGCTCTTCAGTTTTAGGGGGTGATCCCGTCGTTCCGGAATATTTTGCCATGGCATCGCGTACGCTACCGCTGACATCATTTACTGCTTTAACACCTGCTTTTTCAAGAACGGGCAGGGCCTTGGGACCAACTCTTCCGGTGAGCAGGGCTTCCACTCCGATGTCTGCAACCTGTGCTGCTGCACTGATTCCAGCGCCATGGGCAGCTTCTTTTCCTGCTATATTATTGATTGCCTGAAGTAGCTCTTTTGTTTCAGTATCTATAATAAGGAACCATGCAGCTCTGCCAAAGCGAGGGTCAACCATGGAATCTAAGGTGTTTCCTGTTGCGGTGATTGCAATTTTCATTGATGCCTCCTGAGATTTTAAAATCCGAAAAACAGATCCGTTGCGTGCCTATGCACAAAAAAACTATAATGGTAATATGCACAAAATCAAGGGAAAAACAGTGAAGTGAATAAAAATAAGTTTTTTCTTGGTGGCCTCAAGGATCAGCGAATAATAGTTCGGGGGGAATGGTATCCGGAAGGGGCTGTGGTGTTGGGCATAAGGATTCCTCCCTTTCCGATTATAGTGCCTGGATTGGTGACCGAGTTACAGCCAGTTTGGGCCTCATCGCCCAAGATGGCACCAAATTTACGTCGTCCGGTGTCCACTAATCCATTTTCCGTACGGATAGAGACATTGCCACCCAGAAATTTGAGGTTGGCAAATTTTGTTCCAGCACCAAGATTAGCGTTCCGGCCGAGAATAGAGTCTCCAAGGTAGGCAAAATGACCGGCTTTGGCATCATTGAGGAAAATCGTATGTTTTACTTCAGTGGTATGACCCACAACAGATCTTTTCCCGGTAAGGCAGTAGCCGCGAAGATATGCTCCCTGGCGTACTTCTGTGCAGTCACCTATGATGGCCGGTGATTTGATCAGGGCTCCTCCTTCAATAAGAACCCCCTTGGCAATATCAATTTTACCGCCAATAAGAATAGCACCTGCCATAATTAGTGCTGCACCTGTCAGTTCTTCATCACCTTTGGTAACCCTGAGCTTGCCCCTGGTGGTGTCCCCGTACTCGACTGTAAACCCGTCAGTAGGGAAGCAGTGTCCCTCGTGACAAATAACGGGAAAGGGAAGAGGGATGCCATCCGGAATGAGTTTGGCATCGAGTTCGGGGTACTGATGTTCATCCATATATTTCTTTAAGCTGTTCAGTGCCTCCCATACTGGTTTGTCATTATCAAAAAGAGCAGTATGGGGGAATTCGCAAAGGTCAAAAAAGGATTTTGTCGATAACATTCTTTTCTCTCGGTGAAAAATGCTCTGGCATATATAATTGGATGTAGATGGGAGTGGCAGTATGGAGGAAAAGAGTAAAATATACAAGAAAAAATGAAGGAAGAAGATATGGGAGTGATTGCTGGCTTGACTTCAATATAGACCGTGTTTACGTTTCTGTGACAAATTACGATTGCTGCAGGTTTTTTTCTGTTTTTGAATAGAGGAGGTTTTTGTGGATTTTAACGATTCTTTATCCATAGGTATGGATGATTTTACTGACCATGAGGATATGGTTATTCCTGACGAATTGCCGATGATGGCTGTTCGGGATGTTGTTGTTTTTAATTATATGATCATCCCCCTCTTTGTAGGGCGTCCAAGTTCCGTTGAGGCTGTCAACGCAGCTCTTGCTGGTGATAAGCTGCTTATGCTGCTCACTCAGAAAGATGCGACTCGTGACAACCCCGAACCAGAGGATCTCTACACCGTAGGAATGGTCTGCATGGTCATGCGCACCCTGAAGCTTCCGGATGGCAGATTAAAAGTTCTTGTTCAGGCTGTTTCCAAGGCAAAAGTTAAAAAATATGTAAAGACCGAGCCCTACTGTCTCGTGAAGATCAAACCAATCGTCGAAGCTGAGATTGGAGAGACGGATGTGGCCACTGAAGCGCTGATGCGTACCGTACGTGAACAGACGGAAAAGATCATGTCACTCCGTGGGATTCTTTCCGCCGACCTGATGATGATCATTAATAACATCGAGGAGCCGGGGCGTTTGGCTGACCTTGTCGGTTCAAATCTGCGTCTGAAAATAACTGAATCTCAAGCCATCCTTGAAGAAGCTGACCCTATTAAACGTTTAAAGCTTGTGAATGATCTGCTTGCCAAGGAACTTGAGGTTTCGACGGTACAGGCAAAGATCCAGTCCGATGCCAAGGAGGAGATGAGCAAATCCCAACGCGAGTATTATCTGCGGGAGCAACTTCACGCTCTGCAGAAAGAACTTGGTGATGGAGATGAACGTGGCCAGGAGATTGATGATCTGCTGCGTAAGATCAAAAAAACCAAAATGCCGAAACCCGTGCGTAAGGAGGCCAAAAAACAGGTCAGCCGCATGGAGATGATGCATCCCGATTCTTCTGAAGCAACAATTATTCGTACCTATATTGATTGGATTCTTGATGTTCCCTGGAAAAAGGGGACTAAAGACAGGCTTGATCTCAAGGCTGCCAAAGAGGTGCTCGACGATGATCATTTCGGTCTCGAAAAGATTAAGGAGCGGATTCTCGAATATCTTGCGGTACGAAAACTCAACACCGAAACCAAGGGACCAATTCTCTGTTTTGTCGGTCCTCCCGGTGTGGGGAAAACATCGCTTGGAAAATCTGTTGCCAGAGCCATGGGACGCAAGTTTTATCGTCTCTCTTTGGGAGGCATGCGTGATGAAGCCGAGATTCGCGGTCATCGCCGTACTTATATAGGTGCGATGCCCGGCCGGATTTTACAGGGATTAAAAACAGTAAACTCCAATAACCCTGTCTTCATGATGGATGAGATTGACAAGATCGGATCTGATTATAGGGGCGATCCTTCCTCTGCTCTTCTGGAAGTACTTGACCCGGAACAGAATTTTGAGTTTTCAGATCACTACATGAATATGCCCTTCGATCTCTCCAAGGTTATGTTTATTACCACGGCAAACAGATCTGATACCATCCCCGGGCCACTGCTCGACAGGATGGAAATTATTCGCCTCTCCGGCTATACGCTTGAAGAAAAGGCGGTTATTGCAAGAAAGTATCTGCTGCCTCGTCAGATTACCGAAAATGGTATTCAGCCCCGGCATCTGCGTTTTGCCGATACGGCTATTGAGTATATCATCAGTCACTACACCCATGAGGCGGGGCTGCGAAATCTTGAACGGGAAATCGGTAAAATCTGCCGGAAGGTGGCCCGAAAGATTGCTGAGGGTGGTAAGGGGCCATATGCTATCAGTCGTAACACTCTGGATCGGTATCTCGGGCCTCCAAAAATTATTCCAGAGTCTGAGCTTGAAGCTTTGCGTCAGCCGGGGCTTGTTACCGGTCTTGCCTGGACAGAAGTAGGTGGTGAGATCCTGACGATCGAGGTCAATCTCATGCCAGGGAAGGGCAAGATGATTCTCACCGGGCAGCTTGGTGATGTGATGAAAGAGTCGGTACAGGCTGCCTTGACCTATTGCAGAAGTCGTTGTGATGATCTTGGAATCGAAGAAGATTATTTTGAAAAACACGATATTCACGTGCATGTCCCGGCGGGGGCTATTCCCAAAGACGGACCTTCGGCGGGCATTACCATGGCCACGGCCATCTATTCTGCTGTTACCGGAAAGAAGGTGCTCAGGAAGCTCGCTATGACCGGAGAAGTTACTCTTCGTGGACGTGTCTTACCCATTGGCGGGTTAAAGGAAAAAGCTCTGGCTGCCGTCAGGGCAGGTCTTAACAAGGTTATAATACCTGCACAGAACGAGAAGGACCTGGCTGAGATTCCAGCTGAAATTCGTAAAACCATGACATTCTACCCAGTCAAAAATATGGACGAGGTTGTGGAAATCGCTTTTAACAGGACAGTAAAGAAGAAGGAAATAAAAAAACCGTAGTAGGACGATGGAAAGCAATGACCAGAGGTCCTGTGGCCGTTTTACAGGAAAAAGGATCGCTCTTGTGGCGATCCTTTTTCTTTTTGCAGTTCTGGGGGGGATTGGAGGCTGGTTTCTCTATTTTGCAAATCAGGCTGCGCCAGGAGACCAAAGCGAAACGGAGGTTGTTGTTGTCCCTCCCGGATCCTCCGTAGTGGAAATAAATCGGATTCTGGCGCAGGCAGGTCTTGTCCAGAATGATGTCCGTTTTCCTGTACTTGCCCGTTATCTCGGGATTGCAGCGAGACTCCAGGCTGGTGAATTTGCACTGCACCGTGGTCAGACTCCCTCGGAGTTACTAAGGGAGCTCGCTTCAGCAAAACCCATTCAACATGTCGTTACGATTCCGGAGGGCTTGACCATTGCCGAGACCGCAGCTGCCTTTGCAGGTGGAGGCTGGTGTGACGCGGAGGAATTTATTCGCCTGGCAAATGACTCCGATTTTATAAAGAGTTTGGGACTTGAGCCGCACAAAAGTCTAGAAGGATATCTTTTCCCGGATACCTACTACCTCACCAGAAAAGAGCAGACAGCAGAAGACCTTCTCCGCATGCAGGTTCGTCATTTCTTTACTGTCTGGAATGATATCAAGACAACTGCTCCCCTGGAACTTTCTCCCTATGAAGTTCTTATTCTGGCTTCCATGGTGGAAAAAGAGGCAGCCAAGGCCTCGGAACGTCCTCTTATTGCAGGTGTCTTCTTTAATCGGCTGAAAAAAAGCATGCGTATGCAGTCGGATCCTACCGTTATATACGGGATTAAAGATTTTTCAGGTACACTTAGTCGCAAAGATCTGCAGACCCCCTCTCCATACAACACCTATACTCTGAAACGCTTGCCAATTGGCCCCATCTGTAATCCGGGTAAAGAAGCCCTGAATGCTGTTTTGCATCCCACCGAGAGTAATTTCTTCTATTTCGTTTCAAACAATGAAGGCAGTCATATCTTTTCAAAAAATCTTCGAGAACATAACCGGGCGGTGAAGAAGTATCAGCGATCGAAAAAAGAAAAAAAATAAACAAAATTTCTGTTTGCTAAATGTACTCTTCGGTGAACAGAAAGAGAGAGTGTTTGCAGGCGAGATTTTATCAACTAACTCTTTCGTAACTTATTTTGGAAGGACCTGATTTTTCGAGATAATGGAGATAAAATTATCAACGAGGAAAGGATGGAAGCTCAATCCTTTTTCTTTCACCAGAAGGTTACGGATGAGTTTTTCTGAGCTTGCTTTACGGTAGGGTCTGCTACATCGCATGGCATCATAGGTGTCAGCAATTGCGATCATTTGGCTTACAATATTCGGGGTCCAGGTTTTGCCGATAGCAGGATAGCCGCCACCATCAAAACGGATATGGTGCTCAAGGGCAGCCAGTACAGCCAGTTTAGGGGCATCATTAAGGTTGAGTAAATATCCTGCACCTTTTACTGCATGTGCTTTTACAAGTTTCTGCTCCTCAATGTCCAAATTCCCCGGTTTATTCAGAATTTCTTCAGCGACAAAGGTCTTTCCAATATCATAGAGGGTGGCGGTGATTCCTATGTCATACAGATGCTGATCGGTAAATCCCAGCGATTCTGCCTGGGCCAAAGTCAGAATACAAACATTGATTACATGGGTGAACGTATATTCATCGCTTGTTTTCAGAGTGGTGAGCAAAGAAAGCGGATTGAGATTTCTTGAAAAAAGCTTCACAAAGTTAGATATGCTGTCCTGTACTCCGCGTAGGTCGCAATCCTGTTTTTTTCTGATGGAGAAGTAGAGTTCCTGGGCCAGAACCAACTGTTCGTTTGAGAGGGATTTTAATTTTGCGATGAGATTCAGGGGTTCATCCCCTGGCTTGGCCAGGTTGTTTGTTGCTAAGAGCGGGTCGCCTGGTGATAAGCTACTTCTGTGATCTTCAACCAGTCCCAGTTTACCCGAGCTGATAGTAGGGCTGGTGTATACGGTTTTCCCTGCAGAGGATGCAAGATCGAAGAGAAAGCGGCTCAGTTCCTTGAGGGTAATTCCTTTTCTGAAAACAATGTGGCTGATCTCTTTCTGCTTGAGAACTGTGATAAAAAGAGCAAAATAATCAGCTTCTTCAGGACGAATGGCTTTGTCGTTAATAATAATATCATTGTCAATAATCAGGAGAGTGAGTTCTCTGGTGGTCTGCAGGGTCTTGTTGAGGCTTCTGTATGCCTCGGCGATCATTTCGATGGTTTTTGGATGATCGGGGGAGTAGAGGCGGGTGTTGCTGATGACTATCCTCAGCAGATACAGTGTGTTGAAGATCTGCTGCTGGGATCTGTTTTGCTTCTTGATTCCAAGAGGTATCATGGCTCTTCCTGAAGGCTCTATTGGACAGGGAGAAGTGCCTCACATATTTTATGGATCTCAGTATCGTCTATTTGCATTCCCTTCTTCACCAGTTCCATTCTATCCTTATTCTTATAGCCTTTCAAAGAATAAAAGAGGATTCGTTTCATGTTTGTTATCTGTTCTCTATGGAAGAGCCATTTTGTGAAAGCAATTTTTTCCAGGCATGGCAAAGCCCTGGCATCACCGATGTGACTGAGTATCATGAAGAGTTTTCGGTTTCTTTCAATACTTGCCTGTTTGACAAACTGGTATTCAAGGAGATTCAGAAGACTCGGGACACAGGCGGGTGGATTGTGGGTAGTGCAAAGCTCTATTGCCGTATTTATAGTGTGTTCGTTTTCCGATTTCAGCATGGCAATAAGGGTGGCGATTGCTTCGTTGTCATTTATGGGGAGGAGGAGGTTGAGAACCTGCATACGGATATCCGGATCTTCATTATCCAGAAATGGGTGGAGGAGGCGGACTGTTCCCTGAAGACCGAGATAGCCGACAAGGGTCAGGAGTTTACGCATGTTGCTGGTGGTTGTTTTGGGGAGCAGGGTAAAAATCTGTTTAAGTGCATCCAGTCTGAAGGTCCTGAATATGGGGACCAGCGGATCTTCCTCGGATATCATTGGTTTCATACAGAATATTTTGAGGAGTTTGTCAATGATACCGGGGCAGAAGAGTTTGAACAACTCTATTGCATTTTCTCTTTCCTGCTCAGTTGCCTCGGGTAGAATTGAATAAATGTAGTCAAGAAAGTCGAGTGCTGTGAGTTGCTCAAGGCATTTTCCGGCAGTCTTTCTGATGAGGGGCTCTCCTTTTGCCGTTGCCTGCTGCTGTAGCGTTTTGGCTGTTGTCACCAGAAGCTCATAGGTTCCTGTGTCGGGAAGCACCAAACATGTTTCCATCAGTCTTGCGGCGAGTGCCTCATATTCTTTTTCATTTACAGTCTGTTCCATCAGGAGAAGTGTCACACGGACAATTTGTCTGTTTAAGTGATCTTCGCTCAGGCTTTCCAGGTGTTGATCCAGGGGGAAAGCTTCCGGAAGAATATCCGGTGATGGTGAAGACTTTGCCAGATGCTGCAGTGTGTCGTGGTAGTCTGAACCGACATGTTTATTGTAGCTTTCCGGGTTCAGGAGATTGCTGACGTTTTTTTGCCGGGCAGTTGCTGCAGATGTTGTAGATCCTGGAGTGGATCGTATAGTGGAAATTTTCCTGACAAGGTTAATTAACGCAGGAGAGACGCGGACATTCTTCTTGTTTATTTGTTGAACCATTTCCAGTACAACGGAGTTAGAAAATGATTCCAGTATCTTTTCGGGGGTGCCGCTCCGTATATTCTGATCACAGCGTTCAAGAGTTGTATTGATGAATTGTTCGCGAATCTTCGGGTTGAGTGATACCAGAATCTGATCGAGTTCCCGGCCACCAAAGGATGCTGGAGAAGATTGCTCCTGTGGGAGGTCCTTCAACGTTTGGTCGAGAAGGGTGGCAAACTGCATTATAATTTCCGGTTGTCTTGCAGCATGTCTGTTTATGGCGGCAGCCAGAGCTTCCGGGGATGGACTCCTGTTGCCAGAATTGGTTTCTTCATCGTTTTCAGAATAGCCAAGGACTCCACTTGTTAATTTCCGGGTAAAAGAAAGCCAGGTTAGCGGCTCGCCTGTATCTGTGCCGGAATCTTTTTTGCTGCTGCGATCCAGGTAATTGTAATTGATGAACTCCACATTGATATGGGAAAGGTTGAGCGTGGAGAGTTCCTGCCCCAGAGTTTTTCCCGACTGATTCTGTTCCGGCAGTACTCCCACGGTTTTAAGAAACTGCAGGAGAGAATGCTTGCTGATGCCGTGGGAGAAACTGAACGAGGCGATTTCATGGCTGCTCAGAATTTTAGCCAGTGCAGAGCATGCCTGCGAGTCCTCTCCAATGGGGCGTTCATTAAAGGTGATGACATTTCTCGCAACACCAAAGAGTATTGTGTTTCTGGTGCCAAGGAGCCTGCTGAGATGCTGGTGGGCAATTATAAGCCTGTTTTTGACAAGTGAATGTCCAGCCGGATAGATCTGGATGTTCTTGAGAGCGAGATAAATGAATGCAAGAAGTTCGGTCAGTTGTTTTGTTTCTTTTTTCTGTGCCTGGCTGAGTTCTTGAGTATTCACAGTAGCCTTTTCGGTTAAGGTGACAGTAGCGGTTACTGCGCAAGTTGTTGTATGATATGGTCAGCAATAGCCTTGGTGGTATCACTGTTGGAATCATGTTGGAGGAAGCTGAGTCCTATGTCAAAGAGGTCGGTGTCGAACTGTTCCACCCGTACCACAGAACCAGTTATTGTCAGAATTGAATTTTTCTGTATGGGGATTGTTAATTCCAGCAGTGTTCCGATGTGATAGCTACTGCTGCTGGAAATAAGAATGCCACATTCGCTGAGATTTTTTGATTTGCTGGTTCCGTCCTCTTTGCTGTTTCCCAATGGTCGTATGGTGATATCCTGTTCAAAATGAATTCTTGTGAAGACTCTTTTTTCTTCTGCAAAGAGGTTGAGTTCATGTTTGCCACGACTTTTCGCCTGATAGAGGGCACGATCTGCACAGAAAAGCAGCTCTTTCCCGTTGCGACTGTCCAGAGGGAAAGAGGCCAGGCCACCACTACAGGTAACGGAAATGTCCTCTTCCCCATGGTGAATAACCAGAGTATTAATCTGATCCAGAAGCTTTTTTCCCACCAGCAATCCCATGAATTTATTTGTTTCCGGAAGCAGGATTACAAATTCGTCCCCGCCAAAGCGGCAAGCGAGATCTTCTTTACGCTTTGAATTGATGATTATTTCGCCAACCTGCCTGAGGACACTGTCTCCTGCAAGGTGACCATGGAGGTCATTTGTCTCTTTGAAATTGTCCAGATCGAGAAAAATAAGGGTTGTATTGTGGTTGTGTCGTGTGGCTCGCGACATTTCCTGGTCAAATAAATCCTGAAATGCCCCTCGACTCAGTAATCCTGTAAGGAAGTCATGGCGGGCTGACTTGAGAGTTTCTTCGTAGCGCTTGAATTCTATGAGTTTGGGGTTGTTGAGGTATGGCTCTACGGTACTGAAATAGTCACAGGCGGCAGTGGCCAGGCCTACCTTGCGGTTCAGAATGTTTTGCATTGTTTCGGCATGTTTGACAATGGCATCCCAATGTTTACAGGCATTATCCCGGGTAAAGTTCAGTTGCACAAGATTGTAAAGTATGAGCTCGCAGGCTTCTTTTTTCATACTTTCAAGAAGGGGTTGCAGGCAACGGCACTGCACCGTGGAGTCACCGGGGTTACTGCTGAGTGAGAGGAGAATCTTTTGTTGCAGGAGCTCTTTGTCTAAGGGAAAATCAGCCTTGTCATGATGATTCATTGGCACAGATACCTGCATTGTGGGAAGAGCTGTCATGTTTGGTTTATGAAGAAAACCCCTGAAAATAAAATGTTAGCAAATTCCCATGGAAAATGAAATGAAAATCAGCTTTAACTTGTTGATATGATAAATGTAACTCCGATGATAGTCTTGTGATTGTTCAGTTATTTCGGGTGATTCAAGGAAATTCATGTTTTTGCTGTTCCCATCTGAGAAAAGTATATACTAGTATGCCGTAGCTGAATTGGAAGTGTCAGTGCTTGGCCATAAATGATGAATGTGGTAAGAGAGCGTATAGTTTGTGAGTTTTCCGTAACTTTTTGTTTTGAAGAATATATGAAAATAGCCCTGGTACAAATAAATCCGGTGATTGGTGATTTTTCCCGGAACAGCCGGAAAATTCTTGATGCCTGTCATGAGGCACAGGAGAGTGGATGCGAGCTTATCATCTTTCCGGAATTATCTCTGTCGGGCTATCCGCCTTACGATTTATTGGAACGACCGGCCTATCTTGCGGCTCATGATCAGGCTCTTGAGCACCTGTGCTCTGCCCTTCCGGAGATCGATGTCCTTCTTGGCTGTATAGAAAAACGGGTCGGAAAAGGATATGGAAAGAAACTGTATAATAGCGGTTTTCTTATCCGTAAATCTTCCGTGGTGCAGCGGATACAGAAGCAACTTTTGCCCACCTATGATGTTTTTGATGAAAAACGCTGGTTTGAGGCAGGGAATGTTCCCGGCGTTATCGAGTGTGGCGGTCTGCGTTTTGGCGTTACCATCTGTGAAGATATCTGGCATTCTGAAATTGACGAATACAATACTGATCCCGTGGAAACGTTTTTCAATAGTGGTAATAGAGTGGATTGTCTTATTAATATGTCAGCATCCCCTTTTCAGCGGGGCAAGGAGTCCGTTCGCCATCGCCTTTTCAGGACGGTTTGTACCCGTCATAAGGTTCCTCTGCTCTATGTAAACCAGGTGGGGGGGCAGGATTCGCTGCTTTTTGACGGACGCAGCATGTTAATGGATGGGGACGGAATTATCAAGGCAAAGGCCCGTGGTTTTGTGGAGGACATGCTTATTATTGAGAGTAGCAGCTGGAGCGGAGATTTGCATGAAAAGGCGGAAGAAAACAGTCTGGCAGCAGTACATGACGCGCTGGTGATGGGGGTTCGTGATTATGTCAGAAAGTGTGGCTTTCGTTCCGTGGTTCTTGGACTCTCAGGAGGGATTGATTCTGCGTTAACAGCAGCTATTGCCGTCAGGGCACTTGGGCCCGAGAATGTCCTAGGTGTGGCTCTGCCGTCACCATACAGTTCCGATGATTCCATGGAGGATGCGAAGGAGTTGGCAGAAAATCTGGGCTGCAGATTTGAAGTGATTCCCATCAGCAATCTCTTTAATTCCTTTAAGGAAAGTCTGTGCCCTCTGTTTGGTGACACCCCTGTGGCTCCTTCTGACCTTACCGAGCAGAACCTGCAGGCCCGTATTCGCGGGAACCTGCTCATGGCGTTGTCCAATAAATTTGGCTACCTGCTTCTGTCCACCGGGAATAAAAGTGAGATGGCCGTTGGCTACTGTACATTATATGGTGACATGAACGGCGGGCTGGCTGTCATTTCAGATGTTCCCAAGCTGCTGGTGTACGAGTTGTCCCGGTACGTCAACAGAGATAAAGAGGTTATTCCCCTTCGTACCATGACTAAGGCCCCCACGGCAGAGTTGAAGCCCGACCAGTGTGATCAGGATGATCTCCCCGATTATGCAATCCTTGACCGGATTCTGGAGTTGCACCTCGAAGAGCATCTTGGAGTGGAAGAGATAGTTGCTCATGGCTTTGAAAAGGATATGGTTGTCGATGTGCTGCGTCGGGTACGGTTGAATGAGTATAAGCGTAAACAGGCTCCCTTGGGTCTGAAGGTTACCAGTAAGGCTTTTGGCTATGGACGCAGGTTTCCAAATGTGCAGAATTTCCAAGGCTAACGAATGAGTAAAACAAATACATTAGACACAAACTGGTCGTTTAGGAAGCAGCTGTTTTGGCTTCTTCTCCTTATTGTTGTGGGGGTGCTTGTCGTTCGTGAAGTATTGACAGAGAGACCGGATCAGGTACATATTACCACCAGCGGTCGCGTCGATATGTGTCTCTCCTGCCATAGGGAAGAAAAGCTTGATCCTGCACATGATCCACGGGTGATTGGCTGTGCCTCCTGCCATCTTGGCGATGCTCTGGCTATTGATAAGGAGCAGGCTCATAAGGGCATGGTCATGAATCCTGGTGATCTAAGAGTTGTGGAGAAAACATGCGGGGTTGAGGGCTGTCATCCAACGGATGTCAAAAAGGTGATGAATTCACTTATGGCCACCAATCGCGGCATTATCGGAACCCTCCTCTTCTACTGGGGGGAAAGCGATTCCCAGGATACTGATCTTACCGTGGAACAATTGATAAACAGTGGCGAAACTTCTCTGGCACTCGATTATTTCAGGAAGCTTTGTGCCACCTGTCACCTTTGGAAACAGAAAAATGACCTGCCGGGAGCGCCTGATTTCTTCAATGAAAAGGGCGGCGGCTGTTCTGCCTGTCATTATCTGCTGCCCGAAGGAGAGGAACTGAAGGGAGTAGCTGGTTTTGGTGATGCAACAAAGACTGAAAAAAAGAAAGCACATCCACTTATCATAAAAAAAGTGGCTGAAGAAAATTGTATTCGCTGTCACAATCGATCAGGACGCATTGGAATTTCCTACACAGGGATCTTTGAATCCGAGGGCTATGGAACCCCCTATGAGCATGGTGGAATGAGTTCGAAGCAACTTCCAGGGCAGCGCTTTTATCTGGAAATTGCAGAAGATATTCACCACCAGAAGGAGATGGCCTGCATAGATTGTCATACCCGTAATGAGATCATGGGGGATGGTACCAGTTACGCACATTACGAAGACCAGCTCGAAATTTCCTGTGAAATGTGCCATTCTGACAAGCCCGGAATCACCAGAAAAGGTGATCCTGTGGGAAATATTTTCAAAAAAGAAGAAAAATATCAGATGACCGGCCGGGTCAACGACAAGGTCTATCCTCTGGTCGGACCCAAAAAAGGGGTTTGTGATTTCAGCGGTCACAAGCGGATAACCTGTGAGGCCTGCCATTCAACCTGGGTGCCGCAGTGTTATGGCTGCCATGCCAAGCGGGATGAAACAGAGAAACATCTGGATAAACTGACTCTTGAAGAGACTCCGGGAATGTGGGAAGAGGGGCGATCCTATATTCGTTATGAAAAACCAATGCTTGCAGTCTGGAATGATGAGGTGGTTATTGTGACGCCCGGCTGCCAGGATGTTGTGACTCTTATTGATAAGGATGGCAATGTTGAGGGCGGTTTTAATCGCTTTACCATGGCAGCCATCAATCCTCATACCACACAGGCCAAAGGAAGAAGCTGTGCCGACTGTCACCAGTCAACGAAGACCGTTGGCCTTGGTGAAGGGACTGTCTCCATTGATACAAACGGTATCTGGTCATTTACACCACTCGATCAGGGCGTGGATACTCTTGAAGGACAAACTGTTCCCTTTGATGCCTTTGTGAATATAGAAGGGAAAGCACTGCAGCATGGTTCGAGACCTGAATTACGTCCCTTTAATAAAGAAGAATTGCGGAGTATTCTTTTAGTGGGACAATGCGTAAGCTGCCATGATCGCTATGAGGATCCCATGTGGAGGGTGTACACGAAAGATACAAAGTGTTCCCGATTGGAAAAGAAGCAATAATCTTTTAAATAGCCAGGAGGCACCGTGCAGCAAAAAAAATTCCGTGATGCCATTTTCGTTGTTACTGAAGAGCGATCCTGTCCGCATTATAATGCTGGTGAAGAACTGAAGGTGGAGGAACTCTGCGCCGTCCTGCCGGAAGCAAAACCGGTCTGTATGATTCTTGTTGAAAAACTCATTGAGATAACTGCTAAGAAAGAGAGTTTTCAACAGTTTTCCCAACTGGGTGCGAAAAGGGCCAAATTTTCCTGTGGCGGCTGCCAGGGGATGCTCCAGTTTGAATATAAGAAGGCCAAAGGGTTTTCCACCCTGCAGATGAAGCTTCTTTCCGAGGCGGAGGAGCTGAGACGAAAGAAACATCTCGACAGATTCTACAGTAAGCTGCGTGACTTCCAGCTCTTTGAATCTCTGGACGATGGTGCCCTCTACGATCTTGCTGAACTTCTGGAACTCAAGGCCTACCCTAAAGATAAAATCGTATTGAAGAAAGGAGAACCCGGTGCCCATCTTTTTATCTTACTTTCCGGAAAGGTTGGTGTTATCGGAGATGATGGTTTGCGACTGGCAGAAATGGGAAGGGGAGAAATATTTGGTGAAATGAGTCTCTTGTCCGGTGAACCGGTTTCCTGCTCTATCCATTCCCTCCGTGAAACGGAGGCAGCGCTTTTAAGTATTAAAAATTTCAAACATGTGTTGAAAAAATATCCGGTATTGCAGTTGTTTCTCCTGAAAATGCTCGTGGATCGTGCCCAGGCCATGGCTCTGCGTTCCGGTAATATCACTTCAGGAATGTCTGGAGAACTTGATGAGATAAGTATCGTGGAACTCCTGCAGCTGATGAATACCAGCCAGAAGACGGGGCGCATAGAATTGCTTTTTGATGATGCCAAAGCCACAGTCTTTTTTAATGAAGGCGAACTGATCCAGATCCGATACCGTGGTCTCAAGGATAAGGAAGCTCTTTTCTCACTGCTGGCAAAGAAAGATGGCCACTTTTCCTACACCAAGGGGCTTCCCATGGAATTGGAAAACCAACCACCCTTCGGCGGTTTCATGGGCCTTATTATGGAAGGTGTGCAGTACATTGATGAGCAGGAATACGGCGAGTCCTAAAGAAACCCTGTTTTATGATCACAGGACCCGCATCACCAGACTGCCCACGCCCTGTTCCACAAGCGAGAGTTTCTTGGCAAGACCATAGGAAAGATCCACATCCCTGCCGTCAATGTACGGGCCACGGTCTGTAACCACCGCCCGAACTTTTTCGCCGGTTTCAGTGTTTTTTAACTCCACCCTGGTTCCTAGGGGCATTTCCTTGTGGGCGATTGTGGCGGCGTGCATATCGTAGATATCCCCGTTGGCCATTGGCTTACCGTGAAAATCCTGGCCGTACCAGCTGGCAACAACCGGTTCTTCGCCACTGCTTTCAGGGAGGCGAATTTTGATAGTCTGGCCTATCTGCAATGTTGTCGGGTCACTTATGCCATTGTCTGCCATGATATCCTTGACGTGGACATGGTATTTTTTCACTGCAAGTCCCCAGAGAGTTTCGCCTTCCTGAATGGTATGTTCAACTATTCGCCCCTGTTTTTCCACCTCTTGGAGAGGGGTGCTGGGAGGAGGTTGTGGAATCGGAAATACAATTTTACTGTTGGCTCTGGGAATGGAAATCGGATTAGCTGCAGCGATTTCCTGCCTTTGTTGCTGCTCGGCATATTGTAATGATTTTGCAAAAGAGTTTTCCGACCCTATGATGGAGCCCTCTTTTAAAAACCAGTTTCCGTTTTTTGTCGAACGACCGATTGCATCTGGATTGTTTTTGCGCAGTGTTTCCCAGTTTGTGTTCAGTCGCCGGGTAACCTCTGTTATGGTGTCGCCTTTTTGTACCTGGTATTCAAGCATGATAATCCTCCTGATTCTCCCTTAAGCAATTTCCGAGCCAGATTTTTAATTAGCCGTAACCATGTCTTTTGTCGCGGCCAATAAACATCTATACGATCTCTCTAGTAACTCTTCGTCATATTCTTGACTTTTGTTGAGATCTATTTTTTGCTTTTATAAAAAACAGAAGACTGACATCCTGACAGGGTGCATTTTATCCTTCGATCCGAGTTGCTATTGTTCCAGTTGAGCCTTTTTGGGGTCGGTAAGGTGCCTGGTTACTGAGAGGGATACCCCCAATTTCAAGAGAAATTGCATTAAACTTACAGGCCTTGCTGCAGGCAAGGCAGGAGATACATTCCATATCGTCCGGTGACTCATTGAAATGCACCCCCATGGGACAAACAGGGTGGCAGGCCTCGCAGTTGGTACAACGGTCAGTGTCAAGGCGTAGCTTGACCAGTTTTGTTTTGCTGAACAGGGCGTAAAAAGCACCAAGGGGACAGGCCGTTCGACAGAAAGGTCGACTAGCTACAATTGACCAGGAAACGAAAAAGATAAGGATAACAAGTTTGTTCAGGAAAAGCATGCCCAGGCTCGCTCGAAGATCCGGCTGGAGTATAAGCATTGGCAAGCCGGCTTCCAGAGTACCTGCTGGGCAGACATACTTGCAGAACCAGGTCTGGCCAAACCCAAAGGCATCGACTGCAAAGAGGGGCAGCAGCACAATCATAAAAAGTAACAGGGCGTATTTTATAAAGCGCAACGGTCGCCAGATGCCGAATTTTGGGGAAGGAATTTTATGGAGAAGTTCCTGGAAAAGGCCAAATGGACAGGCCCAGCCGCAAACCATCCGGCCGACAAAGCTGCCAATTGCGCCCATGGCTCCTATTACATAAAAGCCGACATACATCTGGCCATTTTCGAGAGCCAGGCGGATTCCGCCCATGAGTTGTTGCAGTGCGCCAAGGGGACAGTAACTTGTGGCGGCAGGACAGGAATAACAGTTCAGTCCGGGCGAACAGATTACTTTGAGGGGCCCCTGGTATATTCCTTTGGTGACGGGAAAATTCCAGTAGCCGTTCGTGATCAGGAAAAATAGGGCCTGAACCCATTTGCGAACGAATTCCATCAGCCTATTCCTATGCAGGAGAGGCATATTCGGGTTGCCTGCTCAAGAACTCGTGACGGCTCGCCCAGGCTGATCCCCACGGCCCCAAGAACTAGAAAAACAAAGATTGTTATAAATGGAGCTTTGCGGATTTTCACTGGTGGAGATTGGTTTTTCTTTTTCATTATTGATCCATAAATTGCTTCAGCATCTGAATGTATCTGGGAGAATTCCATTGGGCGGGGCCGATGAACTTTCTCACAACGATGCCTTCTTTATTGATAATAAAAGTCTCGGGTACGCCGGTGAGGCCATATTTTACGCCAACCGTATTCGCCTGATCATCGAGGATTGGCATGCTGAGTCCAAGCTTTGCCGCGAAGCTGTCAGCCAGGGCTGGTTCATCTTTATTCAGTATGGCCAGCATCTTAAATCTGTCCTTAGGCAGTTCTTCATGCAGTTCCTGCATTGCGGGCATCTCTTCGCGACAAGGAGCACACCAGGTGGCCCAGAAATTGACAAAGACCACCTGGCCCTTTAATTCGGAAAGCGTCCAGGTTTTTCCCTGCCTGTCGACAAGGCTGAAATCCGGAGCAGGTTTTCCAACCACCGCCACTTCCGGAGGGGCTCCACAGGCCACAAGGAGTAAAAGAGAACAACAAAACAAGAGTGGTAAGAATAGTGATTTCGTCATGTTAATTAATCCGTAAGTCTGCACTTCTCTTTCTGATAAGCTTCTCGGAGTTCAGCGTAAACCAGACCTCCTGTAACGGTTTGTTGTTGATAAAGTCCAGGTAGGTGTCTTTCGGACATTTAAGATTTTGGCGTTAGCTAGATCCTGCGTAACAAGTGCGGTAATTGCAGGATTCTTTATGTCCGGTTTGAGCCGTTCCATATCAAGTCCAACCTGAAAAAGGAATTTCCCTATTTATAAAGGGGACAAATGCTGCACAAGTTTCACACGCTGGATCTATAAACTCGACAATATACACCTTCGCATCATCACTGCCAAGTATATGGGAGTACTTCCGTACAAAAGATGTCGCGTTCTTTCTGACCATAAAGCTTGATTTTCCATCCTGTCGGTCTTTATAGCAGGAAATTACGAATAAAAATCCAAATATCAGGACAAGATTTGCTATGGACGATAGTGCATTTTTATCTCGTGATTCTCCTTGAAGGAGCACATAGTAATACAATGATTGCAGAAAACAAAAGTAAAGAGAGCATTCGATGGCGATAAAACCCGAAAAGATCAGGGTGCCAGTAAAAAAAGGGGGGCTGTTACCTAAAACTGTTCGAAAGGATAAAATGAAAATGGGGAACTGATTGTGGGGCTGGCCTTTCCTTCTGGATCTAAAAGAGCATCAGAAATATCGGTGACAGGGATCTTTTAAAAAGAGATCGCAGGGTACAAATCGCCCTTTGGAGCAGTATTCACGAAGATTTCCACCACAGAAGACCGAGGCTATTTTACGTACTTACCACACAGGGGGGGGAGGGCAGTCTGTCATGAGAACGTTATTGTGACAGTGGAGGAACAAGCCTCAAGCAGAGGCGATGTTGAAGGTGTGGAACAAAAAAACGGTCAGATGCTCTGTGACAAGGAGTTGTCACTACCATCTTCAGACGAAGATAGATCGTCTTTTTGCTCGGTCGTATCCTCCTGTTTCGCAATCTTGCGCTGCTTTTTTTCTTCTTTCTTTTTTTTCTTTGCTAATTCTTTCTGGCGTTTCTCGTATGAATAATTTGTTCTGGCCAAGGTATTTTCCTGTTGGTTTCGTATATTCGGTGTGAAAATATTGTGAGAGCAAAAGGCCTTGCATTTAGCGAGGTCTTTTGCTCTCCTGTCAAAGAAATGTGTTACTGTTTGACAACATTCTCTGCAGCTGGTCCTTTAGGGCCATCGACAATGTCAAAGGTTACTCGTGCACCTTCGTCGAGAGACTTGAAACCGTCGCCCTGAATTGCTGAATGATGAACAAAGACATCCTTTCCACCATTTTCTTCTATAAAACCAAAACCTTTTGAATCATTAAACCATTTAACTGTTCCTTCGGCCATTGTGTACTACTCCTTTGTGCTGGTTCATTTAAGAACCTTTTTGTAATAGAGCCGGATCGTCTAAATACGATCCGGTAACTGTTTTGTTGCTATTGCTATATTAATACTGCTGTTATGCTACGGTCTGGCTCCGGGGGAATTTTCTTGTTCCCGCGGTGAGTGACACTTTTTTACTGATCCCGGCGGATGGTTGGTGTTCTCTTCTATCTCCTGAAAACTGCATCTTTTCTTTAAGGCCCGATTCTTTTTTGTACACCAGCTTTTTCCCTAAAGAACGTTCAAGGGCTCTGGTCATTTTATTATCGTCCGGGGTTGCAAAGGTGTATGCCTCACCGCTACAACTTGCCCGTCCTGTTCGTCCGGTACGGTGGGTATACGTTTCTGCTGTTGAAGGCATGTCAAAGTTGATTACATGAGAAATTCCGGAAACATCGATGCCGCGAGCGGCAATATCGGTGGCTACGAGAACATTGTATGTTCCGCTTTTGAATCCTTCCAGGGCTAACTGTCGTTTCTGTTGCGAAAGGTTGCCTTGAAGAGAAGTTGCTCTGCAACCTGTTTTTTGCAGTTGGTAGGCAAGACTCTTGGCCTTGTGTTTCGTTTTGGTGAAAACAATGGCTGTTGTAATTTCTTTTTGTAGCAGAATCTTTTGAAGCAGGTTTGTCTTGTTTCTCTGTTCAACCTGGTAAAATGAGTGAGAGATCGATGCCGTCGGTTTGGTATGGTCGATCTGCACGGTGGCAGGATTGGTGAGAATGTCTTCTGCCAGGGAACGAATCTCTTTGGGCATGGTGGCGGAGAAGACAAGGGTCTGTCGCTGCCGTGGAACCTTACTCAAAATCCGTCGAATGTCTGGTAAAAAGCCATGGTCGAACATGTGGTCTGCTTCATCCAGGATCAGCATCTCGACGGTGGAGAGATTGATGATCTTTGTGTTTACCAGGTCAAGGAGACGACCCGGGCAGGCTACAATAATCTCTGCACCTTTCCGGATAGCATTGATTTGGGACTGCTTGCTGACTCCACCATAAACTACCATGCTGCGCAGGTGGGTATGTTCTGCCATCTTGATGATATAGCTATGGGTCTGTTCTGCAAGTTCCCGGGTAGGGGCAATAATCAGAGCTCTAACCTTTCCCTTTGGGCCAGTATGCAGGCGCTGCAGGAGGGGGAGAACAAAAGCTGCGGTTTTGCCTGTGCCGGTCTGGGCAAGGCCAAGAAGATCACGTCCGGCTAAGACCGGAGGGATAGATTGTGCCTGAATGGGGGTAGGTGATGCATAGCCACTAGTATCAAGGGCTTTCTGGATCTGGGGGTGAAACTGGAATACTGTGAAACTCATTAAAACTCCTTCTGGGGGATAGATAAGTACTGGGGGTATGAAATCATTTTTCCCACCCGTACTCTATAATGCAGCTTGTTGCTGCTGGTATGTTGACAATCAGTGAGGATTGATTTCTGCTCTATCGGTAAATTTTTGAGAGAATACTGTGTTGAGGCATTTGCCAAAAGATTCCTGCTGGAAAAGAATTTCTTGATTCCAATTCAGTAGTAATGCAGGAGCGGCTGTTGGTATGCAGTTTTATGCTGTTTCTCTCGGGTGATTAGCAAATAATTTCTACGATAGCGAATGATGTACGAAGAGAACAACTTAGGCGGGAATACGTGAAAGAACATGCTTCTACTTAAAGTAGAACTCGAACGTCTTTGCCTATAATGCTCTATAACGTATTTTTCTGCAAGAAAAAAATAACCAGAGGGAAGATTTTCCCGAAAAGCTACTGGTAATTCCAGGAAAAGAGAGGGGCTTTTATGACTGGGTGGACAGTCTGGTTGAAAAGACCACCTCACCTTTCTCTAAATTCTTATATCTCAGAGTGTCAAGGCTTGGGTTTTCGTTAATATAGCTTTGCAGGGCCTGGATGAACCGTACCGGCCATTTCTTTTGGATAATTGTCTTGACGAAATCCGGAATCCAGCCGCCCATATCGCCGGAAAAGGTGAATTCTACCCGGCTGCGCTGTGCATCCAATGGAAAGATTGCAAATTCAAGAATATCGACGTTAGCCAGGGTGTGATCATCAGCAGCCAGGGCCTTATTTGTAGAGTTCACTCCTGAAAAGAGGATCTGATCCTTTTCGTATGTCACTGTACCCATGAGCAGGAATTCCCGATCTTCAAAAGGCCAGGGTGTGGTGTAGTATTCGCTGTACTCGAAACGGTTTGCTGAAAATTGATTGTGAATGGTCGTTGATTTGAGTTTTGGTGCCCACTGCTGTTTTTTTTCGGTATCGACGAGGGTCTTAACTATCTGTTGATAGGGGATGTCAAGCTCCGCTGTGGCTTTAAAGGGGAGAAGCCCTTCCTTGTTTTCCTGGGCACGATAGAGATTCACCCCTTCAAAGGTGTCGATGAAATGCCACCTGGCGTCAACTGCATAGGCGGATGGCAGGTAACTCATTACGGTGCAGCAAAGACTTACACAGAAGACAGACAATGATTTCATGGTTTCACTTCCAATCGATAAGGTTCTTTGTTGATGCAACTTTTCAATGGTAGCACGAGAGAGGGGAAAAGCAATATTTCTCTGTAAGAGTCAGGAGAATGATCTGCCTCTCTTGAATGTCGGAGGGGTCCTGTGATAGACTTATAAGTGAGGATGCTTAAGAGTTGTACCTGGAAAAATGGACGCAATAACCGTGCTCCTCCATGTACCATAACGTATGAACTGGAAATGTTGTACCAGATAGATATTAATCCGGCTATTTGCAGAAGGGAATTGTTATGAAATCGTACTGTAAAGTCGCAGGTATGCTTTTTGCTTTGTCTACTCTGGCCTGGCCTGTCTCAGGAATGGCTCAGTCAGATGATCTGGGATTGGGTGAAGTGGCAAGCGAAGAAATACTCTTTCAGGACATTGCCTCAGTCTACTCAGCTTCTAAATACGACCAGAAAGTTACCGAAGCACCAGCCAGAATCAGTATCGTTACTGCCAGGGAAATCCAGCGATATGGGTATAGGACACTTGCCGATATCCTCAACAGTTTACCCGGATTTTATCTGAATTATGATCGTAACTACGGGTATTCCGGTTCACGTGGTTTCAGTATTGGAGGAGATTATAACAGCAAGTTTCTACAACTGGTCGATGGTCACCGGATGAATGACAACATCTACGACAGTGGCTACATTGATGGTGGCTTTATCCTGGATGTTGATCTTATCGATCGAGTTGAGGTGGTGCGCGGGCCAGGCTCATCCCTGTACGGTAACAGTGCTTTTTTTGGAGTGGTCAATGTGATAACCAAAAAAGGCCGGGATTTTCAAGGGGGTGAAGTTTCAGGAGCAGCCGGCAGTTTCGATCGTTACCAGGGACGCCTGAGTTACGGAAAACGTTTTGCTAACGGCTTCGAGCTACTTATCTCAGGTACTTACCACGACAGCAACGGGGATGATCTTTACTTTGAGGCATTTGATGATCCAGCCAGTAACCATGGCATTGCAGCCGGAGCTGATGATGAAAACTTCCAGAACCTTTTTGGCAAACTTTCTTTTGGTGATTTTACTCTGGAAGGCGCATATGTGAATCGGGAGAAAGGCGTTCCAACAGCACCCTATGATACGGTATTCAATGATTCCGGTACCCGCACCTGGGATAAACACTCATATCTTGATCTTAAATACGAACATTTAACAGAGAGTTCAATCGAATTGACTGGTCGTCTCTACTATGACCAGTATCAATATGATGGCGACTGGATCGTTGACTACTCCGAAGAAGGTGATCTCTCAGATCTCCAGAAATTTTCTGACTGGGCCATGGGCAGATGGTGGGGAGCTGAAGCTTCAGCAACTCTTTCCCTGCTTGAAGGGCAAAAACTGACCTTTGGAGCAGAACTTCGTGACAGTCTGCGTCAGGAGCAGGAAGAATGGGATGCCTATGAGCTGTATCTTGATTCCAAATCAAACGATTTTACCTGGGCGTTTTTTCTGCAGGATGAAATCAGGATTCTGAATAATCTGTTTCTTAATCTGGGAGTCCGCTACGACTATTTCGATACAGTTGGTTCCACTACAAATCCCAGGATTGCCCTCATCTATACGCCTCTTTCCCGAACTAATCTGAAACTGCTCTATGGTACCGCTTTTAGAGCACCCAATGCATATGAACTCTATTACCACGACGGAGATATCACACAGAAGCTTGCTGATAATCTCGTTCCTGAGACCATTGAAACCTTTGAGGTCATAGTAGAGCAAAAAATTACTGAGAATACACGGGCAGTATTTTCAGCCTACCATAACAAGATTAAAGACCTGCTTGTCCTGACCACAGACCCTGCCGATGAACTGCTTGTTTTTAAAAATCTAGGGAAGGCAGAAGCCATGGGAGGAGAGGTTCAGATTGAGGGGCGTTGGGATAACGGGTGGGCTGGATCAGTCAGTTATTCCTACCAGAACGCCAAAAACAAATCGACTGGTGAAAGGATGGTTAATTCACCGCTCAATATGGCTAAGGCTAATGTCATGATTCCTCTTTTAGAAAACAAACTGATGGCAGGCCTGGAAGTGCAATATGAAAGTGGGCGTAAGACATTAAATGAGAATATGACCGATGATTTTTTCCTGACAAATCTTACTTTTCTCAGCAAGAATGTGATTAAAGGTGTGACCTTGTCAGCAAGCATATACAACCTTTTCGATCGAAAATATGCCTATCCCGCTTCGGAAGAACATTATCAGGACGCCATTGATCAGGATGGTCGTACATTTAGAGTTAAACTCGATTATTCATTTTAATCAGGTGATCCAATGCGTTCAGCAATGCCTAAATGGTCATCATCACTGTACCTCATCCTGATTGGAGTGATATTTTGTGTTGTTCTTGCTTGGCGGGGCCTTTTGGCCATGGAAAGATCGCCCATAGTCTCATTGAGCAGTCATAACTCTGAATACTGCATTCTGGTGATCGAAGGATTCAGGAAACAGGTGCTTGAGAAGTTTCCGGATGCAAGATTTGAGCATTACTTTTTACAAAGAACAGAGGAAGAGAACAGAAAAATTATAAAGGAAATCAATGAGCAAAAGCCGGCTCTTCTGTTAACCATTGGTTCAAACGCAACCCAAGTTGGCTTGAACTCAATTCCCGATGTACCACTGGTTGCAGCCATGGTGTTGAACGAGCAGGTTTTTGTTCACTCTCCCAGGGCAACAGGTGTTCTGTTATGTTATCCTCCAGAGGTCCGGCTTCAGTGGGTCCGACGTTTCTTCCCCGCCATTGACCGTATAGCCATACTGTACAATCCTGAGGAAAACAGCCAGTTAGTTGCCGTCATGAAAAAAAGTGCAGAACAGTTTGGCATCGAGATTGATGCAATCCCGGTGGCAACGATTACAGATCTTCCCCCTGCACTCAAATCCCTTGGTCGAAAAGCAAGTATGTTGCTTGGGATCCCGGACAATACGGTTTATTCAAATAAAACGGCCAAGGCTGTGCTGCTCTCATCCTTCCGTAACCATATTGCTTTCGTCGGCCTTTCTTCATCCTGGGTGAAAGCAGGGGCACTTTTTGCTCTCACATGGGATTATATGGATTTGGGCAGGCAATGTGGTGTGATTGCAGAAAAAATTTTCTCTGGAACGAAGGTGAGTGATATCGCACCAGTCACCCCCGAGAAGGTAATGTATGAGCTGAATTTGAAAACTGCAGACCATCTTCGCCTGACACTTGATCCTCTTCTGATTCAAGAGGCCGCGGAGGTTTACTAGTGAGGAAAAGCAAAATATGAGCCACAGAAAAGGATCAAGTCTAGCTGGTAAATTCAACCTCTTGTCAATATTCCTGGTTCTGACTACAGGTCTATGCATAACAGCTGTTGAAGTATATCA
The DNA here is from genome assembly GCF_000341395.1 of Desulfocapsa sulfexigens DSM 10523. Taxonomy (GTDB): domain Bacteria; phylum Desulfobacterota; class Desulfobulbia; order Desulfobulbales; family Desulfocapsaceae; genus Desulfocapsa; species Desulfocapsa sulfexigens. The sequence goes on along the minus strand of NC_020304.1, from coordinate 422,363 downwards.
GAAACACCTTGACGGACTTGAAGCTCTGCTGACTCAAGGGACAGAAAAAAGTAAGCTGATAGCTAGGTTCAGCGAATATGCGGTTTTTGCCGAAGACCGGGAGAGCCTTCAGCATGCAACAGTGATAACAGATGAAGAAACCGTTTACCTGTCTCTGCTTCGTGCCGATAAAACGGTACTTATTGAAAAATACCATGTTACTGGTTTCAAGCCAGCCCCCCTCCCTGACTTCCCTGCAGGACCGAAGGAAGACAACTCTTCTTTTGAAGATGTTGTAACTGTTTTCGAACAGGAGGAAGATATTCAGTTTATTTGTCCGATTGTCAATCAGGGATCAACCAGTGACTCATTGGAGCTTGATGATGGTACTCTGGAGAGTGGTTTGCCGGAAGTGATCGGCTACGTCCGTCTAATTCTCTCAAAACAGCCCATGCGTCAGCAGATTAATGACGCCATACGGGCAATTTTTACCCTTACCTTCAGTATTCTTACCCTGGCCATACTTGCAACCCTGTTCCTGACCAGAAAAATCACGAACCCTATTAAAACACTGACGAAGGCGACCCAGAAAATCGCTACAGGTGATCTGACTGGTCGTATTGAAATAGAAGGTGGACTTGAACTCTCTGTTTTGGCTGAGAATTTCAACATGATGACAGACAGGCTGCGCACTTCGCAAAAAGAAGTTAAACAATACCAGCAGACCCTTGAGCAAAAAGTTGCAGACCGGACCGTTCAACTGCTCGCAGCAAAGGACGCTGCTGAGGCAGCCAATCGTGCCAAAAGTGAATTTCTTGCCAACATGAGTCACGAGATCAGAACGCCAATGAACGGGGTTCTCGGGGTGGCTGATTTGCTCCTTCATGCAGACCTGCCAGAGAAACACAGACAGCTTGTTCAAACCATTCACGCTTCCGGAAAAGACCTTCTGTATGTAATCAACGAGCTTCTTGATTTTTCAAAGATCGAGGCGGGGAGGTTTGAACTTGATAGAATCAATTTTGATCTCAGGGAGATGATCGAATCCGTTTATGATTTGTTTTCCCAGGCAGCCAATGAAAAAAAATTATCCCTGACCACTAGTGTTGAAGAAGGTGTTCCCAGAATCGTCTATGGCGATCCGGCACGATTACGTCAGATTCTTATTAACCTCATTGGTAATGCAATTAAATTTACCAATCACGGCAGTGTGAATGTTAATGCCTTACTTGTAGAACTGCGGGATGGGGCATGCCTGTTGCGTTTTGAGGTGCGTGATACCGGAATCGGGATTGCTAGAGAACAGATAAAAACTGTCTTTGACACCTTTTCCCAGGCAGATAGCAGTACAACACGAAAATATGGGGGGACTGGTCTGGGGCTGACAATTTCACGGCAACTGGTGGAAATGATGGAGGGAACAATTGATGTGGAAAGTGAACCCGGGAAAGGTTCGGTTTTCTGGTTTTCCATTCTTTTGCAGATCCCTCAAGATCAGGACACTGCTCTGTCAGAATACCAGGAGGAGGAACAGGTGCTGGAGAACCGGATATATGACTACCAGGTACTCCTTGCCGAGGATAACCGGACCAATCAGATTGTTGCCGAGGCGATGCTGAAATTTTTTGGCTGCAGGGTAGATCTGGTCGTAAATGGCAGAGAGGCAGTTGAAGCAGTTAAACGGAAGAAATATGATCTGATTTTCATGGACTGCCAGATGCCCGAGCTTGATGGCTATATGGCAACTGATGAAATACGAAGGTTCGAAAAACAGAACGGAAGCTCTCGTACTCCTATAATAGCCCTGACAGCCCACGCGTTGAGTGGTGACCGTGAACGCTGTCTTGCAGCCGGAATGGATGACTATTTGAGCAAACCTCTATGTCAGAAGGACCTTCACTCTGTCCTCAGTAGATGGGCATCTGGATGGGAGCAGGAGACGAGTGGAACCGTCAGGGAGAATGATGAGGGGGATGATCTGCCATCTGAAAAAATGCGCTTTGATGTTCAAATGTTGCAGAGTTACCTCCAAATACAACAACAGGGCGGACCTGACATTATCAGGGGTATTATTGAAAGCTATTTTGAGAGAGCTCCAATCTTAATGCAGTCCCTGGCTGATGCAATCAGCAATCAGGATGTCGAAGCCTTACACCAGGCGGCCCATACTATGAAATCAATGAACGGCGCAGTGGGGGCCGTCATGATGTCCGAAATTTGCAATACTCTGGAGACGCAGGGAAGAGAAGGAAACCTTGGTGGCTGTGAACAGCTGTTTAAGAATCTGAAAAAAGAAGCCTCCTACATCATGGATCAGCTGCAGAATATTTTGAAAAAAGGTTTGAATGGCACAAGCGGTTAAAATCCGAATATGAAATCAGCTCTACCAAATAGACTGAAGTCAGTATGGTTACGTGACCATTTGTGGCTAAACATCAAACAGCAGTTTACTGATCCGTAAATTGATTTTTTTGTAGATTCTCTCCACACCTTGCCCTCACTTTTGTGATTCTTTTCCGAAGAAAATTCCGCTGAACAACACGATTTGACTGGAAAGTTATGGGTAATAGCTTATGATTAGCTGTCGTTTTACATTGAGTTTTTTTTACACATGAGGACTGCCCATGCAAAAACATATGTATAACTGTCAACTGCAATGCTTCCTTGCCGGAGTGTTTTTACTGATCGTTCCTTTCCAGGTGGTGAGCGCCGCAGATTTTCCCGTCTTTGAACGAAAGGCGGCAACGGTGGAGACGATAAGGCAATTGCAGGAGGGAGGATATGTTCTGTATATGCGTCATGGTCCCACTGATACATCACGTCCGGACCTGGTGCCAGGAGTTGATCTGAATGACTGTTCAACCCAGCGACCGCTATCCGATGAGGGGCTGAAAATTTCTATGCAGGTGGGTGAGGCGATCCGTCGGGCTGGTATTCCGGTTGGCGAGATCCAGAGCAGTCCCATGTGCAGGACTAAGGAAACTGCCATGGCAGCGTTCGGGACAGAGTTTATTACAAATGAATATCTGATGTATACCTCTAATCTGACAAGCAGAGAAAAAGTACCCAGAATAGCCAATACGAAGCGCTTGCTCTCAGCTCCGGTGCCTGAAGGGACAAATCTGGTTCTTGTTGCCCATGCACCGAATCTGATGGATGTAATGGGGTATTTCCCGACACCGGAAGGAATTGTTGTGGTTTTCAGGCCGCTTGGGGGACAGGGCTTTGAATATGTCGCCAGCATAGAACCGCAACAGTGGCAGGAACTCCTGAAAAATTTATGATCTGTTCCTGATGAGTACTTCTTCTTCGCATTCCAGTAGCATTAAGGGCCAGAAACCGAATATGAGAAAACAGGGACGGACCTTCTTCTGGCTCTTTCTTGTGCCTGTGTTTCTGGTTGCCATATTTTCCGCATCTCTGGCTTTCTGGACACTGCATACCCTCGACAAAGAGAACCGGGAGCGTTTCAGAGCAGCACAACAGGATCTTCTCTTTCTTTCGGATATTACCAGGCTGGACCAGCAGATGGTTGCAATCCATCAGATGGTTGCAGGAAGCCTGGCCAATGCAGAAAAGGGTGTCATGGATGAGGCTGATTTGTACCGTATCCACTCAGCCGTCGTTGATGATCTGGCGAATCTTGGTGAAGAATTGAAGGTTCTGGTCGAGGGACTGAGCACGGTGCTGCCAACTTCTGCGAATGTCCAGAGCATGCTTTCAAGCTACCAGAAGTATCAAGCCTTTATTATCATGGCTACAGATATTGTAGCCATTGATCCGCAACGGGCAGGGCAACATATTAAAAATGCCCAGAATCTGTTTATGGAAATGCTCAGCCAGCGGCAAAGTATTTCTGTGAGCCTGACCAGCCATGCCACTACTCAGAACAGGGTGAGCAGGGAGTCCTACCATGATGTTGTGAGTCGCTTGATGCTGTGGACAGCTCTGTTTTTAATGGTAATGCTGCTGTTATCCATTCTCCTGGCAAAAACATTGACTCGTTGGCTGGGAAAAGTAGCCAGTTCCTTAAATATTCTGGCTCAAACAAGGGGGACACCCTTGCCATTGCCCGAGATGGTTCGAATGGAGGAAAAGGGAATTGGCGAATTTAAAGATCTGGCAACGGCCACACTCGCTTTTCACCAAACAATTCAGAAACGTTATGAGGTGGAAAGGGAACTGAGGAATCATCAAAATGACCTTGAGGGGTTGATTTCCAGGCGGACCGTGGAGCTGCAAAGGTATATCACAGCCATTGATAATCTCGGTATTGGCCTGTGTGTGATCGATTCAGATCATCGTGTCCACAGTCGGAATAAAACGATGATTGAATGGTTTGGAAGTCGGCCCGGCCAGCCCTGCCATAGTGTCATTATGGAACAGGGGGATCCCTGCTCCTTCTGCAAGCTGGAAGAGGTGATTGAACAGAAGAAAATGATGAACTATGAGGTTAAACGGAGTGACGGAAGCATCTTTGAAGTTGTGGCAACACCGATAGATAATCATGACGGTACAATATCCTGTATGGAGATAATTCGTGATATCACGAAAGAAAAAGAACTTCAGGAACAACGAATAGAGACAAGCCGTCAGGTAGAGGAACTTAAAAAACTTGCCAGTCTGAAAACAATGGCAGGAGCTATTGCCCATCGCTTTAACAATACCATGACGGCAGTGCTCGGTAATCTGAATATGATGCTTTATACGCTGCCTGAGGGATCAGATCAGCAGGAAATGGCCTCGAGTGCAGTTCAGGCCGCAAAAGATGCTTCACAGATTGGCTCGATGATGCTGAACTATGTGGGACAGCATTCCTCCAGGCTTGAACAGCAATCACTTCCAGATATTGTCAAGGGCATTGTTTCGCTGCTGAAAGTTGACCTGCCCTCTTCAGTTACACTCAACTTTATTGCCGCGGATCAGCCACTTTCCTGTTTTCTGGATCCACAGCAGATGAAGGATGTCATTAAGAATATAGTTGACAATGCAGTCGAGTCTCTTGATGACAAAGCAGGAGAGATCGAGGTATCCTTTGGAAGCAAATTTTTTACAGCAAGTGCCTTTCCGGTGATCTTCCAGGGAGCAGGCATAAAAGCCGGGCAGTACGTATTTTGCCAGATAAGGGATAGTGGCCATGGTATCAGTCCGGAGAATCTGTCCCGGATTTTTGAACCTTTTTATTCCACCAGATTTGTAGGAAGAGGACTTGGGCTTACCTTGATTGTAGGGATCCTGCAGGCCCACCATGGTGCCATACTGGTCGAGAGTACTGTTGGCAGGGGAACAACCGTCCGAGTGCTGTTGCCCGTACTTTCCCAGGAACAGTAACGGGGTGCTTCTTTACCGCTAGAACTGAGAAATTGGATGAGAGCGTCTATCTTTATGGCAGAAATCAAAAACAAATTTTTGTATCATGTGCTTCTCGTAACCATTTTTACGTCTCTAGTACTCAGTTTCCTCTATTTTCAAAAAAAAGAACGGGAATCTAACTATCTGGAAAACGCGACGATCCAGCAGGAGTATCAGCTGAAGGCTCTTATCTATTCTCTGAATAGCCTGGCAGATGCCCTCTTTAGCAATATTATCAATAAGGAGGACATACTTTCCACCATGGCAACAGCCAGCAAGGGTTCTGCCATGGAACAGCAACGCAAGCGGGAAGCCCTCTATTACAAGCTGCTGCCACTGTACCGAAATCTACAGGGACAGGGTGGTAAAAGTATCCTGCACTTCCATCTGCCTGGCAGCATCAGTTTTCTTCGCTTTCATAAACCAGCTCTCTTCGGCGATTCATTGGAAGGTGTACGGTACTCTATTGGCCTGGTGAATGAAACCGGCAAGGCCATAAACGGCTTTGAGGAAGGGGTTGTTATTTATGGATTTCGCAATGTCTATCCCCTGTATTATCGCGGTGAATTTGTCGGAAGTGTGGAAATCTCTTTTCCGTTTCTGGCCATTAGAAACCTTGCCACCCGCATATTTCCAGCCATCTATTCCTTTATGATACGGTCAGATATTATTGATAAAACGATTTTGGACAGTGCCCGCTCGTATTATGAACAGTGCAGGGTTTCTTCATATCATGTGAAGCTGAAAGAGGTGGTGAGTCGGACCAGGGAGGCCCTGCCCGCCCTGAATATTGTTTCCTTTGCCACCTTGAAAAAAATAAACAGCCAGCTTCGTGAGAAAATTGACTCAAGGCTTCAGGATGGTGAGGCCTTCTCCGTTGTCGCCTCTGTTCCTAAGGAAAAGAAGACTCTGATAGCCACTTTTCTACCCGTGGAAAATATAAAAGGGGATACTGCTGCCTATTTTGTCAGTTACCGGGCCGACCAGACCTTAAGTGACTCCCAACAGCGGCTTTCAAAGGTAATGTTTGGAGTCCTTGTAGTTGCGGCCTGTTTTATGGTTGGTGGGTATGTCTATTTTCGACAGGAGAAAACAAAGGCTCGTTATGAAGATATGGCCATGACCGACCGCCTGACCGGATTGGCGAATCGTCAGCACTTTGATCTTATTTTTAACCAGATCACCAGGGAGGCAAGAAGAAGAAAAGAGCCATTTTCTCTGGTATTGCTTGATGTCGACAATTTTAAAGAGGTGAATGATACCCATGGCCATGATGCTGGCGACGAGGTTCTAAAGTCGCTTGCAGAACTCCTGCAGCGTAACACCAGAGAACAGGATTTTGTGGCCAGGTGGGGTGGAGAGGAGTTTACCATACTCCTGCCCGATACCTCCGTGGAACAGGCCCTCCACCTCTGTGAAAAAATACGCTGTGTCCTTCAGGATGCTGTGATTGTTACAGCGGCTGCAAGGCTGAAGGTAACAAGCAGTTTCGGGATCGCTCAGTTTGCCGGGGGGCTTGGGAAGAGCGAACTGCTAAAACGGGCCGACAGGGCACTCTATCAGGCAAAAAGATCGGGCAAAAACCGAGTTGTTGTAGGAAGTATATGAATTGGAATGGGAAAAATACTATGTCCAGTAAAGGGCTCGAAGCTTTTCATCTGTGTAAGTCCTACATTGTTGGCTCCAGGAAAATTCTTGTCCTTGATGATGTCAGCCTTACCGTTCAAATCGGCGGTTTTGTCGTTGTTGAAGGAAAAAGCGGCAGCGGGAAATCAACGCTGTTGAGTCTTCTTTCAGGACTGGACAGACCGGATTCGGGGACAATAGGTCTTTCGGGAACCGACATTACCAATTTAAGTGAGGATGCACTTGCTCCCTTTCGGAACCGGACAATCGGTTATGTCTTCCAGTCTTTCCACCTTGTTCCTTCCCTCACTGCCATAGAGAATATTGCCTTCCCCGCCGAATTAAACCGGGATCCGCAGGCTGTTCAGAAGGCAGAAGAGTTACTGCATAGGGTGGGACTGAGCCAGAGAAAGAATAATTTCCCCCACCAGCTTTCCGGAGGAGAAAAGCAGCGGATTGCTATCTGCCGGGCTTTGATCAACAAGCCGCAGATCGTCTTTGCCGACGAACCCACCGGGAATCTGGATTCGGCAAATGGCAAAAACATTATGGAACTCCTGCTCGAACTGCGCCGGGAGTTCAAAACGACACTGGTGCTGGCTACCCACAGTAGCGAGATAAGCCGCCAGGCGGATCATGTCTTTCGGCTGCTAGATGGCAGGATGATCCACTCTCAAGAGGATGAAGACTGAGCTGATGCTGCATCTTCGTTTCATTCTCAGGCAGATTAATAGTTCTCGCAAACAGTCCCTTATCTTTGTGGCCTGTGTTGCTCTGTCCCTGTTAATCCTGACTTCGCTGGGAGGATTCAGTGGCAGTGTCCGTCGCTCGATGCTCAACGATGCCCGGCAACTCCATGGGGCTGATATCAGGCTGGAGTCCCATTATCCCCTTTCCAAAGTACTGCTTGATGCTGTAGACGACTATGAGGAACAGGGAGTTCTGCAGGCTGCCCTGGTGAACACCTTTTACAGTATGGCCAGCAGTCAACGATCAGAAAAATCTGTTCTCAGTGGCCTGAAGGTGGTTGAAAAGGGATACCCCTTTTATGGCAGGGTGGAACTGCTCTCGGGGCGGGAGTTTTCAACGGTGCTCCGTGAAGGATTAATCATCGTCGAACAGCTGCTCCTGGATCGTCTCCAGGTGGAAATCGGAGAGAGTCTCCAGATAGGTTCCGCCACGCTCAAGATTGCTGATGTGATCACCCATGAGCCGGACCGACCGGTTTCTTTTTTTTCCTTTGGACCGCGGATCTTTATAGCCGCTGCCGACCTGGAAAAGCTTGATCTTATCAAAAAAGGCAGCAGAATACAGTTCAAGTATCTGCTGAAAGTGGCTGATGCTGCTCGGGTTGAGAAGCTTGTTGGGGAATTTACAGAAAAAGCGCTTGTTCCCCAGGAAAGCGTTACAACCTTCAAGACCGATAATTCACGAATTAAGCGTTTTTTCAGCAACCTCCTCTTCTTCCTCAACCTTGTCGGCCTCTTTACTTTGGTGTTGGCCGGTATAGGTATCCAGACATCACTGTATGCAGTGTTTCGTGACAGTGAGTATACCATTGCAATAATGAAGTCAGTTGGTGCAACAAACCGCTTTATTATCAGCCACTTTACGGCCATGGTTATGCTGCTCGGCACAGCGGGGACGCTTGTGGGCCTTACCCTGAGCTCCCTGCTGCAACTTTACTTCCCCATTCTCTTTGGAGGCATACTGCCGGCCAGCGTCAGTCTGACGATTTCCTGGAGTGCTGTCCTTGAGGGCCTTGCCCTCGGGATGGTTGTTGTGACCCTGTTTTCCCTTCTTCCCCTGCTGCGTCTCAGAAATTTAAAACCTGCCTATATCTTTCGCAGGGAGATTGACAGGGGAGGGCGTGGAATCCTTCACTACAGCATAATCGCATTGATTGTTGTCTTCTTTGCAGGGCTGGTTATCTGGCAGCTTGAGGAGGTGAAGATCGGTTTGTATTTCATCATGGGGATCTGTATCCTTATTGGCCTGGCATCTCTCTTTACACAGGGTCTGCTCTTTTGTATGAAGAAGAGCAGACCGCGATCGCTGTCACTCCGCCAGGCCCTGCGCGGTTTGTTCAGACCAAACAACGCAACCCGGGCCCTTGTTGTTACCCTCAGTACTTCGCTTGCCGTTATCTTTTCCATATACCTGATCGATCAGAATCTCAGGGCCACATTTATAGATTCTTATCCTGCTGATCTGCCCAATGCTTATTTTCTGGATATCCAGTCAGAGCAGAAAAACGAGTTTGCTGAAATCCTTGGAAGAGAGGCAGAGTATTTTCCGATCATCAGGGCCAGGCTTGCTGCCATCAATGATCAGGCCATCAATAGAGAGAAGGACAGGGAACGAAAACGGGGGGACAGCATGAGTCGTGAATTTAATCTCACCTATCGTAACGTACTCCTTCAGGACGAGCAGCTGTTTGAGGGGAAAAGCCTTTTTGGTACTGCAGTGAATGAACTGTCGGCACGTGGAGAGTTGCCCGTTTCTGTGCTGGATACCGTTGCCAGGAATGGAAATATTCGGATTGGCGATCTGCTGCATTTCAGGGTGCAGGGTATTCCTTTGAAAGCGCGGGTTACAAGTATGCGGACTCGAACCGAGTCAAAGGTGCGACCATTTTTCTACTTTGTCTTTCCGGACGGATCTCTTAAGGATGCTCCCCAGACCATCTTCTCTGCTGTCAGAATAGAGCAGGATGTGCTGAGCACGTTGCAGAATACCCTTGCTGGCAGATTACCCAATATCAGCGTTATTGATATTGGCTCCACGGTGAAACTTCTTGGTGGAATAATGCATAAAATGTCATCTATTATTCAGTTTTTTACTTCATTTTCAATTGTTGCCGGAGTACTGATCCTTATAAGCTCCATTTTCGCAACCCGTCTCACCAGGATTCGTGAGGCTGTTTATTTTAAGATTCTAGGTGCGAAGGGATCCTTTGTCCTCAGGGTGTTCAGCTATGAAAATCTGATTATTGCACTGCTAAGTGCCCTGCTTGCAGCTCTGATTTCTCATGTCGGTAGCTGGTTTATCTGCCGCCGGGTTCTTGACATTAGCTACCAGTTCTTACCAGGCAGCACCCTGTTTATGATTACAGCGACCCTTGTGCTGGTTATTGCGGTGGGTCTTGGAGCCTCTGTTTCAATTATACAGCAGAAACCGATTGCCTATCTTCGAGACGAGAAGGAAGAGTAAGCGATGAAGAAAATAAGACTAAAGTACAAAGCCGGGAATATTTTCGGAATGATTTTCTGGCTGTTTTGTGTTTTTCTCCTCCTTGGTTGCGATCAGCAGGAAAATCCAACGGACACCGGGAAGCCAGCTGTTGTTGTCCGCTATAAGGGCACTATCATTGCTGTTGGTGACAGTCTTACAGCAGGACTGGGGGTGATGGAAGAGGATGCATGGCCTGCTATCATGGAGAAAAAACTTCACAGGGGTGGATATCACTGGCAGGTGATCAATGCAGGGATCAGTGGTGAGACAAGCAGCGGTGCCCTCTCGCGGATGCAATGGATCGTCGCTCAGAAACCTGAAATTGTTATTTTGGAAACGGGTGCCAATGACGGCTTTCGAGGTATTCCTCCCGTTGTGGTGCGGCAGAATATCAGTAAGGCCGTGCAGATCCTCCAGGAAGCTGATATTACCGTACTGCTTGCCGGCATGCAGATCGTTCAGAACCTTGGTGCGGACTATACCAGAGAGTTTGCTGAGATCTATCCATCCGTTGCTCATGAACAGGGGTGTCTCCTGATACCCTTTTTCCTGCAGCAGGTTGCCGGTGAAGCTGCTCTCAATCAGGCTGACACCATTCATCCCAATGAGAAGGGACATGCAATAATTGCAGAAACAGTATATCCCTTTGTGAAACAGGCCATTGGGGAACTGTCACAGCAGGCGAAGAAGTAAGAGAAGGGGCTGAAATGGAATTGTTTCTCCTTAATAATGGCCTTCCGGCCCTTTTTGTCCTGAGTTTTCTTGCTGCCACGGTTCTGCCCCTGGGCTCCGAGTGGCTGCTGGTTGCTCTGATCCTCAAGCTTTTTGATCCGGGCAGTGCGGTGACGGTTGCCACGGTAGGAAATTTCCTCGGGGCTTGTACTACCTATGGGGTCGGTATATGGGGTTCGGCTTTCTTGCTGCAGAAGGTTCTACGGGTGAATATGGAGCAGACTGAAAGGGCTGCTGCGTTCTTTCGCAGGTATGGTTCCTGGGCACTCCTGCTCTCCTGGGTTCCGATAATTGGTGATCCACTCTGTCTGGTCGCCGGTTCCCTGCGATGTAACTTCTTTCTCTTTGCAGTACTCGTCTTTATTGGAAAGTTTGCCCGTTATGCCTTTATTGCTGCCGTTACCGTCGGGAGTTTGGGGTGAAATATTTTTCTCATTGGCCTATTAGAAATGTGGGATAGGAAGATATGAATCTGGCTGAGATTGTTTTTATTGCAGCAGGACTTGCTGCTGATTCCTTTGCAGTGTCGGTCAGCAGTGGCGCGATAATTGACAAGATGCGATTTCACCACGCCATGCGCATCGCTCTTTTTTTCAGCTTTTTTCAGGCGCTTATGCCACTGGTTGGCTGGAGCATTGGCAGTATTGCCAATGACAGCTTTCGCGCCCTGGATCACTGGATTGCCTTCGTTCTTCTGTGCCTCATTGGAGGAAAGATGATTTATGAGTCCCGCATTCTGAAAGAAGGGGAGAATACGGCCAATCCTCTTAAACTCTATATTCTTGTTTCGTTGTCAATCGCAACAAGTATTGATGCCCTGGTGGTCGGCTTTACATTTTCCTTTCTTGATATTGCCATCGTTGAACCGATACTTATCATCGGATGTGTTACCTTTCTTTTTTCCCTGGCGGGAGCCCACATTGGAGCATCTCTGGGACATATCTTTGAAGAGAAGGTTGAGCTGGCAGGCGGTCTTGTCCTGATTACTATTGGGTGTAAAATACTGCTGGAGCATACGCTACTGGCGTAGAATCCAGGTTTTATGCAGTTCTTTTGGGGGGGAGAAATGTAAGCTTTTGTTTCCTCTTTTTCCGGGTAATCGTACATGAGGCAACATTAAAAAACCTGATTACCACTGATCCTCAGCCTAACCGCCTGAGGAGGAGTTGTTTCGGGTTGCAAAGCTGAGTTTCGATGGTAATCAGGTTAAAAAAAGAACTGAGGAGAGTGGTCAGCCCTCTCCCCTCATGTTCTTTAGTCCGATACAAATGGTACTCAACCACAGCCGGTGCCAGTACCTAGACAAGCACCGCTGCCACAACTTTTCTTGGCCCTTCTTTTCAAGGGAGCTAAATTTTTTCCCGTATAAACAGCCTCCAGTCCCGCTTCAATAAAACCGGACATGGTAATAGGATCGATGCCAGCCCTCTTAAAGACTTCCCTGGGAGATTCTCCCATGTCACTGACAATAACGGCCCGACAATCATAGAGTAATCTGGTAAGTGCCTCCCAGCGCCCAATCCCTCCACCAACGGGTGGAGCCTTGCGTTCCTCGACGAGTGTATAGCCGTTATCTTCTTTTCCATAGATAAGAAACTTGGTTGTTTCACCGAGGTGCTGATTGACAAGCATTCCTTCCATGCTGGCCACTGCGACGTAAGGTCGTACCTTTGGAGGAGTGGCGGGCATGGTGGCACAGGCATTGAGGCAGCCAGCCATTTCACCTGATCTGTCATTCCCAAGTAAACCAACAGCATCAGCACGGCACCGCTTACAGTGGCGCATCTGAGGAAGATGTCTCTCACAGCCGTTCCTCAGTGCATTCATAGTGGCCTTGGTTGGTTCCACCACATCTGCAAAAGGTGTATCTGCATTGGGGAGCATGGCCATGCAGTTAAAAAGATCTACCCCCATTTTTGCCATGGTTTCTGCTGTGGCTTCAGCGTGATGATCATTGATTCCGGGAATGGTGATAAAATTGATTTTTACGGTTACACCGCGGGATTTCAGCTTTTCAATAGCTGCCATCTGTCTGGCTAGAAGAAGTTCAGCAGCTTGCAAGCCGCGATAGATGATTTTCCCATCGCGGACAAAGCTGTATATATTCTTTGTCACTTCCGGATCGATGCCATTCACTGTCACGGTGACATGGGAAACACCGATATCGGCAACCTCATCCACATGAGGAGTCAAACCCAAACCATTGCTGGAGAGGCAGAGGATGAGATCCGGATAGTGTCTCCGTAAAAGCTGCATGGTGCCAAGGGTCTCATTGGCATTGGCAAATGGATCGCCGGGACCTGCAATACCTGCGACACTGATGCGGGGTTCAGCAGTCAGGACCTTATCCATGTAGACAAGAGCCTGTTCCGGTGACAGAATGGTGGAAGTGACACCTGGCCGGGATTCGTTTACACAGTCATACTTGCGGTTACAATAATTACACTGAATATTGCACTTTGGTGCCACGGGAAGATGCACTCGGCCAAATTTTCCTTTGACCTCAGCATTAAAGCATGGATGGCGGGAATAATCAGGGGTGGAAGCGGTTGTCTTCATTTGAATCTCCTTTTTTATAACTACTAATATCTCTATGACTGCAGGGCTCAGGCCTCCAGCCATTAAAGTCACATGTACGAATAACCGATCGGTGAATCGCTCTGTTTTTTAGCAATGCAGGCGTTCACTATCAGATCGAACAGTTGTTGTGCCCCCCGGTAACCGAGGTGAAGGATACGTTGCCCGCCCATGCGATCGTGGATTGGAAAACCCACCCTTATAAGTGGTATGGAAAGTTTCTGGGCCAGAGGATATCCCTTGGAATGTCCCACCAGAAGATCAGGCTCTAAGCTTTCGGCAAGCTCACTGATGTCATAGAAGTCCATGCCTTCATGGACCTGGGGCTGTTCGGGCAGCAGATCCCCGGTGGCTTCAGCGATTTTCTCGGCAAATTTCCTGCTCTTTCCACCAGAGGCACAAAGTATGGGAATTACGCCTATCTCGGCCAGAAAGGCTGTAAGCCCGACGACCATGTCTTCTTCTCCGTAAACTATGGCTTTCTTACCGTAGATATATTTGTGCCCATCTACATAGGAATCCACTAGACGACCACGCTCTGCCCGATGTTTCTCAGGAATTGGCAAACCGGAGAGTTTTACCAGGTGATCAAAAAAACGATCCGAAGCACGAATCCCCACGGGCTGAGATATTCTGATATTTTCCACAGCAAACTTTTCAGCAAGAATAGCACCACCGCTCTTCTCGCTCATGGTGTGACCAAATTCCACGCTGGCCAGGGCATTGCCCATGGTAGCTATGGCTGAAATCGGAGTTCCACCTGGTTGTATCTTTTCGTAGGTCTTGGCGGCCTGGCCATCCATGGTGTCCGAGATGTCCGGCAAAATCGTGGGGTTAAGGGAAAAATCTTCTGTGATTTCCTTCAGGTAACGGATATCCGCAGGAGAGACAAATCCTGGTAAAATATTCACTGGAGTTCCTTCGGCTCCGCCGTCTTTTTTCCCAGCAAGCGCGTCGACCACAGAAGCCACAGCATTATGAAAGCCTTCCATGTGAGTGCCGTTGTAACTCGGAGTACCCACTTCAACCATGGTCGGTTTTTCACCTTTCACTTCCTGCTCATACTGGTTGAGAAACATCTTTACATCGTCGCCTATGGTCTCGGTGAGACAGGTGGTGGCAATTCCGATAAGCTGGGGACGATATTTTTTTGTGACATTTATCAAACCAAGCTTGAGGTTAGCACCTCCGCCATAGACTGCATGCTTTTCCGAAAGTGAAGACGAAGCAATATCGATGGGCTCGTTAAAATGGCTGATGATATAGCGCCGCATATAGGTGGCACAGCCCTGGGAACCATGGAGGTAGGGAACCGCACCTTCAATCCCTTTAAAGGCAATTGCTGCGCCTAAAGGAGTGCAAAGTTTACAGGCATTGGTGGTTGAAATGTAATTGGGAGGATTTTTAGACATAATGTCCCTCATTTATACAACTGTTTAATGAGACAGTGCTTTCCTGCTCAGTGTTATTTTTTCTCTGCTTTCTGGTAGGTGAAGCGCCAGACCGGACTCATCACAGAGGAGTACACTTCTTCGGCAAAATTGAGCATCCCGACAAATCCAGCCAGGGCCTCTTTACGTTCGTGGTTATGATCACAAAAACCAACGCCGAGTTTGTAGGCAATGGGGCGTTCCTTGACTCCGCCGACGAAGATATCCACAGTTTTTTCTTCTAGAAAACTGGTAAGTTCAAGGGGGTTGGTGTCGTCAACAATGATGGTGCCAGGGTCAGTGATTTCGGCGAGTTCACGATACTCCTGTTCGGTACCTGTCTGGCTGCCCACCATGACCACATCCATACCCAGCAGACGAAAAGCCTTGACCAGAGAAAAAGCCTTGAAAGAGCCACCCACATAGATAGCTGCTTTTTTGCCGGTCAATGCTTTTTTGTAAAACTCAAGTTTTGGCAGCAGTTCCTGCAGTTCTTCTTTTACAAGCGCTTGTGTTTTCGCCATGATTTCCGGGTTGTTGAAATGTCCGGCCACGTCATAGAGGGCCTGGGCCATATCTTCGACACCGAAATAGGATACCCGCATGGAAGGAATCCCATATTCATCCTCCATCACTTTGGCCAGATCCATAGTTGATCCGGAACACTGCACAACATTGAGGGCGGCACCATGGGCACGCTGAATATCCGCTATTCGTCCATCTCCGGTGATATTGGCCACCACCTCAACCCCTATACGTTCGAAATATTCACGGATCATCCAGATCTCACCCGCCAGATTGAAATCACCCAGAATATTAATGGAGTAGGGAGATATTCCCGTGGTATCGCCGGTACCGATAAGACGAGCCATGGCATTGCAGGCAGCGGTGTAGCCTGCACGTTTGTTTCCCTTGAAGCCTTCTGATTTCACAGGGATTACCGGGATGTTCACCTCTTTTTGCACATTTCTGCACACAGCTTCGAGATCATCGCCAATGATTCCAACAATACAGGTGGAATAGACAAAAGCGGCCTTGGGACTATGGCGTTCGATGAGTTCAAAGAGGGCGTTTGTCAGTTTCTTTTCGCCTCCGAAGATGACATCTATTTCCTGAAGATCCGTTGAAAATGAAAGACGATGCAGTTCGGGACCCGAAGACAGCGCTCCCCGGATGTCCCAGGTATAAACAGCACAGCCGATTGGACCGTGAACCAGATGCAGGGCATCGGCGATGGGATAAAGCACCACCCGTGAGCCACAGAACACACAG
Organism: Desulfocapsa sulfexigens DSM 10523; assembly: GCF_000341395.1. Taxonomy (GTDB): domain Bacteria; phylum Desulfobacterota; class Desulfobulbia; order Desulfobulbales; family Desulfocapsaceae; genus Desulfocapsa; species Desulfocapsa sulfexigens. The sequence goes on along the minus strand of NC_020304.1, from coordinate 406,161 downwards.
GCCCGTTGACTCACAGCTCCAGCCAGAGAGTCTTTATTACATGTCAGAGTGAAAGGTTGTTCACCTGTTCGATGAATCTGTTCTTCTCGTTCTTTTAAGAGTTCCATGCTTTTCCCTTCAATAGTTGATGGTTTCTTTGATTCAAGAAAAGCAACGATTGTGCCAGAAGAATAAAAGCGAACTATACTCTTTTATTCAGGGGAGATAGAAGGTGATCCTGTTTGACAGAAAACCATATGCCGAACTACACAGAATGTAGGAAAGTTGACAAAAAAGAAGAGTGACTTCTTTTTTGTCACAGAAAAATGAATAAAGGCTTTAGTGAATTATTCGATAAAGACAGAAGGCGCAAACCGTAGCCATGGAGATATTTTACAGATAATTGCGAGAAGAAAAATGTACTTTTGTATCTCCAGTTGACCTTACATACGGATCTTCGCGTGTACACCAGACACTTATTGAAGGTGCAGATGTAAACACTGAAGTTTTTAGAAGTTTCGCTGAAGCTCTTGAATGGCTCAATGTATCACTTGATAATGGCTAATTAGGTACAGTGCGGTGTTTCTTGTCGCAAGTTCGGGGCCGACTGGTTAGCTATGTCGCCAAGGGTAGGCGATAATGTAAATCACCTGCAGTTTTCGTTCATCAAATATCTCTTCTCCTGTCAAGTTAAGTACATATTCAACTATGAGACAGCACTGATCATTTTATTATGAATAGTATAGCAACTAGAGTACTGAGATTAGATTACACGAGCCTGTATAAAGGTGCGGTAGCAAATACGCCACTGGCTATTAGCTCTATCACCTATGGAGGTGTACTTGGAGTATTGAGTGCACAAAAGGGTTTGACATCTTAGTCTTGGATTTTATAGTTTGATTTTTCCGATCGAAATGCTATCCTTTTTACAGAGATACAATTCATTGCATGTGCACCAAGCATAACAAATGCTACTTTCACCTCCCAAGGAACCATTGTAATGAAATTCGAAAAAATCCTCCTTCCTTTTGATGATTCTACCTATTCAATAAATGCAGCTCATTGCGCACTTTCTATTGCAAAACAAATGGGCTCCCATGTAACAATTATTAATTGTTATGACTTGAATCCAAGTATAATGGAAGTACCAAGTCCATTACTATGTGATCTAGAGGAGATATGTAAAAGCAAATCCGAAAATATCCTGAAAGTTGCAGAAGAAATTTTCAGAGATAGGGGTGTAGATTATACCCTTAAACCGATTCGTGGATTACCTGGTAAAATATTAGCCGATATTTCAAAATCTAAAGAATATGATCTGATAATTATGGGATCACAGGGTCATTCGGATATTTCTGGCCTTTTCCTTGGGAGTGTCACGCATAAGGTTTTGAGTACTATGTATTGCCCTGTCCTTGTAGTTCCATAGCTGTTATTCAAGTGATGCAAGATTGTGTGTGGAGGGGCATGGGCACCTGTACCAAGCTAAGGTCTGAAGTAACAAAAACGAGAAAAGCAGAATCATTCAGTTGATTCTGCTTTTTCCATTCCACCTCTATCATAAATGGCCAGTAATCAGGTCTGATATTTAAAAAAACAAACCATTACACTACTGTCTATTGCAAGTACACCCTTTAAAAGGACCTTGAAAAGCTGTCTTTCGAGGCTCCCCTAAATACTATCTATGTCCACCAGATTGAGCGTTTTGGGGGATTTCCATTTTTTTCGAAGACATCTCCGGACTCTTTAAGAATAGCGTCAAGTTCTTCGACAGTAAACTCATACCCCTCACTGGCAGCCAGCTCAACAAACTCCTCCCTGGTTGCCGGTACATCATATTTTGCCCGCAGGTGTTTGTCTTCTCCACCGGCGATTAACAACTTCTCAACATCTTCTCTGGCCATTGTATTCTCCTTAGTTCACAGATTTTTCAGTTGGTAAAAACTCGATTCGGATATTTTCCTCATCAGCCTGGCTCAACCGGTAATAACTCCCTCTGCTAAAAACCATCCTGTTTTCTTTAGCCTTCCCCTGTAACAGTGTCAGGGAAAAAGCCAGGTCTTCTTCTTTTGCTTCTTCATTGATGTGTATCAGTACTTCCTGCGACCTGTCGGTAAACTGAAGCAGGAAGCCGTTGTGTTCCAGGAAAACCAGATCTTCGTATGCGTAGGAGAGTCCCATTCCTGCAGATTCAAGAATTTCCCTCACAGTACCCAGTGGTCTCAGCGTCATTTTTCTATCTCCCCTGTTGTTTGGTATGCCAGAGTTTGCATCCTCTCTGCCAGAGTCAGCATCTTTGGGATTTCCTCAAAAGCAGGAGGGATGACAGTAAAGGTATCCACATCGCAAATCTCCTGGTAACGGTCAAGATCAAGGAGACTATTTTTCAGATCGCCCATGGCATCAGGAAATACTTCATCCATGGCCTCAACCAGATCCCCCATAGTATGGTTGTATGGCAGAGCACCACGCTGCATAAGGGCGGCCATTACAAATTTTTCAATGGCCATGGCAACGATGTTGTAAAGGATCTCAGGAGTAAAGGCCTTTTTTCCTTTTGTGTGGGCAGCAAGGCCCGTTTTCAAAAAGGCATCGCCATCATGGAGAAAAATATCCCAATCATCGATAGGTTCCGGTTTACCCTTGATATCGCCAAATCCCACCATGGAGGGGGGTGTTGCCACCTTTGTATTGTTCATGATCTCTTTATCCCTTTCCTTTGCTGGTACCCATCAATGGGTGTTTACGCAGACAGATAAGTTCTGTTTGCTGCCAGTTGTGTTTACGGTAAAATCTGATCCCCGCATCATTCGACTTATCTGCCAGAAGCTGGTAACGGGATACTTTCTTTTTTTCTCCCCAATCTTCCAAAGCCTTGAGCAGTCCGGTGCCGATACCTCTCCCTCGCCATTGCTCATCCACCACCACATCTTCAACAAGCAGGGAATGCCCACCCTCGGCAGTGGATATCATAAGTTGCCCGGTACACATGCCGATAACGTTGTTCTCTTTTTCGGCAACGAGAACAACAGCACCATCACGATCAAGCAGCATTTCGAGTCCCCGGTGTTGCCGGGCGGCATCGAAACGGAAATCTTCCTCAATTGTAAAAAGCTGCTGAAGCAGGCCAGCCAGCTCATCAAGATCGGCTTTCCTGGCCTGACGCACACACATACCTGCAATGGATGAGTTGATCATTTCTACAATTCTTCGGATTTGCTGAGAGTATAAATATTTCGCCATCTGGCACCACAGGTGGCACAGAACATGGCAACATGTACCGTGTCAGTACGTATCTTTTTCGGTGTATCACTGGTTTTTATTGCCCTGGAATCACATTTCGGACATCGTTCTCCACGGGATTCAAGGTGTGACTTAAATGTCATTGGTTTCCCTCTTCTGTTCATCACAGGAAATGCCCTGCAGATTGGGACAGGTTACCACATCGACACTGTTGTCCCAGTCTCCCAGGTAGGGGGTGAGACGCGAGTCCATAAAGCCTTGAATAGCCATACCATCCACCTCAATAAGAGGTCTTTTGATTAGGATGGGATCCAGCAACATCATGTCGACGGCTTCATTAAATGTGAGCTGTTTTGGTACGATTTCACCACGCTTTATCGCCGGGGCGGTCTGATTTATCATTTCCACAGGATTCTTTCCCATTACAAAGGCCAGAAGTTTTTCACGTGTCCACGGAAAATTGAGGATGTCCAGGCAATGTAAAGAGTGTCCCCCGGCCCGGAGTATGGCTTTCTGTTTCTCACCATTGATACATCCGGGCTTTTCATAAAAGATGATGTCGGCCATTGTTTTCTTCAGTCCTTATGGCGTCCCATATAATCGACACGGAACAACTCTGGGTTGCAAAGCTGAGTTTCGATGGTAATCAGGTATTGTTTTTATCCAATCAGATATTCCGACGCGGGCTCACCATCTTCCAGGCCATCGAGGATGGCATCAATTGCCTCTTCACTGGAAACCCCTTTAAACCACCAGTTTTCTGGCTGGATAACCATGATGGGGCCGTTGTCGCACTGCTTGAGGCAGGTGGTGGCGGTGACGAGACAATCAAGCCCACGATCCAGCACCTCTTCTTCAATGTATTGCAGAAACCCGTCGGTACCCTTATGGCAGATTCCCTTCTTGTCCCCAACCACACGAAACGACTGGCAGACAAGGATCATTCTTTCCGGTAAAGCCATTGTACTTCTCCTCTATTTTTTACATTTCTTTTTTTTACCACCGCCGTAAAGGACATCCACCAGGCCTTCCACATTGTCTTCAGTGAGAATCACCTGGATCCCAAGCTCGGCAAGTTCTTTTCGGGGTGTATCACCGGCATGGGTTGCCAGAAGGGCAAAGCAGTCGTGGAGACACTCTTCAGCCAGGATCTTCCAGCGATTGGGACCACCGCCAGTGCCTGGTGTCTGCCGGGCCATCAGGAGACAGGCCAAACCATCGTCTCGGGGGCCGTAGATCAGTACCTGTGGTGCCTGGCCAAGATGCATATCAACATCCATTCCATTGGTACTGACCACAGCGACATTCGGCCGTCCTTCTGTTGGTTTAGGCATGCTGATATCCGCACACGAGTTTGGTGTTCCCGGAGGTGGAAGCTCCGGTGCAGCCTGGTAGACTGCCGCAGGCAGATAGGTAGAAGCCAGTCCGGACAGTTTTTCCAGGTAGGTGCCATCTTCTCCATCAATTTCCATAGCCCCGGCGCCCAGACCTGCCATTTTTTTTGCAATGGCTGCAACTTCTCCATCATTGACTCCGGCAGCCAGAGTGCATCGTACAATCACTCTGATGCCAGCATCTTTTAAGGCCTGTACAGCCTCGGCCTGGGCACTGATAAGTATTCTGGACGCCTGGGTTATCGGGACGTTCTTTTTGGCAGGACGGATCCATACATACCGTTTCATTGCTGTTTCAGCTGAGACGGTATCCACCAGCAGGTTCACTGTTTTTACGCCAAAATGAGCCAGAGTGGAGGCCAATGATGCGGCTCCCAGGCCGATAGTGGTCAAAGAAAGTTCAGCATCATGAATTTCAGGCTGGAGAAGCTCCAGACAATTCAAAGTAGTCGGAACCGAAGCCAGAACATCACCAGGGCCACAGAGTTCAATAGATTGAATTTTTTTCCCTCCTTTGCGGAGTGCCTGCACCCAGGCCACGGCCTCGGCGGGAACCAGGGACGTGGAATCTATTTTACTATCTGCAGCCCCGCTTAGTCGATGATTGGCCTGGGGAGCAATGGGCAGCTTGACATGCAGCGCCATATGGTCTGTGTAAGTTCCATCATACATGGCTGTACTCCTTACAGAACCAGTTCGAATGACTCTTCAGGATCATCCCGATCCTTGCGATCAAGAAGCAGACCAAGAATTTTTTCCAGCAGACGCAATCCACCCTTATATCCAACAGTGGGAAAGTACTGATGGCCCTGGCGATCAAGTATTGGGAATCCCCACCGCAAAAAGGGAATATCCTCATCCCGTGCAATGTACTTACCGTAGGTATTGCAGATCAGAAGATCCACCGGTTCGTTCTGTATCCACTGATGGAGAAGAAAGAGATCACCTCTGGCTTTTACATTCACTTCAAAACCTTTATCTTTTGTGATTTCTTTAATCCGTTTTTCAAACTTCTTGCCAGGTGTTCCGGTGACCACGTGAACCGGACACATGTCAATTGAAACGAGAAACTCAACCATGGCGATGACCTGATCCGGATCACCGGCAATGGCGACTTTTTTCTTATAAAAATACTGGTGCATATCAGTGATCATATCCACCAACTGTCCACGTTCAACAGCCAGTTCGTCTGAAACGGAAACCCCTGCGATGGTTCTCATGGCATCGACAAAACGATCGGTGGCCTTGAGACCAAAGGGCATGTCCAGCACCCTGCAAGGAACCTTACATTTCTTGTCAAGCACTCTGGCTGCATCAGCTGAACACCATTCGCCGAGTGCAAGGGTACCGGTAGAATCTCCTGTGGATTTCAGTTCCGCTATGGTTGTGCCACCATCCGGGAACATTTTGTACTCGCCGGTCATGGGAGCATTTAAAACACCTGAGGTGTCAGGAAACATAATTGTTTCCACTCCCGTGAGTTTGGCCATACGCTTGATTTCTTCCATGTCGCAGGGTTCTACCCAGCCTGGGATAATATTGATTTTGCCGTTTTTCCTGCCTGTTTTTTCCGAAAATTCAATCATGGATTTAACCATGTTGGAAAAACCGGTGACATGCGACCCCACATAGCTCGGAGTGGAGGCTCCTATCACATATTTTCCTTCAGGTATTTTTCCCTCTGTCTGGGCCTTTTTCCTGATCTGGGGCAAATCGTCGCCAATGGTTTCTGAAAGACAGGTGGTATGAACGGCAATTACATCCGGCTCATAAACAGAGAAAATATTATTAATCCCCTGGAGGAGATTGGCCTGGCCGCCAAAGACTGAGGCCCCTTCTGTGAAGGAGGAAGTGGCTGCCGAAATGGGCTCTTTGTAATGACGGGTCAGAGCCGATCGGTGATAGGCACAGCACCCCTGGGAACCGTGACTGTGGGGCAGACAGCCATGAATGCCGAGAGCCGCATACATGGCTCCGATGGGCTGGCAGGTTTTTGCAGGGTTGATACTGACGGCCTTGCGCTCCCCTATTTCTTTTCGTGTGTGACGTAATAGCATTTGTTTATACCTCTTAGAGTAGGTGATCCGGCTGAAGAGTGAAGACTGAATGCTGGACAGATCTTTTGTCTGTTCCCCTTCAGCCTGTGCACCTTCCACCTTCAGTCTCAGTTTATTCCCATACGTAGGCGGCAGTGAGTTCGGGGCTCTCCTGCCAGGGAGCTTTCAGGTAGGTCCAGACTTTGGAGCTGGTCAGCCTGTCAATCTCATGATAGAAGTTAATGGCGCCCTGGAATCCGGCATAGGGGCCGCCGGAGTCGTAGCTGTGCAGTTGTTTCATCGGCACACCCAGTTTCATAATGGAAAACTTTTCTTTGATTCCGGCACAGAAAATATCCGGTTTCATGATCTCCACCAGTTTTTCGGCCTCATACTGATTCAGGTCATCGATAATCAGAGTGCCTTCTTCCATATCAGGTGCCAGTCCGTCATAATGCTTGAACTTCACTCCGGCATCTTCCAGCGCTACCAGTTGCACAGGTGTTTTGCGTGGCTTAAAGCGGGTTGCATCAGCCTCAACCTCAATTTCTTCAATATTCCTACTGTCTGCATCTACCTTCAGATTTGGTAGTACTTGGCGTCCTTCATAATCATCGCGGTGGGCAAATTCGTAACCGGCTGAAATGATTTTCATCCCCACTTCCTTGAAAAGTTCCTGGTAATGGTGAGCCCTGGAACCACCAACAAAAAGCATGGCGGTTTTGCCTTCCGTACGACTTCGTATATCGGCAACAGCAGTCTCAACCTCGGGCATTTCTTCCTTGATCACTGCTTCAACCCGGTCTATGAGCGCCTGGTCTTCAAAATAGGCAGCAATTTTTCTCAGAGATTTGGCTGTGGCATTCGCCCCTATAAAGTTTACTTTTATCCATGGAATACCGAATTTGGTTTCCAGCATATCCGCTACGTAGTTAATGGAGCGATGACACATCACCGCGTTCAGATCAGCCTGATGAGCCGTGGCAAACTGGTCATAGGTTGAGTTACCGGAAAAGGTTGCAATGTTAGTGATACCGCATTTTTTAAAGATACGGTCAATCTCAAAGCCATCGCCACCGATATTGTATTCACCTAAAAGGTTAATTTTAAACTCGCCTTCTGTTGGGGTATCATTTTCACCGACAATGTGTCTGAACACCTGGTTGTTGGCAATGTGGTGACCTGCAGACTGGCTCACCCCTTTGTAGCCTTCACAGGAAAAGGCGTAGACATTACAGTCACCCAACTTATCCTTCATGTTCTTGGCTACGGTGTGAATATCATCACCGATCAAACCCACGGGGCAGGTTGCAAATATTGCTATGGATTTAGGATGCATGAGGTCATAAATCTCCTGCACTGCTGCTGCCAGCTTCTTTTCCCCACCAAAGATGATGTCCTGCTCCTGCATGTCAGTTGAAAAACAATAATTTATAAAGTTGTCTCCATCCGGACCTGCATCGGTCTGGTTGCGGCGGGTCAGCCAGGCATAAAAACTGCACCCGATGGGGCCATGTACCAGGTTGACGATATCCCGAGTTGGACCCATGATAACGCCCTTGCACCCGGCATAGGTACAGCCACGCATAGTGATAATACCTGGAGTTGTGCGGACATTAGCCGTAATTTCAGGCGTTTCGTTCTCCAATGCCTCGTTAATCATTATTTGCTTGGCGCGTTTACGGGCTACCTTGGGCGGATACTTTTTAATCAATTCCGCTTTGACATCGGCAGGATCCCACTGCACCATTTTTTTCTTAGTCGCTGTTACCATTTCAGCACTCCTTCTGGTTAGGCTTTCTTGTTGTTTATTATTTGAAAAGCCTGAAATCAAACAATGGCTTTTTCGCCCGTCTCACCTGTTCGTACCCGGATAGCATTTTTAAGGGGCAAAACAAACACTTTCCCGTCACCGGGCATGCCGGTCTGATTTGTGTTGATGATCGTGTCCACCACACAGCCAACCATGCTGTCTTCCACCACGGCCGTGAGTAAACGTTTGGGATAGAGTTTCCCTTTTTCTCCGAGGAGGGAGGCGGCTTCCTCGTAGCCATGCTCTACTCCTTCGAGAATCCTGGGATTAACGAATCCCTTCCCTCGGCCATGGGCCTCATGGGCAAAGAAGGCGTCGACACCACAATCAGTGAGAGCCCGCTTTGTCTGATTCATCATATTTATACGCACAATAGCGATTACCTCTTTCATGCCGGTACCCCCTCAGATGCGGCTGCAGTTTCTTTTGTACCGGAACTGATAGTGTAGGACTCCTCCACATCACTTACAAAAATCTTCCCGTCACCAAAGGCACCCTTGCCCTTTGAACGTGCTGTGTTCATGATGGTATCAATGACGAATTCCTTTTCTTCTGCATTCACCACACTCATCAACATCACCTTGGGGAGTTCGTCATAGGTGATGTCACCAATTTTGATACCGCGCTGTTTTCCACGGCCCGCCACTGCATATTTTGTAACTGCAGGAAAGCCTGCATCCATGAGTGCCGCCATAACGGCATCTGCTTTTTCAGGTCGAATAATTGAGCGAATCATTATCATCATAACTGTATCTCCAACTTTTCGGCATCTCTCGTATCATGCCGGTATGTTTTAATAATTTTTAAAAGTGTTTTTTCTGAGACGCCTTATGCTGCCTGCATCAAGCCGTAATCCATGAGCAGTTCTTCGAGCACTTCGATTTCCATTGGGGTTGGGATAACAAAATCCGTGTTTTCATCAATCGCCTTTGCCAGGTCACGATAAACCTGGGCCTGAGGGAGTTCCGGGTTCCACTCAATAACAGTCTTACGGTTAATCTCAGCACGTTGGACATCGTTATGACGAGGGACAAAGTGGATCATCTTGGTTCCCAGTTTTGCTGCAAATTTTTCTATCATTTCCGCCTCATTGTCGACAGCGCGTGAGTTGCAGATCAGGCCGCCCAGACGAACCGACCCGGACTGGGCAAACTTTACTATTCCCTTACTGATATTGTTGGCTGCATACATGGCCATCATTTCACCGGAAACAACAATGTAGATTTCTTCTGCCTTACCATCACGAATTGGCATGGCAAAACCGCCGCAGACAACATCACCAAGAACATCATAAAAGGCGTAATCAAGTTCCTCGCTCTCTTCGTAGGCACCAAGAGACTCCAGCATATTGATGGAGGTGATAATTCCACGTCCCGCACAACCTACTCCAGGCTCAGGGCCACCGGACTCAACGCACCATGTTCCCCCATAACCGAGTTTACGGATGTCCTCCAGTTCCACATCCTCTCCCTCTTCACGCAGGGTATCAAGAACCGATTTCTGCGCCAGTCCACCCAGAAGCAGACGAGTCGAATCCGCTTTAGGGTCACAGCCCACTACCATTACCTTCCGTCCCAACTCAACCAGGCCAGCGACTGTGTTCTGGGTGGTGGTGGATTTGCCGATGCCGCCTTTTCCGTAAATAGCTACTTTCCTCATGGTATGACTCCTTCGTTTGAATTAGCCGGCTGGCTTCTTGTGCAACAACAGCCGTATTATTTATTCGAGGCTGGTCTTTAAAGTCCTCCCCGTAGTTGATTCGTTTCAGTGATGACTATTCAAAGCGTGTGCCAGAAAATTAAATTCATTTATGTTCCTTGATAACAGGTGGTTATGCTAGGAGGAGGGAAGGGTTCTCTTCAAGGGAGAAGCTACCTTTTTGGTGAGGTTGTTTACATTTTGGAAAAAACTCTACAAAATGGTAGTACCTTCGACGCTTGGTAAAACAATGGCAGGGGCATTTTTTCGATGTGATATAAAAAGGCTAGCTGCTGAACAGCGTGTCCCTGTGTGGACAACGCCCCTCATGACAGCGAAAATTGACAAATAACACCTGTTGAAAAGGGAAAGGGAGTGGAGGTGGGTGAAAGAGATTAAAACAGATGGTCACAATCTTGCATAGTGATACAAACAGGTAGATACACAACCATTTCCATTGCAAGGTGATATTTATGGTACAGCCATTACTCTCTTATAGTATGCTTAAATTTTCCCTGCAGATGTTTCACTGTGCACCCCACAAACTCGATTCTCATTCCTTGAGAGCTGTGAGAAAACGGGCAGAAGATGAGTGCACTCTGCAGAAAAAGATTTTAAAAAGCAAAGAAGGTATGGAGGTGGTTGTCCCAGCAAGATCCATTAAGGAGGCAATGGCAAAAATTGCCAGTCGCTATGAATCAGTTGATGCTTTTGAGCAGGATCTGAGGATAAATAATCTGGATAATGAAACCATGGCCAAGGCCCTTGAGGCAGACCTTGCCGTAGACGCGACCATGTCTCTGGTTGCAGATCGTGCTGAACCTCCTGGTAAGGAACAGGTAGCCGAAATACTTACATCTGCAGTTGATGAAAAACCGGAACAAAGGTGCCTGCGTCATATCCTGGTAACCATTAATGACCAGTTTCCTGATAACAGCCGCCGGGCAGCCCTGGTGAGAATAACAAAAGTACGTGAGAAAGCCCTGTCTTCAGATGTGGATTTCAGTGAACTGGCACTGCGCTATTCCGAGTGTCCTTCAGCCTTGAAGGGGGGAAGTATTAGTCCAGTCTCTCGAGGCCAAATTTATCCCAGCCTGGAGGAGACTCTTTTTAAAATGGAAGCTGGAGAGATAAGCGAGATAGTTGAGTCTAATATGGGGTTTCATGTGTTGCGCTGTGAAAAAATTATAGCGGCTGAAAAACTGACACGGGAAAGTATGGAGGCCAAGATCAGGGCGGATCTTCACGTCAGAATTAAAAAAAAGGTGCTTCTGGCCTGGCTGGCCGGACTGTGATGACGTCGAGGAGTGCCTGTAGTAGAACTCTTTCCCACTCAAGGCAAGTGCATGGTTGAACTGTCTCTGCATCCACTGACCGATATGTATAATGAACCAGGAGAACTGATATGATATTTTCCGCAACCCACACTACAACATATCGATACGAGAACCCTGTTTTTCTTGAACCTCAGACCATCAGACTCAAACCGCGAACCAATGGAATGCAGCAGCTGCTTAATTTTACCATTGATATCAGCCCGCATCCGGCCGGATTAACTGAGTGCCGTGACCTTGATGGCAATATGGAACATGTTGCCTGGTTTAATGGTATGACTGATTGTTTTGTAGTTACGGTGAACAGCAAAGTGGTCACCTTTTGTACCAATCCGTTCGCATTTCTTCTCAAAGAGGAGGCGACTCGCCTACCGCTGAGCAGGGAAGGGAGATGCCTGTCAACTGTTAAACCATATCTTTCCGATACCACTGAGCCTGAGGTGGCAACTTTTTCCAATCAGATTGCTGCTGAAGCGAACTGGGACACCCTGACTTTCCTCCAGTTACTCAACGAACGGCTTTACGCAACATGCGTGGTGATTTTACGCGAGGAAGGTCCTCCGTATGAACCTTCAAAGACACTGCGTGAACGCAGGGGGGCCTGCCGTGACCTGACCTGGCTGTTCATGGCATGTTGCCGTAGCCAGGGGATTGGATCCCGCTTTGTCAGCGGCTATCATGAAGGTTTTCCAAATAGTAAAAATTACCTGCATGCCTGGGCTGAGGTTTACTTACCCGGAGCCGGCTGGAAGGGCTTTGATCCCACCGTTGGACTTGCAATAGCTGATCGTCACGTGGCACTGGCTGCGGGGCCAAGGGCCGACTCTGCAGCTCCGGTTTCAGGAAGCTTTCGTGGTGAGGGGAAGAGCATGATGGTATCCAACCTCGAGCTGAGCGTTACCGCATCATGACTGAGGGGTAAACAATTAACAAATCCGTGCAAACAAAAAGTAGCTAGTGTTCAATTTTGTAACTTTTCCTACAAAGCGGCCCGTGAAAGAGCGCATTTTCAGCATGGTATGTTTTTTGCAATTCAATGTAAAAAATATACTGTCCAGGCAGTAAACAGCAAGATTCGTATTACGGCCAATACAAGAGGTTGCACATGGAGAAGACATTTAAAGATGCGGCGCCACCAGTAACATGCCACCTGGAGATCCTGAAGATTCGAGCCCTCTCGGAGGTCTGTAAGCTTATTGGTGACGCAGTCCATTTTGACACCACTCTCAGTAGAATCCTGAAGGTACTTCACGATATTCTCCACATGGAGCGGGCCACCCTTGTTCTTCTTGACCCCAACAGGCAGCGATTATCCATCAGAGCCTCTTATGGCCTCAGTATAGAAGAAGAGCGTCGAGGCATATATGGTCTTTCTGAAGGGATATGCGGGCAGATTTTTCAGTCCGGCTCTCCATGTGTCGTGCCCGACATTGACAGTGAACCCCTGTTTCTGAATCGCACCGGAGCCAGGAGCCAGATCAGAAAAGAGAAGCTCTCCTTTCTCGGGGTGCCTGTCAAGGTTGAAAAAAACACCGTTGGTGTGCTCACTGTGGATCACCTCTTCGGGCCCGATGTCTCTTTTGAGGAAGATATGAGCTTTCTTGAAATTCTGGCCACCCTCATCGGCCAGTTTTTGATGCTCCACCACGCCATTTCCCAAAAAGAAGAAAAACTGGTCGAAGAAAACAAATCTCTGAAGGCTGAGTTGCACAGTCGTTTTAATCGTCATTACATTATTGGCAATTCGCCTGCCATGCAGGAAGTTTACCGACTTGTTGAGAAAATAGCACCCAGTCGGGCCACAGTTCTCCTCCTTGGAGAATCTGGCACCGGAAAAGAGTTGGTAGCACGTGCCCTCCATGAAACCAGTACACGAAGAGACAAACCCTATATCAAGGTCAACTGTGCTGCGCTTCCTGAAAATCTTCTGGAAAGCGAACTCCTGGGACACGACAAGGGGGCCTTTACCGGAGCTACGACAGCAAAACCCGGCAGGTTTGAACTGGCCGATGGCGGCACTATTTTTCTTGACGAGATCGGTGAACTTCCCATTCTCCTTCAGGCAAAACTGCTACGGGTGTTACAGGAACAGAAGTTTGAGCGAATCGGTGGCACCCGCACACTCGCCGTTGATGTCAGGATTATTGCCGCCACCAACGTTGACCTCCAGAGTAGCGTAGACCAGGGGCTGTTCCGTGCCGACCTTTATTATCGGTTAAACGTTGTGCCCATTCAGCTTCCAGCGCTTCGTGAAAGACGACACGACATACCGCTGCTTATCGATCACTTTCTCCGTTCAAGTAATGAGAGAAATAACAGGAAGGTGAAACTTGCAGATGCTTCCCTCGACTTTCTCACAACCTATGAATGGCCAGGGAATGTTCGAGAATTGCAAAATCTGATCGAGAGGCTGGTGATACTGGCCGACAAAGAGACCATACAGCCAGAAGCTCTTAATGTGCATTTGATAGGGTTGTCCGCACCCAGCCCGCAGGCGAGAGGAGTTCTCACAAAGCCGGCAGGGAAGCCACTATCAACTCACAATTCACTGAAAGATCTGGAGCGATTGGAAATCGAGGCCTCGCTTCGCCGAAACGGCTGGGTACAGGCGCGGGCAGCAAGGGAGCTTGGTCTCACCCAGCGCCAGATGGGGTATCGTATTAAAAAATTCAACCTATCAAAACCCGCTTTCGCTCAGGCAGAATAAAGAGTGGCCACACGAGGTTTTTCAAGATCAGAATTCTCATTGTTTTTCTTCTTTTCTATCCCTCTTTGCTATTGGCCGAAAATTCCCCATCTCTGCAAGTGGCGGTGGCGGCAAATTTCATTAATGCTCTTGAGGTAAGAGCGCCTCAATTTACAGCAAAATGTAATGTCAGAATCCAGTCCGTATTTGGCTCATCTGGGAAGCTCTACGCCCAGATGAAAAACGGTGCTCCTGTGCACCAACTGGCTGGCACGCTTCCACGGAAAATTGCCGCCAAAAAATAACAAAAAGTGGAAAAGCCTCCGTCCTGAAGAGCTGGCTCAGGCTTGAGAATTCAGCAACTCTAAAATTTCGTGGTCTCCCAGGGGGCGTCTCCGGCTGATGGCCAGTGAACGTATTTGCTGAGTAAGGCGAGCAAGTTCGGGTTCGTCGGGCGCTGTCAGACCAAGCCTGCTGAGAGTGGCAAGAATGCTGCGTCGCCCTGCCTGGCGGCCGATGAGAAGTGTGCGCGAGGCACCGATGGTCTCAGGGGAAAAAGGTTCATAGGTGGTTGGGTCTGCGAAAATTCCCTGGAGATGAATACCGGTTTCGCAGAAGAAAAGAGCATTCCCAATAATAGGACGAAATGGTGGTATCTCCTGTCCGCTCTCCCTGGCCACCATCCTGCTTAATTCGGAAAGGCCTGCAAGATTGTAATGCCCTGTTTTTTTTTGCAGAACAAAAAAGGCAATAACTTCTTCGAGACGGCTGTTTCCAGCTCGCTCACCAAGTCCCAGCAGGGTGGTATCTCCCCAGATGGCCCCATTCTCCAGGGCTGTAATTGTATTGGCCGTAGCCATTCCGAAATCGTTATGACAGTGCACAGCCAACTCCAGCTTCAGTCCACTCATCACCTCAAGCAGTTGGACAATAGTGCTAGGGGTGCAGATACCCACCGTGTCAGCGAGGCGCAGACGGAAAGCTCCGGCTTCCTCTGCTGCCTGTGCCAGTTCCCTGAGGAAGGAAATATCCGCCCGGCTGGCATCTTCAAGACCCAGCGCGACTTTTGGTACTCCTGCTGATAGCGCCTGTTGGATGGAGCGTTTCAGTTGTTTTAGAGCCCATGTCCTGTCTTTGCCGAGTTTTTTATTGAGATGAAGATCCGATGCCGGAATAGATAAAGAAAGGCAGCTCGGGCGCAGAGAGGCTCCATGGTCAATATCTGCTTCCATGCATCGGGCCCACAGAGAAAAGGACTGATGTGGGTATGTGGTACGAATGAATTCTGCAAGTGCTCCGAGGTCAGTGTTTGCTTTGTTGGCAATGCCAATTTCGATCTCGTCAACACCAATGTCTGCAAGTCCTCTGGTTATCTGCTTCTTCACGCTGAGATCAAAATAAACGCCAGGGGTTTGTTCTCCTTCTCTCAGTGTTGTGTCGATTATCTTTGTTGGCTTTCGCTTGCTTTTGTTCATCGTAATAATTTTGATTAGCTTTTGGATACACAGTCAATACTGCTCAATTTCTCTTTGTGTCCTTGATCTGTGATATAAAATTACTGATTAGTTTGGTGAATATTTGCTGATTTTTTTTACGAGAGCGTTCTGCGTCTTTTAAGAGCTCGTCACCGTACGTTTTGCCTAGGGACAAACTGTTCAGCCAGTCCTTGTCGCTCTGTAACCAGCGGCGAATATCATCGGGGTGTGCGGCATGATTGTCGAACTGCAATCCAATAATATGTGGCCTGCCCTTAATGGTGAATGCTTCAACAACGCAGTCGCTTGAAGTGGCAAGCAGGATGTAATTTGGTGGCACCGGTGTCTGGATGGCATGGGTATGCCATTTGAAAAGAGAAAATGTTGGATCAAAACCTTTGAAAAGAGGGTGGAGTCGGCCATCGTGGGTGAGATGGCCGTCAATGAATCCGATACTGTTAACAAAATTAGGGGTGGTTTTTGCCTGAAATGCTTCGAGCATGGCCTGATGCCCAAGACAAAAACCAAGACAGGGTTTGTCAAGAAGGAGCCATTTGGTCAGAAAATCTGTTTCTTTTTCAAAGAGTGCCCTGTTTTCTTTTTCAGAACCACTTACGACTCCGCCTAGAAGTATTAATGCGTCGAAGTCATTGCCCTGTGGAATCGGTTCTTTCCAGCTCTTAACTATTTGGAGTTCAACTGAAAGTTTGTTGGCAAGATTGAGCAAAAAGCGGCCAGGATTTCTCCAGTCAACATGCTGTAAAACAAGAATTTTACTTTTCACGATAGCGTTTTTGGTATCCCTGTTCAGAAGTTTCAGATAATAAGGGTGCTATGGAAGTTTTACACAAAGGATTAATATGAACAGTTTAAAACAATGTCTGTCTGTTTCATTACACGCTCCGTGCCAGCTTTGTTGGTACTGCAAAATGATTTCTATAACTCCTGATAGTTGTGCGGATTCGCTAGATTGATAAAAGCTGAAAGGAATCACGGAAGCATTGTGTGGCTTCTTGCTTTAAGCACATGTGACAAATTTGTAAGTTTGCTATTTAAAAATAGCACATATTTGTTATTTGTTCAGGTTCCTTTTATGTGGGACGCAGTATGTGATGCTCCGACAGGCTGAGTTCACATCGTAAATCGAAAAGTTCCAGTTATTGGCACAGACATTGCTTTACACCCAGTATAAGCAATAATCGGTGCAATCTGGCACAACCCGTATGAAACAGGAGGAACTACAGTGAAGAACAGTGTAACAATGACTCGAAAGACGTTCTGGGGAGGAGTGGCAGTTCTCTCCGGGCTTGCTTTGGCAGGGCCGGCCATTGCCGAAGAGGCAGCTGCTGCATCCAGTGTTGCCGATAATCTGATCCAGCTGGCCTATTCAGTGGACACGTTTTATTTTCTCATGTCCGGCGCTCTGGTTATGTGGATGGCCGCGGGCTTTGCCATGCTTGAAGCAGGTCTGGTCAGAGGAAAAAACACGGTGGAGATTCTCACCAAAAATGTGGCTCTCTATGCCATCGCTTGCCTGATGTATCTTATTGTCGGGTACAACATCATGTACGGTGATGCTGTTAACAGTTTTATTCCCGGACTCAGCTTTTTTCTTGGCCCCGATAACGGAGTTGATGAAGTCCTGAAGAGCGGTGGGGAAACATATTATTCCAATATGTCAGACTTCTTTTTTCAGGTTGTCTTTGTGGCAACGGCCATGTCCATTGTTTCCGGTGCCGTTGCAGAGCGGATGAAACTCTGGACATTCCTTGCCTTTGCAGTTGTCATGACCGGATTTATCTATCCTGTCAGCGGTTACTGGAAATGGGGCGGAGGTTTTCTTGACGCCCTCGGTTTTCTTGATTTCGCAGGTTCCGGTCTGGTTCATCTCTGTGGCGCATCTGCTGCCCTGGCTGGTGTACTGGTACTTGGTGCTCGTAAGGGAAAATATTCAGGAGGCAAAATCAATGCTATTCCCGGCTGTAACCTTCCCCTTGCAACCCTTGGAACCTTTATCCTCTGGCTTGGCTGGTTTGGGTTTAATGGCGGATCCGAATTAAAGATCAGTAACATCGTCGAGGCGAATGCCGTGTCCATGGTCTTTGTCAATACCAATACCGCTGCTGCTGGAGGTCTTGTTGCAGCCCTGCTGCTCTCCCGTCTCTGGTTTGGTAAGGCTGACCTTACCATGGCTCTCAATGGTGCGCTGGCAGGACTAGTTGCTATAACTGCTGAGCCATTAACACCTACTCCAGGCATTGCCACCATGGTAGGTGTTATCGGTGGCCTGCTGGTTGTTCCCGCTATTATCTTTATAGATAAGGCAAAAGTCGATGATCCTGTAGGTGCAATCTCTGTGCATGGCGTAGTTGGTACCTGGGGACTTATCGCTGTCGCCTTTACCAATCCCGATGGTTCGCTGATTAAACAGCTTATCGGTATTGGAACCATCTTTGGCTGGACCTTTGGTACTTCTCTTGTTGTGTGGCTGGTTCTTAAGGCAGTCATGGGTGTTCGGGTCAGCGAAGAAGAAGAGATGGAAGGTGTTGATATTGCCGAGTGCGGTCTTGATGCCTATCCGGAATTCACCAGAGATTAATTAGCCAAATAGTTTAATGACAGGAGAGTATCATGAAAAAAATAGAGGCAATCATCAAGCCATTCAAGCTTGAATCGGTAAAGGAGGCCCTGAATGAAATTGGTATCAGCGGCATGACCATCACCGAAGTTAAAGGATATGGTCGGCAGAAGGGCCATAAAGAGATGTATCGCGGAGCAGAATATGTGGTTGATTTCAACCCGAAGATTAAGATAGAACTGGTTGTTGCCGCCGATCTTGTCGAGAAGGTGATGGAGACGATCCGTGAGGCAGCCCTCAGTGGCAAGATAGGAGATGGAAAGATCTTTATCATTCCGGTGGAAGACGTACTGAGAGTACGAACCGGAGAGCGTGGGGCTGACGCCATTTAATTCAGAGTCATACTGTCCATTACTAAGCGAGGCTACCAAAAAGGTAGTCTCGCTTTTTTTTTGCCGCCTTATTCTATTTGCCAACCTAAGTGTCGATCATACACAGATTATTCCCTGAAGACGAAATTGTTCTGCAAAATACGTATTCTACCTATATGGATTTTCTTTGAGGCATGTTTTTATTACTACCAAATCGTTTTTTTTTTTTTTGAGAGGGGGGAAGAAATCGGGGCGTATGCGTAATAGATCCTGTTTTTTGGCTAAATTAGGTTTCCGGCGGATTTCTTTTTCTATTGCCCGTTCCTCATTATTGCTCATCTATCTGCGTTTCAATTTCATACTCAACATCTTTTGTGATATTGTTTTAGAAAACGGTTCTTAGTCTTATAAGGAATTAGGAATCAACACAGAGGACGATTGTATTGCCTTTGATAAAGCAAACGGAATAACCCTAAATGGAAAACCGACCTCCTTGTAAAGAGTTTAACCAAAAAGCTGGTAACGATTTTTATGATAATATCATTCAGACGACACTGGATGGTTTTTGGCTTGTGAGTACGTGCGGGAAGCTATTGGACGTTAATTCAACCTATTGCGGTATGAGTGGATACAGTAAGGCTGAACTGCTCAACATGAGTATCTCCGATATAGAGGCGCTTGAGACTGCTCATGAGACAGCGAATTCAATTAATAAAATACAAACAACGGGATCAGCTCGTTTTGAAACTGTGCACAGGAGAAAAGACGGTAGTACCTTTCAAGTAGAAATCAGCACAACCTTTCTAGCAACAGAAAACCAATTTGTTGCTTTTATACGGGATATTTCCGAGCGCAAGCAGGCAGAGGATGCGTTGCGAGTAAGTGAAGAAAACTACCGGATGCTCTTTGAAAGTGCAAATGACGCTATTTTTGTTTATCACACTTCCCCGGATGGGATGCCATCAAAATTTATCAAGATAAACCAGAAAGCATCAGAGATGCTTGGTTATAGCAGTGAGGAACTTCTAAGCTTTTCTCCCGATAATCTTGTTGTACCAGAGAAATTGTCTGTGATTCCTGGGATTGTAGAAGAAAAGAAAAAGAAGGGTGGAAATTGTATATTCGAAATCACCCTCATGTGTAAGGATGGCAGGCACCTTGAGGTAGAGATCAGCGACCACTCTTTTATGGTGAAGGGTACACCCTATACCCTATCAATTGTCAGGGATGTTACAGACCGAAAGAAAGTAGACGCAGCACTGAAATATAGTAAACTTCAGCTTGAAGCTGTTTTTAACAATCTCGATGCAGCAATTTATATTACCGATATTAACTCTGGTGAGATACTTTACACGAACGATTACATGACAAACGTTTGGGGAAAGGATCTGACAGGCCAAATTTGTTGGCAATCAATCCATAAAAACAAGACTGGCCCCTGTGAATTCTGCACAAATGATAAACTGATAGATGATGATGGGAATTCAACAGATCCTTATATATGGGAACTTTACAACTATAGAGTTAATAGATGGTATGAAGTGCACGATCAGGCGATTCCCTGGGCAAACGGAAAACTTGTGCGCTTGTCAGTTGCCATTGATATTACGGAGAGAAAAAACCAAGAGGACCAGAAGTTAGAAGCAAGTTTACAAAAGGAACAATTAAGGAAACTTCAAAGTCTTAAGACCATGGCGGGAGCAATTGCTCATCGTTTTAATAATGCCATGATGGTAGTACAGGGTAATCTGGAGCTTATGACTCTTACCTTACCCGCAGGCTCCAGTGAGTATGAGATGGCATCAAGTGCCGCAAAGGCAGCTAGTGGGGCATCTCAGGTTGGTTCTATGATGCTGAGTTACGTAGGACAACGACCGCTTAAACGCCAGGATATTCCTCTCGATATACTTGTCAGAGAAAGTGTTACTACATTACAAACACTCTTACATCCTTCGATTGCTCTACGGTTCACTCCTTCTGAAAAACGGCTCTACTGTTCCATGGATCAGCAGCAGATCAAAGAGGTAATAGAGAGCATATTAACCAATGGCATTGAAGCATTGGATGGTGGCGTAGGGACGATTCAGATATCATTTGGAACTGATTTTTTTACGACGGATCTGTTCCCTGTGGCGTTTCAAAATGACAGCATTAAAGATGGTGTTTATACATATTGCCAAATAAAAGATACGGGCCATGGGGTTGAGCCACGTGATTTGTCACGAATCTTTGAACCGTTTTTCACCACCAGATTTGTTGGAAGAGGACTTGGCCTCGCATTGACCGTAGGCGTTATGCAGTCACACCACGGAGCAATAACGATTGAGAGTGTTCGTGGGCAGGGAACAACTGTCAGGGTACTGCTACCTTCCGTTTCCCCAACTCAGAAAATGATACCCTCGGATGATTGCCAGAGTGAAGCGGTACAGTTATCTGGAAATATACTCATTGCCGATGATGAAGAGATGGTTCTTGATGTTGGAAGGCAAATGCTTGAACTGTTGGGGTTTACTGTTCATACAGCCATGGATGGTCAAGAGGCTGTAGAAAAAATCAGTAAAAATGATATTGATTTTTGTGCAATTGTACTCGACATTTCAATGCCCAAAACAGATGGTATTGAAGCCATGAATATAATTAGAGGAATCAACCCGACCTTGCCGATTTTGTTGAGCAGTGGATATTCTGAAGATGATTTACCATTTAATGAAGGTAAAGGAAACAAACCTGATGGTTTTCTGAGCAAGCCATTTCAGTTATTTAATATGGAAAGATGTCTTGAGAAATTGTTGTCTTGATATTGAATGAAATTGGGAAGTCGGCAGTGTTTATAGTGACTGATGCATAGTTGTCACCTGTCATGTCTGCCGTTCATTTAAAGTTCTTTGGTATCAGTAGTTGAGTCTTTCACCATTCAAACTTTCTTTAAATATTTCTTGACATGGTTCATGTCTCGATATAGTATCTTAGTTAAGAACAATTCTTAATGGCTGCTCAATGGAACGTCAGGGGTTTAATAATAAGAGTATTGACCGGATCAGAAGTATCTGTGAAGAGGCCGGTATTAAGCTCACACATCAACGCCTTGAAATATTTAAGGAGTTGATGAATGCTACGGATCACCCTTCAGCGGAGGATATACATGTTCGTCTACAGAAGAGGATACCGACTGTAGCTCTGGACACCGTCTATCGTACATTGGCCACTTTCGACGAATTAGGTATTACCAGAAAATTGCATCTTGCCAATAAGCGTAATCTTTTTGACGTCAATCTGACACAGCATCACCACTTTGTCTGTGATCGTTGTCGGAAGGTCGAGGATATATACTGGCCGGATTTTGACAAGGCCACCCTGCCTGAGACGGTTGTTGGTATTGGAAAGGTACGATCTCGTCATCTGGAACTGCACGGGCTCTGCAACACCTGTCTTGAGCAAAATAAGGAGTAATTTTTTTTTGCGCCTCCCGTAAGAACTGTTCTTACTTAGGTGTCTATAGATATTGGGGCGAATTGACTGAATAAATGTTGTTGCTCAAAACCAACACTGCACTTCTTTGGGTGTGAATTTATCGCAAGATTAAGAAACGCAGACAACAAAAGGAGGAAAACAGATGGGTTTATTGAAGAACAGCCAGACTGAAAAGAACATTCTCACCGCCTTCTGTGGTGAATCTCAGGCACGTAACCGCTATACCTACTTCGCCTCCAAGGCCAAGAAGGAAGGCTACGTCCAGATCTCCCATATTTTTGAGGAGACCGCTGACCAGGAAAAAGAACATGCCAAGCGCCTGTTCAAACTTCTGGAAGGGGGAGAGGTGGAAATATCAGGTTCTTTTCCGGCCGGGGTTATCGGGAGCACCATGGAGAATCTTGCAGAGGCGGCTGGCGGTGAGAACTATGAGCACACCGTTATGTACCCGGGCTTTGCAGCCACTGCGAGGGAAGAAGGTTTTGCAGAGATTGCGGTTATTTTTGAGGCCATTGCCGTGGCGGAGAAGCAACACGAAAAGCGTTACCGCGACCTGATGGAAAACATCAAAGCTGGCAAGGTCTTTCTGCGGGACGAGGATGTTACCTGGCGCTGTCGCAACTGCGGCTACCTGCACAGGGGGAACGAGGCCCCTGAGAAATGTCCGGCCTGTGATCACGGCCAGGCTCATTTTGAGCTACTTGGTGAAAACTGGTAACAACACAACTATCATAAAAAAATGATTAATCTTTTTTAAATTAAACGAGGTGGGATAATGGGATCGACAACTGAAAACCTTATGGAAGCCTTTGCCGGCGAAAGCCAGGCAAATATGAAATACAGAGCTTTTGCCGCGAAGGCCGAAAAAGAAGGGTTTGCTAATATTGCAAAGCTGTTTAGAACCACAGCAGAAGCAGAACGGATTCATGCAGAAGGCCACTTGAAGGCCTTGGAAAAGGTTGGATCAACTGCTGAAAATCTTAACGATGCGATAAGTGGTGAAACACATGAATTTACTGATATGTATCCACCAATGCTTGAGCAGGCAGAGAAAGAGGGACATAAAGCTAAACGCATGTTCAATTTTGCAGTAAAGGCAGAAGCCGTTCATGCCGAGCTCTACCAAAAGGCACTTGAGGCAGTAAAGAGTGGCAAGGATCTTGATGAGGTCAATTTTTATCTCTGTCCAGTCTGTGGCTATATAGAGTTTGGTCAGCCTCCCGAGAACTGCCCGGTATGTAGAGCAAAAAAAACTGTTTTCGTACAAATTCAATAGAGAATGTACTGAGACTGCACAGCTGAAAGGGAACAGCGCTGTGGTCAGTGTTGTTCCCTCCTAAACTATCCAAACCTTCAAGCTAAGGGGGACTGTAATGACTGAACAAAGTAAGTGCCCGGTAACGGGCAAATCTGCAAAACCAACGGGTACCAGTGGGACATCAAACAAGGACTGGTGGCCAAAGCAGTTAAATCTTAACATTCTACGCCAGCACTCCAACAGGTCCAATCCCATGGGGGAGGAGTTTAATTATGCTGAGGAATTCAAGAAACTCGATCTTGCTGCCGTTAAAAAGGATCTCTACACATTAATGACCGACTCGCAGGACTGGTGGCCAGCCGACTGGGGCCACTACGGTGGACTCTTTATCCGAATGGCCTGGCACAGCGCCGGTACCTACCGAATGGGTGATGGCCGCGGTGGTGCGGGCACCGGTAATCAACGTCTTGCGCCACTCAACAGTTGGCCGGACAATGTCAATCTCGATAAGGCACGCCGGCTGCTCTGGCCAATCAAAAAGAAATACGGCAATAAGATATCCTGGGCTGATCTCATAATCCTCACCGGGAACTGTGCCCTTGAATCAATGGGCTTCAAGACCTTTGGTTTTGCAGGTGGACGCGAGGATGTATATGAGCCGGAAGAGGACATCTACTGGGGCAGCGAGGATACCTGGCTCGGGGACCAGCGCTACTCCGGTGAACGGGATCTTGAGAACCCGCTTGCCGCAGTCCAGATGGGCCTTATCTATGTGAACCCGGAGGGGCCCAACGGTGAACCGAATGCGGTTGCTTCTGGTCAGGATGTTCGCGAGACCTTTGCCCGCATGGCCATGAACGACGAGGAAACGGTTGCCCTGGTAGCCGGCGGCCATACCTTCGGCAAATGTCACGGTGCCGGCGATGCCGCCCTTGTCGGTCCTGAGCCCGAAGGTGCGCCCATCGAGCAACAGGGATTCGGCTGGAAATCCAGCTACGGCAGCGGCCGGGGAGGTGACACCATCAGCAGCGGCATTGAGGGTGCCTGGACATCGAACCCAACCCAGTGGGATATGGGGTATTTTGATCTCCTGTTCGGCTATGACTGGAACCTTGTGAAAAGCCCCGCTGGTGCTTACCAATGGGTTCCGGTGAATCCGGATGAAAAAGATCTTGCCCCTGCTGCTCACGATCCGTCAAAAAAGGTGACAACCATCATGACTACTGCGGATCTCTC
The DNA here is from genome assembly GCF_000341395.1 of Desulfocapsa sulfexigens DSM 10523. Lineage (GTDB taxonomy): Bacteria > Desulfobacterota > Desulfobulbia > Desulfobulbales > Desulfocapsaceae > Desulfocapsa > Desulfocapsa sulfexigens. The sequence goes on along the minus strand of NC_020304.1, from coordinate 381,589 downwards.
GCTGCGGATGGATCCGACCTATGCGCCCATTGCGAAACGGTTCCATAAAAATCCTGAGGAGTTCGCGGATGCCTTTGCCCGGGCATGGTTTAAGCTGACCCATCGCGACATGGGACCTCGCTCACGATATCTCGGTCCGGAGGTTCCTGAAGAGGAACTGATCTGGCAGGATCCGGTACCCGCTCTTGATCATGAATTGATTGATGCGCAGGATATAGCCGACCTCAAAGCAAAAATCCTTGCATCAAACCTTCCTGTCTCCCAACTGGTTTTCACCGCCTGGGCATCGGCATCCACCTTCCGTGGTTCCGACATGCGTGGCGGAGCAAACGGTGCGCGTATTCGACTTGCGCCGCAGAAAGGTTGGGAAGTCAACCAGCCTGAACAACTTGCGACCGTGCTTCAGATTCTTGAAAGAATCCAGGAGGAGTTCAACGGTGCCCAGTCTGACGGCAAGAAGGTGTCAATTGCCGATTTAATCGTTCTGGGTGGATGTGCTGGTGTTGAGCAGGCTGCAAAGAAAGGAGGTCAGGACGTGACCGTTCCCTTCACGCCAGGGCGTACAGATGCCTCGCAGGAGCAAACCGACGTTGTGTCATTTCATGTGCTTGAACCAAAGGCAGACGGGTTCCGAAACTACCAGAAGGCTAAATATGCTGTAACAGCAGAGGAGATGCTGGTTGACCGTGCACAGCTGCTGACTCTGACCCCTTCAGAAATGACGGTTCTCCTTGGTGGCATGCGGGTCTTAAATGCCAACTTCGGACAGTCTCAGCATGGTGTTTTTACCAAACGGCCAGAGACGCTCACCAATGACTACTTCGTCAATCTGCTCGACATGGGCACGACCTGGAAGGCAAGCTCGGAAGACCAGGACGTGTTCGAGGGACGTGATCGCAAGAGCGGTGACCTTAAGTGGACCGGTACTCGTGTCGATCTTATCTTCGGTTCGAATTCAGAGCTCCGGGCCTTGGCCGAAGTATATGGGAGTGATGATGAGAAATTTCTACGCGACTTTGTAACAGTGTGGAACAAAGTCATGAATCTTGACCGTTTCGATCTCGCTTGATTGCAGCATAGGCGTCTTTGAGGTCAATGATCATTACTAGCCGGTTCAGCGGATGGCGTGCTGCCTCCGTTGAACCGGTGTGGGGTAAGATAGACCTATCAACCAGCATTACTCAGGTCACTCGTGGGCTGCTTATGAAGAAGTAATAACCCCCAAGGTCTGGCTGGCGATCTCATGTTCTTCATCGGTGGGGATGACCAGAATGTTGATCAGGCTGTCAGCGCTGTGGATTTCCAAGATCTCCTTTTGGCGGATAGTGTTTTTCTTCCTGTCAAGAGAGATACCCAGTCGTTCCAACCCCTGACAACTCAATTCACGAACAATTGCCGAATTTTCTCCGATTCCCCCGGTGAACACGATACAGTCCGCCCCGCCAAGAGCCGCCATATAGGCACCGATATATTTCTTCAAGCGGTAGCAGAAAATGCCAAGAGCAAGTCTGGCCTGACGGTCTCCCTGTTCCGCAGCAACACTGATACTACGCATGTCGTTTTCACCGCAAATGCCCTTCAAACCACTCTCCTTGTTGAGCAGGGCGTCAAGTTCGTCCATGCCCATATGTATTTCCCGGTTGAGATAGAAGAGGATGGCCGGATCAAGATCACCACTGCGGGTCCCCATGACCAGCCCTTCAAGCGGTGTCATCCCCATGGAGGTGTCAATGCATTCTCCACCCCTGATGGCTGCGGCACTGGCTCCGTTTCCCAGATGAAGAGTAACAATGTGCAAATCCTCAATGTGTCGTTTGAGATGGCCTGCGGCCTGTCGTGCCACATATCCATGGGAGGTACCGTGAAAACCGTAACGTCGAACTTTTTGTTTCTCGTATAAACTGTAGGGAAGGGCGTAAAGGTAGGCATGCTCGGGTATGGATTGATGGAAGGCTGTATCAAAGACAGCAACCTGGGGAGTTTTTGGCGCATGCTCCATGGTTACCCTGATTCCGGTAAGATTAGCTGGATTATGGAGAGGGGCAAGAGGAATCAGCTCTTCGATGGCTGCAATGACGTGAGCGTCAATACGGACTGGTAGATGGAAGGATTCTCCGCCATGGACAACCCGGTGTCCAATTCCTGCCAGCTCTCCTGTGCTAACAAGCGTCCCGCTTTCCTCCAGCATCTCGTACATTACCTGGATGGCATCACGGTGATCAGCTATTGAATGTTTTCGGCTGAAATTTTTTTTCAGGCCCGAGGAATCATTAAAAGTGAGTTCGGCCCCGCTCTGGGTGTCGCCGATCTGTTCCACCAGCCCAGAGGCCAGCACGGAAAGATCTTCCTTCAAGAAAAGCTGGAATTTGAGAGAGGAAGAACCGGAATTTAATACCAGTATTTTCATGGTTGCACGCTTACAGTTCGATGATTTCCATTTTATGGTTAATGTCCGGATGGTCCGGTGAGGGACCCTCGGCTTTAACCATGCAGTTTCCCTCTAACCCGAATGTTTTTATATAGTTTCTGGCGGTGTTAGTCCAGTTTTCCGGTCGTTTCTTTTCCAGTATTGGATGTACTCCATAGGAGAACATCAGGTCTCGGCAGGTCTTGACCGATGTGGATACTGCCAGAATCCAGACCGGCAGACGAAAACGAGTCAGGGCTCTGGCCATATGGCCACTATGTGTTGGGGCAAGTACAGCCGCCAGAGAATCGATCCGGGAAAAGATATTTTCAATGGAGATAGCTATCATGTCAACGGTACTGGCTGTGTATCCTGTAGCCTGTGGTTTTAATGTGAATTCAAAGTGGTTATGCAGCAATCTGTGTGGTTCCGTGACTCTTGCAATTTTGGCAAGCATCTGCACGGCCTCCAGGGGGTAGTCGCCCATGGCAGATTCCTCAGAGAGCATAACACAGTCGGTACCATCAAGGATCGCATTGGCGACATCGGTGGATTCAGCGCGGGTGGGTCTCCGGTTCCCGGTCATGGATTCGAGCATCTGGGTTGCGGTGATTACCGGGATGCCAAACAGGTTGGCCCTGGCTGTGATTGTCTTCTGGGCCACTGCAATCTCTTCAATGGGTATTTCCACACCAAGGTCGCCTCTGGCCACCATGACTCCGTCTGTAACTTCAAGGATTCCATCGATGTTTTCCCAGACGCTGGCCCGTTCTATTTTGGAAACGATAAAGGGATCAAAACCCATTTCAGCGGCGGCTTTACGCACATCCAGTACATCCTGAGCCGTGTTTACAAAGGACTGACCAATAGCATCCACGCCATGTTCCAGGGCAAACTGCATGCACTCGCGGTCGTGGGCGGTGAAGGCACTGGTGCCAAGGTCAATTCCCGGGATATTCAGGCCCTTTCGCGGCCAGAGTTTACCGCCGACAATTACGGTGCAGTGGATATCTTCACCTTGAACTTTCTGAACCCGTAATTCAATCAATCCGTCATTAAGAAAAAGGGTATCTCCTTTTCTTACCACAGCTGGCAGCTCCTTCATGGTCATTGCGACCCGTTCTGCAGTTCCGATAACTTCTTCTGCAGTCAGGATAAAGGAGGCATCTTTTTCAAGGGTGACGAATTCTTCAGCCAGATCAAGGATGCGCATCTTGGGACCGGGCAGATCGGCCAGGATGGCAACTCGTTTCCCTGTTTTTTCGGAGGCGGTCCTGATTCTTTGTATGATTTCGCCATGGCTGGCAAAATCGCCATGGGAAAAATTGAGCCTGGCCACATTCATCCCGGCTTCAAGCATTTTTTCGAGCATCCGAGGAGAATCGGAGGCAGGGCCTATGGTGCAGACCAGTTTGGTTTTATTGTTTGCTAACATGTGCATATGGTATGTGTGTCCCTTGTTATTCTTCCCATTCCCGTCCATCACGAGCCAGCAGGGCAACCGAGGCAACAGGCCCCCATGTACCCGCAGGATACCGTTTGGGCGGTTCGCTGGATTGTGCCCAGGCGTTCTGGATGGTATCTATCCATTGCCAGGAGCGTTCAACCTCATCCCTGCGGATAAAGAGTGATTGGTTGCCTATCATGGTTTCAAGAATGAGCCGTTCGTAGGCATCAGCCACGCGTTCACCGCTGAAGGCATCTGAAAAACTCAGATCCAGTACGGTCTTCTGCAGTTTGATACCTTTCCCAATCCCAGGAACCTTATTCATCATTTCGATTTCAACTCCCTCGTCGGGCTGGAGACGAATAACGAGCTTGTTGCGGGGAAGTTTCTTGTAACTGTCCTTGAAAATATTGTGTGGAAGCCGTTTGAAATAGATGACCACCTCTGAGCGTTTGGTGGTTAAGCGTTTACCGGTGCGAAGATAGAAGGGGACATCGGCCCAGCGCCAGTTGTCGATATCTACCCGGAGGGCGACAAAACTCTCGGTGGTCGAATTGGGATTACCTCCCTGCTCTTCAAGATAGCCGGGAACAGCCTGTCCCTTGATAAATCCTGCTGAATACTGGCCGCGGACGGTTTTTTCTTCGACGGTATCGGCGGTTATGGGACGCAGTGCCTTGAGTACCTTCAGTTTTTCATTGCGGATAGAATCGCCATCCATGTTGACCGGTGGTTCCATGGCCACCAGGGTCAGGATCTGCATCAGATGGTTTTGTACCATGTCCCGTGTTTGCCCGGACTCATCAAAATAGCCCCAGCGCCCTTCTATTCCCACTTCCTCAGCCACGGTAATCTGGACATGATCAATGGTGTTGTGATCCCAGTTGGTGGTGAAGATGGAGTTGGCAAAACGAAGTGCCAGAAGGTTCATTACCGTTTCCTTGCCGAGGTAATGGTCGATGCGGTAGACCTGATTTTCGGTGAACACTTTTGCTACGGTATCGTTAATCTCCTGTGATGAGGCAAGATCACGGCCGATGGGTTTTTCAAGAACCACCCGGGTTTCAGGAGTGACAATCCCAGCATGGTCAAGACCTTTGCAGATATCATCAAAGAGGGAAGGGGCCACTGAAAAGTAGTTTACCAGTACCCGTTTTTCCTGGTCAATGACCTCTTCCAGTTGTTTGTATTCTTCAGGGACATCCAGATTGATCAGTACATAGTGGAGCCTTCCCAGTAAGCGTTTCATTACTTTTGGGTCAAGTCCTTTCTTAACGAATGTTTCCAGGCTATTCTGCATCTTAGCCGCGAAATCTTCCTGGCTCAGTTCATGACGGGCCACCCCGATAATGCGGGTGTTCTCGTCCAGTAAACCCGCCTTGTCGAGCTGATACAGTGATGGAATCAGTTTGCGTCGTGAAAGATCTCCAAGCACACCAAAAATAGTAAAATCACATGCTTTCTTTTCCATACTCATGGCTGGGCTTCCTTTTTATTGTTTGTCGGGGGAGTAAAGAGGACTCCGTCCTTGGGGAGTCGTTCCCACTTCAGTTCAACGGGAAAAGCTTTGACGTCCCATATCTTTCTGCTGTAATCCATAATTGAGCGGTCTGAAGAGAACTTACCCATTCGTGCTGTATTCAGGATCGACATCCTGGTCCAGCAATCCCTGTCCTGATAGGTTTGGCCAACTCTCTCCTGGCAGTTGATGTAGTCCTTATAGTCAGCAAAAAGTGTATACTTATCTTCATGCAGCAGTGAGTCGACAAGAGGACGGAACAATTCCTGATCACCGCCTGAAAAATGGCCCGATGCAATCAGGTCAATGACCTGTTTCAATTCGTCATTACTGTTGTAATAGTCCATTGGGGAATATCCCGAGGCCTGAAGACTCATGACCTCATCCACATTGAGTCCGAAAAGGAAAAAGTTTTCTGCTCCCACCTCTTCACGAATCTCTACATTGGCTCCATCCAGGGTGCCGATGGTGAGAGCGCCATTCATGGAGAATTTCATGTTGCCGGTCCCCGAGGCTTCCATTCCAGCCTGGGAAATCTGTTCGGAAAGGTCGGTCATGGGGTAGACGATATGGCCAATCTTGACATTGTAGTTGGGAATAAAAAATATTTTAATCCGGCCATGGATGTCGGGGTCATTATTTATGATCTGGGCCACCGAGGTGATCAGTTTGATCATTCGTTTGGCCATAAAGTAACCGGGGGCAGCCTTTCCACCAAAGACAAAGAGACGGGGCGGGACGTCTATGGCCGGATTGGCCTTGATCCGGTTATAGAGGGTGATGATGTGGAGTACATTCAAATGCTGTCGTTTGTACTCGTGAATTCGTTTAACCTGGACATCAAACATCGCCTCCGGATCGATTTGCAGATGTTCTTTTTTCAGGATTAGGTTGGCTACGTCCTGCTTGTTCTCTTTTTTGACTTTATACCAGGCATCCCGGAATGAGGTATCATCTGCCAGTTTTTCCAGGTCTCTCAATTTGTCGAGCCGGGTGATCCACTGTTCCCCAATAGCGTCGCATATAAGTTTGGTTAAACGGGGGTTGCTTACAGCAATCCAGCGTCTGGGGGTTACACCGTTGGTGACATTACGAATTTTACCGGGATACATGGTATTCCAGTCGGCCAGGGTATGTCTGCGCAGCAGATCCGTGTGCATGGCAGCCACCCCGTTAATGGCCTTGGAGCCTATACAGGCAAGGTTGGCCATTCGCACATATCTGGGGCCGGATTCATCGATAATGGACATCCGGCTCAGACGGTCAGCATCACCTGGAAATTTAATCCGAACCTCATCCAGAAAGCGGTTGTTGATTTCATAGATAATTTCAAGATGGCGGGGCAGAAGATCTTCGAAGAGCTCAATCTGCCATTTTTCCATGGCCTCGGGCAGCAGGGTATGGTTGGTGTAACAGAGTGTCTTTTTGGTGATTTCCCAGGCCTTATCCCATTCGTAAAGATGGACATCCATCAGGAGACGCATTAACTCCGGTACTGCTACGGATGGATGGGTATCGTTGAGCTGAGCTGCAAAATCATCGTAGAGATCATCCAGGGATTCATTGCTATGGAGATGAATGCGAATCATATCTTGAAGAGAGCAGGAAACAAAAAAGAACTGCTGCTCCAGGCGCAGTTTCTTGCCCTGAAACTGCTCGTCATTGGGGTAAAGTACCTTGGTGATGGTTTCGGCCATTATTTTATCTTTGACTGCTCCATAGTAATCACCGGTGTTAAAGTCTGCAAAATCGAAGGATGTGGGCGCTTCAGCACTCCATAGGCGCAGTACGTTGACATTGTTGACCTTGTAACCTGGGATAGGGGTGTCGTAGGGAACCCCGGTGATGACCCGGGCAGGAATCCAGCGTGTTCGTCGGTTGCCGTGTTCTCCGTGGTATATTTCTGTATGTCCACCGAATCCAACGTCACAGGCCATATCGGCCTTTTTGATCTCCCAGGGATTACCCGGGTGGAGCCAGCAATCGCTGAGTTCTTTTTGCCAGCCATCGGCGATTTCCTGGTCAAACATGCCGTACTCGTAACGGATACCGTAACCGATTGCCGGAATCTGCTGGGAGGCGAGTGAGTCCAGATAGCAGGCGGCAAGTCTTCCCAGGCCACCGTTACCGAGTCCTGGTTCCTCTTCAAGGTCGATAAGTTCCTTGAGGTTCAAGCCTGTTTCCCGGGTTGCCTGTTCAAACTCTTCATAAAGCCCAAGATTGACCAAGTTGTTATGCAGGTGTGGACCTGTGAGAAATTCGGCGGAGAGATAGCAGACTATCTTGGAGTCTTTTTCCAGCAGTGCCTGTACCGAATTGACAAAGAGATGCTGCATCCGGTCTCTTAGGGTGTGGGCCACCGCAAGGTAGTAATCATTAAGGCTTGCAGTTTTTTGGGTAACTCCCTGTCGGTAGAAAATGTTATAGGCGAAACCGCGTTTGAGTTTTTGTATACGTTCTTTTCGGGAATCTTCTTTTTGTTTTAGATCCATCCTGTCTCCTTGAGAGTGTAATATTCTCTTTTCTGAAAAAAATTCATACAGATTCTGTCAAAGATACCTTCAGACAATGTTCTTCACCGGATGCAATAGTTCGTGCGTCCTGTTTGGCATTTGCCGTTTCGATACAAAGCATGGTTTGATAGGAATCGTCCTCCATATCGGACATGCTTTTTGACTTGTCGCTCCATGGGTTCCATATAACAGTGGATGAAGATCCCTCTGAGCGTATCTGAACAGTTCTGGTACCGTCGAGAAGCAGTGCTGTGTTCGCACTTTTCCGATACACTCTGTCAACTTCTTTATCAATATGAATGCTGCCCCGTTGGATCAGTGTCTGGTTGGTCAGAAGATCCAGGTATTCAGTCTCATCCATTCCCTGAACAGACACCTTGCCAATATCGTCGATGGCAAAGTAACTGTGGAGAGCTGAAGTGATTGTAAACGGTTTTGTGTCGGAGTTTTTGGTCGTAAGGGCAAGGGTGAGTGCTGGGCCGACGGTTATTTTTAGTAAAAGTTGGAATCGATAGGGCCAGATGCTGAGTGTTTCGGCTGAGCTCTGCAGCTGCAGCAGGAGTTCGGTGCTGTTTTCGTCGGGTTCCTGGGAATCGATGAGTTCAAAGAGGGATGTCCGTGCCAAACCGTGTTGCGGCAGGGACGAATCGGTGGGGTGTTGTCCAAACCATGGCCAGCAGACCGGAATGCCGCCCCGGATCGCTTTTCCCTTTTCAAAAGGACTTTTTCCGCTGAGCCAGATCAGAGGTTTTCTGTGGAGCTGCTGGTAATGAAAGAGGTGGCCACCCTGCAGAGCCACTCTGGCGTTGGCGCTTGCGTTCTGGATTTCAATATAGTCAAAACTGCCCGGAGTATTTTTGTTTGTGATCATTTAAATCCTGTTCTCTCAGGCCAGAGCCTTACGGGCAAGATCTGTTATCTTCTGCCACGCGCCCTGTTTCATAGCATCTCCTGGTGCCAGCCATGATCCACCGACACAGGCGACGTTTCCAAGACCGAGGTACTTTTTGTAATTCTCGGGAGAGATGCCGCCGGTGGGGCAGAAGGTCGCCTGTGGAAAAGGAGCTCCAATGGCTTTGATCATCTGTATTCCTCCGGCTGCTTCTGCCGGAAAGAACTTGAATTCTCTGAGGCCGTACTCCATGCCCAGCATCAGTTCGGATGCTGTTGATATCCCAGGAATCAGTGCGATGGGTCCATTGATTGCAGCGCTGAGGAGGGCAGGGGTCAGTCCCGGACTGATGGCGAAAACTCCACCGGCGGCAGCAACTGCGTCTAAGTCATCCTCTGTGGCTACTGTTCCGGCACCGACAATGGCATCCGGCACTTCTTCACTGATCATTCTGATCGCCTCAATGGCAACAGGAGTGCGCAGAGTGACTTCCAGTACTTTGATGCCGCCTGCGACAAGAGCCTTTGCAAGGGGGACGGCATGGTCGAGATCGTGAATCACAATTACCGGCACCACGGGACCGGTTTTGAGGATGTCGAGAGCAGAGCGTTTCCAGTTGTTTATGTTGTTCATATGAATACCCCGGTGTTCGGTTTGAGGTGGTTGTTGCTCTTCTGGTTAGTTTTCGTCCCTATACGTGAAGATGGAACTTGCTCCCTCTTCGGCCCCGAGCAGATTCTTTCGCAGCGGAGCAAAAACCTGCCTCCCGAGTCCGTAACGGGTGGCATCCAGATTGTGAACGAAGGCCTGACGTTTCCCCAGCTCCTCCTCATTGACTTTCAGTTCCAAGATGGAGTTGTGAGCATCCATGCAGATGATATCTCCATCCTGGACCTTGTTCAGCAGTCCACCTGTTACCGCCTCAGGAGTGCAGTGGATGGCAAAAGGAACCTTGCCGGAAGCACCGGAAAGACGGCCATCCGTTACCAGTCCGACTTTGTAGCCCCTATCCATGGTGATAGAAAGGTGGGTTATCAGTTTATGGAGTTCCGGCATGCCGTTGGCACGAGGCCCTTGAAACCGAACTACCGCGACCATATCTCTGTTGAGTCTGTCAGCCTTAAAGGCATCTTCAAGCTCCTGCTGGGAGTTGAAGACCATGGCGGGTGCCTCAACGAAGGTTTTTTCACCATCGGCAAGGGCCGATATCTTCATGATCGCCCGGCCAAGGTTACCGGAGAGGACTTTGATTCCGCCAAGTAATTCAAAGGGTTTGTTTACCGTTGCGATGACAGTGCTGTCTCCTGCCTGTTCGGGCCCCTTTCGCCACACCGTCCGGCCATTTTCTAGCAGAGGTGCCTCGGTGTATTGTGCAAAGCCCTTTCCTGCTACGGTTTGTACGTCTTCGTGGAGAAGTCCACCCTTGAGTAACTCTCGAATAAGAAGGGCCATACCTCCAGCCCGTTGGAAGGAGTTGATATCACCTGAACCGTTGGGATAGATACGTACCAGAAGAGGGGTGATATCCGAAATTTCCGCAAAATCATTCCAGTCAATGCGTATTCCGGCGGCGCGGGCAATGGCCACCAGGTGCATGGTCTCGTTGGTGGAGCCGCCCGTGGCCATAAGTCCGACAATGGCGTTCACGATTGCCTTTTCACTGATCACATGGGCAAGAGGCGTGTAGTTTCTGCCCAGGTGGGTAAGTGATGTGATACGTTCGGCTGCGGATCGGGTGAGGGCCTCCCTGAGTTTTGTCCCGGCATTTACAAAAGAACTGCCGGGGAGATGCATACCCAGCATTTCCGCCATGAGCTGGTTGGAGTTAGCCGTTCCGTAGAAGGTACAGGTTCCGGGGCTGTGATAGGCTTTCACTTCCGATGCGAGAAGTTCAGCGTGACCGACCTCACCCTTTGCGTATGCCTCCCTGACCGTGTTTTTGTCTTTGTTGGCAATCCCTGAGGTCATTGGCCCTGCAGGGATAAGAATCATGGGCAGGTGGCCAAACTGCAGCCCCCCCATAAGGAGTCCTGGCAGGATTTTATCGCATACACCAAGGAGGATGGCCCCGTCAAAGACATTGTGTGACAGGCCGATAACAGTTGACATGGCGATGACGTCACGGCTCATAAGGCTCATATCCATTCCTGCCTCACCCTGGGTGACACCATCGCACATGGCGGGAACACCACCTGCAAACTGGGCATTACCGCCGGCTTTGGCAACGGATTCCTTGATAATCTCGGGATATTTGCCATATGGTTGATGGGCTGAGACCATATCGGTATAGGCGGAGATGATCGCAATGTTGGGAACACTGGCATCGAGCAGAGAGCTGCGACAGGTTCCGACACATCCGGCGAGATCGTGGGCCAGATTGGGACAGGGCAGGCTGTTACGAAAAACTCCGTCACCCTTTGCCTCGTCGATACGCTGGAGGTAGCTTTGACGATGTGGTTTACTCCGTTCTATAATGCGATTTGTAACCTGTTCAACAACTCTATGCATAGTATTTCTCCATTAGTTTGCCCAGTAGACGTTGAAATTTGTTTTTTGTGTCTGTTGCTGCAGGATAAAACGGATTGGCATTTCTTCTGAAGGGCCATCACCAAGCGCCTGCTCCAGGACATCTTTCTTGTTCTGTCCTGTGATATGGAGAAAAATCTGTTTTGCGTTAAGAATTGCGGGAAGGGTCAGGGTCATTCGTTCGTGGGGTGCCGTAACCGGAGTAATAGCCATACAGATTTTTCCTGAATTCATATCGGTGGCTTGGGGGAGCCTGGCAGCTCCGGGGAAAAGAGAGGCAGTGTGGCCATCATTTCCAAGGCCCAGTATTAATACGTCAATGGGATGGTGGGTGTTCTGTAATCGCTCTGCGCACAGAGCCTCTCCATCTTGTGCCGTTGCTGCAGTGTTCCACATGCCGGTAAAGCTCGCAGTTGCGGCCCTGTTTTGCAGGAGGTGGCTGCGTACCAGATGTTCGTTGGAATCCTGGTTGTCGGGTGGAACCCAGCGTTCATCGACAAGGGTGATGTCAACAGTATGCCACGGAATATCACTGTTTGAGAGACTCTTGAAGAGCTGGACTGGAGTGGAACCACCGGATACGGCAAGGCCTGCCCGGCCATTTTTTTTTATTCCGGCATTGAGCAGAGCAGCGATTTTAAGCGTAAGGTCTGTGATCAGGCTATCTTTGTCCGAAAATGAATGAAGGTTTATTGAATGATTCATAGCGTCGTAACTCCTGCAAGCTTGATTATGGCTTTTCCGTACTCGCTCTTTAGGGTGTTGAGATAGAGTGGGTCAATGGGGCCTTTCCAGGTCTTAATCTTAAAGAAACGTTTTGGAATAGTGATATTTTCAGGAGAAAATCCCGTGGCAATCCTTGTTTGCCAGCGAATTTTCTGGATATGAGCTCCTGCTGTGTCAATGGTTGCAGCAAGTTCCGGATAGCCGACGGAATTAAGACAGTCCGCAAGCAGCGCATCTTTATATACTCCCCTTGCAAAGAGGCAGGAAACCATGGATGTCATGAAGGCACGTCCAGCCTCATCCTTTATCAGAAAATCTATCACGCCTGCAACATCCTGGTCTGAGTGTTTCTGGTCGTAGGAGTAGCCTCCGCTGTCAAGATGGGAGTGCCTGAAACCAAGGGATTGGGCGGCAAAGAAGACCTCTCCGGTGGCATAGCCTGCCATCTCCTGGCCGAGCACACAGGCAAAGTCAGCACCGCCATATTCCGCTGCGGCCTTGAGGCTTCCCTGGCCAAGGAGCCTGTAAAAGTGATTGCTGCCATTTCCAAGAAGCACTGTCGCCTGCTGGTAGGCTTTGGCATCTCCGAAGGAAAGTTTCACCTCTGTTTCTTTTTCGGAAATATGCTCTTTTTCAGTGGCCTCCGTGGCCCAGGCCAGGGCAACACCACCCGACATGGCATCAAGTCCTGCCTTTTCCATTTCATCAAGGATGTTGAGAACGGAACGAGTACTGGTTACTCCCAGCATGGTGCCAAGTGAGAAAATCATCTCGTAATCATAGGCAACCTGTTTGAACGTGTAGCGATGGTTGGCATCAAACATTTCCCGGACATAGCCGACGTGGATGCAACCGACCGGGCATCCGGAACAGGCGGAGTTGCGGAGCAGATTGTCAGTGGCAAAACGCTCACCGTTAATTTGCTCGATTGCAGGATCGCTTGTGGCCTGGAGGTTGCGCCAGGGCAGGGATTCAATGTCGTTGAGGCCCTGCAGATTGGCAGGAGTACCAAGGTTGTGATATTTTTTCATCATATCGGTGGCTGTAATCTGTCTGTAGACCTCAGTAAAGAGTTTTGGGTATTCTTTGGATTCGGGCTGGGGGAAAACAGCATCACCATAAATGATAATACCCTTAAGGTTTTTGGCACCAAGGGCTGCCCCTCCACCAAGTCTGCCGAAATGGCGGTAGGTGTCCACATTGATGTTTGCCATGGCGACACCGTTTTCACCGGCCGGGCCAATGCGCATAATAGTGCGGTGTCCTGATCCTGGTGACATTCCTCGCAAAAGCTTCCCGGTCTCGTCCACACTCATGCCTTTCATAAAGGAGACATCTTGTATGTCAAGTGAGCGTGAACTCACGGTGAGTGAGCAGAGTCGTTCTGATTTTCCCACAATTACCAGTGCGTCAAGGTTGGCAAAACAGAGTGACAGTGCAGAACGACCTCCCGCATGGCTTTCTGTATACTGATCATGATAAGGAGATTTAAAGCTGCAAACGGTCTTGCTCATCAGTGGGAAATATCCGGTGAGCGGGCCGATTGCAAAAATAACAGGCTGTTCGGGATCGTTCCAGAGGCGATCAACATGGCCATATTTATTAAAGAGAAGAGCGGCAAGTCCACTGCCTCCCGCTTCCGTGTTACGACCGTCAAGTCGGACAATCTGTCCTTTGCCGGATCTAAGATTGACAACAAGAACTCTGAAATGGTCACGAATCATGCTGTTTCCTCCATTCCAAGGCAGTTGTGAGGACAGAATTCCACACAGCGACCACAGTGGATACAGACATAAACGGCTCCGTTGTGATCCTGAAAAACAGCATCAACGGGACAAGCACTGACGCATTCGCCACAGTTGATGCAGAGCTTTTTTTTCACGAGAACTCCTCCTCCCTTTCTCTGTAAAAAAGCCCCTGTGGGGCATGCATCTGCACAAGGAGCAGGATCACAGGACAAGCAGTGACTGGCTTTGAATCCTGTGGTGAGTCCTCCGGAGGATTGTATGCGAATCCCCGCAGTGTCCCAGGAAATCTGTTTGTGGACCAGTCGTGCGCAGGCCAGGGAACAGGAGTGACAACCAATACAGCGGTCAATTCTTGGGGTGGTGAGTTTTTTCATGTTTTTTTGTAGATTTGCCTTGATGAGATAGCTGAAAGGGAAAAAATTCCTGAGAATATAATACTATAATACTATAGCATCAATTCGTATGGAATAGAATAGCCCTGAAGAGTGTAAAAAAGTATCGAGCGAGAAGGCCTGGCAGGGGCTGCGTACTATAAAAAAAAAAACGTTTTTTTGTAGTCAAGATATGAGATGTTCGTTCCGGTGGAATAATTGGAATTCCTGTCCATATAATGATACTATGTATGATGTTAAAAAGGATAGATGGCTGGTGGCTATTGTCTGTCTCTGGAAAATTAATTGAGGAGAGGGATCTATTGAGAAAAGGCTATTCAAGGATGATAACGAGTTTGTCTGTAAAAACAGCTGCAATACCAATATTTTTTCTGCTGCTTGCTGTTCAGGTTGATGCTGCTACGGTTGAGAAAAAGGATGTGACTGAGGTTTATGGTGAACCAGCTGGTTTAATTCTTACTGGTCGCCTGGGCTTTGGCTATCTTAGTGGTGAAGCTCATGAATATGTCTATTGGCCCAAAGTGGGGGGGCATACTGCAAGTGAGCTTACATGGGAGATGGATTCAACCCTCATGGTTGGAATTGGTGCGACGATTCGCTCCACACCCTGGTTGAATCTTGGTGTTGATCTCTGGTTTAATGTGAACGATGGCGACGGGTATATGGAGGATTACGACTGGTTGCTACCAGGAGTAAACTGGACTGACAAATCAGTGCATGATAACACCGATGTTACCAGCGCAATTATGTTTGATATTAATGCTGAAGTTACATTCTTTTCTGCGAATGGATTTGTTTTTAATGGCATCGCGGGTTTTCGTCGTGACCGCTTTGAATGGGAGGCACGAGGTGGCTCCTATATCTATTCGATAAACAGTTTTCGTGACACCGCAGGGACGTTTCCTCCGCAGGCACTTGCTATCACCTACGAGCAGACCTTAGATGCCCCTTATTTTGGGGTTGCTGTTACGGGTGACTTCGGGCCGGTTCACCTGGCTGCAAAAGTAACGGGCAGCATTTTTGTGAGGGGGAAGACGACTGATCAACATCACATGCGTGATCTTGTATCGTATGGTGATTTCAATGAGGGGGAAATGTGGGGTGTCGATGTTGCTTTGGCCTATGACATCACCGATCATATTGGAATTAAAGTTGCCTACCTTTATGAGTATTATGATACCATCAAGGGAAATTCCAAGTGGTGTTACAGTCCATACGGGTACTGTGCCAGCTACGTTAATAATGCGGGTGTAGATTTGGAGACATCCTTGTTTTCTGTGGCTGCAGTATATTCTTTTTAAATGGGAGAAGTCAGTGATTATTCCTGATCAGCAATGAATAATAGCTTGAATCCTAGAAAAGCCAATATGGTCTTTTTGGTAAGCATTGTGGTGTTTTTCTGCCTCTTTGTTCTTTTCTGGGAAAAAAAGCAGCTGGCCAAGGAGAGAAGCTACCTGCATGAGACTGCTGAGGTGACTGCTGGAGATCTATGGAGGCTTGATGCCGATGGCCTGGTTGCCTATCTGAAGTTAGCTGCTGAACACCAGTTTCATGAACGTTTAACAGTGTTCACTGCCTCCAAAGAGATATTTTTGGAAGTTAGTGGTCAGGAATACGGTTTTATCGACAGGGCTCTTGAAACCGTCGGCTTGATTCCACTGGTAACACTTGATGCTGATGTTATGCATAATGGGAAGATTATCGGCAGTATTGAGGCTATCCATCGTCATGGCACCATTTATCTTTATTTTTATCTTATTCTTGTTGCCGCTCTTATTCTGTTGGTTTCCCGTCTGTATTTACATACTGTCGAGGCCAGAAATATACTTGAGGTCAGGGTTACTGAGCGAACCCGGGAACTGGTTGACATGAACCAGGACTTGCAGCAGGAAATTCAGGAACGTATTAGAGCAGAAAAAGCCCTGGGGGAGAGTGAAGAGAGGTACAGGGAGATTTATAATGCCCCCAGTGACGCCATTATTATGCACGATGCTGCCACTGGTGCAATTCTGGATGTAAACAGGGCAGCCGTGGAACTCTATGGCTATAGTTATGATGAATTGCTGGTACAGACTATTGGCAGTCTGAGTTCAGGTGAACCGCCCTATGATATGGAGCATGGAGCCCAAAGGGTTGGGTTGGCGATGACCAAGGGGCCGCAACTCTTTGACTGGCGTGTGAAGAAGCAGAACGGGGATCTGTTGTGGGTTGAAGTGGCCCTTCGTTATACGGAATTCAGCGATCAGAAATATGTCATTGCCGTTGTCAGGGATGTAAGCCAGCGTAAGGCGGCGGAGGTGGCTCTGGCTGCAGAAAAGGAAAGGCTGGCCGTTACCCTTCGCAGTATCGGGGATGGTGTTATAACCACTGATATCGAGGGTGTTATTATCCTGATCAATAAAGTGGCTGAGGACTTAACAGGCTGGAGTTGTGAGGAGGCTGCAGGGAAGCCTCTGGCTGAGGTGTTTACTATTCTCAATGAACAGACCAGGCAACGTTGTGAAAACCCGGTGACCAGAGTACTGGCCAGTGGTGAAATCATTGCCCTGGCTAACCACACGATTCTCATTTCCAGAGATGGCTCGGAATACAGTATTGCCGACAGCGGTGCTCCCATCAGAGATGAAAACAGCGAGGTCGTAGGTGTTGTTCTCGTATTCCGGGATGTTACAGCTGAAAGAGAGAGGGAAGCAGAGCTGGCTAAAGGCAGAAAGCTGGAATCGGTTGGGCTCCTGGCTGGTGGTATTGCCCATGATTTCAATAACATCCTGACAGCAATCATGGGGAATATCAACCTCGCCCTGCTCTTCAGTAATCCTGAAGAGAGAGCTTATGCACTGTTGCAGGATGCAGAAAAAGCTTCGTTGCGGGCTAAGGATCTTACTCAACAACTTCTTACCTTTTCCAAAGGTGGTGAACCTATAAAAGAACTGGCAACCATAAAAAATATTATTGAGGATTCGGCTTGTTTTATTTTGCGGGGGAGTAATGTCAGCTGCAATTTTCACTGTGACAATGATTTGTGGCCCGTCGAAATAGATCAGGGGCAGGTGAGTCAGGTTATCCAGAATATTATTATTAATGCTGATCAGGCCATGCCTAAGGGTGGAGAAGTGAATGTGTATTGTTCCAATGTCAGCTGTGAGCAGTGCGGTGAGCTTCCTCTGCCACCTCGGGATTACCTGAGAATCAGCATTCAGGATAGTGGGATCGGTATGGCAGGTTCATTGCTCGAAAATATCTTTGACCCTTATTTTACGACCAAGCAGGAGGGGAGTGGGCTTGGTCTGGCAGTGAGTCATTCCATTATCAGCAAACACGGTGGGTATATAACCGTGGAATCTGAACCGGGCAGGGGGACAACTTTTACCCTCTATCTTCCGGCTGAGCGTGATAAAAAGCTTGTGGTGGCAGTTCGGCAGGAGGATGCCGGCGGAATGCCTGGGAAGGCGAAGATAATGATAATGGATGACGACGAGATGGTGAGATCGGTCGCCGAGGCCATGCTGAACCATTTTGGTTATGAAGTCATTCTGGCCAGGGATGGTGTGGAGGCGATCTCATTTTACAGAGAGGCCCTTGAAAGTGATACCCCCATCGACCTGGTTGTTATGGATCTGACCATTCCAGGTGGCATGGGAGGGCAGGAAGCCGTAAGGGAAATTCACAAAATTGATCCGCAGGCCAAGATTATTGTATCCAGTGGCTATTCCAATGATCCAATCATGGCCAACTATCGTGACCATGGCTTTCTGGGAGCCATGACGAAACCCTTTCAGCTTCATGATTTCAAGGTGACTCTTCAAAGGGTTCTCTGAGTCTCCTGAAAACATAGAAAACGAGAAACAACTCTGTTGGATTGTAAATAGATTTGAGGATAAAGAGTTATGGACTCATTTCACTGGACCAAAACATACGAAACCGGATTGTCAGAGGTTGATCTTCAACATCATTATCTTGTCGATACCATAAATGAATTTGGGCGATTATTACTTCTTGGTCAGGTCGCATCCGATGATGTGGAACAGGTGTTCAAGAAGCTTGCTGACTACACTCAGTATCATTTCACGGAAGAAGAGATAATGATGAAACAGGTTGGTATCGATGCACGCCACTACAAGGAACACTGTAAAAAACATCAGGATTTCC
Organism: Desulfocapsa sulfexigens DSM 10523; assembly: GCF_000341395.1. Taxonomy (GTDB): domain Bacteria; phylum Desulfobacterota; class Desulfobulbia; order Desulfobulbales; family Desulfocapsaceae; genus Desulfocapsa; species Desulfocapsa sulfexigens. The sequence continues at coordinate 363,270 of NC_020304.1, read as the reverse complement.
TGGATGAAGTTATCTCTATGTATGCTGCTGTTTCTGAAGATAATCCTGGTTCGGAAAAACACCTGTTTGATTTCCTGACACATTGGCTTGTGTATCATATTCTTGGGGCAGATATGAATATGGCAAGGCAGATAAAAGCGATTCAATCTGGTGTGACATCTGCCGCCGCCTATGAGAATGAAGAACGAGCAGGAAATGAGGCCACTGAGCCGTTACTTATTGCTTTAAATGGGCTGTTTGAACAGGTGTCTGTACGAAACAGGGAGTTGCTGTTCCTGAACCAGTCACTTGAGGAAAAAGTTGCAGAACGGACCAGAGAACTCTCTGAAGCGAATCGCCATCTTGAGGAGCTTTCTCTCACCGATGTTCTCACCGGACTCCCTAACCGCCGCTATGCCTTGCGTAGCCTCGATCTTCTGTGGCGGGAGGCGGTTCGAACGAATTCCCCCATGGTTTGCATGATGATCGATGCTGATCACTTTAAAGCAGTCAATGACACCTATGGGCATGATGCCGGGGATGCTGTTTTGTCGAAACTGGCTCAAACACTTCAGCACTCCCTGCGGAATGATGATATTGTGTCCCGTTTAGGCGGCGATGAGTTTTTCATAATCTGTCCCAATACGGATATCGTAAATGGAATGAATGTTGCGGAGAGTATACGTAAGGCCGTGTCTGAACTTCGTGTAACGACTGGGGATGGCATCTGGCACGGGAGTGTCAGTGTCGGGGTCGCAGCGTTCACCCCGGGTATGGCAACCTACGATGAACTGATGAAGGTTGCAGATCAGGGGGTGTATGCTGCTAAACAGGATGGAAAGAATTGTGTGAGGAGCTGCTCGTGAATCATTGTAAGGTACTGATGAGATAACTGCATGATCCGAAAAATTCTTTTAGTGGATAATGATCAGATCCTGCAGCTTGCTCTGAAGCGAAAGTTAGCCGCCTTTGAAGAGGAATTTCAGGTTGTTCAAGCAGTGGATGGTTTTGATGCCCTGAAAAAACTGGAGAAAGCCGCTTTTTCTTTGATTTGCACAGAACTGATGATGCCAAGAATGGATGGCATTGGTCTGATCAACCATGTTCGGACCAAATATCCCGACATCCCGATTATTGTTATTTCCGGGATGAAGAAAAGTGATATACCTGATATTGAACAGGTTCAGCAGATGGTCGCCTATCTTGAAAAACCCTTTCGTGAAACTGAACTACCGGAATTGATCCGGACTGTTTTAAGGAAGGAGGCGAAAGAAGGGATTATGAATAATGTTTCCCCAACAATGTTTCTCCAGCTTATGGAGATGGAAGGGAAAACATGTACCATACGTATGCTTGATAACGGTTCGGACGAGGGGGGGATACTCTATCTTAAAGATGGCCAGTTGCTTGATGCCAGAGTTGGGAAATATAAAGGGATTAAAGCGGCAACCAGAGTATTCTTCTGGGATGATGTGACTGTGTTTCTCCGGCATGATTGTCCATTTATGGAGAATATGGTTAACAGTCCAGTCCAGACAATAATCATGGCGGCTTTGGTGGCAAAGGATGAACATGCTGATTCTACTACTGCTGCCAGGGAAGCTGCAAACCAAAATTCTGAAGGAGCTGAAAATTTGTCACTCGACGAGTTAAAAAAATTTATTATTCAAGAGTTGGGCGGGATGTCCGGTGTTGGGGCAATTGCCGGTGAAAGTAGCATGATAGCTGTAAACAGTAAACTGGCAATGCTGGGTAAATCTTCAGGGCTTGGGGTTTTTAAGGCTGCTTATATTGAAGGACAGGACGGCAGGACTGCTCTTCTGGTGCCAGGAAATCCACCGGCACGAATGGATGTTACCTCTGAATGTCCGGTTGAGGAGCTTCTTCGTAAATTGAAGGCGCGTGCCTGACTCCGATTACATCAGGACCTGGCTTCTGGAGACGCTCCGGCTATCTGTTGCAACTCTGAATAGCTCAACTGTTCGCTGAATTCCAGGTGCAGGGAGTATTCATTTCCGATAAGATCTATATCTCGAACGGCCTGTACTGTTCCTCTCCGAATGATAATCTGTGTTGTTGTCGTAGTCTGGAAGCTAATTCTGAGTTGACGACCAAATAGGGCGGCAGCATTCTTCTTCTGGGATGAGTGGATGGAAAACGCCACTCCGCCCGTTGAAATATCAATAAGATCTCCCTTTGCTTCTGTGGTGATTTCCGTGCCGTTTGTGTTAAGAACGGCAAAACTGATTCTTCCCGATACATTTTTTCTTTTGAATTGCCTTCTGTTTCTGCCGGTTTTTGTCAATTCTGCACTAACCGACTGGAAGCTGGCGCAGAAGTCGGATAATTTTGGTTCGAGAGAGGGGTGCTGTTCCTTGAGGGCGTCAAGTTTTTGCCGTGAAAGTAAAAAGACCTCGCAACCAAGACTTTTAGCCTGATCCGTCCAGACTGAGGCCTGAAAAAATGTTTCTATTCCGATAATTTCTCCTGCTCCCTTCACACTCAATGGTATCAATGTGTCCTGATTAAGTGCCTGAAGCTGTACCTGGCCACCGTTGATGAAAAGGAGTGTTCTGGCGGTGGAGCCCTGCTGTACTATTGTTTTCCCCTTTGTGTAACTTCTCAGAGCCATGGCATGGTAGAGTGCTGAAAACTCCTCACTACTGAAAATCTCCGTTAGTTTACTCCAGGTCTCCAGGTGTTTTTTATCTATCCCTGACTGTTTTGCCCCTTCAATCACATCTGCAGCACGAATGATTTCAAGCAACGCCATGGGGTTGATTTTAATAAGGTAGTCACGTAATCGATCTGCAGCTTCAAACTGTTTTTTGCCAGCGCACTGCTCAATGAGCTGCATTATCAGCGCAACTGCTTCGTCTTTCTTCCCCCTGTTAAGGAGTTCATCAATCTGTTGTTGCTGGGGGATATCTGCTTGAACTGTTTTCCTGACCCCAGGAGATGGCGCTTTCTGCAGGCCATCCTGTGTTTTGGGAGGATGGTTCTGTTCAAGTTGTTCTATGGATATCCTTACTGCTTCTATGACCTGTTCGCCTGGAGTGTTTACTCCGCTTTTACGGCTGGCCAGAAAGGCTTTCAAAACAGCTATAGCATCATTGTTAGAACAGTATCCGAGTGTCTGGCAAATCAACAGCAGCAGTTCTTCCTTGACCAGTGGAGCGATCTCCTTTTCCCTGCGAAGAAGAAACATAAGAACAGTCGCGACTTCCTCATCAGCATAGGGAAGCAGTTCTCTTATGATGTTTGGTTTGAGAATATCCTCAGACTGAGTCAACAGGTTTAAAAGGAGTCGTTTGCAGAGTGCCGGGTTGGAGAGTTTTGTGAGAATGGTCGCGCAGGCCTGCTTGATTTTTTCGAGAGCCTTATCATTTTTTAATCCGATGATCAGATAGCCGATGGGGGTGCGGGTGAGATAGTATCTTCCATTGGTAAACGCAAATTCAGCCATTTGAGGCTGATCTAAGTCTGAAATGATCTCATTCCAGTATGAAGATGCTCTTTCTCTGTCTCCCGGTGTGTTGTTTTTTTGATCAAAGAAAAGAGTTTCGCCCTGGTTTGACAGAAGAGCTACATCTTGAATTGAATCAAGTTTCGAGATTTTGCTTAAAAAAGTACTCATATATGTTTGACAAAAAATTCTTCAGGGGAATATTTCACAGTAAAGCAAGCTGAAACAGCTACTCTACACCATAATACCAAGAATGGGAAATTGTATGGTATTTAGGAAAGATAGTGTCAGAGGTCAAACACTTTCTTGGTGTTTGTTAACCTTCGTGGAAAGAAAGCAGTACCTGACAGCGTCCGCAATGTGTCAAGAGAGCGGTGTGCAATGGTCAGCTAACGGTGATGAGCTGGAATGCACCTGTCTGTGGGATCCCTCCCTGGGTCAGGCGTTCACCTTCAACCACAGCAAAAATGTCACCTGTCTTCAAGTACCCCCACTCTTTTGCTATACCCATGGCCTTGAAAACAACTTCATCACGTGGAATGTCATCTCGTATAATGATAGGCACCAGGTTCTTGTAAAGGCTTGAATGTCTGGCAACATGGAGTGACCGTGTCACCAGGATATTAGGCTCGTTACGGCTGTACTTTGACAACTGCTGGTAGAGTACACCCCGTGCGTCCAGTAGCATTGTCAGTACCACACCGGGAAGGTTGGCTGCTGCGGTGATTGCAGGGTTAGCCCTTGTTGTGTCATCCTTTATATTTTCAAAGGGATCTTTGAACTGATACTGTTCTTCTTCGGTGATAATTGAGGCCATGGTTCGTACCACATTTACCGGATCCTTTCCGGCAGCTGTTTCGCCGGAAAGCATTACGGCATCGGTTCCTTCTTTGATGGCCACAGAGACATCTGTCACTTCAGCCCGTGTTGGTATTGTGTTTGCAGTCATGGAATCAAGCATCTGGGTGGCAGTTATAACGGGTGTGTTCTGTTGCCAGCAGAGGTTGATTATTTCCTGTTGGATTCGTGGAACCCGGGCGGCAGGAAGCTCAATCCCCATGTCACCACGGGCAATCATGATGGCATCGGCAGCCTCGATAATGTCTGTTATATGCTCCACTGCTTCAGGTTTTTCAATTTTGGCAATAACCCGGATATCTCTTTTACCGGATGCGGCAATGATTTTTTTTATGTCACGAATTTCCGCTGCAGAACGGACAAAGGAGAGGGCCACATAATCAATGGAGTGGTCAAGTCCCCATGCCAGGTCACGCTTATCCTTTTCAGTGACCGATGGAAGAGAAAGCTGGGTCATGGGGAGGTTAATTCCTTTGCTGGATTTTAAAATGCCACCCACAATAATTTTACAGAGGACTTCCCTGGCACCTTCTTTTGTAACCTTCAGTTCCAGTAGGCCATCGTCAAGCAGTATTGGGTCGCCCTCCCGGAGATCGATCAGGATTTCGGGAGCAATGGTTGAAAAGCGACTGGCGGTCCCGACTGTTTCATCGGCCTGGATAATGACAGTCTTCCCGACCGTTAGCTGTACACCATTTTTTTCCATCTGTCCGGTGCGGATTTTTGGTCCACAGAGATCCTGCAGGACGGCGATCGGTTTTCCCCATTCGGTCTCGGCGGCACGAATGTTTGCGAGAGTTTGGCCGTGCTCCTCGTGGGTTCCGTGGGAAAAATTCAGTCTTGCCACATCCATCCCCGCCACGATCATTTTGCCGAGAATTTCTTTACTGTTGCTTGCAGGCCCGATGGTTGCGACGATCCTTGCCATTTTGCTGACCGAGCTGTTGCTTTGCCCTTTTAACTGGCTGAGCAGCACATTGATTTTATCGAAGTCAAACGGTTTTCCAAAGACTCCGATAACCATTTCGAAGGAAAGAAGACGTTCTTTGGTGTCTGGTTCGTTGGCAGATCCGGTTATAACAATAATGGGAATTCGGGGACAGACAACCTTCATGGCTTCAATAAATTTGAAACCATCCCAGCCGGGCATATTGAGATCACTGATGATTGCGTCGTACTGTCTGGATGTTGCCAGGAAGAACCCCTGACGGCCGTTGACTGCAGATTGAGTTGTATGGCCTGCTTTGTTGAGGCGGGCTTCCAGCAGCACCCTGCTGGCTTTGGAGTCTTCGAGGATGAGTATGCGCATGGTGTTTTATTTTACCGTGGGATAGAGGGTGGGGTCCGTGCAGCTCTTCGCTGCATAGCACCGGGAAAAAGACTGAGGTCGGTATGGGGCAGGAATATGGATGCCACATACTGATCCTTAAAGCTGGGGACTTCCGAGAGTTCAAAACTTGTCATCTTGCGTACCACTGAAACCACATCCTGGCGGATATGGTTGGAGAGTTCACTCATCCAGGCACCCATCAGAGAGCCGTTTCCCACGTAGAGAATTGTGTCAGGATCTATCTCCGGCAGCAGACCCACGGTCATGGCGCTGTCAAGGTCGATAAAAGAACCGAAGCCTCCGGCCAGGATAACCTGTTCAAGGTCACCCACCTCCAGCCCCACCTGTTCCATGAGGGTCGAAACCCCGGCAAAGATTGCCGCTTTTGCCCGGATAAAGTTGTCGATGTCCACTTCGTTGAGCACGATGTCATGACCTGCAGCACATTCATCTTCCCAGGCCAGTACATACTCCATACCGCTTCGTCCTTTGCGAATGCGGGATGAGTCAAGGTCGTTAAATTTTCCGCTCTGGTTGAGGACGCCGTGTTCAAAGAGGGTGGCGACAATGATAAGAAGACCAGAACCGCAGATACCGATGGGAGCCTTGTTGCCCTCGGTTACATTCATTGGCTCAAGGGTTTCAGGGTTGAGGCTGAAATCACTGATGGCACCTTCCACTGCCCGCATGCCGTGGGTGATTCCTCCTCCCTCAAAGGCAGGCCCCGCCGAACAGGCGGCACAGGCAAGCCATTCCCTGTTGCCGATAACAATTTCCGCATTGGTGCCCACATCGATAAACAGGGTGAGTAGTTCTGTACGGTACATACCGGATCCCATGACTCCCGCCACGATGTCACCACCCACATAGCTTGATATTGCAGGAAAGAGGAGGGATACACAGTGTTGCGGCAACTCAATCCCGAGGTCGGCTGCACGCAGGGGAGGAAAAAATGTGGAAACAGGGACATAGGGGGAACGTCTGATATTGTCTGGCTCCAGTTGCAGGAGCAGATGGGTCATGGTGGTGTTACCAGCGATGGTGATGGAGTTAATTTCATCCCGGCTTATGGCACCATGGCCGCTATTCTCTGGGGGGACAGCTTTGTTGAGCATGTTTCCAATAAGCGTGTTGATAGCTTCCACCACCAGATCCTGCATCATGGCAAGGCCTTTTGGCTTTTCAGCGTAGATGATTCGTGAAATGACATCTTCACCATAGCTCATTTGAGGATTATAGCAGGAATCCTTAGCCAGGATCTTGCCACTGTAAAGATCGATTAAAACTCCATGGATGGTGGTGGTGCCAATATCAATGGCAAGGCCGAAGTTGCGGTGATCCCATCTGCCCGGTTGAATGTTAAGGAGGTGACTCTTTGATTTGTTGTTCACGGGTTGTTCCAGGGTTACCGTGACCAGAAAATTTTTTTCCCGCAGTGCAGCTCTGATTTTCCGCATAACGGGAAGGCCGGTGACAAGTCGATGCTTGTTGTGCTGATCAGCCAGGCCCTGGATCAGACGTCCTACATCGGCCCGATTGTCGTTTGCATCAGGTTTCAAGAGTTCCAGACAGAGTTTTTCCACCGGTGGGTAGAAGATGCCTGCCTCCTTGAGTTCATCAATATTAAAGACGTGCATACGGGCATGGTGGCGAAGGGGAATGTCAGTACTTAATCCCCCTTTCTGGCGTCCTGATTCTTCAGGAACGCGTACGGTGATGTCATGACTGATCTCTGCCGTGCATGCCTGTCGGTAGCCCCGCACATATTCTGTAGCTGAGAGCTTTTCACTTTCTCCACCTGTCACCATGCCCTGCTCAATAATTACCCGGCATTTTCCGCAGACCCCTGCACCACCGCAGGATGCGTTGATATGTACGCCAGCTGTCCTGGCTGCCTCCATAAGAGTGCTTCTGTTTTTCACTGTGATACTTTTATTGGCAGGAAGAAAGGTAACAGTGCTGGTTTCCTGTGTTGTATTCATCTGGCAAACTCCATTACATCAAGTTTTTTTAACTGACTCACATTGAAAACCGGGCCATCAAGACAGATCAGCCTGCCGTCCAGATGGCAGTGCCCGCAAATCCCCATGCCGCATTTCATATGGCGTTCGAGAGTTGTGAAAATTGACTCGTCGCCACAGCCCAGATCGGCAAGGCTGGCAATGACAAAGCGGATCATGATGGGGGGGCCGCAGACAAGGGCCTTCGTGTTGCCGGTTATGGTGACATCTGTGAGTAGTTCTGTTACCAGCCCCACATGGCCGTTCCAGGTGCTGTCTTTTTCGTCCACCGTTAGTCTGCAATCCACTCCCTGCTTCTGCCACGACTCTATCGCCTGTTTGAAGGCGATATCTGACGGTGTTCTGCTGCCGTAGAGGAGGGTGATGCTCTGCACCGCGTCTTCCTCAAGACCGCTCTGAAAAAGGCAGTGGTCAATGACGCTTTTGAGCGGAGCCAGACCAATTCCTCCGGCTACAAAGAGGAGATCCCGGTTCGCAAAGTCTTCGATGGGAAAGGCCTTACCAAAGGGGCCTCGTATTCCGACCTGATCTCCTTTTTTCATTCCGTGGATGGCTGTCGTGAGTTCACCGGCCCTGCGAATAGAGAGATCTACGAGTGGCAGCCTGTCCGGTGAAGATGAGATGGATATGGCCGCCTCCCCACAATGGGGTACCGAGAGCATAAGAAACTGGCCGGGAAGAAAGGTGAAGGGGAGACGCTTGTTCGTCAGTTCCAGACGAAATGTGGCGATCTGTTCATTTTCCCGGATAATTTCCCGGATGATGGCCTGGGCAGGAATGAAATTTTTATTCATGGTTTCTCCTGCTGTGTGAACAACTCAATAAAAGTGGTGATGTCGACACCACCAAAACAGATATCTATGCAGCGTCCACACCCAGTACAGGAGGCTTTCCCGTGACTTGCAAAATCATGCTTCAGTTTATGGAGAAAACGTCTTTTCAGGGCATGGCGGGTGCGGTCGACAGGATTGTGGCCTCCAGTCATTCTGGTAAAACCACTACTGGTGCAGGCGTCCCAGCTTCGAACCCGGATTCCGCTGTTGTTGTCCTGTGGTTTGTCATCCACAGAAAAACAGGTACATGTGGGACAGACATAGGCGCAGCCGCCACAATCATAGCAACGGCTGGAGAGTTTTTCCCATATTGCTTCAGCCACAGGTTCCTGCTGCAGCTTTCGGCAGGCATGGGGCACCTGGATATTTCTGGTGAACTGTCCCCGGGCTTCGAGAAAGAGCTGGTATCGACGATTTTGATCTTCTTCCTCAACTTCACGAAAAAAATAACTCCATTTGTTAAGGAGGTCGGCTCCTTTCCCCCTACCTGCCGAGACGTAGTAGCGATCTCCAATGTCAATAAATTGGAGGCCATAGCCGTATTCCAGGTATGGACCGCTGCCCGTGGCTTCGCAAAAGCAGTTGGCAAATGGCTGGTTGCAGCCCAGGGTAATTATGAGTGAATGGTTACGCCTGTCAAAATAGGTGGCGTCTTTGAATGGTTTGGAAAAAATAAGGTCCATGTAGAGAAGGGCAGTAAGATCACAGGATCTGACACCAAAGAAGATGGTGTTCTTGGCAGGGGGCGGCGGGCTGAAACTGTACTCACCCTTGTTAATTGTGTATCCGGTAAGTGTTTCCTGTTGGGGAAGGAAGAAAGGTTTGAGAGATTCCTGTGGCTGATTTTCCAGATCGATATCCGTTGTATCTATGTCGCCAACAGGTCTGAAGAGGGTGTCCCCGTGTTCGTTTTTTACCGGTGCAATGAGTCGGGCTTCCTTCCTTAGTTTACGCAGCAGCGGATAGAGGTTGTCCTTGCTCAGAATCAGCTCTTTTAAATCAATCATGAGCCACCTTTTTGAGTTGTACTGCACAGACTTTAAATTCCGGGCATTTTGATTTCGGATCCATGGCATCAACGGTGAGCTCATTGATGGGAACTTCAAAAAAGTGGAAGGAGGAAAAGACAGTACCTGGTTTGACGCGATCGGTGACCTGAGTGGTTATCCGCACTGTCCCGCGTTTTGAGCTGAGTTCAACGGTCTCGCCGTCTTTCAGTTGCAATTTTTCACAGTCTGCTCTGTTGATTTCAAGCAAAGCCAGCGGATATTCTCGTACCAGTCGTTTGGAATTTCTGCTCATGGTTGCCGTGTGATAGTGGTGATAGGAGCCACGGCCGGTGACGAGGGTGAATGGGTATTTCTTTTCTGTCTTCTCGTAGGGCTCCTGGTGTCTGGTGATGGTGAACCGGCCTTTTCCCCTGGCGAAATAATACTTGTGAAGGAATTCGGTGCCGGGATGATTCCGATCAAGGCAGGGCCATTGCAGGCCGTGGTTCCGGGCAAGTCTGTCGTGATGCATGCCTCCATAGATGGGGGTGAGCAGACTGATCTCTTCCATTATTTCGGCATCGCTGTCAAAGTCCATGCCGGGGCAGCCAATACGTTTTCCGAGATCCATGATGATGTGGCTGTCAGGGCGACAATTGTGGATGGGGGGAATGGCACGTCGGCAAATCTGTACCCTTCGTTCGGAGTTGGTGATGGTGCCACCCTTTTCAGCAAAGGAGGCGGCAGGAAAAACCACATCGGCGAGCTGTGCCGTTTCAGTGAGAAATATGTCGGATACTGCCAGAAAGTCGAGATTCTCCAGGGTGGTTTTCACACGGTTCAAGTGGGGATCGCTGAGTGCCGGGTTTTCGCCCATGATAAACATGGCTTTAATGGCTCCATCTTTTCCAGAATGGGTCATTTCTGTCAGGCTTTTTCCGGGAGTAGTCGGGACGTCATGCTTCCAGACATCTCGAAAACGCTTTTGCACCTCAAGGTCGGCAAGGCTTTGATAGCCAGGCAATACCGCTGGAAGTGCTGCCATATCACAGGCACCCTGAACGTTGTTCTGGCCACGAAGGGGATCAACCCCACTATGCTTTTTTTCGACATTGCCGGTGAGCATGGCAAGGTTGGCCACGGCCTGAACATTATCAGTGCCGCAGGTATGTTGAGTGACTCCAAGGCAGTAGCAGATAACGGATTTGCTGCTTCTGGCGTAGATGCAGGCAGCTTCGCGGATTGTGGCACGGTCGATTTCTGTGATGCGTGCCAGCTCATCAAGATCAAGACGATGGAGATAGTCACGAAGAGCGATGAAATTCTCCGTGCGCATGGAGATAAAAAGATCGTCGGCAAGATCTTCGTCAAGGATGATACGCATCATGGCATTGATCAGGGCAATATCGGTTCCCGGACGGAGTGCAAGATGGATATCAGCCTGTCTGGCAATATCTGTTTTGCGTGGATCGATGACGAGCAGTTTTGCCCCGCGATCCACAGCTTCTAATATATTACGGCCAATCTGAGGGTGGGTCTCCGTGGTATTGGAACCGGTGATGAGAAGGACGTCGGCATCAATGAGTTCACCAATGGAATTTGTCATGGCACCGGATCCAAAGCTTGTGGCAAGACCTACCACAGTGGAAGAATGTCAGAGTCGTGCGCAGTGATCAATATTGTTGGTGCCGAGCCCGGCCCGGGTGAGTTTCTGGAGGAGATAGTTTTCTTCGTTACTGCATTTTGCGCTCGAAAGCACACCTATGCTGTCGGGACCGGTTGTTTCTTTTGCATGGAGAAGTGCTGCGGCAGTAAAATCCAGAGCTTCATCCCAGCTTACCTCTTGAAGTATGCCGTTTTGCCTGAGTAATGGTTCTTTCAGTCGTTTGTGAGAGTGGATAAATTCATGAAGGTGCCATCCCTTGGAACAGAGATTACCACGACTGATGGGGTGACTTCTGCTGGGGTGAGAACCCACAACAAGGCCCTCTTCGACACGAAGATACACGCCGCAGCCGCAGCCACAGTAATTACAGATAGTCATGATGTCTTGCATAAAGGCCACTTTTCTTCTCTTGGTAAACGGGATTTCTTGTTTGCTATTGTAAGGTTATGAGAGAATGGGTTGAAAAGTCAAGAAATAGGGGCAGAGCGCGTGTTGAAAAGGGTTGCCTTGGGGATAGGGAAAAAAAAACTTCCCTTGAAATGGCAAATAGGGTATCATTGGGAGTTTTTTCTTGCCATGAATGGTCTTGAGGGGGGATTTGAAGTGCTTAATCTCCCGGATATTTTAGTGAATCTGGCAGAAAAAGTATTTTTGGTCTGTTTAAATTGTTGAGTAAGGAGTTGCAGAAAACTGTGGCTCCTTATTTTTTTATTTCATATTAAGTTCGTCCCAGGCGAGCTGAGCCGGGTTTCCCGGCAGGAAGAATCTGGTAGAGGGTAGCAGACATGAGTGTAGATTTAAGCAACGTGCGAAACATAGGGATCAGTGCCCATATTGATTCGGGGAAAACAACCTTGACCGAGCGCATCCTGTTTTATACGGACAGGATCCATGCCATCCATGATGTTCGTGGAAAAGACGGTGTTGGTGCAAAAATGGATTCCATGGAACTTGAGAGAGAGCGTGGAATTACCATCCAGTCTGCAGCTACTTATTGTAACTGGAAGGGAAACAATATCAATATCATTGATACTCCCGGTCATGTTGACTTTACTGTGGAAGTCGAGCGCGCCCTTCGTGTACTCGATGGTGCTGTGCTTATTCTCTGCTCTGTTGGTGGTGTGCAGTCTCAGTCCATTACCGTAAACAGGCAGATGGATCGCTACAATGTCCCTCGTATCTCCTTTATCAACAAGTGTGATCGTACCGGTGCCAATCCCGAGCGGGTAACCCGACAGCTTCAGGATAAACTGGGCTTGAATGCACACATGCTGCAGCTTCCCATTGGCCTTGAAAATGACCTCGCAGGTGTGGTTGATCTGGTCACCATGAAGGCACTCTATTTCGATGGGGATAATGGTGAAATTATTCGTGAAGAAGAAATTCCAGCCGAACTTCAGGATGCAGCAGATGCAAAACGTGAGGAACTGCTTGATGCTGTTTCCATGTTTTCCGATGATCTGATGGAGGCCATGCTGGAGGAAACTGAGATTACATCTGACATGGTTAAGGCTGCTGTTCGGGCGGGAACACTTGCCCTTGAATTTTCACCTGTTTTTATTGGTTCGGCATATAAAAACAAGGCTGTTCAACCACTTCTGGATGCCGTTGAGTACTATCTTCCCTGTCCCACCGATGTTGAGAATATTGGACTTGATCTTGATAAAAATGAAGAAGAGTTTCCGGTGTCAAATAATGATGACGATCCTCTTGTTATGCTGGCTTTCAAACTGGAGGATGGACGTTATGGTCAGCTCACTTATGTTCGTACCTATCAGGGCAGACTGACCAAGGGTGATACGATTTATAATGTTCGTACCGGTAAAAAGGTAAAAGTCGGGCGTCTGGTTCGTATGCATTCCGACGACATGGAGGATATTGACTCCTGTGGTTCTGGTGACATTGTGGCTCTGTTTGGTGTTGATTGTGCCTCCGGTGATACGTTTACCGATGGTAAGATCACTTGTTCCATGAGTTCCATGCATATCCCTGAACCTGTTATTTCACTCGCCATTCTCCCCGTTGACAATAAAGCTCAGATCAATATGTCCAAGGCTCTTAACCGTTTTACTAAAGAAGATCCGACCTTCAAGACCTTCGTTGATCATGAGACCAATGAGACTATTATTTCTGGAATGGGTGAGTTGCACCTTGAAGTCTATGTCGAGCGTATGAAACGGGAGTACAATGCAGAAGTTGAAGTTGGTGCTCCTCAGGTTGCTTATCGCGAGACCATTTCTGCCCGTGCAGAATTTAACTACACCCACAAAAAACAGACTGGTGGTTCCGGTCAGTTTGGTCGGGTTGCCGGCTATATGGAGCCTCTGGAAGAGGGTGAGTATGAATTTGAGGATAAAATCGTCGGTGGAGCAATTCCGCGCGAGTTTATTTCATCCTGTGATAAAGGTTTCGCAAAGAGTCTGGCAAAGGGAACTCTCTGTGGTTCACCGGTTACCGGAGTGCGCTGTGTTATTAATGACGGCTCTTTTCACGCCGTTGACTCCTCCGATGTGGCTTTTCAGCTGGCTGCAGCTGGTGCCTTCAGAGAAGGATATGCAAAAGCCAAACCTAAAATTATGGAACCCATTATGAAGGTGGCTGTTGAGGGGCCTTCTGAATTTCAGGGATCTGTTATGGGAAGTATAAATCAGCGTCGTGGTATGATTATCGGTACTACGGAAGAAGGCAACTATACTGTGGTTGAAGCGGAAGTTCCTCTTTCGGAAATGTTTGGTTATTCCACAGCACTGCGTTCCCTGACTCAGGGCAAGGCTGAGTTTACCATGGAGTTCGCAAGTTTTAAGCCTGTTCCGAAGAGTGTCAGCGAAGAGCTTGTGAAGAAATATCAGGACGAGAAAAAAGAAAAATAGAGTTTTCCGTTCTGAATAAGGTACAATGATTTTTGTTTCGGACAGTATTGCTGTCTGTCAAGGCTAGCCTGAATGGCTGCCGCAAATGACTATATAAGAGGTATTGCCATGGGAAAAGAAGACCTGGTATCAAACAATCCGTTACGGGCTTTAGGCCTTGAAAAAGAAGATGGTAATGATGGCCGTCGCGTTGGCCTGGTTATGGCGCGTGCCGGTCTCGGGAAAACAGCAATTCTGGTACAGATTGCTATGGATTCCATGCTCCGGGAAAACAAAGTTCTCCATGTCGCCATCGGTGAAGGTTTGGAAAAAACCAAAACCTGGTATGACGATATTCTTTCTCTGATGAATCATCAGGACAAGAGCATTGGGAGTTACCAGCAGATTGTTGACGAAGTAATGCAGAATCGAATGATTATGACATTCAAGGAGAACAGTTTCAGTGTTGCAACTCTTGAGGAGCGCATGGAAGACCTTTCTCAGCAGGGAATCTTCAAGGCTGATTGTCTGGTTATTGATGGCTTTGATTTTGCTGGAGCTGGCAGTGCTGCTGCCTTAGGTGAATTGAAGAGCTTTATGAAACAAAATGATCTGAAAATGATCTGGTTTTCTGCTGTCAGTCATCGTGACGATAATCGCGTCAGTGCCAATGGTGTTCCTGCACCATGTCATGAGGTGGACGATATTTTCGATACAGTTCTCCTGATATCTCCCGAGAAGGATGAAATCAGACTGAAAACGTTGAAGTGTTCTGAAGCATGTTCCGTTGATGCTGGGAAGTCTTTGAGTCTTGATCCCGCAACCATGCTGATTAAAAAGGCGTAGTCAGAAAAAGATAGTCAGCACTTTCTTTCTGAAGTTGTAAGGCGGGTATTTCCAATTGGAGATACCCGCCTTTTTATTTATAACCGTAAACCTGATCTCCCTGTACCCGTTCACCATGCAATTCAGACCATGTATCGACCTTCATAATGGTAAAGTAAAACAGATAGTCGGCTCAACTTTGAGTGATGATGACCCTGCGGGCCTCCAGACAAATTTTACAGCCACTCATCCTTCGTCCTGGTATTCGGAGTTATACCGTCGCGACAATCTCACGGGCGGGCATATTATCAAGCTTGGGCCGGGAAATGATGAGGCGGCGGCCGAAGCACTTGCTGCCTGGCCGGGTGGAATGCAGATTGGTGGTGGGATAACGGCTGAGAATGGAAGGGAGTGGCTCGAAAGAGGGGCTTCACATGTTATCGTAACGTCCTATGTCTTTTCTAAAGGGCGAATTGACAGTAATCGGCTGCATAAACTCGTGACATCCGTGGGGAAGGAAAATTTGGTTCTTGATCTGAGTTGTCGTCGGAAAGGGGATGACTACTATATTGTAACGGACCGCTGGCAAAATTTTACCGATGTCATTATCAGCCCGGAAACACTGGATCAGTTTGCATCCCTCTGTGATGAATTTCTGGTCCATGCCGCTGACGTTGAAGGGCAATGCAATGGCATTGAGGCGGAACTTGTGAAGAGACTGGCTGACTGGAGTCCTATTCCCACCACCTATGCCGGAGGAATAAAAGATATGAGTGATATGGACTTGATTGCTGAACTTGGTCGAAATCGATTACATGCCACCGTAGGGAGTGCCCTGGATATCTTTGGTGGTAGTGGTATGACATATGATCAGGCTGTAAGCTTCCACAAGAGTCATATGTAGAGATGGCTGAAAAAAAACTGATTGCAAGGGACGATGGGCTGGTTGAATTAAAAATTAAAATCCCTGAACATCTCTATCGAGCCTATCAGCGGTGCTCCTGGATCATCACCAACGAGACAGGACGTGAGCAGCTCGAAATTATGGAAGAGATGGTGCTTGATTTCCTGGTCAAGCATGAGTGCTGAAGAGAGTCCTTTCAATTCAATGGCAGGAGGCAGGCGTGCCAAAAAAGTCGATGGCTGGTTTTATTAGAAAACCCTGGCTGCCCTACGTTGTCCCCTTTGCTCTCTTTATGCTTCTAACAGAACCAGCGCGTTATTTTCCTGCACTGGTACCTTATCTCTATGTCACCAAAACTGTGCTTGTTGGTGGGACGCTCTGGTTGTGGCGCCATGTATATGCAGATGACTTTGCTACCGTTTTAACGCCTGGTGAGTTTGTCGTCGCGATTCTTTGTGGCTTGCTTGTACTGGTTTTATGGATAGTTCCGGAAGGACTCTTTTATCAGTTGGATTCCGGAACAGGTTTTAATCCCTATGTCATGGCAGAATCTAAGGGGCTGGCAATCGGCTTGATTGCTATACGTCTTATCGGTGCATCCATTGTTGTACCAGTTATGGAAGAGTTGTTCTGGCGGTCATTTCTGATGCGCTATCTTGTTGATGTTGATTTTCGTTCCGTTGCTTTGGGGACGTTTACCTGGCTGTCGTTTCTCGGGGTGGCAATTTTGTTTGGTCTGGAGCACCATAGGATTGTCGCAGGAATTTTAGCAGGATTGCTGTATGGAGCATTGCTGCTTCGTCAAAAAAAGTTAAGGGGTGTGGTGATTGCCCATGGCGTCACAAATTTCGGCCTGGGTGTCTATGTTGTTGTGACCGGAAACTGGCTGTTCTGGTAAGTTGGTTCTTTTTCCTGATTACCACTAATCCTCAGCTTACCCGTTTAAGGAGGAGTTGTTTCGTGTTGATTATATGGGCATCTGCGGCCTGGACGGCCGCAGCTGAGCCCCCAGGGATGGGTTTATGGCGTCCCATATAATCGACACGGAACAACTCTGGGTTGCAAAGCTGAGTTTCGATGGTAATCAGGTTCTTTTTAGATCTCTTTTGTCAGGTGAAGAATAACTTCATTCGCCAGTATCAGTCCAAAAATTCCTGTGATTGTTGGCAATGATCCCAGTACGTTGCGTGTTCTTCCTCTGTCCTCATAGGCAGACGCTGGCTGTGTGGTTTTCTCAGGTCCCTGGTAAGTGAAATTCACCCGTTCTGTGGAATAGATACAGTATATACCCCCTCCCACTCCTTGACGTCGCAGGCGATTGCGAACATGCTTGGCCAGCGGGCAGTGATTCGATGTCATGATGTCCCCAACCTTGATTTTCAAAGGATCTGTTCGCAGGGCTGCACCCATGGAAGAGAATGTGGTGATCTTTCGCCTGTGGGCACCAGCCAGAAGCTGAACTTTGGGGTTAAGGGAGTCTATGGCATCTATCAGGATATCCGGCGCTGGTGACAGTATTTCGTCAAGCGTTTCCTCTGCGGCAAAAAGCCTTAAAGCTTCCACCCGGCAATCTGGATTGATAAGGGCGATCCGCTCTCTGGCGACATCCACCTTTGGTCTTCCGATACTGCTTTCAAGGGCCAGTATCTGCCTGTTAATGTTGGATGGCTGGATAGTGTCAAAATCAACCAGTCGCAGATGGCCAACACCGGCTCTCGCCAGTCCTTCAGCAGCATAGCCTCCCACTGCACCGACACCTACAATGGCAACTGTTGCCTTTTGCAGAGCGCTGAATTTTTTATTGCCAAGGAAGCAGCGTGTTCTTGAAAATCGTTCCATACCATCTGCCTACCATATCTGCATCTTTTCGGGCAACAGGATATATTAAATCTTGAGCTTTTGTTCCATTCACCTCTTTCCTTGACCTCCTTTTCTGCTTGCTATAGAATACATGGTAATGTTGTCTTTTTTTTTATTATGTAATTGATATTTATAATGGATTTTAGGCGGATTGAATGATGCAAGAAGATGGCGCAGCCAATAGAAAAGCCATAACCAGATTTATCGAACGAATGCCAAGCCTTTCCACCACAGTGGGGAAGGTGATGGAGATCTGCAGTCGTACCGATGCCTCTCCAAATGAGTTGAATAGGGTGATTTCACTTGATCCGGTTCTTACCGGTCAGGTTCTGAAGCTTATTAACTCTGCATATTACTCTCTTGTGAACAAGGTAACTTCGCTTACTCGCGCCATCACCATGCTTGGGATGAATACGGTTAAGAATATGGCGTTAAGTACTGCTATTATTCGCTCGGTGTCCGGTGCCAAAAAGTCACAGTCTCTTCCAACCAAGAAATTCTGGGCCCATTCCATCGCCACGGGAGTGTGTGCCAAGTTGCTGGCCAAGGCCAATGGTGTTCCAGTGATGGAGTGTGAAGAGTATTTTGTAGCCGGACTTCTTCATGATCTAGGAAAAATTCCATTTGGTGATGAATATATCGATGTTCTGAATAGAGTGAAGAAGGAGTGCCTTCCGCTTATAACAGTAGAACGTGATATGCTGGGAGTCGATCACCAGGAAGTTGGACGAATGATAGCCGAAAAATGGAAGCTGAACGAGGCCATGACCTGCTCGATAGCTTTTCATCATGACGTGGAGGAAGCACCTGAAGAACACAGGGTACGTGCCGCCTATGTTGGGCTTGCCAACATGTATGCAAATATCCTTGATCTGGGTTATGCGGGGGATCCTTTTCCGGCAGAAGACGGTGCTGATAAGATGCTGAAAATAACTGGATTGACATGGGATATGTTTGGAGAAGTGGCCCTCGGTGTTGAAGAGGAGATTGAGAAAGCGCAGGTTTTTCTGCAAAGTTAGGGAGCACAGAAAACAGCATGATGAAAGTGAAATTCTGGGGTGTCAGGGGTTCTATTCCCTGTCCCGGCCCACAAACCATGAAATATGGAGGCAATGGCGCGTGTATAGAATTGCGGGTAGATGACAGAGAGGAAATTATTATTATTGATGCGGGTTCCGGGATTAGGGAGCTTGGTAATGCTCTGGTTAAGAACGATCTCCCCGCTGGTCCGTTAAAGATTGCCATGTATCTTTCCCATACTCACTGGGATCACATCATGGGTTTTCCCTATTTTACTCCAATTTATATTCCCGGTACCCGGATGACGGTGCATGGGCCCGTGACCTATGAAGATGATCCATTAAAAGATGTCGTGGGTGGACAGATGAAATACCGTTATTTCCCGATTAATGTTGGTGAACTTGCCTCTGACATTGAATACAAACGCCTGCGTGAAGAACCGGATATGGATTTGGGAAATGGCCTGCTTTTGACCACTAAATTTTTAAACCATCCCATCACTGCTCTTGGCTACCGCTTCGAGTACCAGGGCAAAATCTTCTGTACCTGTTACGACCATGAACCCTATCGGAATCTGTTTATAACCGATCCAGAGCATCCGGAATATGATGAGGCGATGGCCTATGAAGGTGAAGAGGTTGCCCGGGAGCAGAACCAGGCTGTAGAAGAGTTTTTCAAAGGAGCGGATTTGCTGGTGCATGATTCTCAATATACTGCTGAGGAATATAAGACCAGAGTCAACTGGGGGCATTCGACTTTTGAGTGGGCCATTGCTGCAGCAAATCGGGCCGGGGTGAAAAAACTTGCCCTTTTTCATCATGACCCGGATCGTACAGATGCACAGATTGAAAATATGGCAAAAACCTATTGTGAGCCTAAGAAATACGGTGATACTGAGGTGTTTTTCGCCACGGAACGCGCGGAGATTATTCTTTGATTGTGTTCTCTTGTGAGCTGGCTTGTGAATTATAAGCTGTTTCTGATCCGCTCTACCGTGTTGAAGTCTGGCTGGTAAAGGACTGCAGGTGTTTCGGGCAGTTCCATCAGGAGGTCGTTTCCAAAGGGCATGTCCTGAACATTCCTGTTGTGGGCTTCAATAAGAAGACGCTCCAGGTTTACGGTGTCTTCAATGTTGTAAGCGAGAAGTGTTTCCAGCGCCTTTTCGTTGTTGTTATCGATATAGTCCTGCCAGAGAAGCACGGCAAAGTAGCCATCGATTCCATCGAGGCCACCCCTCTCTATTCCAAGTTGTTTTTCACAGCCCTTAAGTCCCCCTTTAAAACCAAGTTTTGCAAGGATATAGCGCAGGTCTATATGGGAATGGGTGAGCCTGGTATGAAACCAGCGTTCGAGCACCGGGATGTCAAAGCCCTTGCCATTGTAGGTGACCAGTATTTCATACTTCCAGATGTCCTTCTCAAAATCTTCCAGATTCCTGCCGTTTACATAACAGTACACTTGAAGTCCATCATACAGGGCGATGGTGGTGATTTCAGCGTTAGGGCCAAGGCCTGTGGTTTCAATATCGAGGTATGCTATACGATCCCGAAAGTGGGAGAGGAGGCGCCACTGCTGGTTGGCGGGTAATCGTCTGCTGAAAAAATCAGGCCCGTTTTTGAGTTCTACAAGGGAGCGTTCTAATAAACTGGAAAGTTGTGGGAGGGAACTGTTCGGAAGTCGCAGGGGAGGCGCATCCGACCAGTGTGACCAGCGGTGTATTCCTGCCTGCCAAAGCTTTTCTTCAGTTGTAACGCCAATCCCAGGCAGATGGATAAAACTGTGAGTAAGCATCTATGTGAGGAGGCCAGTGCGTGAATTACATAAAAAGGCCTGCAAATCAAAAAAAGAAGAGCAGGCCAGGATACGAATATATGTAAAACAGGAGGGAATAAAACCATTGAAGACGTTATTCCCTCCTGTGGTAGGCGGTGATTAAGTGATGTCTTTAGCAGCAGGAGGTGGTTGTTTAACAAGATAACAAAAGTGACGCAAGGCTTTTTTTCTTCGCTCTTGCACTTTTTGTCAGGAATTACTTGTAGAGGCAGATATAACTGGTTTCCTGCGTTATGCGAACCCCAAATTTGACGTCTTTTGCGACCTCGAAGCTTTCTCCTGCTGTAAATGTTTGCCATGTGTCGGTTTCAGGCAGTTTGATATCCATACTTCCGGATACAACAGACATAATCTCAACGGATCCTGTTCCGAATTCGTATTCACCAACAGCCATGACTCCTATGGTTGCAGGGCCGTCTTCACTGGTAAAGGCGATTGATTTTACTTTTCCGTCGAAATACTCATTGGTCTTAAACATGATTGAACCTCATTTTTTTTATTGTAATGCCAACTTGATTGCTTATTACTGGGAGCTGTACCCTTTTTTGCGGTAGTTGTAAATATTCTTTGGTGCAAAGAAACGCATAGGTCAGTAGTGAACTTTTTTTCGTGCAGCTTTGAGTTGTCCACGTTGTTTTTTTCCTTCGAGTCGTCGTTTTTTTGCTGCCTTTCCGGGTCGGGTAGGGCGACGTTTTTTTGACTGCATCATGGCACGAAAGATTATTTCCTTCAGGCGTTGCAGAGCATCTTCTTTATTCTTTTCCTGACTTCGGTACTGCTGCGCCTTAAGCACAAGGATACCTTCTTTGCTTATTCGCTGATCCCGCATGGCCAGGAGTCTGTCTTTTACTCTTTCCGGAAGGGAAGATGCTGCAATATCAAAGCGCATATGTACGGCAGAGGCGACTTTGTTGACGTTCTGCCCCCCTGCTCCCTGGGCGCGGATAAATTTTAGCTCGATTTCTTGTTCAGGAATACTTACATTGTCGGCAATGCGTAACATAATAGAGACGTACGATGAGATTATTAGAATTTTGGTTATGGAAAATAGTAAAAAAACAAATATTGTTCTGATCGGCATGGCTGGAGCCGGAAAAAGTACCGTCGGCAGAAAACTTGCTGATCTCCTTGGTCTTGCCTTTGTCGACGTAGATACCCTTATCGAAAAAGACAGGGGTTTGCCATTGCAGGAAGTACTGAACGATCTTGGTGTTCAGAATTTCCGCAGGTTGGAAGAGCAGACCATGCTTTCTATGGATTTTAGAAAGTATGTTATTGCAACGGGTGGCAGTGCAATTTATGGCCAGGCCGGTATCAGTCACCTGCGAAGGAGCAGTCTGCTGATCCTGCTCGACGTCGGACTCGCAACGTTGAAACAGCGGGTTGGAGATTTCAGCAGTCGTGCCTTTGTTAAAACAGCCGATCAGACTTTTGCTGAAGTTTTTGCAGAACGTCAACCCCTCTACACCCAAAATGCCGATCTTATTATTGATTGTAATGACCGATCTGTTTCTGATATCTGTCAATCCATAATCAGACAAGTTCCAGATACCTTCTATCATTTTTAAGCGGGATATGCTAGGGTGCTTTCCTTTGAAAAAATACAAATTCATCACATATAGAATAACTTAAACAAAAAGAGGATTTTTATGACACAGGCAAAAAAAGGTGACAAAGTTCAGGTGAACTATAAGGGATATCTTGATGACGGTACAATTTTCGACTCATCCGAGGGCAAGAAACCATTGGATGTGGTTCTTGGCTCAGGAACGGTGATTCCGGGATTTGATGCAGCTCTTGTCGGAATGGAAGTTGGTTCCAGGAAAACCGTTAAAATTCCAATGGATGATGCCTATGGAAAACATAATGCGGAGCTGGTAATGCAGGTACCAAAAGATCAGATACCACCAGATTTAAAACCTGAAATTGGCCAAAAGCTTCAGGTGGGTGGAGCGGCTGGTGAACTGATGGCCGTTGAGGTGATTGATCTGACCGATGACTTCATTGTGCTCGATGCCAACCCTCCCCTTTCAGGCAAAGATCTCACCTTTGATCTGGAACTTGTTGCGATTGCATAGTGGCTATTATTTCATAGACGGACTCAAGGCTGGTCCCCTGTGGGTCCGTCTATGTGCTTTGGACATCTCCTGCTGAACGTCCTGCCAGCCAGCCTGTGGAAAAGGCAGCCTGCAGGTTATAGCCTCCAGTGTTGCCATTCAGATCGAGAACCTCTCCCGCCAGATACAAACCAGGTATAATTTCTGATTCCATGGTTCTTGGGTTCACCTCTTTGAGCATTACACCACCCGCAGTAACTATCGCTTCTTTAAAGGAGCGGTGACCACTTACTTCCAGGCGTAAATCCTTCAGCCAGTGTAACAATGTTTTTCGCTCTTTTTTAGAAATCTCGCCAGCCAGTCTATTGGCGGGAATGTTCGTCTGTTCCAGACATAAGGGTACCAGTTGAGCCGGGAGGAGGCCGCGTAAAACATCTCCAAAGTGTTCTTTTGTCCGTTTCTGGAAATCACGAATTAAGCGGGCATCGAGCTTTTGTTCGCTTAATGCTGCCTTTAAGTCTATCGCCAGATGGACTTTATCCGCCTTTTGCAGTGCATCCACGGCATCACCACTGAGTGTCAGGATTGTCGGGCCACTCACTCCGGTTTTTATAAAATGGAGTTCCCCAAAGAGTTGCTGTTTCTTTTTTCCATTGATCAGGAGCTGGACACCGATATTTCTCAGTTCAAGTCCGGCAAGGGCGGGATGGATGCCATTCTGTACTTCAAGAGGAACCAGAGCCGGTCGAATAGGAACAATTGTGTGGCCCATTTTTTTTGCAAGGGTGTAACCGTCTCCGGTGGAACCGGTTGCAGGATAGGATGCTCCTCCTGTGGCTATAATAACACTGTCGCAGTCAATGTTGCCCCGGCACGTGGTAACTCCACTAACCTTACCGTCTGTGACGAGGATATCCTTTGCAGGACAACTGTCTCGAATTTCAACGTTCAACTGAGTGAGCCAGGTAAGGAATATTTTCAATATATCAGGAGCATTGCCGCTTGTGGGGAAGTATCTTCCGCCACGTTCAAGGCTCACCGGAAGGCCGTTTTCCTCAAAGAAAGTGATAAGTTCGGTGGAAAAAAAACGGGAGAATGCTTGTCTCAGAAAACGGCCGTTTTTGCCAAAGTGTTCGATGAAATCGGCGACGGGAGCACTGTTTGTGATGTTGCAGCGCCCCTTGCCGCTGATACATATTTTGCGTCCCGGCCGTTTCATTTTTTCCAGAAGAATTACCCGTGCACCTGCAATTGCTGCCTGGCCAGCTGCCATAAGTCCTGCAGCACCTCCACCAATAACCACCACTGTCTGTCTTTTCATTTATTGCCTTCCCTGTATCGTGCGTCACTCTGTAGAATGAGTGGAGCGTGGTTGGATGTGAAAAATGGCGGATCCCGCTGCAGTATGGTGCGGACTGTCGGATCCGTTCTGAATTCATTGCAGAGAAAATTCCGCACAGCTTTCCGATCCCATCCTCTGGGATGGTAGAAATCGGAATAGAGCCCCAAATCTCCACTGGAAAATTCCCGGAGCTGCAGTGTGCTGGATTCTCTACTGTTATGGGGTAGATTAAAGACTGCCAGGTTCAGGAACGTGATGGCCTCAGCATTGCGTTGAGTAAAGTCGAGGGTCTGTCGTGCTTCGCTATGGGATTCCGTCGGCGTTCCAAAGAGTAGATAAACATAGGTTGCAATACCTGCAAGACGAAGGGCCCTCAGGCTGTCTTCGACCATTGTCAGATCGATCCCCTTGTCCATTGCATCAAGAACTTCCTGGGACCCGGATTCAATACCGAGTTTCAAAAGAACACAGCCTGATTTTTGGAGTTTTTTGCAGAAGCTAAGATCCCCCAACTCTGGAGTAACCCTGGCAAATCCGTACCAGTCAGCTCCGGGAGGTTCCTGTATTATCTGCTTCATTAGGGAGGGGGCCACGGCATTGTCAAGGAGATGGATGAGGCGTGGTTTATGTCTGCTGACCAGAGAGTTCAGGTCCTCCATGACCTGCTTTGTGGAAAGTTTTGCGTAGGGGCTCCCTTCTGCTTTTTCAGGACAGAAAGAACAGCGGTTCCAGTAGCATCCAGTGGATGCACTGTAGGGTAAGAGCAGGCCGGGAGAGAGGTAGTGGGCGAGAGGAAGGTCTGAAAAATCAGGTGGCTGGTGTCTGGAGGGGGTGTCAGGGGATAAGATTTCCAATAATGGCAGTTCACCCTGTCCTTCTACCATATGATCAAAGAGTTCTGTAAATGGATTGTTCCAGCCTGGACTCCTTAACCAGGAGGTGACCAACCCACCACCGGCAATGATTGTTATGTCTGGATATTCCTCTCTGATCAAACCGGCAAGACAAAAGGCGGGAAGGGCCTGGCTGAGATAATTGAGAGAAATACCGATGTGCTGGTGGTCTGCTTCGGCAAAAAGATCTTTCAGGCGTGCTTGAAAAAAGGGAAAGAAGATGCTGTTTTGAAAATTTCCGGCAGCCAGGAGGAGATCCTGGCTCCGATGCGGGGAGAGCTGGTTGTCCTGATAGTCTGCAAGGCTGATGTTGACAGCAGATACATTGCAGCTCTGGCTGATTGCCCGGTTCAGATCGCGTACAGCCCTCTGATAGCGGTCGTTGCTTTCATAAAGAGCCGTGTCGCGGAGGTTTTGGAGGTTGGGTTGAACGTTCTTCCAGGCTCTTTTGCTCCAGGTGTCAATGGGGGTCTGTTGCAAGCCCAGTAAATAGAGTTGTCCCTCGATGTTTGCGTCCCAGAGTCTGCACCGTTGCTTGTTTCCGCGAAGGAAACCTGCAATACGAGTTATTCCTGCAGGAGGTTCGCAGGCCTTGGCGAGCGGTGGAAATATCAGGAGCACTTGATGGGCGCAGAGTGGTTAAGCAAATGCGCTGTTATCAATTTTGCCAAGAAAAATTCTGGTGCAGAGAAAAATGTTTCTGGACGTATCTCCTGCCTGAATACGGAGTAACCCTTCTCGAATAATAATTTTTTTGAGGAGCTCCCTTCCATTTGACTCGTTATAGTAGATGTCGGAGTCGAGAATATCGCTGACAACTTCGGGCTCTGTCTGGTCAATAATAAGTTGCAGACCTATTTTAAGGAAATTGTCAGTGATACTTCCAAGTTGATCTTCCAGTGAGAGAAATCCTCTTTTTTTGGCCTGTGCACCCAGCTCTTTAAGAGAAATGATTAATGGGATTAAGGATTCCTGGTCTTCTTTGCTGCAGGCAGACTTCGCTGCTAATGATAAGTCGCGTAACATTATTTTCCTTGTAGTATGATTTTGTAAAACCTATTGGGATAGGTCGGTATTGTTTTTACATATTCGGAATACACTATCATAATTTGATGGTCTCGTGTAATGTTTTGACCGTCCTTAAGTGTTTTTTTCTGTCTTAGCCTTTGCAGCAAAGATGGCAAAGCTGAGACTGCTGTCAGATGACACAAACATTGTAATTATCTTTTCTTTGAATTTTTTCGGAGGCAACACATGTTCATGGTTATGAGGAATCTCACTCCTTTTTTTCTCGTCTTTTTCACTCTCTGTTTTGTCGAGGCTGGCATCATGGCAGAGTACGCCGATGCGCGCTCCCGTATGGGCGGTCGAACTTTTCGCTCTGCACCAAGACAGAGTGCGCCAGTAACAAAAAAACAGCAGCCAGCTACACAACAAAAATCAGGTGTGAATCGTGGTTTGATGGGTGGTTTGCTTGGTGGGGCACTTGGTGGCATGCTGCTGGGCAGCATGTTTGGGATGGGTGGCTCGGGGATGGGGATGCTTCCTCTGATCCTTCTTGGCGTCGCTGGCTACTTTCTGTACAGGAGGTTTGCTGCACGTCCTTACAATGGTCCTCCTCCGGGCTATCAGGCACCACCTCAGAATGACAATGTCTTTGGAGGTAACTTTGACAGCAAGGATTCTCCGACTCAGCATGGTTTTACACCTTCCTCCCAGGAACCGGAAAAAGCGAGCCTGGAGGAGGGACTGGAAATCATACGCATTGCAGATCCCGATTTTGATGCGAACTATTTTGTAGAAGTGGCTTCAGACGTTTTTTTTAAGGTTCAGGCTGGCTGGATGCGACGTGATATTAGCTCGTACAGGCACCTTTTAGGTGAGCAGCTTGCCTCAGAATACCAAGCGCAGTTTGCTGAGATGGAATCTAAAGGAGAACTTAATAAACTGGAAAATATATCCATCCGCAACGTTGAAGTTGTGGCGGCCGGATCTGAAAGTGGAGAGGATTTTGTGACCGTTCTTTTCACAGCCAACCTTCTTGATTATACCGTGGATGATGAGAGCGGTGAACTGATTTCAGGCAGTGATACCGAACCTGTGAAATTTGCTGAAGAGTGGAGTTGGGCAAGGCCGCTTGGCACGCAGGACTGGAAGCTGGAGGGGATTAAAGAGGTTTAAGAGAATCATTCTATCCCTTCATTGTTAGCACAGTATGAGACAGACAGTATCCCCAGAACCTGACTGCCTGTTTGTCTCTGATGACTGAGCAGTCGAGTTAGCCCTAAGCTCTAAGCTCGTTTTTTTGTAAACAATCCTCCGCCTTTAATATCCATCTTTAACGGGTATTAAAGGTGGCTATCTAGTGTCTGTCCAGAAATGAGGCATTCCCAAACCTCCCACTCCTGGTGTTATTTCTTTAGTTGTGGTAATCACAATAATGTGGCACATTGTGGCATTCGTGTATATTGTCCTTGTAATAGCGTGAGTGCTCCTATCACAAAAATCCAAATAATTTCTCACACCGGAGGTATGTCATGTTTACACGAACGCTTTTACTGATATGTATTTCTGCATTTCTGTTTTTTTCTTTTGGAATCGCCCAGGGGAAGGAATATACCCAAAGCCAATCTCTGGCAGGACTTGAAACTGTAAAAATCTATTTTGACGTCAACGTTGGTAATCCGCAAAAGTTAGTACTTCGTCTTTCACTTATAGACAAAACACTTTCACAGCTCAAGGCAGCTGGCGTTAAACCTGAAGTTGTTATCGCTTTTCGCGGAAAAGCCAGTCAGTTTATCACCAGTGGTACCGGGTATGTTGAGGAAGAGGAAAAGCTGGCAAAGGCTGAAGTACATGAATGGCTTGAAACCTTTGCCAAAGAAGGTGTCCACATGGAACAGTGTCTCATGGCAGCAGACCTTCAGGGGATCAACCCGGAGGATTTCCGGGCTGAAGTAGAAGTGACCCAGAATGGGTACATTTCCATGATTGCCTATCAGAACAGGGGGTTTTCTCTTGTTCCGATGGATTAGGGATGGGAATTCTTCCTTTTCTAATAGTGACCCGCAGGGGCTTGTCAGCTGGCCCTTCCATACCAGTCTCGTCAGCGACGTGACACTTCTTGACGTCTTGTGACCGCACTGGTTCGGTGCGGTGGTATTAAAACTTGCCTGCCCATGTACGAACGCCTTGCATTATCATTTCGATTGATACTGTTCCGACGTACAGTGCTGTGATTCGGCCTGCTACTTCTATATATCGTTGAATCAATCGTTCATGGCTTGTACGCACAATGTCATGCAGAGATTTGAGTAGAAGTATGATGATGATAGAGATACAGATAGCAGACAATATGCTTATACATGCCATAAGTGGATCAAGCCTTTTTCCAATAATAACACTTACGCTAATAGTGCCTGGACCTATTAAAACAGGCATGGCAATAGCACCTGCCAAATGCTCTGATTCTCCTCTTAAAATTTCTATTGCCTGTGGACCACGAAAAAAAAATTGGAGACCTATGAGCAGAAATACAATGCCTCCAAAAATCTGAAAGGAAGCAAACTCCACTTGCACAATTTCTGAAAAAACAGCATCGCCGAGGATGGCAAAAACACAAAAAACAACACTTGAAATCATGGCGGCGCGCAACAGCACGTGACGGAATATCCTCCCCTCCATTTTCTGCATTACGTCGATAAGGTAGACTACAACAAGAAACGGATTGAGTAGCATTAACAATAAAGCTGAAGAGCTTATGAAGTCTTTCATTTATTTACACTGAATGTTTGGTTGAACGGTTTTGGCTCATCTCTTGTCAAATACTGGTTAAGCGTCTGGTGAATAAATTTTTTATAATGGATTTGTTTTTCTTGATGCCCTGAAACCGTAGATTACAAAACCTAACGATATAATTTGTTGAGCCGTCAGGAGTGGTTTTTGCTGAGTGAGCATGAGAATAGCCATACTCGCATTCATCAGCATAAAAAACAACCAACCAATTCTATTGTTTTTGGCTAATAGATAGCTTCCCAATAGAAAACCCAGCATTACTCCCATTTCTAAAACCTGGGAAAATGATGTTATTCCACCATAATCAACCAGGCTGTAACCAACACCTAAAAATATAGAACCATAGGTGAAGAATGAAGCAACTTTGTCAAGAATACTACCTGGTGCTTTAGAATACTGATACACTGTATATAAGCCTAAACACATTGATGGCACTCCGCCAGCTTCTATGGAAGCTGCTATCCAGTTTTGCTCACTAAGGAGTATTACCACCCACGCAGGGACTCCAACAATGTATATAACCCAGGCATATAGCTTTAACTTTCTTTTTATATCTTGTTTTTTCCCTTCTGCTAAGGCAAATAAAATTTTATTAAGGAGGTATGAGCCACCTCCCCAGACCTGTAAAGCTGTATCCATATTTGTTTATCCTTGTGTTTTCCAGAACTCATCAACGATTAAGGTCAAATTGGGTGGGCTTTCCACAAATAGAAAATTCCCCGATTTTTCAACGAATTTTGATGAGGAGTACGCCTCCACCCTTCTGAACAGTCTGTCGGTAAACCACACGAGATGATGTTCGGCGGGCGGGGTCGGCGTGACACGATTTTGGCTATCAGCTTTTGCAGAGGCGAATTCGAACTGCAGCCCAAGAGGAGGCCGGGTTAGGTAGACTGACTAAGCGGGGCAGTCACGTAGCCAGTCAATGTTGCAAAGATCATCACGATTTACAATTTTTTCTTCTCAAATAAAAAGAATAAAGTGATTGTCCCTACCCAAAATACTGGAATGATTATCCATTGCGAAATACCAAGTGTTTCCGGTATTCCAATTTTTCCGAAATCTTTCCACGCCAGAATGGTTGCTTTAAAGAAAGGGTAGAGCTCGGCATACAAGGCTGCTCCGACCACCATGCCTATTATAGCAAACACCGCATGCCAGCGACCTTCGCCCAAAGCACCCAGTGATGTACCGGGGCAAAAACCCATGATTGCCCATCCGGCACCGAACAAGGCGCCTCCTATCAACACAGCACCTACGTTCATTGGCTTGTGGCTCAAAGTAATGACCTCAAAATTTGCGAGCAGGAGTATCCCGACCATTCCCACCATAATTGCCGACAGCATGAATTTGAATATCGTCATATCCTTTAACAGCATTGCTCCAACTTGTTTGTCGAAACGAAGAACACGACCTTTTTGGAGTAGAAAACCAAAAAGTACACCAGTGACTAGACCCAACCATTGACTGCTGTTCATGATGCTCTCCTTTTGTAAACCATATGAGCAACCAAAACACCTACGCTAAAAAACATACCTAAAGCCACAAACGAACTAACCGACAATTGCATCATCCCGCTGAGACCATGTCCACTTGGGCAGCCACTAGCCAAACGAGCTCCGATCATGGCGATAATTCCACCTACAAATGCACCGAATGCACGCTTTCCGATAGAGGGGCCAAATCGTTTCTTCCACGTGGGAGGAACGCTCTCAATCCGGAAACTCTTATCCATAGTGGAAGAAATAAGGGAACCCAGGACAATCCCAACAACTAGCATGAACTGCCAGTCAACACGAACCTTTGTTTTGGTGAAATACTCGTTTGAGATCACATGATCCGTAGCAATTGTCTGCTCTAAAATACCGGCGGCACGGACGAACGTTGTTGATGCTCCTAAGTAGCTTGTTTTACCAAGGAATTGTGTTGTTGCAAGGACTGAAGCAATGGCCAAGAGACCTAAGAGGGCCCCGGCGAGGTAAGGGCTCCATCCCCCATCATTTGTTTTCCATTTCATTTTTAATCTCCGTTTTTTGAGGTTGAACGATATGGGACACTTGCATCCCCACAATACTCTCCGTTGTGCCACAGATGGTCTCAGCGTCAAGTGAACCGTCTGACTTTATGATTTTCACTGTTTGATACTCGATGTTGAGAGTTAAATGAATAAGTCTTGTTTTTGCTCTATTGCCTTCCCAAATATTGTTATTTAGCAATGGTTGGGTCTACAGGAGTGACAAATCCAGTGTAGTGACTTTTTATGTCATGAATTCTATTTTTTAATGGTTATTGGTTTGTTCTGGATTCCGGCATAAAAAACTATTATTTCTGCTGCTTCATTACCCTCATTTTTCCCGTAATGCCACGTATTAACTACCTCTACGATTGGATCACCTGCTTCTAGCTGTATCGTTTTGTTGTCTGTTGTTACAACGGTTAACTCTCCTTTCAGCAATACACCCGCATTAATTACTGGATGTTGATGAAGAGGCAAGGTCATTTTGGGAGGTATTATTATTTTTAGTATTGTTACTTCGGGTTGACCTTTTGAATAAACAGGTAAGGTTCCGCCGTTCCAACTGGAGGTAGTCTTGGCTAATACATCAACTGACAAAGTGTTGACATGAGGCGCACAACCATAACTTGACAGCAATACAGTCAGACATATTCCGAGAAATAACTTTTTCATTGTTTTGTTTCCTTTAAAACTTACTACTGAGCTGATTTGATGTGGCGCTGTTTCAGGGGTGAATATGAAGTTCTGGTTATGAAAACAGTTTTCATTTTCCGTTTTTTCTTCTTTGGGTGACAGTTTCCCCACCGATCCCCCAATTGTCTGTATCTATCTCTTCAATTACAACAACTGTGGTTGCCGGATTTTTTCCAAGCACATTTTTTAATAATTCAGTTGCCCCTTTTATTAATTCAGCTTTCTTTTCAGGAGTAACATCTTCATTTGTGATTTTGATATTAACAAAAGGCATTTTTTTTGTTTCCTTGGCTGATGAGTTATGTGGTCGGATCCAATTATGCCATTATAAGAGTCTGTCCACAACTATAGCCATGAACTGAACAAAAAAAGCCGGGCCACCTCATTTAAGGCAACCCGGCTATCTATATAACAGAAGGCCAGTGGCTCTCCTTCCTGTCTTTAACGACGGGTTGGCTTTTCTCAGTCTAATCGTATTTGATATCTCTGTCTGCTATGTTTCTATAGAACTTAAAAAAAAACAATGAATTATCCCCGATGTTCGCTCCAGGCAGGCCGCGAGAGTGAGATGGCCTTCAATCTCTTATCTGTCAGTCATAGTATATTTCATTGTCTGAAACATAAACATTAGACGTTTTGCAAATATCTATACTGATTGGATCGTCAAGAATTTCACTGCCATCCTCACCAAGCCATCCCACTTGCAGTATCTGGTCACAAGCTCCCATGTCATCTGCAAATTCAGCCGTAGCGGCTTGGTCCGGGGCAAGCTCTTCTGAAAGCCAGTTCGAGCTCCATCCATTCCCATCATTGGTATAAAATCCGACTACGATTTTTTCTGATTGATTATGAATTACGAATTCCCCTGCCTCTCCTCTCCTGAAGGTTGGGCAGATGCGTTGACACTCAGCAATAGAATAGCCATGAAAAAAGTTGCTATATTAATTGTTCTCATTTGGTTTTTCTTTACAGTGCTTTTTGGTTAAGGAGCGAGGCCTTTGTTGCGTTTTTATGTCCAACTCTCTACCGCTGAAGACTTCCAAGAATGAATTACTCTATCAATAGTGGGAAATAAGTCAAGCACACATAACTAAGTGGTGAAATTGGCTCCTTGTAGTACCAAGTATCTGTAAAGTCGAGATAACCGACCCAATGCAGTTTCGGGGCCGTGTTGCGTTTCCTGCCTTTGCTATTCTGGTTCGTTGTTTTTCTTGTCAGATACAAGTTTATTGAGGTTTTTAAAAGGAGTATTGTATGCAGCTGGGCTTCGGTCGTTGTCAGAATTGTGGCTTGGCAGCCATTCGGAATCCAAGATACGGGAGTGCTCGTTGTCATGACAATAGAGACACAATAGTTCCCAGTTGCTTCCGTCAGGGGGATTATTTTTATGATTATGATCTTTGTGATGGACCGTCAACTCTCTGAGTTTTTTTCCTGAAAAATCACGGCCACAGTTACCACAGATCCACGGTAGGATTTTTAACGCCTGATTTCGATAATCAATTTTTTTCATTACATTGTTTTTCTAACAAAATATAAGGTTATGCATCGCTAGCGTACCCAGTGTTTGTCAGCAAAAAATGGTATCTCTGCGTCTGGTGCATATATAGGTCAAGTGGCTTTTTATTTAGTGTTTTCATCAATTACCTTACTTTGACTCACAAAAGAGATTCCTGATCCTGTTCCGATCATTACGCTTTCGATTATTGGTGGATTTATTTTTTTCGTTGCTTTCCATTTGACGATGAAGTTTGCGCCAAAGCCGCCAGATTCGTCTCTTTCTTTTATTGAAAAGTGATGTGACGCCAGAGGAGCAAGAAGTATTGGTTCTTTAGCGTATTCCTTTAATATTTTGCCATTGTTGTCAAAGTATTCTGCTGAGGTGATAGTGAGTTGATTGTATAAATCTGTATTTCTTATGCTGAGCATTGCAGCTAGATTGAAGGGGTGCTCTTTCGGTCCAATAAAAACATTTGAATAAATAGCTACATAAAGCGTTTGTCCAGACGAAAGTTCTGTTTTATTTTCAGCTGAGAAGGCAGGAAAAGCAAACAAAACAAAAAAGATAAAAGTAATAATTCGCATTTTTGGGGTTCCTTAATGTTTTTCGATTTTATTGGATAAGTACCTGGTCAAGTATACAATTCCTGAAAATACAAAAAAGCATAAATCCAGCCCAAACTCTTCTGGTGGGGAGTGAACTTTCTAAACACCAGTACTGGGCAGACAAGGTGTTAATCGGTACCGGCTTGTATCAAAGCCTCTTTAATTATTTGTTTGTTTTTCTCCATAATCCCCGGATAGCCACCTGCCAGGGAGTTGGATTTTTCAGCCAGAGATCTGGCTTGCTGGTACTGGTTTTGCTGCAGTTTGACCTCTGCCAGCTGTGACCAGAGCATGGCATCTTTGGGTGCTATGCGCAGGCCCCGCTCCAGCGTTGCTGCAGCAATATCAAGTCTGCCCTGTCTGACCTGTGTTGTTGCCTGGCGACTGAAATTCGCGGAAACAGTGTCGGTCTGTTTGGGGGGAGGTGAGGGATAATGAATTGGTGGCGGGGGGGAGGTGGCACAGCCCTGGAAGAGTAAGATACTGAACAGGAAAAGGGATAATAGTTTGAGAGTTATTTTCATGGTGTTACCCCATAGGTCTTTATGATTACGTCCAGTTATCCAGTCGCTTCTCCACAGATTTCAAAAATCCTCGTTTCAGGATGAATACTCCTTCGATTATTAAATCTATCAGTGCAAGAAATCAAGGATGTTGTTTATTCCTCTTTGCAGCTTTTGTTCAAAGCTGTTGTCATGTTGCTCCTGTTTGCAGGAGCTGGCTTCGGGCAGCACACCACCTCGAATAAAGGGCAGCGCTGGTCCCTGGTCTTTGCCGCATTTTGGATTGAGTATTGTGCCGGCAGAAATGTCTGAATAATACCAGTCAATAGTCTCGGGTGGTTGTGGTTGCAGCGGACTGGTACTGATTCCGGCCATGGTTGCTGCCCATATCTTCAGTGCACCAGTTGCTCCGGTGAGACCGGTCGACGTATTGTCATCGCGTCCCACCCAGGCCACTGCAACGTGTTGACCGCTGAAGCCGGCAAACCAGGAGTCACGCAAGTTATCTGTAGTTCCTGTTTTCCCGGCCACCGTCAGGCCTTCCGGCAGGAGGTGTTGTATGGATTTGGCAGTACCCGTGGTCGTGGCTGCCTGCAGGGCCGTTGTCAGGCAGAAGACTGCACCCGGATCTGCAGCCTGCTGCACTGTTAGCGGATAGCGTTGCAGGGTGGTGTTCGTCTGGTCGGTAACGGCCAGGATGGAGCGCAGTGGGGTTTTGTAGCCACCAGCAGCAATGGTCTGGTACACCTGCAGGACATCAATGGGTGGCAGTTCGATGGCTCCCAGCAACAGTGACGGATAGGCGGTGATATCTTCTTCTATGCCGAGCCCATGTATTGTGTCGATAACGGCGTCAAGGCCCAGGTCCATCCCTAGCTGGACGGTGGCCACGTTATACGAATGTGCCAATGCCTGTATCAGGGGCAACGGCCCATGAAACGTTTTGTCATAGTTTTCTGGTTGCCAGTCTTTTCCACTCATCGGCACCTTGAGTGGGGTGTCATACAGGGTGGTCAGCAGGTTATATGACTCGGGTCGGGTCAGGGCGGTCAGGTAAACCGCCGGCTTAATAATCGAGCCGATGGGCCGTTTCATATCCAGTGCCCGGTTAAACCCGGCCTGTCCTGGAGTGCGGCTACCGACAACAGCGACTACCTCGCCCTGATCTACCGAGGCAATGACCAGGGATCCCTGAAGCGTTTTCGGGGGCTTGTCTCCTCTGTTTTTTTCAATGGTAGCAAGCTCACCGGTAAGGCTCTTTTCTGCCTGTTGTTGGATGATTGGATCCAGGGTTGTGAAGATCGACAAGCCTTCACTGCGCAGGTCTGCGTCTTTGTAATCCCTCTTCAACTGTTTGCGTACCAACTGCAAAAACGCCGGATAGGGGGTGATACCGGAGGGGATTTTCTGGGTAACGGTGAGAGGACTGTTCTTTAGTTGCTCGGTTTTTTCCGGGACGATTCCTTTCGCAGACGCCAGGATGTCGAGAACCTGATTACGCCGTGCTGTTGCCCGCTCAGGGTGTCGTCTGGGGTTATAGTAGGACGCTCCCTTGACGATTCCAACCAGCAAGGCAATCTGTGCCGGTTCCAACTCCGCGAGATCCCGACCGTAATAGAATCTGCTTGCCATGGCAAAGCCATGAATAGCACGTTTCCCGTCCTGGCCAAGATAGACCTCGTTGAGATAGGCTTCCATGATCTCATCCTTGCTGTAATGGTATTCAAGCAGCAGGGCCATGACAGCCTCGTTGATCTTTCGGGGCAGGGTTTGTTCACTGCTGAGAAAGATGTTTTTTACCAGTTGCTGGGTCAGTGTGCTGCCGCCCTGCACGGTCTTGCCAGCCTTGATGTTAGCAAGAGCGGCCCTGATGATTGCCGTAGGCCGGATACCCCAATGGTTATAAAAACTTTTGTCTTCCACCAGGAGCAGAGTCCTGATAAGTAACTCCGGCACATCTGCCAGGTTAATCAACAATCGGTCTTCGTTATGAGTCGGATATATGGAAGCATACTGTACCGGTTCTAACTGGAACAGGGTGATTGGTTCTTGAGTGTTGTGGTCTGCAAGGTGAGTAATGGTTTTATCCTGGATCGCAAGCTCAACTGCCATAGCAGGACGCAGGGCATCAGGAAAAGGGGAATTGCGGCTGTAGAATATAACTCTGTTACCTCGAACACTGTATTCACCAGGTTTTTCAGGACTCTCTATCTGGCTGTAGTGCAATTGGAGAAGTTCTTTTGTCAACTCATCGAGTGTGAGTGTTTTCCCGATATACAGCTCAAGGGGCCGGGCATAAATCCGAGCCGGGAGCTCCCAACGCCTCCCTTCGAAGTGAGTCGAGATTTGTCTGTCGAGGTCGAGTACATACACCGCGACCGCAAGGAGAGAGATTGCCGTCAATATAAGAAAGGCCAATGTGAAGAAAGAAACTTTTTTCATGAACGGACTATAGTAAAGTTGTAGAGACTCGAACAGTGAATTGTGTAAATCTGTATCTACTAAAGTGGTTTCTGTTTCATCCAATAAAGCTGCTTTTGCCGATATTATCTTCTCTGATGAAAGACATTTAACAATCCTCTATGTTCGTCTCTGTAATTGTTACTACTAAATATTTGAGGAATATTTCTGGATGTCGGATTTGTATGTCTCCGGTTTCATTCCGAACGATTTTTCCTGTTGTGCATTTCCCGTAACGCCACAATGATCAGTGTGACCATAGTTAGAGGGATTATGAAGTAGAGCATGGCTGCATTAAAAACAGGCAATGCGTCATGGTGAGATGCGGCGAAGACGAGATAAAAGGTATAGGCCACGTAGTAGCTGAGAAACAATGCACCCTCTTTTCTGCTAATCAAACCACCTGTATAGAATATTGGCAGGCATGCAAAGGCTACAGCGATCATTACCGGAATATCGAACCTGGAGATCGCAGTGGCCACCTCGATGCCCATTGGCGCCACTATGCTGGCACATCCAAGTACGCCCATAATGTTGAAGATATTACTGCCAATAACATTCCCAACAGCAATGTCCCGCTCGCCGCGAACCGCGGCAATGACGGAGGTAACAACTTCAGGGAGGGATGTACCGGCTGAAACAATCGTCAACCCGATAACCAGTTCGC
This sequence comes from Desulfocapsa sulfexigens DSM 10523, assembly GCF_000341395.1. Taxonomy (GTDB): domain Bacteria; phylum Desulfobacterota; class Desulfobulbia; order Desulfobulbales; family Desulfocapsaceae; genus Desulfocapsa; species Desulfocapsa sulfexigens. The sequence goes on along the minus strand of NC_020304.1, from coordinate 326,304 downwards.
TGACACCCAGATATTGGGCAAAGGAGACTGCTCCGTTGACGAGCCAGCGCGAGCCAAGCACCAACAGTGCGAGGCCACTAAGGACCATGACGATGTTTTTAGTCCAGCTGTTTGTTACATTTTTTTCAGTCCCAAATTCTTTCGCATACTCCTCTTGCACATGAGAGTTTTCCCTGCGGCTTTGGTAAATCAAAAAAGAGATGTATGTAGCGAGACCTGTGACCAGCATGAGACCATCAGTGCGACTGAAAATTCCATCCAGCGATAAAACAAGGACAACAACCGAGATTGTTATCATTAGAGGTACATCAAGCCGGACCAGTTGTTGCGATACGGAAAGTGGCACAATCAAGGCTGAAAGGCCGAGAATAAAGAGAACATTGAAAATATTACTTCCAATAACGTTTCCAACGGCAAGACTCGCCTGGTTGGATAGCGCTGATTTGATGCTTACCGCAAGTTCAGGTGAGCTGGTACCAAATGCAACGACAGTCAGCCCGATGACCAGTGGTGATATACCTACAGCAGCCGCTAAGCGGGATGAGCCCCTCACTAATGCTTCCGCACCGACAATTAAAAAGATCAGCCCGGTGATAAAAAAAAGTATTGCCATGATAATTCTAAGCTCGGGTTATTGATGCCCAACACAAAGCTAAGATGCGGGCCTGGTGGGGGGAGTTTCCTCTAAGGGGGGCGATGTGACGTTTTGGAAGGTAACAAAATGACCCGCCGATGGCAAGGGTGCTCCCGTGAGGCAGGATTAGACGGAAGCCCCAGTGAGGTAGGAGACTCCGAAGATATGGGCCGACCAACAGAAATATCATGTAGGGCGGGGTCTCCGGCTATGTTTTTTGTGTAGAATTACCATGGCAAAAAAAACAGGAACGTCAGGACCTTGAAGCCCTCCGGGTTTCATTCAAAACCTCGCGCACAGCCTCAATTAATTCCATCCCTTTAATTGGTTTGTAGACAAAACGGTTGATACCCATGGCCAGTGCATCTTCTTTTGAAACCAGGCCGGAGTGTCCGGTGCACATGATCACCGCTGTCTTCGGGCTGATCTTCATTATCGAGGCGGCCAGTTCGGTTCCGGTGAGTTGTGGCATGGTTTGGTCGGTGATAAGGAGATCAAAGCGGTGCGGTTCCAGGCGTACTTTTTCCAGAGCCTCTGTACTGGAGGTCATTTCCGTCACCCGATAGCCGAGATCCCCGAGAAGACGCCCGTTAATACGGACAAGCAGTGGGTCATCATCAACAACAAGAATTTCTTCACTCCCTGGAATATCTGCAGCCTTTGTGTTTTTTTCCGTGTGGACAGGAAGTGGTTCGTCGGTCGTCTTTACGGATGGAAAATAGACGCGGAATGTACTGCCTATCCCTTTACAACTCTCAACTTCAATAAACCCATGGTAGTCTTTGACTATTCCATGGAGAACAGAGAGCCCCATCCCGGTTCCCTTGCCAACCGTTTTGGTGGTGTAAAAAGGGTCAAAAATCCGTTCCTGTGTTGTTTTATCCATACCACATCCCGTATCTCTCACCTCAAGAACGACATAATTTCCCGGTGGAATTTTTTTGTTATGGGCGGCTTCACTGGTGATCTCCTGTTGCTGCAGACTGATACCAAGGATACCTTTTTCTCCCTCCATGGCATGGAAAGCATTGGTGCAGAGGTTCATAACGATCTGGTGGATCCGGGTCGGATCCGCATTGATTGTTCCGGTATCCTTTTCAATGGTCTCTTCTATGGTTACCGTGCTTGGCAGGGTGGAATGCAGCAGCTTCGCCACCTCGTGGACAACGGATGAGGGGGCAAAAATCTGCAGCTGGTGACTGCCTTTTCGGCTGAAGCTGAGTATCTGCTGTACCAGACTTTTCGCCCTGTCTGCCGCCTGAATAATTTGATCCATATCTTCCCGTGACGGACTGCCCTCGGCCAGATCAGCACGTACTAACTCCGCAAAGCCGACGATGGCAGCAAGAATATTATTGAAGTCATGGGCAATACCACCGGCCATTGTGCCGATGGCCTCCATTTTATGTGCCTGATACAGCTCCTCCTCAAGCGCCTTCTGGGTCGTGATATCCCTGGCAATATGCACCAGGTATTCAACGTTGTCATCGGCATCAAGCAGGGGGGATGAGGAGATATGAAAGGTCTTTTGCAGGTTGTCATGGTGAATAATGGGAGGGTGCTCTTTACTATCTTTTTTGATACTGAGCATTGGGCAATCCTGGCAGGGGCTGTTCTTGCCGCGAAAGACCTCATAGCAGTACAGACCACTCAAACCTCCGCGCTTCACCTGAAAAAATTCTTCCGCTGCCCGATTTGCCCTTACAATTTGCATGTTCTTGTCTTGAATGGTTACCAGATCTGCAATAGAATCAAAGGTTCGTTCCCATTCTTCCTTGCTCTTACGCAACCGGTTTTCCACTGCCCGTTGTTCACTGAGGTCGTGACGCCGCATAAAAATACTAAGAGGTTTATCGTCATGATCTCTTATGATTGTCACAGTAATTTCCAAAGGCAGGCCGCTGGAATTATCCGGGTCATCCACCTCCCGCAGAAATTGTCCATCCCGCAGTTCTTTCTGGGCCTGGGCGATGGGGCAGGGCGCAGTTTCCCCATGGGGGTGAACGATCTCTTCAATGGGACGGCCCAAGGCCGTTTCCATATCCGTGGCCATTGCTTTATAAAAGGCCCTGTTTGCCTGGATGAGCTTTCGATCAAGATCCAGGATGTAGACCGCATCACTTTCAGAATCCATGGCGGCAGTCCATTGGCGTGCCGCACGCTCCATGCTGGCTGTTGCCTCCTCCCGTTTTGCGACCTCTCTTTCCATGTTTCCAAAGAGTCGGTTGAAACTGAGATGGAGTACAGTAATGCCCAGTACCAGGAAAAAGATGGTAAAAATGATGGCTTGTGCGATAAAATGCCGCTTGTTGAGGATAAGGTCAGTGATGTCCTGGAGTATAATCAAGCCCCCGATTTCCCTCTTCTCAAAATCATTGAAAATTTGGTGGGTATGAACGATATAATGACTTCCCTCGATCTCAACGCGGCTATGATACTCCCGATCCATGGGGAGATTAGAGGGGAGCTTGGCATAAATTGGATCCCCATGGCTGTTGATCGCATACTGGCCACGATAAACCATTGGAAATTTAGTGAACTGAACGGCGTGTTTCCAGTGTTCAATCGGAAAACAGCTGGTTGTCGGCATGCGCAGTATTCTTTGTATTATATCAACGGACTGATGCATATCCAAACCAAATTCCATTGCTCCGATATAACGTTCCCGCAGAAAGACCGGGGCTATGACCCGAAAGAATCCGCCATGGACTCCGATTTCAAAGCCGGAAAGCGGGGTTCGTTCCGCATGGATTTTTTTCAGTGAAGGTCTGTCCTGTAGAAGGTTGTCTCCCCAGTGCTCCGGATCATTTACGCGAAGAAAGGAGGTTCCATCGGGCAGATGAAAGTGGATATTGCTGAACAATTTGTTTTCCCGTTGCAGTGTCTTGAGACGGGGCAGACTGAGAGCATAAAGACGCTCACGGTCATGTTCTGCAAAGGCCGTGATAATCTCCGGGTTCACCTGAAGAAAGGTTTGCAGTCGTTTCTCATAGTCTGTGAGGGATCGATGCCGAGCCTCTCTCACTGTGGCGTGAATATCCGCTTCAGTCTTTGCAATCAGCAACTCTATGGTTCTGTTGTGCTCCCTGATGCCGTAGAAGAGGGTGACACAGGCGAGGATAAGAATGGTGGTAGAGACTATTGTCAGGGCCTTGGCCCGATAGCCCATTGTCCAGATCCAACGGGATATGTTTTTTTCAGGCATAGTTGCTCGCTGTTACTAAGTGATGATACGGGCCCATTGCTGAGGGGAGTGTACATCTAAGGCCTGATCTTTTATCTTAATGAAAATTTTCTCAGTTAGTTATCACTCCTAAAAGATAAACGCAAGTTTTATGTGTAAGGAAAATCTTAAATACTCGCAATATTATCCTCTTCCAGGTAGCTTGCCATCACCTTAAAGGTGTCCCTTCTCTGTAACACTATTCATGTGCGACAGGATTGCTGGTATTCGGTCACCTGGATTTTCTTTACTGTTTTATGGGTAACTCCACAACAAATCTGGCGCCCTTACCAGCTTCACTCTCCACCCAGATCTTTCCATGGTGTTTTTCACAAATAATGGTGTAAGAGACCGAAAGGCCAAGGCCTGTACCCTCTCCAATCTCCTTGGTGGTAAAGAATGGGTTGAAGATCTGTTTTTTTAAACCATTCTCCATTCCCGGACCATTGTCTTCCACTTCAATACGGATAACCTCTCCTACCTGCAAAGTACGCAGGATAAGGCGGGGTTTTCTCATCTTGTTTTCTGCCATGGCCTGAACCGCATTTTTTATCAGATTCAGAAGGACCTGCTCAATTTCCACCTTCGCACAGAAAAGAAGTGGAAGATTCCTATCATATTCCTCAACGATATTGATGTTGATAATGTCATGTTTTTTCCGTAAGTTATAGTCAGATTTTGCCAGGGCCACTGCATCTTTAACCAGTGCGTTAGTGTCACTGGTTGAAAAGCTCCCATCCTGGGGACGACTGAAATCAAGGAGACTTTTGATGATCTGTGATGCCTTGAGAGCAGAAGACCTGATGCCATCCATAAAAAAATCAAGCTCCTGTTCTTTCATATAAGCCTGTACCGAGGAGAGGTTTACGCCATGCTTTTCAGCCACTTTCAGGTTTGGCGGAGTATCCGGGGAAAGCCCCATCCGGATCAGCTGTTCCGACTGAAGAATACCCGAAAGCGGGGTGTTGATTTCATGGGCGACCCCGGCAGCAAGACCGGCAACACTGGTCATCTTTTCAGAAAGAAGAAGCCGGTCTTCCAGCTGTTTCCAGGCAGTGATGTCTTTGGCCACATGGGCAATATATTCCAGTTTTCCTTGAGAATCCAGGACAGGAGCTGCAGAGACCAGAAAGGTTTTGTTGAGTTTTTCATGGTAAATCTCCCGGCTGTAGGGTTTTAAACTCTTCTGTGTCTCGAGGGTGGGACAATCCGGGCAGATCTCCGATGCACCGTGAAAAAGTTCATAACAATGACGGCCGACAATGGAGTCACAGGGGAGCTCGAGGGTGGTACAGGCGGCCTGGTTTGCTTTAATTATTAACAAATCCTTATCCTGAAGAGTTACAATATCAGTAAAGGAGTTGAAGGTTCGATCCCATTGTCCATTACTCTGCAGAAGAGCTTCCTCTCTCTTGTTTCGCTCTGTGACATCGAGCCCAATGGACACAAAGACAGGCTGGGAACGATACACCGATTGCTGGAGGTGGATTTCCACCGTGTAGGTGGAGCCATCCTTACGCCTGTGAAGTGTCTCGAAAACGACATTTTCCTGTTTTTTGCTGAGCAAAGGGGCGATGATTTCTTCAAAAGAGGCTTTTTTGATATCGGGCTTGATATCCAGAGGAGTCATCTCAAGGAGTTCATCCATGGTGTATCCGATATTTTGCAGGGCTCCTGTATTTACAAAGACAAACTTGTAGCTCGTGGTATCAAAGAGGAAAATCTCATTAAGGGAGTCTTCAATAATCCTGGTCAGGTTTTCTTCCTGCTGCAGAGAATTATTGAGGCTGGTTACTTTTTCAAGCAGCTCGGTATTGGTCGCTGAAAGCTCAGCAGTTTGCTGGGTTACGAGATCCTGTAAATGATCTTTTTGCTCCTGTAACTGGAGTTCAGCAAGTCTGCGGCGACGAATAGTGTGAATGAGGAAAACAATGATCAGCGTTTGAAGCAGCAGCAGAAGTAGGGTCAGCCATATAATCTGTTTGTGGTCACTGTAAAAAGAGCCTGGCTTATTGAGGATGACAGTTCCTTCGGGGAGCCGTTTCAGAGCTAAACCATGTTGTTGCATCATCCTGTAATCAACCGTGGGGATGTTGGGACTTGTCTGGAGCACAGAAAGTTGATTCATGTCCTCTCCTGCAAGGATCCGGAGGCCCAGCAGCGCAGTATCTTTTCCCTGGGAATGGCCAGTGCTGAGGGCACCGCCCACAATTCCCCGGCCCAGATAGAGATCCCACAATGCATAAACTGGATGGCTGGTATTATTCTGAATCAGCTGCAGCTGTTCCCTAATGCTGAGCTGTTTTCCGTTACGATCACGATAGAAGGAAATCAGGAGGACAATACTCTTTTGGGGTAAGTCGGCCAGGGAACGTATCAATTCCTTTTCCGTCTGATTGAAGAGATCTATGAAACTCACTCGATTTCCCAAAGCCGACATACTTTCTAATAGCTCTTTTCTGTATGCCAGTCCGGTGGGGGTGTTGTCGGAGAGAACCGCAACATGCCTGGTGTCAGGCTGCAGGCTCAGGGCCAGTTGTATTGTCTCGAGAATATTTGATTTTTCCACTACTCCTGTAATCTTGTCGTGGCCCTCGATGGAAGCAGGGAAAAAGTTGTTGACACCACAGAACACCACCGGGACACCGGGAAACAGCGATGTACGAAGGGGAAGAAAAAAATCAAAGGCGTTATTGTCTCCAAGGATAATAAGGTCAAAGGTCATGGCGCCGTATTTTGTCCGGTAGAGCTTTTTCAGCTGCGAAAAAAGAACTTCCTGGCTGTGCCGTTTGCTGTCCATATATTCAATATAGAGCTCAGGCTCCGGTTCCGCAGTGGCCAACCCTGCTTCCAGGCCTTCGAGGAGAGCTGCGGTCCATGGGTTTTTCTGGTCATAGGAGAGCAGAATAAGCACTCTGGGTGCTGTGTCCTTTGGCTGTCCGATCACGGTAAGGGGAGACAACAGGAGAAATAGAAGAACAAGCAATACAAACGAGTGATTGGCAGGTTTTTTCATGGTACATCCTGATATTATTGTAATCTTCAACGGGATCCGGAAGAAACCAAAAGTGTTAAATGATTCGTATTTATCTGCAGAGGTCAGATGTGAATACTTTCTAGTGCAATGAGTGGGAGTTAATGGGCCATTTCTATGGTTAATTACCCCATGGGAGGAGTGGCGAAAGCGTCAATCTTAGAAATGGCAGTCATGACAGGAAGTCCAGAATTGGAATTCATTACTCCAATTCTGGACCTATGCCTGCAAGCTATGCACTAAATACGGTGGGTCTTGCTTACATTTTAAAGCGATTAACAATGCTCTGCAGGATAGCAGACTGCCGGCTGAGTTCGATAGCACTCTCTTTTATTTCCGTTGTTCCAGTAGCTATAACTCCAGCAGATTCACTGACCTCGGCAATATCCCTGGCAACTTCGCCGGAAACTGCTGAAACCTGAGCTACGTTTTCAGTTACCTCCATGATACCGGCGGAAGCCTGACTGATGTTTTCAGCTATCTCACTTGTTGTAGCTGACTGCTCATCTACTGCATCAACTATGGTTGCGACAATGGCATCAACATTTGTGATAACAGTGGTGATCTGTTCAATCTGGCTGACGGTTGAGTTTGTAGAGTTTTGAATAGAATCGATCCGTTTTTTGATTTCACCTGTGGCTTCTGCTGTTTGTTTGGCAAGATCTTTGATCTCATTGGCAACAACAGCAAAACCTTTTCCGGCTTCTCCTGCACGTGCAGCTTCAATTGTAGCATTCAGTGCCAGCAAATTAGTCTGTTCTGAAATTTCGGTTATGGTCTCTGTTACCTTTCCAATTTCTCTGGCAGCTTTTCCAAGTTCGTCAACCTTCTCAGACGCTGAACTTGCTTCGTTAACTGCCAGTTTTGTGATTTCCTGTGCCTTCTCCGTATTACTGACAATACCATTGATATTAGAAGTCATTTCTTCTGTGGCAGTGGCAACAAGAGAAATGTTTATGGACGCCTCTTCTGTTGCTGCAGCAACGGTATTCATGTTGGCACTCATTTCCTCCGCAGCAGCGGCTACGGTTTGAGATCTTCCTGCGGTATCATCGGCTCCTCCTGCAAATTCATCGGCCAGTTTTCCCATTCGGGCAGAAGAGGATTCCAGCGATTGTCCAGTGGTAGATAGTTCAGCGACCATGTCCCGGAGATTTCTTGCCATATGACCCAGTCGTTCAAGAATCTGGCCAAATTCGTCTTTTGATGGTTCTGTTACGGATACCGTCAGGTCACCCTGAGATATTTTGTCAATATACTTTTTGGCCTGATCCAACGGTCTGATAATGCTTACCCGCAGGATAAACCAGGAGAACAGTCCAATGACCACGAGTATAATGAGTACTGAAAGTGCAACGGTTATTTTTGCTGCAGCAACCGCCTTGTTGGTTTCTTCAAGAGAACTGATGATCTCAAAGGCACCATGTATTTCTCCTACCTTCCACCCCTCTTTGATACCTCCGGTAACATCTTCGTCACCCTTGTCATCACCGTGACAGAAGAGACATTCTTCGGTTAGCCTGATTGGCCTGAAGTAACGTATCTGATCTTCTTCCACTATTACTTTGTGGTCTATGCTTCCTTCTTTGAATTCAGCCAGGACACTTCTTTCCAGCTCAGTGGGGGTGTTCTTGCTGTTACGTGGGGAAACTTTAGGCGATCGGAATTCATAGCCGGCTTCCTGGGCCTTGTCAGCAGCAACCTGAAGGGCAGTTACAATAGGCACTGCTTCAACTATCTGCTGCGGGTCCATTTCGTCGAAGGGCTTTATGACACCAAGACGCATCTTGTCAGCCATCCGGTCCCGAGTGGCCTCAGCCATCAGAGTGATGCCTATGCTCTTGTCAATCAGAGCCTGTTCGGCTCCATCTCGGATATCACTGATCCGCTGAGCTGCGAGAATCCCGGCCACAATGACAGGACCGAGTAATGCAAGAGTAAGAACTTTCCAACGGATTGGTATGTCGCTGATTTTCATTGGTTCTCCAGATAGGTAGAAATTAAATTTTAACAAGAAATTAATTCTACATCTTCACTGGGAGAACTGTCAAATAAGTTTTTTTACCTTCTCCTCCGGATCGATTTCAGGTACCGAAAGGAGGCCCCACGGTTTGTTTATGACCAGAAACTCAGGATAGGCGTGGAGAATGGTGATTTCTCCCATATTCTCACGATTTTTCCAGGCCGCAGAGGAGAAATCCAAGAATGGGGCCGCATTTGTCCGTGCAGGCCAGATAGAAATTTCCTTCATGTCTGGTTGCAGATCTATTCGTTTTCCCCCAGTAGAATTCAGCGATTGCCAGGGGATGGAGATTATTTTGAGCGGCAAAATTGAGCAGTTTGGGAGCGCAACAGTCTCCTGTTCCCGTTGCAATTCCCCGGCCCTGCAACAGCTCGGCAAGGGAAGACTGTTGGCCCCTGAAATTGTGAAGCCTGTAGAGTGCGTGAATATCCTTCATCAGTTTCCTGGAGAGCTGTCTGCGTTTCTCAAGAATGCTTGGATCACTGCTGGATTCAGCTTCTCTGCCAAGGGCTTTGATCTGCTTTTCCACCGGGTCGTTGAGGGCGTGAAAGTCCTTCACGTTAAAGAGGGGAGGGACCCAGCCCTGAAGCTCCCATTGCCCATTAAACTGTCCCGAAAAGGCTTTTAAGGTAGTGAGCTTGCCGTGGGGAGTGCGGCAGACAAGTACCCCGAACATTTTGCCCCGTGCATCCCCATAGAGGGTATCCGTGGCAAGCTCCAGATCCATGCGTGCCATCAGGTCTTTTGCCGCTGCTATAGCCGGTTCACGGGGGAGTGTGTGAGCACTGCCGCAGTGTGTGCAGTATGCTTCCTGTGCTGTGGAATGGTGCTGAAGCATAATCAGGCGAACTGTAGTCTCGTGCCCACGGGTGCAAAGCGAAATATGCTGCCAAATGCCTGTGCCAGGTCTGCTCCACGTTCCAGACCGGTGCAGTGACTTGCAGCAAGACATTTGATGTTAAAATTGCTCAGGGCCTTCACCGTGGCATTAAACTGTTCATCAGAGGCAAAACCAAGGTGGGTTCCGCCAATAATTGTGTGGATCGGTCTGCCTGGCAGCTGTTGCTGAACATGATGGAGGATATTGATTAATCCTGCATGGGCACAGCCAAGGATAAGTATTAATCCCTCCCTGCTGTCGAGAATCAGGGTCTGGTCATCAAGGAGTGGATCGGGAAAGAGTTCCTCCGTTGTATCTGCCCGTACAAGTCTTGGGTCCGGCTCTTCAAATGTGGTGAGGCGGGGGATTTCTCCACTGAGATATATCCCGTCTTCTATTTTCGTGAAATCTTTGTTGAATATGAAGTGCGCGCCAAGGGATTCAAGGCTACTCTGCTTTTCCATGATTCCTATATCTCTGATCGTGCCTTTGTATCTGTGGCAACGTCTGCCAAAGCCCTGTTGGTGAATATGAACATCTGTTTTTCCGGTGAGTGGCAATACCAGAGCTAATCCGGAACAGTGGTCATAATGGCCGTGGCTGAGGACAATGGTTTCAACCCTGCTGAGATCAAACTCAAGGATTTCACTGTTGCGGAGTATCCCCAATCCTTGTCCTGTATCAAAAAGCATACGGGTGGCTGAGGTGGTCACTCCAACTGCCCAGCCATGCTCCCCGGTAAGGCCGAAGGGGCCCGCTACACTGTTTTCACAGAGAACCGTCAGTTCAATATTTTTCTGTACCACCGTGAACCTCTTAGTATTTGATCACTATTTCTGCTGGTGAGCAGTTGTGACAGGAGCATTCCTGCAAGCATCAGGCTACAGCCAAAGAGTCCTCGGGGGGTAAGTATTTCTCCCAGAATAAAGTAGCCGGCCAGGACCGCAAAAACAGATTCAAGGCTGAGGATGATGGCAGCGTGAGCGGGGTGCGCCTTTTTCTGGGCAACAACCTGCAGCGTGTAGGCAATTCCCACTGAGAAAATTCCGGTGTAGAAGATGGGAAACAGTGCACCCCGAATTCCAGCCAGGGATATTGTCTCCCATTGAAGGGCTGTCAGCAGGCTGAAAAGGGCACAGAAGAGAAATTGATAAAAGGAGAGCTGCAGGGCATCGTGCTTCTGGCACAGTCTGGAAATTAATTGCACGTGCATTGCCCAGAACAGTGCGCTGCAAAGAACCAGCAGGTCACCTCTCGAAAGGCTGAGATCATCGGTGACACTTAAAAAATACATCCCGATGACAGCGAGCAACGCACCAAGCCAGGTGCCGAATCTTGTGTTCTGTTTTCCGAAGAGTCCCAGCAGAGGAACAATAATGACATAAAGTCCGGTGATAAACCCTGCTTTACCTGCAGTTGTTTCGACTATTCCTATCTGTTGCAGTGATGCACCGGCAAAAAGAACCAGACCGAGGGAGAAGCCTCCTGCGATGATCGGCCATGACAGTAGTGGCATTGTCCCTGTGCTGTTGTACTCTTTAGACCTGCTATGGAACAGGATGGGGAGAAGAGATACAGCGCCAACGAGAAAGCGTAGCCCGTTAAAGGTAAAGGGTGAGACATGCTCCATTCCCTGACGCTGGGCAACGAAGGAAGAACCCCATATCATTGCGGTAAGGAGGAGGAGGAAGTTGGCCCGCCAGTTGCTTGTTGTCTGCACAATAAAAATCCATGGTAAACTTTCTGTAAAAAAAACTTGAAAACTGGTATTGTGCATCTTTTACAGAAAGAAAGAAACTCTTTTTTACCTGCAACTATTAACTGATGTTATGAATTCTTCGTGGCGCATCCCTGATTTTCTGGATCTCGAATATTTTTTCATTCAGGACAAACAACTGGAAGAAGAAGAGGGCGCAGCTGTGCTGCGTGACAGGGATCGGAATCTCTACCTCAATGTAATTGGCGGAGATGTGACGGATGCAGAGCCTGAGCGTGAATGGCTGATTTATCGATGGCTGCAGGAACGGAGACGTCTGGAAAATCAGGAACAGGGTGGGCAGGCTCTGCTGCCGGGAAGGATGTGGTATGAGCTGTATGGTCTGTTCTGGTCGCTGTTTTCCTTTCTGGCTTTGGCTTCGGGTGCCGGGCTTGCCTGGTCGTTTCTCAGCTATTCCGGGGAGCAACCGGTAAATGTGTCCCTCTTTTTTCTTGTCTTTGTCGGATTCCAGGTCTGTTTTCTGCTTCTGTTACTCTTTGTGTGGGGCTATCGCAGAGTACGCGGCTTTGATCTCCGTTCTTCATTATTGCTTTCCCTGGTGAGCAGGGGGCTTAACAGCTTTCTTTTCAAAATACGACGTTACGGCTTTGAGAATATGGCGGGGCACCGCAGATCTCAATTTGCAGGAGCTCTTGCTGCCGTCCGTACCCGTGGCAAGGGCTACGGAGCGCTGTTTTCCTGGCCTCTGTTTCTTCTTTTTCAACTCTTTGGGATTGCCTTTAATTTTGGAGTGCTTGGGGTGCTTCTGGTCAAGGTGGCAAGCTCGGATATGGCCTTTGGCTGGCAGTCCACCATTCAGGTTTCGTCTCAGTTTGTGGCACGTCTTGTCCACTGGCTTGCTCTGCCATGGTCCTGGCTGCTGGGGTCTGCAAGCTATCCCGGTGCTGCCCAGATTGAAGGAAGCAGGATGGTGTTAAAGGATGGCTTCTATCATTTGATAAGCACTGATCTTGTTTCCTGGTGGCCCTTTCTCTGTCTGGCGATCTGCTGTTACTGCCTACTGCCCCGGATAGCTCTTTTTATGCTTGGTACCTTTGGGCGTAAGCGTGCTCTGAAAAGAGTTTCATTACAGCGACCGGATCATAATCAGCTCCTCCATCGCCTTCTCTCCCCTCGGCTTGAAACTCGTCCGCAGGTGCAGGGTGTCTCCAGTGACCCTCTTCCGAAAACCATGCAGAGAGAGGAGGAAGAACCCCGGACTGTAAATGGAGAACTCCTGGCTCTTGTCCCGGATGAACTCTTTGATGACTGTGATACGGCCGGAATGAAACAGCTCTGCCAGGAGGTGTTCGGATATGGCGTTGCTGGAATGCTGCGGATTGATGATGAATATGGTGACAGCAGCCCGATCTTTTCACAATTGCGACCTGAATCGGATGGAGGTTGTTTCCCCCTGCTGATTCTGCAGGAGGCCTGGCAGCCGCCCATTCAGGAAATGCTGCATTTTCTCCGGGAGCTTCGTCTCCACTGTGGCAAAGAAACGGTCATCATTGTGGGACTCATTGGAAAACCGGATCCGAGTACCATTTTTACCCCGGTAACGAAGATGGACCTTCAGGTCTGGCGTGAGAAAACTGCCATACTGCTGGACCCCTGTCTTCAGGTAAGCCCCCTGGTGAAGAGATGATAGAAGAGAGGAAAATTCCTGAATTTGCGGTGATCGGCCATCCGAACGAAGGCAAGTCCTCGGTATTGTCTACCCTTGCTGAAGATGATTCCGTACGTATCAGCCCAATGCCGGGGGAAACCAGACAATGTCAGATTTTTCCGGTCACTATTGATGGCAGGGAAATAATCAGATTCACCGATACCCCGGGTTTTCAAAATCCGCGAAGGACACTGCAATGGATGCAGGAATACCAGGGAAACGATGATACCCTGATAGCAGACTTTATTGCAGCTCACATTGGTGATCCCGATTTTAAGGATGATTGTGAACTTCTGCAGCCACTGTTGCGGGGGGCTGGGATTATCTTTGTTGTCGATGGCTCAAGGCCGCTTCGTAATATGGACAAAGCGGAGATGGAGATTCTGCGTCTCACCGGCTGTCCGCGCATGGCGATTATCAATTGCAAGGTTGAAGAGACGGGATGGCTGGGGAAGTGGCAGTTGGAATTCAGAAAACATTTTAACTCCATCCGGCTTTTTAACTCCTGCCGGGCCACCTACCAGGAACGTATTGCACTGCTGGAGAGCCTCAAGGGAATCGATCAGAATCTGCAGCCCATAGTTGATCAGGTGATAATTGCTTTTAAGAATGACTGGCAGCAGCGTAACACCCAGGTGGTGGAGCTGCTGCTTGGTCTTGTGGAAGAGGGGCTTACTTACCACCGCTCTATATCGTTACAGCCAGGAGATGACGAGGGGGCTTTGAAGAAAAAAATCCACGGACAGTATGAACATTTCCTTCGCCAGCAGGAGAAGAAGTGTCAGCAACAGATGCGGGATCTTTATAAACACAATATCTTCAACCTTGATCTGCCGCCTCACTCCATTCTTCAGGAGGATCTGTTCGCAGAAAAAACCTGGGAGTTTCTTGGGTTGAGTTCTTCACAGCTGATCATGGCAGGAGCATTGGGTGGTGCTGCCGTTGGTGCCGGTATTGATGTGGCTGCTGCCGGACTTTCCTTTGGGATTTTTTCAACCATTGGCGGGATTGTGGGGGCTGCGGGGACAGCACTGAAGGGACGAGAATTGTTGTCAGGCACACGCCTTCTGGGGATGCGTCTTGATGCGCAGCAGCTGACGGTTGGGCCGGTAAAAAATATCCAGCTTCTTTTTGTGCTGCTTGATCGACAGTTTCTCTTCTACAGCCATATCATAAACTGGGCTCATGGACGGAGAGATTACCAAACCTCGTCCTCCGATGATGCTATGCTTCCTGCAAAAGTGGGCTACAGTGCCGATTGGAACAGAGAGGAGCGTAAGGTCTGCAATCGTTTTTTTGAAATAGTGCAAAAAAACGAACACTCGGAACAGGATGCTGAGATTCGTGTGGATATGGCTACTCTGCTCAGGAGAACGTTGGAGAAAATATCCCTTGTAAGAGAGGTTCCGTAAATTATTGTATATGGTTGTCTGTATTTCTGGAGAAAAAACAACCTGAAGTAAACTGTTAGAGGGAATCTAATGGAAGGCTATGGTGCTCAGATATGCTAATTGTGTTTCGTTTCCTCCTTTTCTGCGTCCTTCTGTGTCCTTTCGCTGCAGAGGCCCGCTCTCTCTTCTGGCAGGATATTGAAGTCAGGGCAACCCTGGATGGTGATGGACGTCTTCATATTCAAGAGCAGCAAACTATTGTGTTCTCGGGTGACTGGAATGGTGGCGAACGGATATTTCGTGTCTTTCCTGGTCAGAAGATGAAATTCGAGTCGATCAGCAGGCTTGATGCCAATGGTCGAAATATCCCGTTACAGCGTGGTAACCTCCAACTGGTAGATCACTGGGATCATAACGGGCAGACGGCAATCCGCTGGCGTTCGCGCCTTCCTTCCGATCCTGTTTTTAACAATACCTCCATCACCTATATTCTTCGTTACAGTCTGAGTCATCTATTGCTTCCAGAACAGGGCAACTATCTGCTGGATCATGATTTCTGTTTTCCGGATCGGTCAGGAATTGTTAAGAATTTTCGTTTGGAACTGACCTTTGACCCTGTATGGCAGCAATTACCGATTTCTCTGGTTCGTAATAACATAGCTCCCGGAGAGGGAGTTGTGCTGCGTCAGAAGCTAAGCTTTTCAGGAGAAAAAAAGCCTATGACCTACACAAAACAGGCCCCACTTCCTCAGGCAACTCCGGCCCTGCCACCGCCTCCAGCTGCTACCTGGATCCGTCTCTTGCTGTTACTCTTTTTGGTTGCCTGGATTGCAACAAAGATACGTGGTTTTTTTCAATGGGAAAGATCCCTAAATCGTTTTGCACCGCTCCCGTCAACATCCCTTGTGGATGAGCAGTGGCTTGAAAAAGAGCTCTTCGTCCATAAGGCGGAGGTAGTTGGGGCTACCTGGGATAAAACAACCTCTACTGCGGAAGTGGCAGCGGTTCTTTCCAGAATGGTACAGGAGGGGAAAATGGAGAGTTGGATGGAACCCTATCTCCTGCCTTTCTTCAATATTAGTATCCCCGGCATTCCTCCTGTTTTGTATCTGAAAATCCTGCAACCCAGGGAGTCGTTCTCCGGCTATGAATACAAACTGGTTAAAGGGCTGTTTGTGGACGAAAATTCGGACATAACAGACACCAAAACCATTCGTGAATATTATCGCAAAAAACGAAAGACATTTGATCCAGTGCTTAAAATACAGGACCCCCTGCAAAGGCAGATGAAAAAGCTTGTCGATGAAGGGAATTCTGTTCTTGGAATGATCTGGATACCTACGGTGCTGTTAGGTGTCGCTGGTTGCTTTCTTTTACTTGGGAATGCTTTTCTGCATCAGGCCGAATTTGTCCCGTTACAGGTTGGAGGTATGGCAGGACTACTTTTTTCATGGATTTTTGGTTGTGTCTGCGCCTACAGCTATCGTCATTCTGTTCTCTCGCTGAAGGTACGATTGGCTGCGATAATCTTTTCTCTCTGGTTTATTCTGATAGATTTTGCTGTGCTCTTATTCTTTCCGGCGTCCAGTCTGCTCCTCTTCGGACTGTTCTGCCTGGCATTGTCTTTCAGCAACAATATTATTAACCTCTCCAAATCCAGGGAAAGTAAAGAAGGGCTTGTTTTACGAAGAAATTTTGCCGCGGCCAGAAACTTTTTCAAACAGGAGTTGGCTCAGAAGAATCCCAGGATCAAAGACGACTGGTTCCCCTATCTCCTCGCCTTTGGCCTGGGGATGGACGTTGATTCATGGTTTCGAAAGTTTGGTGGCAGCGTAGGTCATCTCAGTTCAACGGGAATTGGCAGTGGTTCGTCGACATCGGGTTTTACCGGTGGTGGTGGGGCCTTTGGCGGTGGCGGAGCGAGTGGCTCATGGAGTATGGCGGTGGGCTCACTTACTGCAAGTGGTGGTGGATCCTCATCCGGTGGCAGTAGTGGTGGTGGCAGCTCAGGTGGTGGTGGCGGAGGTGGTTGGTAGACTTTTGTTTCCCGTATGAGCAGCTACCTCAACTCTTCGGAGATGCGGATTAGCTCCTAGGCTGTTTCCTGAAGGCGAACAGCGCACAGATAGTCCAGCATTGCCGGATCCAGTAATTCATTAAAACGTACTGCAAAACCGGTAGCTGTATCAAGAGCCCTTTCCACAATTCGAACCACCTTCCCATGTCCCCTGATCAGCTGCAGGCCGTACTCATCAAGAATTTCGAAGCTGATTGTTTCGTTCAGCCTTGGAAGATGCAGGGTGTGTACAAATGCTCCGCCTTTGCTGACATCCCGTAATGATACGGTATAGGCAATACCCGTGAGGGAAGTTTTGATTCGTAGGTTTCCATTGGCCGGATTTCTTTGATGTTTCCTCTGTTCCTTTGACATGGTCAGACTCCACTTGTCAGTTTGAGCGCGAGTGTTGCGGTATTTCTCCAGAACAAAAAAAGAGAGTGCTGTGTGAAAATACTATCACAACCATGAGTATAAGTACAAGTGGTTGTGACTGTTTAATGAGGCTGTTTTAATTTGGATAATATCCGGTGCTCTGAAGCAGTGGTGTCTGCATCCGCATGACTGCTGTGGCCGTCAGGGGGATTACCGGATCCTGATCTTTGTCCAGACAGACGGGATCGTCAGCCCATTTCCCTGAAAAACCGGGGGACTTTTTGTGGCAGATAAAGGTGTTGAAAATCAATTTATTCACAAAGGGGACGTAGAGTGGGTACCAGTAAGTCACACGGAGATGGAGGAGGTTCGCATCCTGTAATGATACCTGTTCCTTCCCCTTCGTTTTTGAGGAACGGTATCTGAGATTGTCATTGGGCAGTGTTGCGTCGGAGGCAAAACTGAGGAATGTTGTGTCAGAGGGATTGAGTCGTTCAATACGGATCAGTTTGCTTGAGGTGTCAAACTCTTTGTAAATCTTGTCGCGCGCCATCTGGAAGGCTTCAATCTGATCCCCGGCAGTGGCATTGGGATCCCGTTTTTTTCTCAGGTCCGGGTCTGATTCAAAGTAGCTGTAGAGCGGAGCCAGTCCCCTGGCAAATCCTTCCTTGACTTCATCGAATTTCCCCTGTCCCAGAGTTCCAGCACGTACAGCCTCAAAGGCCGCATAATTGAGAGTTATCTTGGCGTGGTATATAAGGGCAAATTGGATAGCCCCGAAAATAAGCAGCAGCATGACGGGCAGGATAATCAGAAATTCGGCCATACTCTGCCCCGAATTTGAGAGGAGTCTTGCCTGAAAACTGAAATCGGGCCTGTGTCTATTTGTCTTCTGGAGGTTCATTGCCATGTTCGAGTAGGAGAAACAGGCCTTCCCGCATGTTTTTCCCCTGTTTTCCGAGGGGGCTACCCGTGTCCGTGTAGGTTTGCATATCGACGAATGTTTTCAGTGCCGTCTGGGTCTGAACAAATCCCATATTATACCATGCCTTTACATGGGTGGGGTCGCGCAGTAGCGCGTTCTGATAGGCAGATATAGCCAGTTGCGGATTCTGCGATCTGGCATAGGCATTTCCGAGACGAAACCAGAATTCCACGTCTTCCGGGGCATTTTTTACCAGGATTTCAAATTTATCTGCGGCGCTGTCGTATTCCTTATTATCATAGGCCATATAGGCCTCTTCACGGATACGGGTCAGGTCTTTTGTGGCACAACTCGTAAGGATAAAAAACAGCAGGAAACTGAGACGGGAAATGCTCTTCAGTGTTATCATTGCAGTGGCTCCCAGAGGAGGGTATCTCCCGTCTGAAGACCTGATATGTCAGTTTGACCAGCCATGAGTTCAAGGACAGATGAGGCGTTTGCTGATCGTGAAAAACGTTGTGGCTTCATATTGAGATGGATGGCCAGAATACGATTGTCGTTGCTTAAAAAAATAACATCTATTGGGAACTTCATGAAAAAGGTGTGGATGGAGTTACATGGGCTGATGAGCATACCGTGTCCTTCTTCAAGTCCTGTGCATCCCAGCAATCCCCGGCCACGTTCAAAGAATGTTTCGGTCTTTCTGATATGGTAGAGAGATGTTTCAGGTGAAGAGTTGATGCTGATCTTTCCGGTAATCAAAAATAGCCTCCCTGAATAAACTTAATGGCAATGGGAAATGCCAGTACAATAAAGGTCGTTGGGAAGATAAAAATAACCAGTGGGCCGATAAGCTTGACCGGTGCTTCCATCGCTTTCTTTTCTGCCCGTTGAAAGCGTTCACTGCGGCGTTGCTCTGCCTGGATCCGCAGGACCCCAGCCATGCTTGATCCCATTTTTTCTGCCTGTACCACGGCGTTTACAAAACTGCTTATTTCATGGATGTCCAGTCGTTTGGCCATTCGCTTCAAGGCTCTGGTCCTCGGGATTCCGGAACGCATATCGCGGAGTACGATGCCAAATTCTATCACCAGCGGTCCTGCCGGACCCTTGGTTCTGGCCTGGGCGATGGCTCCTGAGAAATTCAGCCCGGCTTCCACTGCCATGGTGATAAAGTCCAGGTAGGCAGGCAGGGTGCGCAGGACAGCATCCACCTGCTTCTTACGAATGTCTCTGAGCCATATATCCGGATAAAAGAATCCAAGTGCGGGAAGAACAATGTAGAGGATAGGATTCCATTCCGCGAGGAGTGTTATCAGGATGTAGCCCGAAAGGAGTGCCACAGATGCCGCAATAATGCGAAGAGCAATAAACTCTTCAGCGATCATCATATGGCCGAGTCCATTGCGTTTCAGGCGTCCTTCGACACTTTTGAGGTAGGAAAATGGAATCCTGGAACAGCCGTAATAGGCAATAATACGAGCAAGAGGCCAGATGAAATCCAGGAGCGGGGGGAGAGGATCCATAAATTCACGATCCTCTTCGGGAACCAGTTTGCTTAGCTGCAGAACCCCCATAAGGGTGAAGAGGATTGATGCCGACACGCTCAAGCCCAGTATGATGTTATATAAATTTTCAGTCATTACACGTCAATTGCTGTGATTTTTCTGATGGCTATAAATCCGAGTACCTGCATGCATACAATCGTCGCCAGAACCATCCATCCTATTTTGGTGGTGAACATCTGGCCCATGGCAGCCGGTTCCAGTTTCATCAGGGCGACGATGAGAAAAAGAGGGAGGGTGGACATCACAATTCCCTGCAGTTTCCCCTGTGAGGTGAGACTGTCTATTTTCCCTTCCATGACAAGTTTTTTTCGAAGAGTTTCAGCAAGAGATTCCAGGGTTTCGGCAAGATCTCCACCAATTTCACTGGATATACGAATGGCTGACAGAGAAAGGGATAAATCCTCGAGAGGTACCCTGCGCTCCAGATTGTCAAATGCTTTGTCACGGTCGAGCCCAAGTTTTCGTTCACGGACATAGAGACCGAATTCCTGAGAGAGCGGAGGTGAACTTTCCTTAATAAGGCTATCGAGAGCAATGGGTAGGCTGGATCCAGACCTGATGGATCCGGCAACCATGACAAGGGCATCCGGCAACTGCTGTTCAAACTTCTTCAACCGCTTTTTGATCATCTCCTTGAGGATCAGGTAAGGTGAGAAGAGTATGACGAGAAATGTGAGTATGCCGAGTGAAATATCTCCCGAGAGGCTTCCAGCAATAATAGGGAAGATGAGGAGCGCCGCAATGTAATAATAAAAATAGTTAGAGATATCGATGAAGAGAAAAAGTTCGGAGAATTTGTTTGTTGTTAGTTCTTCGACAGTATCCTTGTAGTAGGTCAATTTGTCATACATCTTGAGAAAAAAGAGCCAGGCAAAAATTCCTGTAGAGACGGCCACAAGAGAGGCGATGATAATGTTTGCAATCATAGTCGTATTTACTCGAATATACTCATGTCAACAGTTATGCCCTGCTGCCGCAATACCTCGTAAAATTCCGGAACGCGTCCAGTGGCCTTGTATTCTCCTATAACGTTACCGTCCTTATCAAGTCCGTTTTGTTTGTAAATGAAAATGTTCTGCATCTGCACCACTCCGGTTTCCATACCGGTGATCTCCGTAATATGGGTGATCTTGCGTGTTCCATCAGAGAATCGTGACTGCTGTACAACAACATGGACCGCCGAGGCAATCTGCTCCCGGATAGCTTTTTCAGGAAGGTCCATTCCGGCCATCATCACCATCACTTCAAGGCGGGAGACAAGATCCCGCGGAGAGTTGGCGTGGACAGTTGTCAGGGAGCCGTCGTGCCCTGTATTCATGGCCTGAAGCATATCAAGGGTTTCTCCCCCTCGGCATTCCCCGACAATAATACGATCGGGGCGCATGCGGAGACAGTTTTTTACCAGATCCCGGATGATGATTGCCCCTTTGCCTTCCATATTTGCTGGTCTGGCTTCAAGAGATACCACATGTGGTTGACCAAGCTTTAACTCTGCAGAATCTTCCACCGTGATAATCCGTTCATCGTGGGGAATAAAATCTGAGAGAACATTGAGGAATGTGGTTTTGCCACTGCCGGTTCCCCCTGAAATAATAATATTCTTTCGATAGTGAACGGCTTTTTCTAGAAAATCTACCATTTTGTTGGAGATCGATCCAAATTGGACAAAATCATCAATGCTCAGTTTTTTTCTGGAAAATTTCCGAATGGTAAGGCAGGGACCTTTTATGGCAAGGGGCGGAATGATGGCATTAATTCTGGAGCCATCCTTCAGCCTGCCGTCGACCATGGGGGAACTTTCGTCAATTCGTCTCCCCAGGGGCGAAACAATACGTTCAATGACGGCAAGGACGGCATTATCACTGCTGAATGTTATGTTTGATTTGTGGAGTTTACCATGGGTTTCGTAGTAGATTGAGTCGTAACTGTTCACCATGATTTCGGTGATCGAATCTTCGGCGAGGAAATCTTCGAGAGGCCCGAGTCCTATGGCTTCATCGATGACCTCCTTGGCAAGTTTTGCACGGTCAACTTCGGGAGGCAGGCTCCTGGCCATTTTCCCTATTATGTCATTCACCAGCGACCTGACGGTTTCACTGAGTTCGTCATCGTTCATGGCCTGCACATCGGTACGGCGCAGGTCCATGGCGTTCATGAGTTTGTCATGGATGCGTTTGTGCCATATAAAACGACGGTCATCTCTGCCCGGTGCAGCCAGTCCATCTTCGGCCCCCTGTCGAACCCCAAATGTTCTGCGGAGCGAGTTTTTCGGTTCGGATGGTTCTTTCTCCGGTTTCTCCATCATTTCGTTTGCTGTGGTTTCAGGCTCACTAGCTGGTGGCTCGGTCTGTTGTGCTGAGGGTCGTTTTCCTGAGCTTACTGATATCCTGAATGTACCGATGGTGATAGTGTCTTTAGCCAGAAGCGGACCAAATGTCGTTATCGTTTCTCCGTTGACCCGCGTTCCGATGCCGGATGAAGTGTCGCTGACATAGATTCCATCCTCTCTTTCAATCAGTTGGGCGTGAATCCCGGCAATTCGCCAGCCACTGAGTTGGACCAGGTTTTTTCCGGAACGACCAATGCCGCACTCTGCTTTCGTGCATTGCAGGGTCTCAAGAGTGCTGCCCTTGTCGTCATGAATTATGATGTCAAACATTTTTTCAGAGTTTTCCTGACAATAAGAGTTGATTTAATCTACCAGTTCATGGCCTTTAACAATTTCATCAAACTGTTTCTGAATACGTGCCGCCTCGGTAAGCTTACCGGAGTTTACTGTTGACGAAGCGTCGTAAACATATGGTGTTACGAAGATGACAAGTTCTGTGAGCTGGTTTTGAAAGTCCTGGGAACGAAACAATGGGCCAAGGATGGGGGTGTCGCCCAGCCATTTCACTTTATTAAAGTCGTTATGGGCAACATTCTGAACAAGTCCCGCCATGACAAGAGTCTCACCAACCTTGAGGCTGACATCCGTTGATGTGTTACGGGTCAGGATACCCACGTAGTCTCCGAAGTTCTGGCCATGGTCAATATTGCTGATCTCCGTTTCAATATGGGCGAGAATGTTATCACGGTCGTCGACTAAAGGCTCAATATTCAGCATGATACCATATTTTTTATATTCGACGTTTACCTGGCCCATGCTGGAAGTTGTGGCGATTGGATATTCTCCGCCAGCATGAAATGTTGCCTTGCCACCGGATCGGGTGCTCAACTGCGGTTCTGCAAGGATAACACCGTCGCCATTCTGCAGAGAGAGGTTGATAACAGAGGTGACACCCGTGGCTATACCAAAGTAGCCTCTGGATGTTGTGAGGTCTGTGCCGCCAGGCTTGGTAAGAACCGATGAAGTACTATTGTCATTGAGGAGGGTTCCGCCGTTTCGTGATGACTCCACTCCAAAAACAAGTGAAGGTCCGGTGAGCCCGGTCATAAGGTTTCCCCAGTTGATTCCAAGCTTCTGGGTAACGCTCTTGCTGAGTTCCATGATTTTGACCTTCATGTAGATCATTTTCCCTGCTACAGCGGCATGTACTCTGGTCAGATTCATGATGTTCTGGTACTTTTGCTCGATAATGGCAATGAGGGGAGAAAACTCCTTACTTATTTCACCGGAGAGAACGGTGTAGCCGCCAATTTCCCGAACCGTCAGGTTTGGGATGTCTTTAAGTAACAGGGAAACTTCTGATTGAATGTCTCTGGCGGTGACCAGGTCGAGAACATCACCATAGCGCTTGAGAATACGGTCGAATTGAGACTTGTCTTTTTTATGAATCTTTCCCTTGATAACGGTTAGATCGCCGATTCGTATGGGCTTGATTCCCTGGAAAGTACTGAGAAGAGAGACGAGTTCCTCGTAGTCATCAAAGACTTTTTTTTCGTTGACCACGATGTCAAAGTCTTTTTCCTGACCATCCTTCAGCCAGAGGTGCATGGTGGTCGCTCCCACGGAATCAGCAAGGAGTACCAGCTGGCCCTGAGGGAGAATGGAGTTGCTTGCCACCGCAGGATTTCCTATAGCCACACGTTCTATCGCATCAATTTCCAGAACCTTTACTTCTCCAAGAAACATGGTTACGGCTTCGCGAGCACTGCTTTCCTGTGGAAAGCTGATGAAAAGGAAAAGAGTGCAGAGTAGCAGTGTTGGGAAAATGGGTCGTCTTCCAGGGGGAAGAGTGTGTGTGTCAGATGATGTCATCGTTTCTGTCCGTATATAAAAAAATTAGCGTGGAGATTGATAGTGCACAGTCCTACTCTTTTGTACTCTGAGAATTTTTATTCTCTATTTGTATGGTAAACGTTTTTGCCGGTCCATCACTCCTGCCACCAATGATGTATTCAACTTCATAGGGACTGAATGTGGAGAGGTTTTTTGGAGACCCCTTACGGATATTTTCGGCAAATGCAGGATCGATTTTTCCGGTAACTCCTGCGAGAACTACACCGTTGCTCTTTGCTGCTCTGGCTATTGCATCCTGAGTGAAAATTTCCTGTGGAGTGAGGAGAGAGCCGTCTTTATTGCGCAGTTTTCCGTCTTTATCCAGATGCACCCCGTGGAGGATCGTTCCGTCCTTGCTACGAACCGTTCCATCTTTATCAACGCTTACAAGGTCTTTTGCTGTATAGGTTTTGCCGTTGGCATCGGTTACGGTGCCGTTTTTGTTTTCCTTGAATCCCTCGGTGGCAGCAAGAATGTCGGCAGCACTCATCTCTTTTCCATCCGCATTGTAGAGCTTGCCGTCCTTGCCCATATGCACACCTTTCAGGATTGTACCATCCTTGGCGCGGACAATTCCGTCAGGTCCTACTGTGACAAGGTCCTCAGGGTTGGCCAGTTTGCCATCCGCGGTTCGCACATTTCCATCCTTGTCTACGGTCATGGCAGCCACAGGAGAGTCTGTCAGGCGAACGTTACCATCTTTCCCTACTCGTATGTGATCAGCCGTTACTATTCGGCCATTGCTGGTACGCACCTGGCCATCTTTACCCACGGTGAGTCCGGAAATAATATGGCCGTCGGGAGTAACGACATTGCCGTTCTTGTCTACAAGGAAGCCACCTTTGGTTGTTGTGTATCCGTTACTGCTGAGGACATTACCGTTTTTATCCACCAGTGTCCCATTTTTTCCTGGTATCAGGCTTGCAGTGTCAATCAGCTTTCCATTTTTGGTCCTGATGTGGCCATTGGCATCAACCATTAGATCTCTTCCGGAGAGCACAGTGCCGTTTTGTGTGACCAGCAGTCCATCCTTGTTTAGATGGACATTGGGGTCTTTGATAACAACACCATCCCGGGTGACAAGTTGTCCGTTCTGATTGCGATGGATACCGTCAAGGTTTCTATTGTGCTGCTTATTGACTGCGGATTCAAGCATTTCATCGGAGTGCGCAAGCAGATCTGCAAGGGTGACTTTGCTGAACAGTATTCCTCCGGTGTCGTTGCTGTTACGAAGGATGGAAATAAGCTCTCCCCGGGACTCTGCTATTGCAACAATAGCAGCTTCTTTGGGTGTTACTTCCAGGGTTAAGGTATTGTAGGCTCGACGACGGTCTTCTGAATCAAGATTTTTGAATTCATCCTCGTTGGGCCGTGCAGCAATTTTATCGGTGGCAAGAACGAGTACATCTTCAAGAACCGGAATAATCGCCTCTCGTGAACCCGATGAACTGTTGGAAAAAGATTTACCTGACATCCGGGTGAAGAGGTCAATGGAGTTTCCCGGTTTGATCATGCCGGAAATTGAGTTTACTTCATCCACCTGAATAGTAATGGCCCGGTGCCCACTCTGGATCGTTCCTGAGAAGTCCTTTGGGATTTTTAGATCAATATAATCCTGGGCGAGCATTTTTCCCTGTTGTAGGGGTTTTATTAAGATTGCACCCTGAATTGAGGCGAATTGATCTGGAGTGAAAATGTCGCTGTTAACGTAGGATCTGGGGACGTGGCGGACTGACATCGTGGAAGTATTGACAAGACTCCCAGTGGGGAGGTTCCTGCTGGCGACAATAACCTGAACCATTTCTTTCTGGGGCGGAGTAAGGCGTTTTTTCAGCCTTTGCTCAAGGATGTTGAGATAGAGCATTGTTCCCAGTCCGGCCAGCAATGCAAAAATCAATGCGGCCGTAAAGAGCTTCCATGTTTTGTTTTTTATTTTGTTCTGTTCCGTGTTTTCCATGGTCAGGCGATATTTCTTTTAAGGTGGATTGGAAAAAGGCTTTTTATTGATGTCGCATATATTTGACAGGATTACAAATGGTAGTTGCCGTTTTATTTGAATTGTTTTGGTGTACATACATTAAAAAAGAGACTTTATCAGGTCGGCAAATTCCTTAATCGAGTCCGTGGAGGGCATTTTTCCATGCATGATATCGGGGACGATGGTGTCTGAAATGAGTCGCTCTATTTTTGATAGAGTGTTGAGTACTTCTTTTACTTTGTCGGCGTCCTGTTTCACTTCATCGTCAAACTGTTTACTTGGCGGATCGGATATGGATACTCCGAACGCATAGCTTTTATATTTTTCCTGCATGGTGTGGCTCACAATATTATACATGCTGTCCTGGGAGGAAGAGATCAGGAGTATGGACACCAGTGCGGTGCAGATAACCAGGTATTCTACCGCTGACTGGCCTTTTTCATTTTGAAAAATATTGGCCGGAAGGATATTTGCAAGTGCTTTCATGGAGATTATATTCCTTCGATAATATTCATGACAATCTGGGTTGAACCCTGAGTACTGGTAATAACCAGATGCGCTTCTTCTGTATGCTTTCTGAATACCATGACAAATGCGTTTTCACTATCCGTATCCAGGAGCCTTTTCCAGCCTCTTTCGAGGTAGTGATTACGATAAAAGCTGCTGTTGCTTGCAACCGAATATTTATTGACCAGCATCAAAGTGCGTCCCTTTTTGCCGGGATCAAAACTTGTGACATCGTTGATGATCTTACTGCCACTCATCCTGGGTACTGGAGGGTCGTTTTTCAGGCTTCTCTGCATTGCTTTGAGGTCAGCAACAGCTAGATATCCCCGGATGCTGAATGCGCCATACTGCTGAACCTGAACTGTGTAGAGATAGGAGCCATCAAGTCTTGAAATAATATGCCAGGGGGGTACATGGGCCTCACGATATCCCGGTTTTTCTGAAGTCGTGTTGTTCCACTGTTTTCGATAGAATTCCAGCAGTTCGTCAATTGTTTTGTAGGATTCAAAGTGCTGTACCAGTGAGGGAATCCCATTAATGATCATTTTTTCACTGACCTGTTCCCTGTTCAGCCAATCCGGGGCCGGGAATTCTTCAGCTGCTGCATGGGCTATACTGCAAAATGCTATAAGCATCGAAACCAGTAGAGGTACAGGCAGTTTGCAGGGCCTCCTTGTATTGGCTACAACACTATTCATAATAGTACAGTCCTGATTTGTCTCGTAATTCTTTCTGGTTACCTTCCAAATATTCATAGGGGATCAGATCATCTTCCACATAACCAAAATCGGGTAGGGAAGGGGCTTTGATTTCCAGTCCCGGAACATCGGAAGCCAGGTTGTTCAGTCCAGTGATCACACCATTAATAGTGTCTGATACTGGCTTGAGTAGTGCAGTAATTACCAGTCCCCGACTCTCAGATGTTGCATTCTCAGTACTTCCCGCATTCCAGCCATTGGTGAGCACAGCAGCTTTGGCATGCATTTCAAGAGTACTGACTTTCTTGCTCACGTTAACCTTACCCAGGGAATATTGCGGTAGGATGTCGTCAAGAGTACGGAGTTTGACGTCCACATTGGAGGTAAAATAGCCCTTGGTATAGATTGCGTCAAACTTGCCATCAACATGAACAAGCTCCAGGAGGTCACCAAAAATCTTAAGAACAAAGTTTATAGTTTCGAGGACAACATCCAGAACTCCCTTGAGGCCGTCTGGAGTTTTCTTTTCTGCAATGGCTCCACTGATAATGCTGCTTGATGTGAAAAGGGAGTCCCCCCTGTGATCAACCCATAAGGGATTCAATTGAAAAGATGCCTGTGATGTGCCGTATGTTGCAGAAGTGGGATCGCTGAAAAAATAGCCCATTCCCTTGCTCCGAGTGTCCTGATATTGTCGTCTTCCTGAGCTCTGGCTACTTTTGATATCATTTTTGATGTACTCATTGGGGCCATTCCATACTGTATATTCCCAGGCTTCAAAACGTGCCTGGCTGATGGTAGCATGTTTGATGTCAATATATTTCCCGAGTATTGGAATAATAAGAAAAAGCGGAATAAGGAGAAAAACCGAAGCAATAATAAATTCTGTTGCTGCCTGCCCCTGCTCACTCTGTATGGTTTTGTATTTTTGTATGGACATGATCAAAAGAGATTCAAAATCTTCTCCAGTTCATCCTTGAGCGCCTTCAGGCCAGGGACGTTTGCAGCATCATGGTTGGCGATCCATATCTTCTTGTGCTGTATGGCCATGGCAAGGAAACGATCGAGGTCACTTGTTTTAGAAAGTCTTGCCTGCCAGAATGGGCCGAACACATTAGGCTTTTCAGTTTTTTTGTCGTGGCGCAGGAAATAGCTCAAGTCAGTAGGGCGGTCGAAATAGAGTTCTGATTTGGCAATGGCTCCGATTCGGTCAATATCAGGATTGTCCTCAAGAAGATTAAGGTTACCACTGAATGTGGGGCCTGTTTTGTTGATGTCCTTATAGGTTCTGACGACTCCCACAAGAAAAAAAGGTGCCACAAATGGCATACTGTAGGCGGATGTGTTTTGATCTGTTTTCGTCATGTCTCTGTATGGCTTGAGACCGGAGTAGGGGTTGCCTTCTATGACATTCTCTTCAAGTTCAGTGGCTGCTCCTTCCCAGGAGGGCCAGCGACCGTATGGGTATCCTGCTTCTCCATAGATTTTGGGTTGACCGTAGTAGCCGAGGGTGGGGGGCATGTCGAGAACGGTGAGTTCATTTTCTGAGGTGTTCACCGCCTGGTAGCCACCTCCTCCAGTGGGGATGGCCAGCTCAATAGGATAGCCCATGATAGTCAACTGCGCTTCGATAACCGAGGTGTCAAGCCCTGACCAGCCATAGTTGTTCCCTTTATAGCGTACCTCGGAACCTCCTTTGCTGTCCATGCCGGTGAAAAAAGAGAGATGTCCAAAATGGAAAGGACCGACGTGGAGATTTACGTCAAATCCGAGGCCAAACTTCCAGTCCCGGTTGCTGAATTTGTAGTTGAGATTGTAAATATCTTTGTCCCAGACCGGAGGGCCCCCACTGCTGAAGGGGTCACGTGCTTCTCTGATAGTCGCAGCCATGCGCTGCATCCCGGCATTTTCTTCTTTTCCCCCATTTTCCTTCTCTTCTTTTTCGTCTTCTGCTTCGTCTTCTTCTTCATCGGTGAGGTCTTTCTGGTGGCGTGCAAGTGTTGCTTGATCTTTTTTTAACTTTTCCTGGTGTTTTGCCCGGGTTTTCTCGACTGCCTGCAGGGCATCCTGGTCTTCCTGCAGAGTGAGCTTGTCTTCAGTTAATCTTTGTTTACAGGCTTCATAGTTGTCTGAGTTTTCCTTGGTTTTGTCTTTTTCCCAGGCCTGTTTCAGCGAATCGCATTTTTTCTTTTCAGCCGTAATCTTTTTTTATCAGCCTCTATTTTTTTTAGGGCAGCATTGTACTTTTTCTCATCCTGTCCTAAGGTTTTTTGATCATCGGCAATCCGCTTTCTGTCATTTTTTATTTTTCTTTCGTCTTTTGATATCAACTCCTCGTCTTCTTTTTCTTTTTCTTTCTCTTCTTCTGATTCCTTTTTTTTCTTCTGTTTCGATGGGGTATATCGTTTTGTGTATCCCTGCCAGTAAGAGGGGAGGTGTCCGACAAGGGCAAGAACTCCAAGGTCGGAGAGGTGAGCACCGGGTTTGTCGGGATCAAAGAGGTTGATCATATTGAAAGGGGTGGTGCCTGGAACATTATCTTCAAGACTCTGGAAAATATTCGTGGTGACCAGAACAATGGTTGCACCGTGATAGGCAGTCTGGCTGATGCTGTAAACATTATTAATAATGGAGAGTCCACTGATGACAGGAGAGGCAATTGCCGCCATGGCCTGTTCAGCCTCTTCTCCCACCTCGGTGATTGTGGAGCCGATATCCTCCAGGATCTCGACAATGACACTGATAATACCTTCAATTACATCACCAACCGTAATTATTGCAAACAGCCAGGCGGTTGCAGCCTCCAGAATACCGGCATACTCGTCTATGTATTCGCCCGTAGTCTTGAGCTCGTCAACAAAGGAGAGCATGCCGACCATCTGGCCTACGGCAACTTCATTGGCGACCATGGCCCGATTGGTGTAAGCAGAAAAATTAAGAGAGCGTGCTTCCAGAGTAGCGGCTCCAAAGGCTGCGGCGTCAGCAGCATTCTGGAGTTGCATTTTTTCGCTGGTAAGCCGTCCGGATTGATAGAGAAAGATGGTGGCAACAAGAACGATCCCAATAAGAGCAAGCACAAAAACAGATGCCTGCCCCTTTTGGTTGATGGATATCATTGTCTTGTTTCCTACTCGAGGTACTGCCGATGTGTTCCAGGTTGTTTGTGTTCTGTCATGGATACCTGAATGTGACCGTATTATTCCTGACGGTCTACATAATCCTTCAGGTTTGCATCGGTCGTTCCTTCTGTCGCGGCTTTACCTGCACTGGTATCGGCAGCCGTGATTGCAGTGGTAGCTGCCGCCTTGTCCCCGGCTAGCGACTCACTCATGGCGGCAGTCTGATTACGGACCGTCTTGCCGAAGTAGGAAAATGCTGCAATGCCTGCTAAAGCGATAACAGCAACAATAATAATATACTCTGTCATTCCCTGACCAGATTGGTTTTTGAACAGTTTCATAAGGTATTCCTCCTGTGGATTTTCAAACTGTCAGATTCTTGTGAGATTCTATCATATGGAATAGGCAAAACATAAAAAAAATGAGATCTGTTGTTTTTGTTGTGAATTCAAGCCGCTTTTTTTTCTCAGGTCACTATGGATGGGGGTATTTTTCCGCATTGAGTAGTATCTTTTGCTTTGCACAATTGAGAGGGTCCAGGTCAAATTTGTCTGCCAGCATGGTAAGGTATATCATGACATCACCTATTTCTTCCGCAATGTGTTGGAGGGTGGTTGTGTCAACCACACGACTTTCCTCGCTGTCCATCCATTGAAAGATTTCGGTGAGTTCTGCAGTCTCCACGCTCAGAGCCATACAGAGGTTTTTAGGGGTGTGAAATGGTTGCCATTTTCTGGCTGAGGCGAATTCCCGAAGGGCAGATCGTAATTTTTCCATGGGATTGTAGTGTTTGTATTGGTATTTCTTCTCGAATTCTGGTAGTTTTTCTGGTTTTATAAAGTCTAAAGTAGCATTTGAGCGTTACCTTACGGTGGTGAACAGTTAGCCGAAGTCAGTCTCTACGTAGAGCATTATCGGAAAAAATAAAAAATACCCTGTAAGGTACTAAAGCGCAACGGACTTTTCCTTTTACTCCATCGAGAAACAGATGATAAAAATATTTCGTTTATTTCTGGGCTGCATTGTGGTCATCAGCTTCTTTTTACCCGCAGTGTCCCCTGCGAAGTCCTCCGACTCGCCCGTTGCAGATGTATCCCGCAATAAAATAATCGGTTTTATGATCAGTAAGCAGTTGCCGGTGATGCATTTCAGCGACAAAGTTATGAATGATGAACTGGCCTTTGCTGCCTTTGATCTGTACCTTAAACAACTCGATTATCAGAAACGCTTTCTCCTGCAGTCCGATGTAGATAAGCTGTCTGTTCTGGCTCCTGCCATTGATAACAATCTTGTGAAAGGGGATATTACTCTACCCGATGTCGGCTATGAAGTGCTGGCTACCCGAATCGTAGAAGTAGAAAAAATCGCCACTGAACTCCTTGCAGCAGGGTTTGACTATAACCGTGATGAGAGCTATGAAACTGATCCCGAGAAGTTACAATATGCAACCAGCCTTACCGATCTGTCCGAGCGTTGGAGGAAGATACTTAAAGCCCAGATTATTTCCCGTTACCTGGACCTGAAGGAAGATCAGGTGCAAACTGGGGAAGGAAAGGACAAAGGCCCCCAAAAAAGTGATAAGGAGCTGTGGGCAGAAGCTGAGGAAAAGATTACTCAGCGAAACAGGAATTTTTTCAATCGTATGCACCAGGAGACCAGGCAGGATCATTATGACCGTTTTTTTAATGCTATTGCCAGGGCATTTGATCCGCACACTAATTATATGCCACCTGCCAACAAAGAGGATTTTGATATTCACATGCGCGG
Source organism: Desulfocapsa sulfexigens DSM 10523 (assembly GCF_000341395.1). GTDB lineage: Bacteria > Desulfobacterota > Desulfobulbia > Desulfobulbales > Desulfocapsaceae > Desulfocapsa > Desulfocapsa sulfexigens. The sequence continues at coordinate 294,479 of NC_020304.1, read as the reverse complement.
TAGTCTGGAAGGAATAGGTGCTCTTCTTCGAGAAGAGGACGGTTATATCAAAGTAGTTAATATTATTCCCGGTTCCGCTTCTGCTCGTCAGGGACGCCTGGAGGCCGAAGATATTATTCTTGAAGTGGGGCAGGGTGAAAAGGATCCAGTGGAAATCACTGATATGCGCCTGCGTGATGCCGTTCGTCTCATCCGCGGTCCTAAAGGAACCGAGGTTCGTCTCACTGTGAAAAAACTTGACGGGAATAAAGAATTTATTTCAATTCTTCGGGATGTGGTGCAGATTGAGGAGACTTTTGTGAAGTCTACTTTGATTGAAAGTCCCACGGGAACCAAAATCGGTTATGTGATGATTCCGAGTTTTTATCGTGATTTTGAAAAAACCCGTGATGGTTCTTCCGATGCCAGGAACTCCACCGATGATACCCGGATTGCCATCGAGGAGTTGAAGAAGCAGGGAATAAAAGGCCTTATCCTTGATCTTCGTAATAATGGCGGCGGATCGCTTATGGATGCAGTGGATACCACTGGTTTGTTTATCAAGGAAGGGCCTGTTGTGCTGGTTAAGAACAGTTATGGAAATAAGAGGGTGCTTAGTGATGAGGATTCTTCCATCGCCTGGGATGGTCCCCTGCTTGTACTTGTGAATCAATTTTCTGCTTCAGCCTCTGAAATTTTAGCTGCCGCCCTTCAGGATTATGGAAGGGCAGTGATTGTTGGCGGGGCACATACTCATGGCAAGGGAACCGTTCAGACACTTATAAATATGAATGAGAATATCCCGACATTGCACTTGAAGAAGTACGATGACCTGGGAGCATTGAAGGTAACCATCCAGAAATTCTATCGTGTGAATGGCGGTTCTACGCAATACAAAGGTGTAGAGCCGGACATTGTTTTACCGAGCCTTTTTCAGCATCTTGAATCCGGGGAACAGTATCTGGATTATTCCCTCCCCTGGGATCAGGTAGAGCCTGTTTCCTATGCAAGGTATGGCTCAACCCCAGTTGATCTTGCCATGCTGGAGGCGAAATCGAGGAAACGGGTGCAGCAGGACGAGGGGTTGCAGGTGATCGCCGATGAGGCTGACAAGGCCTCGGAGCGCGTTAAAAAAACGACCATTTCTCTAAAACTCTCCGATATGAAAGAAAAACGCCTGGAGGCAAAAGTTGCCCGCGATAAGATCGGTGCCCATTATCTGAAGTACCGCGAAGAACAGGACTTGGAGCATGGCGATTCTTCCGACGTTCAACCTGATAATGGTAAAGATAAGGATAAATGGAAAGAGGAAATCAAAGAAGATCCATATATTAATGAGTCGCTCCATATCCTTGATGATATGTGAGGGAGCATCAGTTTTTTTTGAATAATAGAATTTTAAAAAATTCTTGATTAACAGACTAAAAAATGCTAAATCTCGATCCTTATGAATGGTCATTCATTCAATTAGTGCCTTAGAATTTTTTTTAGTGTTTTTTTTGAAAAGAATTTCGTGAAGGAACTTATACCGGCTTACTTAGCGTTAACCGGTGCTAATTGATCATTAAACAGGACTAGGGGTATATGGATCTTGCCGAGGCATTTCGTAATTACGAAGATAAGATAGTTGATCAGTGGGTTGACTACACCTTGTCAAGCTATAAGTCGTCCACATTTTTTAAGAAAGGGCCAGATAAATTTTCCAACCCCGTTGGGGGGAATACCCGCGAGTCTTTAGGGCAACTCTACAAGCTGCTCACAAAAAATGCTGATCCCAAGGAGTTTGTTGCGCCACTTGATCAAATCATGCGGATTCGCTCTATTCAGGAGTTTACTGCATCCGAGGCTGTAGCTCCCATTCATGCCGTCAAACATATTACCCGAGATGTTTTAGCCAAGGATTCAGAACGCAAGCAATTTATTGCAGATCTTTATGATTTTGAATTTGCTGTGGATCTTGCAGTTCTTGCAGCATTTGACCTGTACTCGCAATGCCGTGAGCGGTTGTATAAGGTCAGGATTAAAGAGATAAAAACCGGCACCATCATTCTTACCGACAGCAAGTGTCCATCGAACTTGCTGGACAAAGATAAGGTTGATCCTGTTGGTTTTCCTACCTGATTGACAGGGTTACCACGTATTATTAACAGGTTTTGCATCGGTTCAGGGGATATTGCCGGAGCTAAACCTATACAATTCAATTTGAAGCGAGGTTAGAAGAAATGAAGTATGCCTTCTCATTCCTGGCAGTCTTAGCGCTGGTTCTGTTTGCGTGGCTGGGATCCATGATACCTGGGATGCAATACCTGTTTGGTGTTGCTATCCCGTATCTTGCGATCATGATCTTCCTGGGTGGTTTTGTGTACAGAGTTGTGTACTGGGCTAAGTCGCCGGTACCATTTTCCATTCCGACCACTTGCGGTCAGGGAAAATCTCTGGATTTCATCAAACAGGATAAGCTGGACTGTCCAACCAAGACATCGGAAGTTGTCGCCAGGATGTTCCTGGAAATTTTTGCGTTCAGGTCTCTGTTTCGGAATACCAAATCCGAACTCCACGAGGGGCCGAAAATCACCTATGAGTCATCCAGGTGGCTGTGGCTGGCAGCTCTGCTGTTCCACTATTCTTTTCTGGTGATCGTTATCAGACATATGCGTCTGTTCCTGAATCCTGTACCTCAATGGTTGCAGTTTGTGGATTTCCTGGATGCAGGAGCCATGCTTCAGGTCGGTGCTCCACTGCTTTACGCGTCTGATCTGGCAATCCTTGCCGGTGTTCTTTTTCTTTTTGGCCGTCGTCTTGTGAATCGTAATGTACGTTACATTTCACTTGCAAATGACTATTTTCCACTCTTTCTTATTTTTGCCATCGCCGTCACCGGCATGCTGATGCGTTATTTTCTGCGTACCAACATTGATATCGTAAATATCAAAGAGTTGCTGGTTGGTCTTGTGACCCTGTCACCGGTTATTAATGCTCAGATTGGTTCCATTTTCTATATTCATGTCTTTCTGGTTTCAGTTCTTCTCATATATTTTCCATTCAGTAAACTGATGCATATGGGGGGAGTCTTTATGAGTCCCACCAGAAATATGGCAAACGACAGTCGTATGAAACGTCATATCAATCCATGGAATGATCCTACAATCAAACCTCACTCCTATGCAGGATACGAGGATGAGTTCAGAGAGTTCATGGTTGATGCCGGCATCCCTGTTGAAAAAGAGCTTCCTCCCAAGAAGGACGAAGAATAGCAGGATTGTTGATCCAAATTATATAAGGATATAGAATAATGGCACTTGCAAAATTAGAACAATTATCAAAAAGCGTAGTGCAGGGTCCGTCTTTGGTAACAGGAGCACAACCAACCAAAGACTGGATGGACACCCCGGCTATATTTAAAGAGGGGAATTTTGCCTACCCTGCGAAAAAGGAAAAGGTCGAATATCTAAACAGTTCAAGTGATTTGAACTTTCCAAATGCCCGCATTTGGTCTCCGGATGAAGATGACTGGAAATTGCCTGAAAACTGGCAGGAAATCATCCTCAAGGGGCTTGCCGAACGTCTCGAGAAATTCAGATCTCTTAAAATCTTCATGGACTGCTGTGTGCGTTGCGGGGCCTGTGCAGATAAATGTCACTTCTTTCTCGGTACCGGTGATCCAAAAAACATGCCCGTACTTCGAGCAGAGCTGCTTCGTTCCGTTTATCGGAATGACTTTACCCTGGCTGGTAAACTCTTCGGTAAAATGGCGGGTGGCCGTGAGATGACGGTTGGCGTCCTCAAAGAGTGGTTTATGTACTCATACCAGTGTACGGAATGTAGACGCTGTTCGGTCTTCTGCCCATACGGTATTGATACCGCTGAAGTCACCATGATGCTTCGTGAGCTTCTTCATCTCGTTGGTATCGGAATCAACTGGATCCTGGAACCTGCTTCCAACTCCAACCGTACCGGTAACCACATGGGACTCCAGCCCCACACCTTTAAAGACAACGTGGATTTCCTTGCGGAGGATGTTGAAAGCCTTACCGGTGTCAAGATTAATCACAGCTTTAATCGCAAGGGTGCTGAGGTTCTCTTCATCACTCCATCGGCTGATGTTTTTGCTGAACCCGGCCTCTATACAGCCATGGGCTACCTTGCACTCTTTGAGCAGATTGGCCTTGATTACACCTGGTCTACCTACGCATCTGAAGGAGGTAACTTCGGGCTCTTCACCAGTAATGAATTGATGAAGAAACTGAATGCCAAGATGTATGCGGAGGCTAAACGTCTCGGTGTGAAGTACATCATTGGTGGTGAGTGTGGTCATATGTGGCGTGTCCTGCATCAGTATATGGATACCATGAACGGTCCCGCTGATTTCCTGGAGGTTCCAAAATCTCCCATGACCGGGACTGTCTTTGACAATGCCAAATCAACCAAGATGATTCATATTAGTGAGTTTACAGCTGATTTGATCAAGCATGGCAAGATCAAGCTCGATCCCACCCGTAACGCCCATGTGATGCCAACCTATCACGATTCCTGCAACCCGGCGCGAGCAATGGGACTTATGGATGAGCCGCGTTACATCCTCGATCATGTCGTTCCCAAATGGGTTGAAATGCCTGAAAATACTATCCGCGAGCAGACCTTCTGCTGTGGCTCTGGAACCGGTCTGAATACCGATGAGATCATGGAGCTTCGGATGCGTGCCGGTTTACCACGGGCTAATGCTGTGAAGCATGTGATTGATAAACATGATGTCAACATGCTCTCCTGTGTCTGCGCCATCGACCGTGCAACACTTTCATCACTTATGGATTACTGGAATCCCGGCTGTGGTGTTTGTGGTATTTCCGAACTTGTTGGGAATGCACTGGTTATGGATAACGAGAAACGAGCCATGGGGTATGGCGCCGACGGAACTGAATCAGAGCTTCCCGATGGCTTCAGGACCATGGTTTAACAGGAACCGGAACGGAGGAAACGTAAATGTATAACAAAGGAACAATCATACCGGGACTGATTTTATTCGTCCTTTTTGTGACCTTTCCAATCTGGTTCAACGGGTTGACCACGGCGGGTGATTTGCCGAAACCCGAGTTGCCACCAGGTGGAGAGAAACAGTGTGTCATGCCGGCTGATTATATGCGGGCAAATCATATGCAGCTACTCAACGAGTGGCGTGATAACGTCCTGCGGGATGGAGATCGTGAGATTCTTGAGATCAACGGGAAGAAATATCCCAAAGGCTTGCAGATGGCATGTATGACATGTCATAGTCAAAAAGAAAAATTCTGCGACAGCTGTCATACCTATGCAGCAGTAGACCCCTATTGTTGGGATTGTCACCTGACTCCCAACGAAGCAGGATCGAAGGAGGCAATGCACTAATGGATAATAAAAGAAGAAAATTTCTGAAAATAGCAGGTGCGTCAGTACTTGCAGGGATAGGTGCACCGGCGGTTATAAAGCTGACAGCTGCTACTCCCGCACTTGCTTCAGGACACGGTGAGGCGCCAGCACATGCACCTGCACCTGATGCTCATGGCGGTCATGCTGAAGAAGCACCCCAAGGGGTGCGGCTCGGAATGGTCATTGATCTTCGCAAGATGAATGAGAATCCCGAGATGCTTGACAGTGCCATTGCGGCCTGTATAGCAGCGCACAATATCCCAGAGTTTCCTGATAAGAAAAATGAAGTAAAATGGATATGGAAGGCCCCATTTGAAAATGTGTTTACTGATCACTCTGCAAGTCATTCTGCTGCCAAGGTGAAAAATTTTCCTTCAGTGGCACTCTGTAATCATTGTGATGATCCACCATGTGTTCGTGCATGTCCAACTCAGGCTACCTTCAGGCTTGAAAAAAACGGAATCGTTGCAATGGATTTTCATCGTTGCATCGGATGCCGTTTCTGTATGGCAGCTTGTCCATATGGTGCAAGGTCATTTAACTGGCAGGATCCACGCCCTTACATAAAGAAGTACAATAAAGAATTCCCGTCACGAATGAAGGGTGTTGTTGAAAAATGTAACTTCTGTGGTGAACGTCTTGCTCTTGGACAGGAACCGGCCTGTGTTGAGGCCTGCAAAGGAACAGGCGCCATTGTCTTTGGTGACCTGAACGATGCCAAGTCCGAGATACGAGCGGTACTTGATAAAGAATTTACTATCCAGAGAAAGCCAACGCTGGGTACTAAACCATCAGTCTTTTACATAGTGTGAGGTAGTCATGATTGAAAAAACACTCAAAGGCAAACCGGCCTACTGGATCTGGCTTGCATTTTTAGGAATGTTCATGGCTATTGGTGCTGCCTGTTATGTCAGACAGTACAATTTTGGTCTGGGCATGACCGGGATGAGCCGTGATGTCTCATGGGGGCTCTATATTTCCCAGTTTACCTTCCTGGTTGGAGTTGCGGCTGGAGGTGTTATGCTGGTGCTTCCTTATTATATTCATAATTATAAAGAATTTGGACGAATTACGATTTTGGGTGAGTTCCTGGCGATTGGCGCCATCGTCATGTGTCTCCTGTTTATCATGGCGGATCTCGGCCAGCCAATGCGTGCCTTGAACGTTGTTCTCCATCCAACCCCTAATTCCATGCTTTTCTACGATGCAATCGTGTTAAACGGGTATCTGTTCCTGAATGTTCTCTGCGGCTGGGTTATTCTTACTGCTGAGAAGAAGCAGGTAAAACCTCCCAAGTGGATTTATTTCTTTGTCTACCTGTCCATCCCCTTTGCTATCTCCATCCATACGGTTACGGCTATGCTCTACTGCGGTCTGCCAGGACGTCATTTCTGGCTCTCCGCTATCATTGCACCCCGTTTTCTTGCATCAGCTTTTGCTGCAGGACCGGCTCTTATCGTTGTTGCCTGTCTTGTTCTGAAGCGTGTTGCAGGATTTGATGCAGGACGCAAGGCGATGAACAAGCTTATAACCATTATTATTTATGCAGCACTGCTGAATATGTTCTTTGTCGGTCTTGAATTCTTTGTTGGTTATTATTCCAATATTCCCGGTCACAAGCACTCGCTTGAGTATCTTTTCTTTGGTCTTGAGCATCATGGTCATGTCTACAATAATCTGGTTCCGTTCATGTGGGCCTTTGTAATACTGGCCTTTGGATCCATTGCAGTGCTTGCTACCCCGGCGGCTAAAAAGAATGATTTTGTTCTTGGGATGGGCTGTGCAGCCTTGTTCCTCGCCTTCTGGCTCGATAAGGGCATCGGTTTCGTCCTTGCCGGTTTTGTACCCAATGGTCTTCATGAGATCACCGAGTATATTCCCACAGCCAATGAGCTTGGAATCACCATTGGTGTATGGGCGACGGGTTTTATGGTAGTTACCCTTCTCTATAAAATCGCAATTGGTGTTGAACATGAAGTAGAAGGGTAGTAAACAGCTACTTTTATTTGACAGCTTTTCGAGCCCCCGAGTAATCGGGGGCTTTTTTTTTGCACTTTTGTACGGTATAGTGATTGCAGGCAATATGTTAGAAAATTGATACTAAAGGATAGCTTGTGTCACAAAAAAGAATACTCATAGTTTCCTACTCCTACAGCCATCAGACACGGAATCTGCTCAAAAAACTGATTAGAGGACTGGAAAAATGTGAAATTGAAGTTACATGGGAGAGACTGGTTCCAGTACAGGAATTACGTTTTCCCATTGGTACAATTCCTGCCACAGTTCTTATGATGTTTCAGACTTTTTTACGCAAGCGTTATCCAGTACAACCTGTTGATTCAAAAATTTTTATTGACTGGGATTTGATTATTATTGCAGGGCCAACCTGGTCCTATAATCCCTCAGGAATTATCCTCTCATTTTTAGATCTTTACGGTGAAAAGTTGTTTGCCAATCAGGAAGTGCTGCCAATGATCTCGTGCCGTGGCTATTGGCGCGTTCATTTTTGGGGACTGCGCTCGCTGTTAAGGAAATGCGGAGCAAAAACTGTTGTTAATCCCATAGTCTTTAAACATCCAACGTCTGAGCCGTGGAATACCATCGGAGTCTTTTTGAAACTTGCCGGAAAGATGCCTGAACGTGGTAAAGGCTGGTTTCGCAAATATTATCCAAAGTATGGACATAGTAGAAAACAGTTTGCGAGTGCACAGGAGCTAGGGAAAAAACTGGGAAATGATCTGAATTCAGGAATAAATCCATCTGATCTGCACTTTGAAACACCAGTGCCAACAGAAAAAATATAGTAATACTCTATAAATTGCTTTTATATTGGCTTTCTTTCTAAGATACTAATAAGCCATGTTTACATAGAGTTCATATAACAGAATAATTTCTTGCTGGAAGAATAAGTAAGTAAGGGCCGCAACGGAGAGGAATGGACCGAAAGGTATCCGTGTCTGGGCACCTTTTTTCTGTTTGATCATGGCTCCCAGGCCAACTACTGTACCAGTGAGTGAACTTGCAAAAATTACAAAAGGCAGAGACTGCCAGCCAAGAAAGGCACCAATCATGGCAAGCAGTTTGATATCTCCCCCACCCATACCATCTACTCTGCGCCATAGAAAATAGAGAAAGGCAATGATATAAAGAATTCCACCACCGGTAAGTATGCCGATGAGTGAATCCTGCCAGGATAGGACGGGGCTGACCAATGAAAAGAGAAAACCGAGGACGATTCCTGGCAGGGAGATAAGGTCAGGGATAATCTGGTGGTAAATATCGATCCAGATAATGACAAGTAGTGCTGCGCTAAATATAAAATAGCCGATAGTTGCGATACTGAGTCCGAACTGGTATACGGTGGCTGTTGAGAGCAGTGCCATGCTCATTTCAACTACAGGATATTGAAATGAAATTTTTTCACGGCAGTGGCTGCATCTGCCGCGAAGTGCCAGGAAACTCAATATTGGGATATTTTCATACCAGCGAAGATTCGTCATGCAACTGGTACAGTGTGAAGCTGGAAATACGATTGATTCCCCTTCATTTGGCAGACGAAGAATAACGACGTTCAGGAAGCTTCCGACAATTGCCCCGAAGGAGAAGGCTGTGATAAGAACGAAGAGCATAATATCCATAGAATGTGATCGGTAATTGAATTTTGCTGATTGGTCATTTAGATTACTATAAATACTAGCCCTAACCATGTCTCAATTCCAGGAAAAAACACAGATTATTCGCATTGAGCGTTTCGCTTCAGATATTGTCCGCTTGACACTGGACTCCCCTGATATTACCTCCCTTGCCCAACCTGGACAATTTGTCATGGTCCGAACCGGTAATAGCAACGATCCCTTGCTCCGTCGACCCTTCTCTATCTCACAGACCAGTAATGGAAAACATTTTCAGATTCTTTTTAAGGTGGTTGGAAGAGGGACTTCACTGCTCGCTCACTGTCGTGAGGGAGAATACCTTTCTATTCTAGGTCCTCTCGGTCAAGGTTTTAGAGTGGACTGCCAGCGTACCCATTGCCTGGTTGGTGGCGGTATGGGCATTGCGCCGCTCCTTTTTCTCGGAAAATATTTGTCACGTAAATGCACCAGTAATCCTCCCCTCGTTATTTTAGGCGCCAGAACCCGTGAGGAACTTGATCCACTTGTTAATGATTTCAACGAACTTGGTCTGTCTGTCCATTCCGCAACGGATGATGGGACATTAGGGCATCATGGCCTGGTTACCGATGTCTTGAAAGGTCTTGATTTAGGACCTAACTGCCAGGCTTACGTTTGTGGGCCTCATCCCATGATGGCTGCGGTTCATCTCTTGTGTAAGGATAGAGGGTATGCTTGTCAGGTGTCCATGGAGACTAGCATGGCGTGTGGAATGGGAGCGTGCCTTGGATGCATTGTGCCTGTGGAAAGGGGTGGTTACGCACATGCCTGCTGTGATGGCCCTGTTTTTGACGCGAAGGAGCTACTATGGCAAGTCAAGTAAACGGTGTTGACCTGAGGGTCTCCATCGGAACGCTCAGTCTTAGAAATCCTGTAATGACCGCATCGGGAACATTTGGCTATGCCAGAGAGTTCATGCCCTACGTTAATCTTCATCGTCTGGGGGCTGTGGTAGTAAAGGGAATTTCTCTTGAGCCGCGATCCGGTAACCCGCCACCGAGAATTGTTGAAACATCCGCTGGGATGTTGAATGCCATTGGACTTGAAAACGTTGGTGTTGAACGTTTTATCTCTGACAAAATGGCATCGTTGCAGGGTATTCCTGTTCCTGTCTTTGTTAACATTCTTGGCGATACGCTTGATGAGTACAAAGAGATAGCCGCTCGTCTTGCAGGGGTTCAGGGAGTTTCTGGTATTGAGGTGAATATTTCATGTCCGAATGTGAAAAAAGGTGGTGTAGCCTTTGGAACGGTTCCGGAGATGGCTGCTGCCGTTACCAGTGCAGTGAAAGCCGAATCAACTGTTCCCGTTGTTGTGAAGCTTTCTCCAAATGTTACTGATATTAGTGCTATTGCCCGTTCCGTTGAGGATGCCGGAGCTGATGCGGTTTCCCTTATTAACACCCTGATTGGTATGGCAATTGATTCTCGCAGCAGACGTCCCCGTCTCGCCAACGTAATAGGAGGCTTGTCTGGTCCTGCAATAAAACCCGTTGCTCTGCGAATGGTTTATCAGGTGGCACAGGCTGTCTCTATTCCGGTCATTGGCATCGGAGGTATTGAAACTGCCGAGGATGTTGTTGAGTTTATGCTCGCAGGGGCTACAGCGGTTCAAATCGGTACAGCTAATTTTGTCAATCCACGGGCCAGTGAGGATGCCGTCGAGGGGCTGGCTCATTACGTTGCTGAACAGAAACTCGGATCCGTAAGAGAGTTGATTGGAGGGCTTATTCTTCCCTGATCATGACTTCGTCACCGAAAAACAGCCCAGGTCAGTTACCGTTATGGGGCAGGATTCAGTCATGGGCGCGTCTTCTTTTTAGACGTGATACACCATGGAAGGTGAAGGCTATTCTGGCTTTTGCAATTCTCTATATTCTCTCTCCCTTTGATCTTGTTCCAGACTGGATTGTGGGCTTTGGCTTGCTTGATGATCTCACAGTAGTCTCTCTTCTTGTGGCCTGGGCTATAAAAATCGCTGAAAAGAAAACAAAATAGGGGCTTATGAAATCTCACTCCCGTATATGTGTCTCCATCGGTCGCTCCAGTATCGATGATGCTCTGGCCATCGCAGACTCCGTCGCTGCCCAGGCCGATGTTCTTGAAATTCGACTTGATTTTTTGCACACGCCAGCTGTGTCCCCCTTTGTCAATACCCTGCGGACACCTCTTCTTTTTACGAATAGACCGGATTGGGAAGGTGGGGAATTTGTAGGAAAAGAAGAGCAGCGAATAGGACCATTGCTTGAGGCCGTTACGGAAAATTGCGGATACGTTGATCTGGAACTTCTTGCCCCCGATGATTCTCACCAGAGGATGCGTATGGCTCTGCAGGAGAGTAGGACGAAGCTTATTCTTTCCTGGCATAATTTTAAAGATACTCCAACGCGTGAAGAATTGGTTGGACGCATGGCTCTGATGCAGGATAAGGGAGCTGATATCGGAAAAATTATTACAACGGCTCATTCGCATCGAGATGTATTACGGGTTCTGCAGCTCCAGGAAGTGGCAGAACAGCTCGGTTTCCCGTTGATTGCCTTTTGCATGGGACGCCCGGGAGTGGTGAGCCGTGTGGCTACCTGTGAGCTCGGCGGATATATGACCTACTGTTCGGTGAGTGATGATGAGGCCACGGCCCCTGGACAGTTGTCCGTCGGAAGTTTGCGTGAAATTCATTTCTTGATGAGAGTCTAGTGCATGGCTATTAGTGGTACAACAGTTTTGTATGGCATAATTGGAAATCCGGTGACTCATTCATTGAGTCCTGCCATGCACAATGCCGCCCTGGCAGCATTGGGTATTGATGCGGTGTATCTTCCCTTTCCGGCATCTGATATCGCCGCTGCGGTTACCGGTATACGTGGTCTCGGGATACAGGGACTCAGCGTTACCATTCCTCATAAAGAGAGCGTTATGGCTCTGCTTGATACTGTTGATCCAGTTGCCGTTAAAATTGGTGCAGTAAATACCATTGTGAATACGGAAAAAGTACTCACTGGACTGAATACGGATTGGCTGGGAGCAACCCGTGCTTTAGAAGAAGAAATTGATCTGAGTGGTGCACACGCTGTGATCCTTGGTGCCGGTGGTTCAGCGCGGGCCATTGGTTTTGGGTTATTGGAAAAGGGTGCGTCCATAACTCTTTGTAGTCGTACTGAGTCACGTGGTCGCAGATTAGCCGATGAATTGCACTGTCCCTGGATTTCCCTTGAGGAAAGCGATAGGTTGCGTGGGGACGTTTTAATCAATGCCACATCTGTTGGGATGGTTCCCCAGATAGAAAATACTCCTGTTTCTGAAGAGGTTACCTCCCAATTTCAGGTAGTAATGGATATTGTGTATGCTCCCATGAAGACCCGGTTGCTCAGGGAAGCGGAAGCGGGTGGTTGTAAAATAATCAATGGGCTTGAGATGCTTTTGTACCAGGGTGTCGCGCAATTCGAGATCTGGACGGGAAAGGATGCTCCTGTTTCAGTTATGCGTAAAGCACTTGTGGAAGTTCTTGCTCGGAAAAAATAATGGGCGATCCTCTTGTGGGTTGTATCACCAAATGTCCTCGCTTCGCGGTGGATTGTTGAGTGCTAAACACCCACAATGCTCAATCAGTTCCAGTTGTTAAGTGTTTTAAAAAAAAGAAAATTGAAATTACTAGTGATTGAATATGATAGAAATAAAACCAGTGTCTAAAGTTGATGCCACCGTTGTTGTGCCAGGATCAAAAAGTCTGACTCAACGTGCTTTGATTGCAGCTGCCCTTGCAGATGGAACAAGTAAACTTATCGGGCCCCTTGCAAGTGAAGATACAAGCTATACGTCGAAAGCTCTTGAACAGATGGGGATTTTAGTCGAGAGGGGTGAGAATTCCTGGGTTGTTCACGGCAGTGGTGGAAAACTTGTAACTCCTGAAGAAGATATCTTTCTAGGAAATAATGGAACCGCCACTCGTTTTCTCACTTCGGTTACAGCGCTTGGCCAGGGTGATTTCCGGATTGACGGTGAAGAACGCATGCAGGAACGACCGATCGGGCCGCTTATGGAGGCTTTGCAGGGCTGGGGCGTTGATATTGCATCTGTGAACGGGACAGGATGTCCCCCGCTGCACCTCAAGAGTAAGGGAATAACAGGTGGAGCAACAATTCTTCCTGAAGGCAAGTCAAGTCAGTATGTTTCATCCCTGCTGCTTGTTGCACCCTATGCTGCGCAACCAGCTACTCTGGAAGTGAATGGAGAGGTACTGTCTAAACCCTATGTTGCCATGACTCTGTCGGTGATGTCCGATTTTGGCGTGAGTGTTGAATGTAATGAAGCTTTCACCTCTTTCACTATTCCCCAGGGCTGCTATCGGGCTATGGAATATGAAATTGAGGGGGATGCGTCCAATGCATCATATTTCTGGGCTGCGGCAGCCATAACAGGAGGGCGGGTCACCGTGGCAAATGTGCCGGTGCCTTCTTTACAGGGAGATGCTGACCTGGCACCGCTTCTTGCCAGGATGGGGTGCGAGATAAGTCTGGACGGTGGCGGTATTACATTGAGAGGACGTGACCATCTGGACGGTATTACGGTGGACATGGGAAATATGCCGGATGTGGTACCAACACTAGCAGTGGTTGCAGCCTTTGCCCATGGCAAAACTGTCATTACCAATATTGCTCATCTGCGCATCAAGGAGTGTGACAGACTCTCCGCCACCCTGACTGAACTGACAAAAATGGGAGCCAGAGTTGAGGAGGGTGATGATTTTATGGTGATCCATGGCGACGGTGGTGCATGCCTGCACGGAGCTGAGATTGAAACCTATAACGATCATAGGATGGCCATGAGTTTTGCCGTAGCAGGACTTCGTGTTCCTGGTGTCAAGATACGAGGAGAGAATTGTGTCGCCAAATCCTTTCCAACCTTCTGGGAAAGCTTTGGTGAACTTGGCTGAACGCTTCTGCCATGTCTATAAAGTGTTTGATTTCCAAGCGTTTTTACGATATGTTTCCGGTATGTTGTATCAATCAAGAAGCTTTTTAAAAAGGAGAACTGGATGAAGAAATCAATATTGGCTGGATTGACTCTGATCGTTGTACTTATTTTACCTCTAAGCTGGGCAGCAGCGGAAAATACTATTCCGGCACCTCCTGCCGGTAATCTACGATACTCTATCACAGTTACAGAATTCAAGAACGAAGCTGGGTGGCATGGTCGCTGGAGTGTCGGAGATGGCATGAAGACTGTTATGACCAATCTTCTCCACGAATCTGGATGGTTTATAGTGCTTGGTGATGGCGAGATGAGACAGGCTGCCATGGCAGAGCAGGATTTTGCTGCATCAGGTCGTACAGCTCAGGGCAAGAAAACTGCCAAGATCGGCCGAATGACTCCCGCGCAACTTCTTGTGCGTGGCTCCATCACTCACGTTCAGGATGACACTGGAAGTGGTGGCGGTGGCTTAAGTTTTCAGGGCTTTAGTATTGGCGGTTCTGCAGGAAAAGCTGAAATGAATGTTACCATATATCTGGTTGATTCGGAAACAGGACAGGTGAAGGCATCCACCGACGTTGTTGGTGTTTCCGGCAAAAGGGGCTTTACCGTCGGGTATCACGGTGGAGCACTTGGCGGCTTGGGTGGCAACTTTGGCGGAGCTGAAAAAGATAATGTGGGCAAGGCACTCGAAGATGCCGTCGGTCAGGCTGTTATCTTCCTTATCAAGCAGCTTGAGGGGATCCCCTGGGAAGGCTCTGTTATTCTGGCGAAAGGTGACAAGATTGTTATCAATCGTGGTAGTCGTGAAGGTGTGGAAGTCGGCAGGCAGTTTAATGTTGGCTCAGTGGAAGAACTGGTTGACCCTGATACCGGTGAGGTTCTCGATTCTGAGATGACGGTCGCTGGTACCATCAAGGTTACAAGTACAAAAGAGAAAATATCCTACTGTGCCCCTGTTTCAGGAGGCAGTCTAACCAAGGGGATGTCTGTTTTTCCAGTAGATCGATAACTGGAAGGTTTTTGAAGCAGAAAAAGGTGCTGGGTGAGAAGTCACCCAACACCTTTTTTTTGTTCCGGTTTCTGCCGAAATTTCAGTATTGATCAGATTGAATTGAAAAAGGTAAATCCTCTTCAGCTGTCAATACGCCTTGCTGTCCAATAGTTTTCATTCCAGTACCGGTCGTTCAGGTTTGAGATGATCACTCCACTGCTTGTGGAGGCATGAAGGAATTTTGAATCTCCCAGGTATACGCCCACATGTTTGTAAAAGAGGCTTGTTTTGAAGAACACAAGGTCACCGATCTGTAAATTTCTCCGAGCCACCTGCCGTCCTGTCTGAACTTGTAAATCCGTTGTTCGGGGAAGAATACGTCCGAGTTTTGAACGGAAAGTGACATACGTAAAGCCGGAACAGTCAATACCGCGTTTGTTTAAGCCACCCATCCGGTATGGTGTTCGATACCATTCTTTATACTGCTCCAATAAAGTTGATTTGACAAAATCGCTGTCCTGCAAATTAACAGCAGTTGGCATTTTCACAACTTCAATCGATGTCCTTGAGGTATGTTGCACTGAAGAGCAACCCGTTACTATGGAAAGGACGGTGAGTAGAAAAAGAAAAGAGGTGGTAAAAGAACGTATAGCGTTTTTCATCTGACTCACTGGCTGATAATTACAGCATCCGATCGGTCAAGAACGCCTTTTCTGGATTTCATATACTCTTTCAATTCAAGCATGACATTTCTGGCCTCTTCCTGGCTCAGCGTATAGACTTTGTAGCTGCCACTGCCGTCATGGACGAGGAGTTGTTTCAGTTTCTTAGCGGGATCTTCTGGGTTAGTGCAATCTCCATTTCCCACTTTGAAAATTTCATCGGGGCCCACGGTAGCAAAGCCTGTGTTGCCGCTGCAATCCATGGTTTCAAAGACAATTTTATAGGAATCCTCTGTTTGTCCCTGGATAGGAAAAAATAAAAATGAAAGCAGGGCAGTAAGAAACAGTGTCTTTTTCATAAAAACCTCCTGTAAAAAGTTTTGGTGACCATTAACTGGCAGACAATATGTATTTATCTGTTATAACTTTTTGTGGAGCGAAGCACAATAAAGCCGGCCTCTTTATCCATACCCGGCTGTGGTAATTCCATTTGAGTCACATTCCCTGGTGTTTGGTAAAGGATTGAAACAGATTCCCCTGGAACAAATCCCTCATCTGTAAGAAGTGTTTTAATTTCTTCAATGGTGAAAAAACGGGCATGTTTATAAAAAGGATGCCCCTCTTCTTTTTTTTGCTGCAGGTTTTTTCCCCAGGCTCCCGTTGAGGGCACAAACCCCAGGAGCAGAAAGCCGTTCTCCTGGAGTACTCGATGGGATTCGCGAAAAACTTCCCCAGGATTCTGGACAAAACAGAGAGTGAAAAAAAGTGATACCCTGTTCATTGATTTGCTGGAAAAAGGAAGTGCTTCCCCGATTGCCTGGCAGACAGCAATGGCTCTTGATTTTGCGAAAAGGAGAGGCCCTCGGGCAGGATCAATTCCAAAGTTCGAACCAAAATGCGATGCAAAGCGACCGGGGCCCACACCGATCTCAAGAGATGGCTGTTTGGGAGAACCAGACAGTGCTGCAATAGCTGCAGTCTCAATATCAAAGAGCAGGCTGTTATCAAACCAGCTGTCATACTCCTCTGCCCGTGCATGAAACACGGCGGAGTTTACCTGCCACTGTTTCTTCACTTTTATTCGTCCGGGTTTTCGAAATTATTTTTAATCATAAAGTAGAGTGTTCCTTCTTCTTTCATACTGCCGGCTGCGGCTTTTGCGTAGTTGCCACTGCCCCAGTAGAGATCTGCACGCCCAGCGCCTTTGATCGCTGATCCGGTGTCTTGAGGAAAGACAAAACGGTGCATGGGGATCCACTCTGTAATTGTTCCAGCTTTGTCCAGCACTGGTTTACGACTGATGAGAAAAGCCAGGGTCGTCTGCGGGAGAACTTCAGGATCAACTGCAATGGAGCGTCCTGCAACGAGGGGTTCGCCAAGGCTTCCTACTGGGTCACCATCGGGAGCCCAGTTGAAGAAAATGAATTTGCTGTTGTGATTGAGAATATCTTCCTGCTCTTCTGGGTGCTGGCGGAGGTAGGCGCGAATGGAGGGGATGGAGGCCTCTTCAAGGCTCATCTTTCCCTGATCCACAAGTAATTTGCCAATTGAGAAATATTCAAGACCATTGGAGGCAGCGTAGTGGATGGAACGAACCGAACCATCCTGCAGTTGGATTTTTCCGGATCCTTGAACGTGGAGAATAAATGCATCGATCGGGTTATTCAGGTAGACCAGTTCGCTGCCCTTCGCTACTCCATTTTCTTCAATCTCTTTTCGGCTCCAGTAGGGAATGAGCTGCCCCTTTTCATTTCTTCGTTTATACAACGGGGTTCCACTGGCGGGATCTTTTACTTGAACGAGGGATTGAGGAGGGCTGTATAAGGGGTAGAGGTAGGGTGCCTCTCTCTTGAGGCTTCCCTTGAGGAAAGGTTCATAGTAGCCCGTGATCAGCATCTTACCCTGATGAGAATCTTTTCTTCCGCCCGCCTGATAAAGCGTAAAATTCTCACTGATTATTCGACCGAGTTCGTCTCTGGTCGGGTCCAGTTTCAGGATATCAATAAAGGATGTCATGGATTCTCTGATCCAGGAAACGGGATATCTGTCGGATCCGAAGGTAAATGAGGTGTCGTTGGGAAGTTTATTCAGGTAGTGTAGATGGCGCACTGCTGCAGTAAGCAGATGGTTAAGGTTTGAATCGTCAATAAGCGGGGGAGTGTCTGCAGGAGAGACTTTGTTGAGTGGTGCTTTAGCGCAGCTATTTAACAAGAGGAGTAAAACTGAAAGCAGAATAAAAAAAGAGGTGCTATGTTTTCTGATCATAGGTCTGTTATCTGATCGCCTCGGCAAGTTCACTGACTGCCATGGCATATCGATTTGAATGGTTCCATTCCGTAATTGCCTGAAAGTTGGGATATCCGGCAATATAGCGTTTTCCACCACCTTTCTTCGGATCTATTTCCAGGTCGACGATGGTAAGAGGCCTGTTGGCTTGAGGAATGGGAAGGGCTATGGCCTGCTCTTTCTGTACCGTGAGGTAATCAACAACTCCTTTCCTCCCCTTGCTGTTTGCCTTGATGACTTCAGGTCCCGTTAAAGTCTTTCCAATGTCAATGTAGAGAGGTGCATCAAGCGTCCAGTGGAAGAAGTGAAGATAGTTGGCAATGGATGCCAGGATATCATCAATGGAGTTAAAGACATCACGACGTTCGTCGCCGTCAAAGCTCACTGCGTATGTGCGAAAGCTTGAAGGGATAAACTGGGTCTGGCCAAAGGCTCCAGCGTAAGAACCTGTAATCATACGGGGATTGTAATGGTTTTCTTTGCAGAGGATAAGGAATTCAATCAACTCTTTTCGGAAAAAATCGGATCTACGGGGGTAGGCATCAAAGAGCGTGTTCAGGGTCTGAAAGACGTTGAAGCCACCGCTATAGGTACCGAAGCGGGATTCTATGCCCCATATGGCGATTACAACTTCCCGGTCAACGCCAATTTCCTGTTCAATGCGATCAAGTATATCTTTGTGTTTCTTAAGTTTCTTTTTTGCCTCTCTTATGACGGATTTGGTGATGAAGCGTGGCCGATACTGGTAATAGGGTTTTGCTTCCCATTGGGTATCCATAAGAACGAGCACTTTTCGCTTGATTTTCACCCCTTTAAAAATAGCCCCAATCTCATCTTTGGTGAATTGGTGTACCTGTTCAAGCTCCTCAAAGAGAAGTCTGTATTTCTCCTGGCTCAAGTCGATCTTCTGGCCGTTTTTGACCAGGTCAGCAGCGAGAACTTTATCTTCTGCTATCCCATTATGAGCCGGGAAGGTGAGACAAAGGAGTAAAATAAAAATTCCTGGCATGAGATTTTTCATCCTAATGAAGTAACCTCAGGCTGAATAGGTTGAGTGAAAGCTGGCGAGAAACTCATCAAGTAATTCTGGCGGAAGGCTATTTATGCCGGCCGCAGCACTGCGTCCTCCTCCTGTGGGGAAGGCGAGACAGAGTTTATCAGCACCCTTTCTGTTGTTTAAGGGAGCTCTTACGCTGATACGCAGGGTCTTATCCCTGTTTTGCACAATGAGTGCGTGTGCAACGTCTTTTTTCTCACGGGCCCGCAGATTGGAATACACTCCGGCAACTCTTCTTGCCCAGGGAGCGTCAGGAAATGTATAAATTCTATTGTTGTTTCCGGGAGACATTTCTTTCTGTTCCATGGCAAGTGCCATGTCTTCTGTGAAGCCCTGACGGAGGGTGGCTAGATCTTTGGATTCGGCCAGAAAGGAAAATGGATCCTCGTAAGGATGCAGGGCCTGATATAAGGTATCTGGAGGAAAGTGGAGGTCGCTGATTTCCGCTCCATATCCATTGTAATTCAGTAACTCTCCAAGTTCTCGGAGCATGGCCAGTTGCTCTGTGGTAAGGGATAGAGTGGCGGCTGCCTTTTCTGCAGATTCATGGAGGTTGTCTCCATAGGCAGCGGCTATGGCCCAGGTCCGGTATTTGCCTTTGAGAAGTTTGTCCACTATGAGGGATGTGCAGATCGTTGGGGATGGGTCTATGTGAACGGTCAGCTTGTTGTCGTCCGGAATACTTCCGGCAAAGTGGTGATCAATATAGGTAA
Organism: Desulfocapsa sulfexigens DSM 10523; assembly: GCF_000341395.1. Lineage (GTDB taxonomy): Bacteria > Desulfobacterota > Desulfobulbia > Desulfobulbales > Desulfocapsaceae > Desulfocapsa > Desulfocapsa sulfexigens. The sequence continues at coordinate 274,747 of NC_020304.1, read as the reverse complement.
TAGTATTGCCTTGATCAAGAAGCGACAGCAGAGGGCTGCGATTGGAGTCAAGTGATATGTCAAAAACGGTGATGCGGCTGTTTTCCTGGGTATTGATTTTCTTGAGTAATGTGATGTCGCGTTTGACTCCGGTGATCAGGGTTGCCTCAGGGCTTGGAGTATGCAGACGGAACTGGTGCAGGGCCAGTATACCGTCTGCGTCGCCATTGAAGACATCAAAGTGCATACTGCTTATAGCCTTAAATTTATCGGACTGCCAATGTTCGCAAGGTTGAACATCAGCATGAGGCTGTGGTCACCGGGCGTGTATCTTGAGGTCAGTTCAACAGACCAGCACGCAGGTTGATACATCAGTGAGATGTTTTGCGAAATAATCTCGGATTCAGATATGGAATGTTCGATTGCATATGCGGCGAAGATGGTATCAAACAGCTGTGCTCTGGCGCTGAAGTTGATCTGCTGGGTGTCACCATCATTTCCGTATCTATAATCGAGGTTGAAGTAATCACCTCGGCTGTTTTCGTAGGCTGTTTCCACGCTGTGAGAGGTAAATCCGTCTCCATACACATCAATATTGGTTTTATAGATAACCCAGCCTTGGGTTAGTGGATTCCAGCGCAGCTTGACGTTGACGGGGGTGAAAGGAGTGTCGGAAGCCTCACTGCGGAAATCGTAGCTCTGGCTGATCTTCAAGTAGCCATATTCTCTGTCAGTGTCGTTTCCAAAGAGATCAAAGAAATTGTCGACACCATAGGTGATTGCATTTTGTTCCCCTATATAGTCCACGGAGTCAAAGCTTGGAAGGTCTTCCTGGTCTGTGTCTGAAAGGAAATCATACTGAATGAAAGGTCTGAGGTTATGAGTGAAACCACTGGTGTTATCTGCATTCAGACCGAAACTTCTTAAGAGAGTGGTTCCAACTTCAGTATGAAAATCCCCAAGCAGGCGGTTTGGGTTATCGCCTTTATCCCATTCCCCATCACCAAAGGTTTGAACGCTGTATAAGGTTTCCCGCACTCCTGCTTCAGCACGTGCTTCAAGGTATGGGCTGAGAGGGATTGGGGCACTCAGGCGAGGGTACAAATCAAGGCGGTGTCCCCCGACACCGTCTTCCCTGTAATAATTTACATAATCAGTATCCCAGTCAAGAGTCAGGCTTGTTTCTCCCATGGGGAGGCTACCTGTGAAGTCTATACTTGGCAGTTTCCACAGAGCGCCGGGGTTGGTTATGGTTTCTGTTAGCCCAGTCTCAGGATTGATAAAGGGGACAGGATCAGGTCTGACATCGTTGATCCCCAGAAATACGCCCTCCAGGGCCATTCCGTCCCAGGTTTTAAGGAGCTTTACGGAGTTCTGGCGTTGGTCACTGGTTTTATTCTGGAAGCCACGCCCAAATACCTCGCTGAACTTTTGGTTGGATTCGTCAAATCCAGTGACTCCACCATTGAACTCTGTCAGATAATCTCTGTCGGAAACTATATCAAGATCTATACGGGTAGTGATGTCGTTGTCGAAATCCTGGTCAATTTTTCCTCGAACCCAGTATCTGTCCTGATTGGTGTGGGTGTATCCTGTGTCGTTCCAGTAGTCAGTTTCGGAGGGGTCTGAAAGATCATCGTAGATATAGCTGGCCATTAACGACCCCTTATCCTGGGTACCAAGGACGTAACGAAACTCCATACCGGGCATAAAACCACGGTTGGCATAATATTCAGGGTAGAGGGTGAGGTCGGATGAGTCGGAAACATTAATAAAGATCGGCAGGTTGAAGCCAAATCCGTTTCGGTCGGAACTGGAAACTTCAGGAAAGAGTACACCAGTCTGCCGTTTATTTCCTACGGGCAGCATGAGCCAGGGCGTGTAGAGAACAGGTACATCTTTGATGCGAAAGGTGGCATGTTTCAAAAAGGCGTATTCCCCTTGAGTCACATTCGTTTCGCTGGCTGCAAAACTCCAGGGAGGTGTGTTCTCTTCGGGGACTTTACAGGTGACGACCCAGCCGTTTGTGATACGGTAGGTGTTGACTCCTGTCTTTTCAATGGTCTCACCCTCAAGGTGCAGATCCATAGAGTCCCGGAGAATGAGGGCTTCCTTAAATATACCTGTTTCTTTGTTCAGGTCCAGGACACCTTCGTTTGCAGTAAGCTGATCGGTGTCATTGGCGATGGAGACATTTCCTTTTGCCTTTATGGAGTTCTGTTCAACGTCATAGGCAATCCAGTCTGCCTTGATGGTCATTTCTGTTTTTATACGGGGTTCCGCGTCAATTAGAACGTCCTGTGCTGCAACATCTTCAACAGGTGTTGCCGGATTCTCTTCAAGCAATACAGACCAGTCTGAAGTGTTCACCAGCCCTGTTTCCCGTTTAGGAGGTAAAGTCCGTATTTTGGTAAGGATAACGTTGCCTTCTGCAATAACACTTTGGGGGGTATCAAAACGAAGGACTTTGTCGGCCTCAATCTGCCACTCATCGGTGTTAATGGTGTCAGCTTGAAGAAAACTGGGCTGGGAGACTAAAGCCAGCAAAGAGCCGAGACAGAGAGAGAATGCAGCAGGGGAATGTCGATTGAAGAGTTTTGTCACAGGTAACTCCCTGAAAGTTTCTTTTGTTTTCATGCTAAACTGTGCGAGGTGTTTGACATGGTTATTGACAAGAAAATGTTTGTACTGGCTTGTTGGTGTGATTGCTTTGGAGTAGGAGAGATGAACCCCCCATGGTCCTGATTGTTGAAGAGCAATCTAATCAACGTACGAAATGTACGAGGATGGGCGATTGGTGTCAAGTTTAAAATCACATATTTGCCTTGATAATAAAGGGAAATTGTTTTATTTTGCATGTAGCATTGTAGTGTGCTTTTGAAAAGATGAACAGTGTTTTTTTGCTTTCTCTGCTGAAAGCATTACCTGTACACAATCATACGTTCAACCGTGCCTTTTTCTCTGCTGTTCAGCCAGTCTTCCCTGTTGATGTGTTGTTTGATGGATTTCGAGAAAAGTGGGTTCCACCCCCTTGTTGATTCACCTGCTGTTGCAAGAGTGTGCTGATTGCAGTATAAAGTAGTGTGAATAAATGAATTGATTTGTTCTTTGCTGCAAGCTTTCAGTGCATCAATAGAGCGATGAGAACCGGGATATCCCCGGGAAAATATATGGAAGAGGGGTTAAGCGATAATACGTTGAATTTCTCGTCCAGGAAAAGTGTCAGAAACGTTGCAGGGGTGTTGAGGGTAAGTACTGTTCCCATCAAGACCGGGGGGCGGGGTAACACATCCCGAAAACCCGTGCCTGGCAAATTGACGACAAAATATAATGCTGGGAAGAAGATGGCTCCTGAGTGGTCTTTTTTCTGTTAAAAAATGCAACAGCCCTTACAAGAGGGGTGTCACAAATGTACCGAAATGAGCCTGGCTTTTTTCGGTAAAGGAAAATTATGGTAGACAAAAAAGCAGAGCCAAAGAAAAAGGCTGTGCAGGAAAAAACTGTGAAAAAGGCATCAACCGGTGCCTGGTGGAAGAGTACGAAAAAAAAGGAAACGGTTCCAGATGTACCTGATGTCACAGCAGGTGTTGTTGAAACGGCAGAGCCTGCGAAAAAAACCGCTCCTAAGGCACGAAAAAAAACAACAGCTGTAAAGAGTGCAGCCAAGCCTCGAGCCCCTCGAAAGAAGCCGGTTCCCAGAAAAAAGCCGACAGCTGAGGTTGCGGAGAAGGCAAAGGCAGAGGTGAAGCAACCTGATGTGTTGGTGGAAGCTGATCAGTTGCCTGCTGGATCACAGATGACAGACGGGTCAGATCCGGTAAAAGTTGATACTTCAGAAGAGGCGAAGCCAAAAACCAAACCGTCACGTCCTCGTGGTGGGCGGAGTAACCAGCAGGCAAAGGGACCGGGAAAAGGAAAGCAGCCGGAACCAGCGGTTGAAAAACCTGTTTCCATGGAAAAGCCACCGCTGTTAAAGCTTCTTGTTAATGCTGAAGAACCAGAGGAGTGTCGTCTTGCGCTTCTCGCTGATGGACGGCTGGAATCCATTCATGTTTCCACTCTTTCCTCCAAGCAGACAAAAAATAATATTTATAAAGCAAAAATAGTAGCCATCGAGAGTAATCTGCAGGCCGCCTTTGTTGACTACGGTACTGATAAAAACGGCTTCCTTCCCTTTAATGAGATCCATCCTGAATACTATAAACAGGAAATCAGTGAGGAGAACAAACGCTATATTGAACAGCATCAGTGGAAGAAGCTGAGAGTAACCGATGTCCTTGAGCGGGGGCAGGAGGTTCTGGTTCAGGTTGTAAAAGAAGAGGTGGGAAATAAAGGGGCCAATATGACCACCTATCTTTCCATTCCTGGGCGTGGAGTGGTACTTATGCCTGGCTCTGATTCTTCTGGAATATCGAGAAAGATCAGTGGTGAGGAGCGTCGTTCGCAGTTGCGTGAAATCATGGGTTCTCTGAATATTCCCGAAGGTGTGGGCTGGATTGTTCGTACAGCAAGTATGGATGTTACTAAAACTGCACTTACTAAGGATGTCCGTTCATTGTCAAGGCTCTGGAATGAGATCAAGCTGAAAGGGCAGGCAATGGAAGGTGTGGGACTGGTCTACCAGGATCATGACTGCGTTCTGCGTTTTCTTCGGGAGCATTTTGATCCCGAAATTAAAGAGATTCTGGTGGACGATCTGGCTGCTCTCGAAAAAGTTAAGGATTTCCTTGATATGCTTCCTGCCAAGCAGAAAGGTGCCAAGGCCAGATTGCATAAGGGGACACGTCCTATTTTTAACCAGTATAATGTGGAAGATCAAATTGAGTCTATTTATCAGCCTCAGGTGCAGCTTCCCTCTGGCGGTTCCATTGTTATTGATCCTACCGAGGCACTTGTTGCCATTGACGTGAACTCCGGTTCAACCGGTAAGGGCAAGAACTTTGAGGAATCGATTTTTAAGGCTAATATGGAGGCTGCCACGGAGCTTGCCCGTCAATTGCGTCTTCGTGATCTTGGCGGTCTGATTGTGGTGGACTTTATTGATATGCGCGTCAGCCGTAATATTCGTGAGGTTGAGCGTCAGGTTAAGAATGCCATGAAGCGGGATCGGGCCAAGGTTGATATCAGCCGGATTTCGAAGTTTGGCCTTATGCAGATTTCCAGGCAAAAACTTGGAGCTCCCATTGAGACCAGTAACTACCGGGTTTGTGAGCATTGTAAGGGACGGGGGATTGTCCGTTCTGTTGAGACTCTCGCGCTTTTCTATCTGCGACGCATCCAGACCGGAGGCAGCAGAAAGGAAGTGGTGAAGGTTGAATGTCATTTTCCATTGGATGTGGCGCAGTATCTCCTTAATAATAAACGTAACGAGATCAGTGATATGGAATCTCGGAATAAAATAGATATTATTATTGTCGCCGATCCAACCCTGAAACCTGCGGATCATGAAATTATCTGCCATAAGCAGGAAAAAGCGAATTAAGGTTGAAAACAGTCTTGAGGAAAAGATTGAACTAGGGTATATAAACCCTTCCATATGCACTAGTAGCTCAGCTGGATAGAGTACCTGACTACGAATCAGGGGGTCGCAGGTTCGAATCCTGCCTAGTGTACCAAATTGTACAAGGCATATCAGCTATTTAGCTGGTGTGCCTTTTCTTTTTTGGTGTCACAGGCGTATCACACTTTGTATACTCATACATTTCTTGTAATTCTTCCTTCGAAACCTGAAAATATCTTTCGAAAGCTTTATTCGTTGTATGCATTTTTGCACGCTTAATTTGCTCTGGTGTTGCATAGTTTCTTAAATCAACTGCTGAACTGTGTCGAGTACCACCATACAAATCTATTCCCTCAATTCCCAAATCCTTACAAGCCCGTTTCCACAAAGTATAAAATATATTCGTACCAAACTGGCTACCCGGGGTAGCTCCTTTTATTCCTTTTTCATGTCTGAAAAAATACATTTCAGGGGATGAGCGTGGAAAGGTTTTTAAAAATTCAATGTCGTCGTGAACAAGTGGTACATACTTAGGCCTTTTTTCTTTTGGGTGGGGGATGAATATAAACCCTTGTTTAAGGTCTATATGGCTCTCCTTGATGTTTCTAAGCTCATTGGGCCGTATTGATATGTAGGTTGAAAGCCACTTGATATCGAGCCATATTTTAGGGCTCACGTGATATGAGATTTTTTTACCTGGGCTATAATTGCCTGTTGGGTTTCTTTATCTACTGTTTTCCTGAATCCGAGCTCATAACTGATTGTCGAAATTCTGGAAAATCATTATTGCTAGTCTCTCTTCTTTGTTGGAGCCAGCGGTAGAAGTTATGAATTGAGGAAAGGTAATTGGCTTTGGTTTTTTTACCACAGGTTAATGAATCTATAAAATCTTCAAGCTGTGCAAACTGTATCGCTTTAACATTGGTATTTTTGAAATAGTCCTGGGCGACAGTTATATAATTTTTGAAAACAACAATTCACCTGGTTATCTACTAGGATTTTTTTCCTGTTAATTCAATGATATATTTTATGTGTTTCTTGATGTCGGCATTGTCTAAATTTATACCGACTGATTTAGTGGGGGGGCTGCATGGAGTGGTGATGCTGAGTAAACAAAAACACCAACTGTGTAGACTATAAATAGAAGAATCAATAATATTTTTTCTTTTTTTTATTCATCTGGTTACCATCAATTCTTTCTCTTTTTGTGCAATCTCAACCATTTTTATTATTGTATCTATGTCAAATAAATGCCTCAAGCATTACTTCAATTAGTTTCAAACTTTTCATTTTTACCCTGGCTTTTGTTTGCGTTTTTATTGATTTTTGTGTTACTTTTTTCGTTATATCATTGAATTCCGTCGAAACATCTTTTTGGTGTATTTCTACTCTTGTCACACCTTTTGGATGTTTTATGCATTTTTTGTCTATTTGGGAAAGAAGTAAGAGAGAGATCTAGATCGTTTAAACAAAAATCAGATAAAAGAAACTTTTATGTGAAATATTACAATATTAATTGTTTAAATTAAAATGAACGAACCTACAAAAGTCACAAAAGTTTTAATCAATAAAATTCATGGTAAAAGAAAACAAGATAGTAAATTCTGGCAAAGTGAATTTTCTGAAGCTGGGCAAGAACCAGTTGTACCAAAAAGACCGAATCGTTCAAATGTAACACAATCAGTAACATTTTTTATCCTATCATTCATTGGTATTGGGATGGTCGGTTATGGTGGCTATTTCATGTATGTGAAATATTCCAATGAATTTTCAGATCCAGTGGCAATCAATCCGCAAAGAGCTACAGAACTTCCAGCAATCACGACAAGACCGAATAGACCTGAGAAAAGGAGTCATCCTTCGGAAGATAATCCAGTAACCAAAAAAGAATTAGATAAGGCGATACAAAAAGCACTGGCACTGCAAAAAAATAAATATAAATCCAATATTCAAACTGTTAACACCTCACCAATTAAACCACCTTACCACCCACCAGAAAAATTTCGTTATTATCAGGTTGAACTTGTTAATGGCTCGATAATTAAGGCAAAAAGCGCAACAAAAATTGGTGAAATGTACACCATAACTAACATGGAAGGAACTGAGTTTTCATTGAACCGAGACGAGATTAAAACTGTCAAAAAAATTCTATAAAGCTGGAAGGGCAGGGGAAATAACAGGGGGCGGCCAGCGCTCCCCCGCATGCAAAAATTTTATTATCCTACTGTTTGCTTCTCCACTATAGTAAGGACAGATAGATTCATCTTCACCCCGTGGCCTAGAGCGTGTACTCCCATATAATTTAATATTTCATCTGTTTTTTTAACTTCTATAGTTTTGGCAAATTGGCCTGCGGGGCCGCCCCCAAAACAACCGACTTTCAGCGACTATATTTCATGGATAATTCTATCCGTGTGTATAAAAAATATTTTTATAGGCTGGTAGGGTATATACATCATCACTCTAGGCGAATTATAGCGGGGACATTCCACGAACCTGTAAATAAAAAAATTTTCTTCGATTTAAATCTTCCTTGTTTTGCTTTTTCAATAATCAATCATATCTGGCAGGGGCATTTTTTTATTGACAGAACCGCTCCATTTTCGCTGAACCGGTGAACGTTTTTTATTTTTATTAATTTAAAGGAGGTTCACCATGAAAGAATTAAATACGATTTTAAAAAATTGGAATGACTTGTACGATTTTTATTACAATGAATTTTTAAAAACTGAAGACGATGAAAAAGAATCTGAATTATTGGAAAAATGTTACCAGATAGGGGAATGGATAGACGATTTGAAATATAAAATTAATAATATTTGTGCAAATAAATAGAAGGAGGGGCGAAAGCCCTTTTTTCTTTGCCAGTGCGTGAGAATATTCTATCGGGGAAAAAGACTGAACTGCAAAAGAATTTAGAAGATTATGCCTCCGGCGGCTCAGTTTTAAAAACTGAGAGAAACATAATTTATAAGCGGTATCCCTTTACTTAGGGGAATTTTTAGTATATTTCATAAGTTAAGTACAAAACTGGTATCTTTGTAGTGATAATGTTGTATTTTAGGTATTATCAGGGCAATGAGACCTGTTAATCAATGGTTAGGCTACAAAAATAATCAGCGGGAATTTTTATGGATGATTTTTTAAAAACAGAATACGAGCAATGTTTTTCTCTTATAAAGTATTACGATGAAAGACACCAAGCACTTGTTAAGTATGCATCAGGGTTGAGTGGCGCAATTCCTTCATTGCTGCTAGCAATTTATCAGTTAAGTGGCAACGCGGAACAATTTTTTTGGGAATTCACATTCATTATTTCATTGGTGGCAACAATCGGGTTGCTTTCAATATTTACCGTTTTAATACAGACCCGATTATATTTTATTTACCCTGTTAGGCAGGTGAACTCCATTCGCCGATATAGTTTGGAACAACTTGAAGAAAACAAATTTCACAACCAGATGTACTTGAGCACATCATTTAACGCATTCAAATGGACAAGTTCACACACTTTGCTCAACTTTTTTGTATCAATGCAGGTTGGTATTTTTACAGGGCTTACTGCCTATGTTTATATGCTTTTGAAATATCCTCAGCAATGCACAATTACGATTGCCGTGATAATCACCGTTGTGTTTTCACTAATTTTATTCAGCGCTTCATCTTTATACTTGTACGTAAATAGCAAATATCACCCAGACAAATCTGTGCATAAGGAAAAACAACAAAGATGACATTAAAATTATTTATTCACGATGTTGGTCATGGTCATGCTGTCCATGCGTTTACTCCGAATGGACAATCCATAGTCATTGATCTCGGGTGTTCGGAAGAATTTTCGCCATTAAGTTGGTTGCGGGAACAAACAGATACAATAGATAGCCTTATTATCACACACCCGCACGGGGACCATATTGATGAGATTTTGCAATTAGAAGATTTCAAAGTTCGGCAAATATGGAGACCAAAGTGGTTGCCAGAAGACGATGTAAGAAAGGCCAATCAGAGTAGTTATACTGAAAAACTGGATTACTATTTTGACATTTCAAACAATAGATTCATACACCCTACTAAAAATGAAAAGTTGGTTGGTAATCCAGATGTAAGTTCTGGAGTTACAATAACAAAACACGCGTCAAGAGATTGTGGTACATCGAATATCAACAACCATAGTGGTGTCGTAGTCTTTGAATATTGTGGAGTGAAAGTAGTAATACCTGGTGATAATGAACTTCCATCTTGGAAGTCCTTACTTAGTAAGCAAAATTTTGTTGATGCTATCAATGGAGCCCATCTTTATCTATCCAGTCACCATGGACGTGAATCTGGTTACCACTCGGACCTTTTCAAAATAATAAAACCTAAATTATGTGTCGTTAGTGACGGTAGAGTTCAGAATACTGATGCTGCTGCAAGGTATTCGCAACATGCAGGAGGTTGGTCAGTATCAAGCAAATCTACTGGAAATTTAAAGGAGAGAAGCTGTTTAACCACAAGGACAGACGGGTATATAGAAATTGAAATTGGTAAAAACGATGATGGGAGTCCTTATATGTCCGTAACAACACCATAAAAGCCTAACAAGGCGCTACAAGTGACGAGCGGGCAGCGCGGTTTTTCGGAGTTCAGCCTTGCTGCAAAGTCACAGGTAAATCAAAGTTCAGTGTTGCAATTCCCACTCGCACCTGAGCTGTAACGTAATCTTCCCAAATCCATGAAAGATGCGTATCACACCCGTATCACACATAATTTATTTTATTAATTATTTACGCTACTTGTCGCCTTGTCGGTAGGTTCGAATCCTCCCTAGTGTACCAGTTAATGAAAAGGGGTTGAGCCTGTTTGGCTTGACCCCTTTTTTTTGTCTTTTGTTTCTGCCTCATGTTGTTACGGTTTGTCTTTAATTTCAAAATTTCATTTCATTACTATAGTAAATGTATGTTGGTCGATCTGTTGAGGATGTGGGCATGAATGGAAAAGTTAGAATCCGCTCTGTCTTCTTAACTACACCGTTACAAGGGGAGGGTTTGGTTGTGATTACTTATTTGTACTGGTTGGCAGTAATTGCTCTTATGGGTGCAGTACTTTATGGCGCCGGGGTAAAGGCACAGAATTGGAAAGTTGGTATCGTTATCGCTTTGCTCATTTTGCTGGTGGGATGGGCGACCTATTTTTTTCGTCTCCAGCAAGTTTTTGTCAAGCGCTATGGCGGTGTTATGACTATTCGTGTTCCGGAAGGGCAGCATCATATGCAGGCGACCTGGAAGGATGATAATTTGTGGATTGAGAATTACGATCCTAAAACCAATACCTGTGTTTTTAGTGAGTACTCCAAGGGGAATATGCTTCAGGGAAAAGTGACCATAACCAATTGTGACCCTCTTTCACGTTGATGATGGTGCTTGTAATTGCTTGTAGTTGCATGTTTGGTTCTGTTTTGCTGCTGAAGCGGGACGGCTCGAAAGGTATTTTAATAAATTTTATTACCAGGGGCCTTGACTTAATACAAGACAATCGTACTGTGTGGGCTGGTGAGTTTAAGATTTTCATTAAAGACAAAGATGGTTCTACAAAAGAGATTGAAGCAAAGAAGAGTTGGGGATTTCACTCAGAGCAGAATAATTTCAAATTAAGAGGAAAAGATGATTAAGAAATACTGTACAGCAATAGCAATTTGCCTTTCAATGCTGGTGACAAGTTATGCAGCAACTGCCAATGCCGCTCAGAAAAAAGGTGATAGTGATCTTCAGCTCTCTGGAGGGCTTTTTCATGCCCAGGGCGTTGAGTGGGGAACTGCGAATGTGGATGTTGGATATGGGTACTTTTTCACAGACAGCCTGGAAGTGGGAGTTATACAGAATATAGCATACGATTTTATTGATAATGCTGATGATAGATGGATGGCATCCACTATCCCCTTTGTGAACTATTATGTCCGTGGTGTATCAAAGGATGATGTTTTTCAGCCATTTTTAGGTGCTTTTATTGGTGCTAGCTACAATGACGAAGACACAACTGGTACTATTGGGCCCCAGGTCGGCTTCAAGTCTTTTATCAATGAGAGTACTTATGTTGTGGTGAAGTACCGTTATGAGTGGTTTTTTGATGAGTTAACCGTGGATGATATTGATAATACCAGTAGTGATGGTAATCATGTTGTCAGTGTAGGTTTAGGCTTCGTTTTTTAACAAAACGGCTCTACTCTAAGCGGTATTGCCTGATCAGACAGGGTGAGGTGAGCACGATTGGCTCTCTCACCCTTTTTTTGTGGTGTCTTTGTCTTTAGTGCAGAATATTTGTCAAATTGTCCCTGTTCACCTCTGTTATTATTCAATCTGGAAAAGTATATCATCACTGTTGGACATATTGCTTTTATGGGCACGAATACACCTCGGGGTGCCTAGATTTTTACTGGTTTTGACATAACGAGCCCCGGTGCCTTCAACTACCAGGCGGTATTTCTGCCAGTATTCAGGATCGCGCTTATCCGTTTCCGGACACTCGTAAATCCAATATTGTTCGTCAACTGTAGCATTTATCTCTTGAGCATTTGAAAGGCATTGCACACTAAGGGGTAATTTAAGATTATACGTTTGTTTTCTTACGTCATCCAGACCGTTGCCATCATTCATAGTGTCCCAGCTTTCAGAGCAGGTCACCTCTACAGAGATGGGAATATTTGTAATAAATGAGCCTTCTTTTTCCCCAAACTCCTCGTTGCATCTTCTCCCAAGGGCAGCGATTGTCTCCAGTTTAAAATTACTTGGACGTGAAAATTCTGTCCGATTGGCTCTGTTCCAAGGATCTAATGTATCCCTGGTAATGTTGATATAACTGTCAAGTGCTGAATGTATATGGGTCTTAATAACTTCAAAGTCTTCTTTGCAGTGAGAGCGGATAACTAAATCTGCACTAATATTTCCTTCTGCTGGAAATGGTTTAATGCCACTGCTATGACCATTTATTCTTCCATCTTTTAGACTTATTGAATTGTTGCTAGGCTCTGTAATTTTAGCATTCATACCTTCTGCGTGAACAGATACAACAGTGCTGCCCCAAAGAACAATCCCTAAACCCATAAGAAAAATATCAGCGTTTTGTACTATCTTCATCTTATCATCCTTGAATTTCAATTTTTAACAAAAGTAAATAATAGTGGGCTGCATTTTCCACATTACAGGTTCTCTATGCATCGTTTTGGTGGAAAAGCGCTTGAACTTGAGTCAACGCGAATATTGTCGGCTTTTCCTTCAATATGGTATCCGGCAGGACACCTATGCATATAGGGGGTATGGTTGGCATTTGCAAAAGTGCTCGGACGTCGATCGCAGGTAACCATTCTCACAGGGCTGTGAATTATCTTTTCGAATCGTTTAGTTCCCGAAGGATATGTGCAGCCATATTCAATTAGAAATTCTATTGATCGCCCAAGGTCCTGGTACATGGTGCCGGCAGCACAGTGATCTTGAACAAAATCAGCTTTTGTCATCAGAAAACTATTTGTAAGATTATGATGGCCACCACTGTTCAGTTCATGGAGGGGGGCGTATAAACCGTTTCTTTTGATAAAAAGATTGGCATACTCAAATAGCCCGGCTCCGCAACCCACTTCGAGCTCAATATTTGACTTCAATTCGCTCACCGGCTGAGCATCGTAGACAGACTGAAAAGGTGTTCCCATGCGCAGTTCATCGTCAACAACCAAGGCGCTGTTATACTTCAGTTGCAGGGAAGCATCTGCTTCACCAGTTTGAAGCACACTGGGTTGGGAGGACGGAGCATTGAGTGTTGGGGCACCTACTGTTTGCCCTTCTGTCACAGGCTTCTGAAGCGTATAATCGGCAGGATTTCTCGTGGCAACCGTGTTCCCCATTTGTGGATTGTAGGTGGGGTGGTTGGGGCTATACTCAGCGGGATCTGCATTTGGCAGGAGATCACAGATGATAGACATGGGCAGATCAACATTATTGGACCACTGTCTCTCTGCTCCGTTTTCCATCCGGCAGGTTTTGCTCATTTCAACAGTAATAACTGTAGATTGTTGAACTGTTTTTTCTCCCTGGCGACAATGGGAACTGATAAATTTGCTTTGTTCCTGCAGGGTGAGGCTGGGGAAGCTGACCTGAGTGCCCACTATCTGGGAAGCAAGGCCGGTGTAGCTTGAACCGTTTGCCACTGTCATTGCTGCAGATACCGGTGCAGCTCCAGCGTCGCATAGAAAGGAGGCTTGAACATTTTTTAGACGAAGGTCTCCTCCTAAACCGTTACTGTTTGTTTCATCCCCTATGCGAACCATTCGATCTTTAATGAAGACAACTTTGAGAGGGTTTTTTATTCCGCTCAGTGAACTGTCCGGTAATGAAGGTTCGGAGTCATTTGTTGGAGGCGGGCTGACATTGGGAGTGATTTGTGGTGTCACAGGTGAATCTGCAATCAACACACCCGCTACTGCTGGGCCGCCTCTTTTTTTCTTCTGTGCCTCTTTGTTATTTGTTGGTTTAAGTACTGGATCATCATATCCTTTACGGCTGTTGTCTGGTTTAAACAATGGATCATCATACCTTTCACGGCTGTTATCTGGTTTGAAAACTGGCTCATCAAATCCCTTCATCGCGTTTTGAGCTATGGGTTGTTTGACTGTCTTTTCTTTGACTACAGAAGCAGGGGTGGTTGCAGTGGCAGGCCTTGGGGATTGCACAGAACTATTAGTTAGTCGCGTTTTTTTAGGGGCGCACTCTTTGCTCAGTTGGCTTCGGTTGGTTGAAAATGCACCATGTCTCTGCTCACAGATACTACGGGATAGATTACTTGTCCTGCCCTCAATACAGCAGAAGCCACGTTCATTTTTACAGGCCAGGGTGGCCTGGTTTTGTAAGATAAAAAATTGTCCCTTCTTCTGCTGACACATTTTCTGGATCATGGGGCTCACTTTTCCGTCGAGACAACAGAAACCTTTCTGCTGGGCAGCGAACTGTGCCGCATCAGCTTTTTTTAAAAAAAAGCACCCTTTTTCCGGTCACAGCTACCCTTGGAATCAGCAAGTATTTTGCCTTCGTCATAGCAGACGTCCTTCGTTGCATCGCATGTCCTTTTGGCATCACTCTGTTTGATAAAGAATGTCCCCTTTACCCGTACACAGGTGGCTCTGCTGTTTTTGCTTATGTTACCATCCTGACAGCAGTAACCGGAGGCGGTATCATACACCCGCTGCGCTTCTCTTTTGTCAGCGAAAAATTGTCCACGCTTTCGTTTGCAGAGCGTTTCACTACTTTTTTCGGTGGTGTCATTCACATAGCAGTAGCCAGATTGTATAGTGGCTTTTGGAGGTGTTCGTTGCACCTGGCCGTGATCGACAGTGGGTCTGCCCGCACTGGAAGAGTTTGGTCTGCTGGTCGTTGCTGGTCTGGGCATCTCCAGTGCCGAGGCAACGAAAGGAGCCAATAGACAAACAAACATAAATAGGGAAAGTAAGTGCCTGCTGTGGAAGTCTTTCATGGTTGGGATCGCTCCTGTTTCCATTGTTTTCTTTCTACTACCTGGTGATTGTGGGGGCGTGGGAACATCTGCAAATCTTTACGGTATAGAAATAAACATACAGTCAGAAAGAAATAAATAACCCGACCGGGTGAAAAATGGGGTATTTGAACTGTATAAAAACAAGGGTGAAGGGTGTCATTTCGAGCTGAAAGCTATTCCGCACAGCGATTGAGGGTGGTGCCTTTGTGCAGACAAACGCCGACGAAGAAGGGGGCTATGTATTGGTACAGGGAAGGGGCGGTACGGTCAGTTGTAATATGAAGGTAAGAAAACACCAGGTTGTCCGCAGATCTCAGGAGTGCTCTTCGGAGAGTGGTGCGGTATTCAGTGCTGCGTTGCTAGTTGTTATGATCAGCTTTCTTCGATGATCCGTCTGAACCTTTTCAGCTGAGTGCTGCGAATCTTTTCCATCTCAAGATGGTAAATGTCGGAAGGAAAGAGAAAGTCGGCAACCCCAGTGTCAAATATTCGTTTGACTTCATATTCGTCGTGGGCCACGTCGCGCTGACACATGTAATTAAGATATGAGCTGTTGGTGTGGATAATGAATTCCACCCGCATGCCACCCAGCCGGGCAAAGAATTTGAGCATGGACGTTTTTGCAGAACTCCCGGTTGCTGATCCATCGTATTCTCCGTTGGTCAGCGTGTCTGAAATGTCCTCCAGGGTCATAAAGGAATCTGCCCTGACCGCGCTTTTTGTTAAGTGGCGGAGAAAGCGCTTTACGTCACTCACTGAATTGAGTACTGCCATCAGGCCGAGCTCGTCATCCACTGCTGTTGCCGGGTTTTTCTCATTTTTCCTCAGCAGCTTGAGTACCTTGGCCGCCGGTGGCTTTTTTCTAATTGTAACATAGATGGGAATATCTTTTCCCTTGTCATGAAATCTGCGCCGTTTGATTAAGGTTAGCTTTTCCCCGACAACGGGGGTTGTTTTTATGGCCGCTGCTTCACTCAGAACATTTACACTCGTGCACCGAAAGTCTTCAGCGCTGTGCCTGCTATGCAGGTAGCAGATTTCCAGGTCGCCGATTTTCGAACTGGGACTCCAGACAAAGTCATTGAGAAAACCTAGGAATTCCGAGAACTTCTTCTCGATCTGGGTTTCCCGCTCTCTTTGGTCAATTGATCCTGCCAGATTCATCAGCACCAGTTTTCGCTTGGCTTCAAAACGGGCTTTGCGGTGGAAGTGTTCGTCAAACAGGACGAGCAGTAAGCTCACCGGGTCGGATATGGTCTCAATTTCGTTTGTTGTTTCGGTGTGGGAGCTATATGGGGCCAGCACTTTTGCTCGAAGAGAGTTGATTACATCGTCAGCTGTTCTTGCATAGTCGTGGAGGTAGCGATCAATGACCTGCGCGTCACCCTGGATGCCAAACATGTTACCTAGGAGTTGGTGAGCTGTTTTGGTTGTCAATTCCCTTGATTTTCTATCATGAAGCAGTGGCAGGATCTCATCGAAAGTAGAAATGCTAAGGAGGTCAAAAATTTGATTTCTCACGGCCCGGTACTTTGTTTTCATCAATGGGTCGCTCTGTATGGTTCTGGTCCACTCTTTAGCCTCACGTGAGAAAGGGTGGGCAAAGGGAGGTGTCTCGCCAACCGCAAAAGGGCCATTTTGGAGCATGGAGGTGAAAATGGATTTTTTATTTATGATGTTCATCGGCTCGCGCTGGTAGAGAGTGTTTAGTGGTTTTCTGCTAGTGTTATAGAATTCCTGGCTGGTTTTGTAAATGTTTTCCGATTGGCTTTAAAAAGAGAATGTTTGATCCTGTTAAAGTAGGAAAGACTACAAAAATGTAAATAAAAGGTTTCTATTTGGCACATAAATGTAATTGTTTGCAGATCCTTGGTGGCAGAAAAAACTGCAAGCTATCATGTAGTAGATAGATTTTACAGCATTAAAGTAGTTTTTCATGTTGTGGCACAGACATTGCTCTACCCCAGGTATAAGCAAAAACCGGTGCAATCTGGCACAACCCGTATGAAACAGGAGGAACTACAGTGAAGAACAGTGTAACAATGAATGGAAAGACGTTCTGGGGAGGAGTGGTGTTTCTCTCCGGGCTTGCCCTGGCAGGGCCAGCAATTGCCGAAGAGGCGGCTGCCGCATCAAGTGTCGCTGACAATCTGATCCAGCTGGCCTATTCAGTGGACACCTTTTACTTTCTCATGTCCGGCGCGTTGGTCATGTGGATGGCCGCTGGCTTTGCCATGCTGGAAGCTGGCCTGGTCAGAGGGAAAAACACGGTGGAAATCCTCACCAAAAATGTGGCTCTCTATGCCATCGCCTGCTTGATGTATCTTATCGTCGGGTACAACATCATGTACGGTGATGCTGTTAACAGTTTTATTCCCGGACTCAGCTTTTTTCTTGGCCCCGATAACGGAGTCGATGAAGTCCTGAAGAGCGGTGGAGAAACATACTATTCCAATATGTCAGACTTCTTTTTTCAGGTTGTCTTTGTGGCAACGGCCATGTCCATTGTTTCCGGTGCCGTTGCAGAGCGGATGAAACTCTGGACATTCCTTGCCTTTGCAGTTGTCATGACCGGATTTATCTATCCTGTCAGCGGTTACTGGAAATGGGGCGGAGGTTTTCTTGACGCCCTCGGTTTTCTTGATTTCGCAGGTTCCGGTCTGGTTCATCTCTGTGGCGCATCTGCTGCCCTGGCTGGTGTACTGGTACTTGGTGCTCGTAAGGGAAAATATTCAGGAGGCAAAATCAATGCTATTCCCGGCTGTAACCTTCCCCTTGCAACCCTTGGAACCTTTATCCTCTGGCTTGGCTGGTTTGGGTTTAATGGCGGATCCGAATTGAAGATCAGTAACATCGCTGAGGCGAATGCCGTGTCCATGGTTTTTGTCAATACCAATACCGCTGCTGCGGGAGGTCTTGTTGCAGCACTGCTGCTCTCCCGTCTCTGGTTTGGCAAGGCTGATCTTACCATGGCTCTCAACGGTGCGCTGGCAGGACTGGTTGCCATAACTGCTGAGCCATTAACACCTACTCCAGGCATTGCCACCATGATCGGTGTTATCGGTGGCCTGCTGGTTGTGCCTGCTATTATCTTTATAGACAAGGCTAAGATCGATGATCCTGTAGGTGCAATCTCTGTGCATGGCGTAGTTGGTACCTGGGGACTTATCGCTGTCGCCTTTACCAATCCCGATGGTTCGCTGATTAAACAGCTTATCGGTATTGGAACCATCTTTGGCTGGACCTTTGGTACTTCTCTTATTGTGTGGCTGGTTCTTAAGGCAGTCATGGGTGTTCGGGTCAGCGAAGAAGAAGAGATGGAAGGTGTTGATATTGCCGAGTGCGGTCTTGATGCCTATCCGGAATTCACCAGAGATTAATTAGCCAAATAGTTTAATGACAGGAGAGTATCATGAAAAAAATAGAGGCAATCATCAAGCCATTCAAGCTTGAATCGGTAAAGGAGGCCCTGAATGAAATTGGTATCAGCGGCATGACCATCACCGAAGTTAAAGGATATGGTCGGCAGAAGGGCCATAAAGAGATGTATCGCGGAGCAGAATATGTGGTTGATTTCAACCCGAAGATTAAGATAGAACTGGTTGTTGCCGCCGATCTTGTCGAGAAGGTGATGGAGACGATCCGTGAGGCAGCCCTCAGTGGCAAGATAGGAGATGGAAAGATCTTTATCATTCCGGTGGAAGACGTACTGAGAGTACGAACCGGAGAGCGTGGGGCTGACGCCATTTAATTCAGAGTCATACTGTCCATTACTAAGCGAGGCTACCAAAAAGGTAGTCTCGCTTTTTTTCTTTCTATCTTATACCTTCAGGTACTGAAGAATACTCTCGGCAGCATGTCGTCCTTCGGCAATGGCAGTGACAACAAGGTCAGAGCCACGAACCGCATCGCCTCCGGCGAAAACTTTGGTATTACTGGTCTGGAAGGGGAAATCTCCATCTGCAGGGGCATCTATCAGCTGCCACTCATTCAAGGAAATATCATTTTCGATCAGCCACTTCGGAGGACTCGGCCGAAAACCAAAGGCTGTAATAATACAATCGGCTGGAAGTTCTATCTCTGTGCCAGCAATTGCCTCCGGTCTTCTTCGTCCATGTTCGTCAGGTTCGCCCAGTCTGGTACTCACAACCCTGACTCCGCAGACCCTGCCATTTTCTTCCACAAGCAGTTTAAGGGGCTGCAGATTCCAGAGAAAACGAACGCCTTCGTCCTCGGCGTTTTGTACTTCCCTGGCCGAACCCGGCATATTTTCCCTGTTCCGCCGATAGACGCAGGCAACATCCGTCGCACCCTGGCGGATGGCAGTGCGCAGACAATCCATGGCAGTGTCTCCGCCGCCAAGAACCACGACCCGTTTTCCCTCAAGATCCACATATGGGTATGTTTTCCGCTTTACGTTCATAAGATGGTCGGTGTTGGCGATGAGATAGTCAAGGGCATCGTATACTCCTTCAGCACTCTCATTTTCAAGATTTGCAGTTGTGGCGGTGTAGGTCCCGATGCCGACAAAAAGGGCATCAAAGTTATTCAGGAGCTCGCTTACGGGCAGATCTTTCCCTATTTCCACATTGAGACGAAATTCAATACCCATATCGGTGAAGATCTCCCGCCTGAGGGTCATTATCCCTTTGTCGAGTTTAAAGGAGGGAATGCCGAATGTCAGCAGGCCGCCGATCTCCGGATGTCGGTCAAAAACCACCGGTTTGACACCGTTACGGATTAACACATCTGCACAGGCGAGTCCTGCAGGACCGGCGCCGATAACAGCAACACGTTTGTCAGTTACCACAACCCTGGAGAGGTCAGGGCGCCAGCCCATCTGGAAAGCTGTATCGACAAGGTACTTTTCAATATTGCCGATGGTGACCGCGCCATAGTCATTGTTGAGCGTACAGGCACCTTCACAGAGGCGATCCTGGGGACAAACCCGGCCACAGATTTCCGGCAGACTGTTGGTCTGGTGGCAGAGTTCGGCCGCCTCTATAATACGGCCCTCATTGGCGAGCTGCAGCCAGTCAGGAATGTAGTTGTGGACGGGGCATTTCCATTCGCAGTAGGGATTACCGCAGTCAAGGCAACGATCCGCCTGCATTTGTACCTGTGATTTCTGGAAAGGATCGTAGATTTCCACAAATTCGGTTTTACGCCGTGCGATGTTTTTTTTCCGGGGATCAACCCGATTCACTTCGATAAACTGGAATAAATTTTGGCTCATATCGTTCCTCTTACTGGACTACAGCCAGCGTTTCTCCGGGTGAGGTGCCGCGGTGACCCAGCAGGGTCGCAATATTTGATGTCTTTGGTTTTACCAGCTTGAAAATTTCGACATAATAGTCGTCAAATCCTGTCAGGATCTTTTCTGCCCGCTGGCTTCCTGTTTCCAGAAAATGCTTATCTATAATTCCACGAAGATGTTCCTGTAAAACAGGTTGATTGTCGAGTGACAGTACTTCAACCAGCTCTGGATTCACTCTTGATTCAAGATTTCCAGATTTGTCGAGAACATAGGCAAAACCACCGGTCATTCCTGCGCCGAAATTAACACCTGTTTCGCCAAGGATGGTGACAATGCCACCAGTCATATACTCGCAACCGTTGTCACCAATCCCCTCAACAACCGCTATAGCTCCGGAATTTCTGACCGCAAAACGTTCTCCGGCAAGGCCAGCTGCGTATAGCCTGCCACCCGTTGCCCCGTAGAGACAGGTGTTGCCTATAATGGCAGCCTTGTGACTTTTGTAGGTGACTCCCAGAGGTGGGTGGATAACGAGTTTTCCACCAGCCATTCCCTTACCCACGTAATCGTTGGCATCACCGATAAGGGTCATATGCAGACCTCCGGCATTCCAGGCTCCAAAACTCTGACCTGCAGTACCATTGAACGTCAGGGTCACAGGTGCTTCTTCCATGCCTCTGTTGCCATGGATGGAAGCTATTTTTCCGGAAATCCCTGCGCCCACTGTTCGATCGGTATTGCGGATAGGGAAACTGCCGCTGGCACCAGAAGTGTTTTTTACTGCGTCGGTGAATTGTTTTATAATCTCAAGATTGAGATTTCCCGGATCGTTAGGGGTGTTTCTCTCCTGGAAGTAAACAGCTTTTCCTCCGGCTGGCTGGCTGGTCTCCAGAATGGGTGTGAGTTGCAGTTTTCTCTGTTTTGAAGAGATGCCTTCTACGATCTCGAGCAGATCGGTGCGGCCGATCAGGTCGGTGAGTTTTTGTACGCCCAGTTCAGCCATGAGCATTCGGGTTTCATGAACCATAAAGGAAAAATAGTTCATCACCATATCCGGAACTCCGGCGAAGTATTTTCGCCTCAGGGTTGCATCCTGGGTGGCAATACCTGTGGCACAGTTGTTGAGATGACAGATCCGGAGAAACCTGCAGCCAAGAGCAATAAGGGGCCCGGTGCCGAAACCAAAACTTTCAGCACCAAGGATTGCAGCCTTGATGATATCAAGCCCGGTCTTCAAACCGCCATCCACCTGCAGGCGTATTTTGTGCCGTAATCCGTTGGCGACAAGAGCCTGCTGAGTTTCGGCGAGTCCCAGTTCCCAGGGGCTGCCCGCATATTTTACCGAACTGAGCGGACTGGCACCCGTACCACCGTCATTGCCCGAGATGGTGATCATGTCTGCATAGGCCTTGACCACACCGGTGGCAATGGTCCCGACTCCGGGTTCTGAAACCAGTTTGACGCTGATCTGAGCAACTGGATTGATTTGCTTGAGATCGAAGATCAGCTGGGCCAGATCCTCAATGGAATAGATATCATGGTGGGGTGGTGGTGAGATAAGCGTTACACCAGGCACCGAATATCGGAGAGTGGCGATCTGGGCCGTCACCTTATGGCCTGGGAGTTGGCCTCCTTCACCGGGCTTGGCGCCCTGGGCCATTTTGATCTGGATAACTTCCGCGTTCATCAGGTAGTGAGGGGTTACCCCGAAACGTCCAGAGGCAACCTGCTTGATCCTGGATACCCGTTCGGTCTTGAACCTGACAGGGTCCTCACCTCCCTCTCCACTGTTGGAGTAACCGCCAAGGCGGTTCATGCCGATGGCAAGTGCTTCATGTGCCTCCTGGCTCAATGCCCCGATGGACATGGCAGCAGAATCAAAGCGATTGTAAAAGGTCTCCGCAGCTTCCACTTCGTCGAGTTGTATTGCCCTGCTGTCTTTTTTCAGTTGGAAGAGATCACGGATACAGGCAACAGGGCGGTTGTTTACATGGTTTGAATAGATCTGATAATCAGCAAAAACGCCTGTACGCACGGATTTCTTCAGGGATTCCACCACATCGGGGTTGTAGGCGTGGTATTCTCCACCATGAATATATTTGAAGAGACCGCCACGCTTAAGAGGTTTATGGAGTTTCTTCCAGCTGTAATGGGAAAGTTTTTCCTGATCCTCCTGAAAATCCGCAAATCCTGCACCCTCAATTCGGCTGATTACTCCGTTGAAACAGAGTTCAGTGATCTCCCGTGCCAGGCCAATGGCTTCAAAAAGTTGTGAACATCTGTAGGAGGCAATGGTAGAAATTCCCATTTTCGAGAGAATCTTCAGGAGGCCCTTGTCTATACCTTTGCGGTAATTGCCTGTTGCCTGCTTGAGCGTCACGTTTATGCTGTTCTCGTCAACAAGCTGAGCAAGTGATTCATAGACCAGGTAGGGATAAATGGCTGTTGCACCAAGGCCGATAAGAACCGCAAAATGGTGCGAGTCCCTTACCGCTGCCGTCTCTACAATAATATTGGCATCACAGCGCAAATTATTCTCAACCAGAGTGCGCTGCAGGGCTCCCACAGCCATGGCTGCAGGAATTGGGAGTGTTTCTGGGGATATGTTGCGATCCGAGAGAATCAGCAGGACAGCACCACTTTCCGTCTCTTTCCGAGCTCTGTCACAGAGTTCTATGATTGCGTTCCTCAGTCCCAGCTGTGGGGCGTAGTTGAGGTCAAGAATCACATGTTTGTAATGACTCTGGTCCAGTTGCAGGAGTTGTTTAAGGTCACTGTATACCAGCACCGGAGATTGGAATATAACACGGTAGGCGTGTCCCTGTGCTTCGTCAAAGACGTTCTGTTCCTGCCCCACGCAGGTGGCAAGAGACATAACATGTTTTTCCCGTAAGGGGTCAATAGGAGGATTGGTAACCTGGGCAAACATCTGGCGGAAATAGTCGAACAGACTTCGTTCTTTAGTAGACAGGACGGCCATTGGGGCATCATCACCCATGGAGGCCACCGGTTCCTGCCCTGTTTCTCCCAGTACTTTTATGACCTGCACCATCTCCTCATTAGTGTAGCCGAAGAGCTTCTGGTAAAGGAGGAGGCGGTCATCACTAAGCGCTCTTTCCCCAGTATCGAGCTGGATATCATGGTCAAAGGAACGAAACTCCTGGCAACATTTATCCATCCATTCCTTATAGGGATACCGCCCCTTAAGCTCACTGTCGATATCCCAGGATGTCCAGCGTTTCCCACTGAGGGTGTCAATCACCAGAAGTTCACCGGGGCCGACCCGGCCTTTTTCAATCACCTCATCAGGCTCATAGTCCCAGATGCCGACCTCGGATGCCAGGGTTATCAGCCTGTCTTTGGTTACCACGTAGCGTGCTGGTCTGAGGCCGTTACGATCAAGACCGCAGGCTGCAAAACGACCGTCACTCATGACAACTCCTGCTGGTCCATCCCATGGCTCCATGTGCATGGAGTTGAAGTCGTAAAAGGCGCGCAGGTCCTTATCCATATTAGGGTGATTCTGCCAGGCGGGTGGAATAAGAAGCCTGAAGGCCCGAAAAAGATCCATGCCACCGGCCAGAAAGAGTTCCAGCATGTTGTCAAGTGCCGAAGAATCAGATCCGGAACTGTTTACAAAGGGCATGGCTTCGGCCATGTCGGGGAGCAGGGGGGACTTGAATTTATAGGAACGAGATGCTGCCCACTGCCTGTTGCCGGTGATGGTATTGATTTCACCGTTATGGGCGAGATATCTGAAGGGCTGGGCTAATGGCCATTTGGGCGCGGTATTGGTGGAAAAACGCTGATGGAAGAGGCATATTGCCGACTGCATCCGATAATCTGCCAAATCCGGATAAAAAGATGGCAGATCCACGGGAAGACACAATCCTTTGTAGACGATAACAAGGTTTGAAAGACTGGCGATATAGAAATCGGGATCATCGTTTATCCGCTTTTCAACTCGGCGCCGAACGATGTAGAGACGTCGCTCCAGATCCTTTGACCCCCAGCCAAAAGGCCCGTTAATGATAACCTGGGCAATGTCCGGCATGGATTCTCTGGCAAGAGTCCCAAGTACCTCGGGAACAACAGGAACGGTGCGCCAGGCTACAACCGTCAGTGTTTCTTTCTTAAGTTCCTGGTTGATTATCTGACGGGCAAGATCATTTTTAGTCTCATCCTGGCTGAGAAATACCATCCCGACGGCGTATCTGCCGCCCAGTTTCCATCCTTCTTCTTTGGCGAGGGCATGAAAAAACGTGTCCGGTTTCTGTAGCAACAGACCACACCCGTCTCCGGTTCTACCATCGGCGGCGACACCGCCACGATGGGTCATTCTGGCGAGTGAAGAGATGGCTGTACGGACGAGCTTGTGACTTACCTCGCCATCCATATGAGCCATCAGTCCGAAACCACAGTTATCTTTATCTAATTCTCGATTATACAGACCCATTGTTTCCTCTCAATATCCGGGCTTCCCATGTCCCTGGGCGCGGCGATTTTTTTTATAAACTTTGTTGCAGTTGATAGTATCATTCTCCAATGTTTTTATCATGTTTTTGTAATAATTATGACGGTAATTTCAATAAAGCTCATATAAATCAAGATTTGAATGTGTTATTGGCCGATGCGAAAAAAAAGGGGAAGGGGATTTTTGAATGTGATGAGCCCCTCCCTGCTTTAAGAGAAAGCAGGGAGAGTATATTTTCGTAGACTTACTTTTTGTCTTGAGGGTGACTGGTCTTGGCTGGGGCAATGATCGAACAGCGACAATCGTCCCAGTCATTGTTGCCGGGAGCACTGCTCCACTCAGGATTGCTTTCACAGGTTTCAGCAGGATCTATGGCCTGGATAGTATTTTCTTTCATAGGATGTCTCCTTACTGTCTGCTTTTGTTCCTACTCTTCAGCAGGAAGCAGATGGTCTTTAAGTTTTTCATAAAGGGTTTCAGAAAGTGGCTCATTATTAATAAATGCAGCAGCTTCTTCACCTGTCAGTGTCTCTTTGATCTCTAGTGGAAGTGATCTGAGGATTGCCACTCGTTGAGGATCAGGGTTTTTGATGATGTTTGTATTTTTCATATGCTCACAAGGTTTTTATTGATAATGCTTCCTGTTATCTCTTACGTTAATGCCTGTTTTTGAATTGTCCAGGAAAAATCGGATTAGGTATAAACGAGGACTGTATGGCTAAGTGGTTATTGCTGGATGTGAAACTGACGGGAGTTGAAAAAAGAACCTGATTACCATCGAAACTCGGCTTTGCAACCCGGAGTTGTTCCGGGTTGATTATATGGGACGCCATAAACCGATCCCTGGGGGCTCTGCTGCGGCCGTCCAGGCCGCAGATGCCCATATAATCAACACGAAAAAACTAATCCTCAGGCGGGTAGGCTGAGGATTAGTGGTAATCAGGAAAAAGAATGGAGGATGCATCCGTCCTTCACCTTGTTCTTTGAGAAGATGAAGGGCACCCGAGAAAACCTGCAACATTGCATGGAGAAGTTTTAGGAGGTTTTTATTACACCGTCAGGATTCTCAATAACTATCCCCATCCCACATGGAAGGATTAAAGCGTACTACCTTGTTTCTGCCAGTGTCTTTTGCCTGATAGAGAGCAATATCAGCGTGTTTGATACATTCCCAGAATCCATCCCCATCCACGGGGAAAATAGAGACTCCGATACTGAGGGTCTTGCGGATACTGATATCTTCTATCCGGAACAGCTGTTCCTCCACAGCCTGCCGTATTTTTTCTGCGACCTCTGTCGCTTTTTCCATCTCACAGTCAGTAAGAAGGATCAGGAATTCTTCACCGCCATAGCGGATAACAATATCCGAGGTTCGCACTCCATCTTTCAGAATGGTAGCTAGCGTTTTCAGGACGTCATCACCCACATCGTGCCCGTGTTCATCGTTTACCTGTTTGAAAAAATCCAGGTCACACATGAGAACAGCCAAGGTACTCTTTCTCCTTTTGATTCCGGCAAGTATCGGGTTGATGTTTGTTTCCAGGTATCTACGGTTTGCAAGGCCAGTCAGGGCATCTTTGGTGGCCATTTCATGAAGATTAGAGGCGAGACGCTTGGCGTGGAGCACCGGAAGAGCCTCTTCGAGATAGAGGCCGGCAAGTTGTTGGTTTTCCCGTAATTGCTCTGCTCGTTCCGGGCTGTCGACAAAGAGCGAGAAAAATTGAACAACTCCCAGTACTTTCCCTGAAACAACCATGGGGACACAGGTATGGGTCATTAGTTCAGAGAGGGGGAAGACTGGGCAGATACCTGGGAAACCGGCTGATGAAATGACTTCTCCTGTCCGTCTTGCGCGACAGATTCTGGAGGTACTCATTTCACAGGTATCGTGTTCCAGTTCAGGAGGCCAGCTGTACACTGCTTCTATGGAGTCATCCTTAGCCCGGACTTCCCATATAATAAAGGTGTTGAGATGCAGTTTTTCCTTAAAAACGTAGGCCAGTCGATTGTAAACTTCACCAACGGTTTCGTCGGCCTCTATGGTTCTTCTGAAGAGCGAAATGGCTCGAATATGACTTGTCAGGTCGTTTACCAGTAGAGCGACTTCTCCGATTTTGTCCTGGGTAAGTACCGGAATTTCGGTTCCATGGCCACAGGCCTGTTTTTTGTCCCCCTTTTTGACCAGCGTTCGAAGAGAACTGATCATCTGGTCAAGAAAATCAACAAGGGCGCGTACGCACAAAAAACTTGTAAGGCTCATAAAGGCCATGACCAGAACGACCAGAATCAGGCCATGGCTGATATAGGTATCGAGGAGACCAAGGGCGTTCGATAAATGCTCGTCTCCACCGCAGGCAAAATGCAGTTCATATTTAAGCTTTTTAATAAAGAGAAGACTGTGGAATCCGATAACAAGATACCCGCAGAGGAAGCTTACCAGAACCAGGAGGAATTTCTTGTAGACAGAAAGGGCGAAAAAAGGCTTCCAGAGGCGGAGCCAGAGAGAGTCACGAGAGTGGTTGTTGTTTGTCATTTAAGAAGTTTTCCTGACAGCGTGGTGGATCTTGCACCTGTGGTATAAAAAGGTCAATACAGCTTGAAATGATTTGTAAATACATGAAGAGTTATAGCAAAGTAAAAAATCATTGTCAAAGCAGGTATGGAGAATTTTTGTTTTTTTATTTATTTTGAATGATTGATGCGATAAAGGAGTCCATGAACAGTTGGAAAAAATGAAAGATGAGACAGACAATAATGGCATTGCCGGTTGCAAGTTTGATGCTGGCTAATATGGCAAGTGCCAGGGCCATGGTTTTCTGTGAGGTGACAAAAATCATTGCCTTGCTGTCTGCAGAGAAGTGCCAGGGGCTCATTGCCACGGCTCATCCCCGTGAGTTGTTTCATAAATGGAGGGGAAAACGGATGTTCTGACCGGAAGAAATATTTCTTCCGATCAGAAAAGGGATTGGGCTTAGATTTGCTTCATGGCACTCATATAGGAGCGCAGCTCTTCACCGATAGCTTCAACAGTGGTGTAGCGGATGGACTCGTTGGTTTCGATAAGCTCAACGTTGTTCACCCCATTGTCTTTGACTGCAATGGTCTTACCAATAACATCAGTGTTCACTGTTTTCATGAAATCCCTGAGCAGTGGCAGACAGGCGTGGTTGAAGAGGTAGCAGCCATACTCAGCAGTATCCGAGATAACAACATTCATCTCATAGAGTTTTTTGCGTGCAATAAGATTGGCTATCAGTGGAACCTCGTGCAGTGACTCGTAGTAGGCAGATTCCTCTTTGATTCCTGCTGAAACCATGGTGTCAAAGGCTAACTCAACACCGGCTTTAATCATGGCAACCATAAGAATGCCATTGTCAAAGTATTCCTGTTCGCTTATTTCGGTGGTAGCCGCTTCTGTTTGCTCGAAAGTTGTTTCACCCGTTTCTTTACGCCATCTCAGGAGGTTCGCATCGTCGTTGGCCCAGTCTTCCATCATGGTTTTGGAGAAATGCCCAGACATGATATCGTCCATGTGCTTGTGGAAGAGTGGTTCCATGATACTTTTCAGCTCATCGCTTAACTCATTGGCTCTGATTTTTGCAGGATTGGAAAGTCTGTCCATCATGTTGGTAATGCCGCCGTGTTTGAGCGCTTCGGTGATGGTTTCCCAGCCAAACTGAATTAATTTGACAGCGTAGGCAGGATCTATTCCCTGTTCAGTCATCTTGTCAAAACAGAGCAGGGAGCCAGTCTGCAGCATTCCGCAAAGAATGGTCTGCTCACCCATGAGATCAGATTTTACCTCTGCAACAAAGGAGGATTGCAGACACCCGGCACGATGGCCGCCTGTTCCAGCTGCATAAGCTTTGGCAACATCCCAGCCGATCCCCTGGGGATCGTTTTCACGATGTACGGCGATAAGGGTAGGGACACCAAAACCTCGTTTGTACTCTTCCCGTACCTCGGTTCCTGGAGATTTTGGGGCAACCATGACAACTGTAATGTCGTCGCGAATCTTCATTCCCTCCTCAACAATATTGAATCCGTGAGAGTAGGAGAGGCAAGCACCCTGTTTCATGAGTGGCATGACGGCTTCGATGACATTGGTGTGCTGTTTGTCAGGAGTCAGATTGATTACCAGATCAGCTTCGGGGAGCATCTCCTGGTAGGTTCCTACTTTGAAGTCATTTTCCGAGGCGTTTTTCCAGGACTGACGTTTTTCGGCAATTGCGGCATCGCGGAGGGTGTAAGAGACATCAAGGCCTGAGTCACGAAGATTCAGTCCCTGGTTTAAGCCCTGAGCACCACAACCGACTATGACGATTTTTTTTCCTTTGAGGGCCTCAACACCATCAAATTCCGAAATATCCATAAAACGACACTGGCCAAGTTCTTCAAGCTGAAGGCGGAGGGGAAGGCTGTTAAAGTAATTGTTTGACATGGGAATACTCCTTTTTTAAATGATCAATTCACTATTGAATGGAAATAAAAACGGTAAAACAACGAATTATTATCTAGATAATACCATGAAAAATTGTTGCGTAAAGTGAATTGTTTGTAATATAGTATTGCGGTTAGTGAAATAAACGTGTGTCCTTTGAACAGTGATAGCCGAAAAAAGAAAATGAACATCCGAGATCTCAAACTCTTCAAGCATCTCTCTGGAACCCTCCATTTTGGACAAAGCAGTCGTGCCTGTCATGTGACTCCTTCTGCATTGACCAGAATCATTCAGCGTCTTGAGGATGATCTGGGGGAACGCTTATTTCTCCGTGATAACCGCTCGGTCCGTCTTACCCCGGCAGGTGAGTCATTTCGTTCCTATGCAGATGATGTTATTCAGCGCTATGAAATGTTACAGGGTGAGCTGTCAAGGGAGCGGGTGTTGGGGGGAGAGATTTCACTGTACTGTTCTGTGACCGCAGCATATTCAATCCTGCCTGTGATTTTTCAGAAATTTCGTTTTGTCTATCCGGAGGTAAACATCACTCTTGAGACAGGTGATGCCGCGCTTGCACTTACAAAACTCCAGAATAGGGAGGTGGATATTACGGTGGCAGCGTTGCCGGATGTCCTGCCGGAACGGGTGGAATTTCTGAAGATTGTGGAGACTCCGCTGGTCTTTATTGGCCCCACGTCATTCCCAGAAAGAACACGATATCAGGGGAGGGAAATAGACTGGCAGAAGACACCGCTTATTATTGCAGAATTTGGGTTGAGTCGTGACAGGACGGATAGCTGGTTTCGTGAAAAAGATATTGTGCCAAACGTTTACGCGCAGGTTGCAGGGAATGAAGCCATCATTGCCATGGTTGCGCTCGGTTGCGGGGTAGGCGTTGTGCCTGAGCTGGTCCTTGAAAAAAGTCCCTTGAAAGAACAGATAGAAATCCTGGCTGTGAGGCCTGAACTGAAACCATTTTCCATCGGGATTTGCAGTATCAAGAAAAAAATGCGGCCGCCACAGGTTGATGCCTTTTGGGAAATTGCGGCATCAATTTAGGGGTAGTCAAGAAATGACTATTATATTTTTGTCGATTTTATTTTGGCCCCTTATGCTGGTCACGATATAAGAATGTTATAGTTATTTATTTACAACGACTTAAGGACAGACGCTATGGTGTCACTTAGCCCCTTCAGGTCGAAGGGTTTAGCAATGGCGGCCACAAAGCCGTATTTTTTGTACTCGGCCATAACTGGATCGTTTGAATATCCACTGGACACAATGATTTTTGCCTTTGGGTCTATCTGGAGGAGTTTCCGGGCTGCCTCTTGTCCCCCCATACCACCAGGAATAGTAAGATCCATAATTACAAGATCAACGGGACTTGCAGCATCCTGCAATTCCTGATATCTGTTGATTGCCTGTACACCATCCATCACCGGTATGGCTTCGTGGCCAAGGACACTAAGTTGGGCCTGGGCAACATCAAGCAGCATTTTCTCATCATCCATAATCATGACCCTGCACGCCTTTGTCAGTGGCTCGATAATTCCGGTATTTGTCCTGGCAAGGTTTCCATGCAGTATGGCGGGCAGGTAGATACTGAAACAGGTTCCCCGACCAGTGGTGGAGTCAACGGTGATATGTCCGTCATGTTTATTGATAATTGAATGGCATATCGCAAGTCCGAGGCCACTGCCCTCCTGTTTTGTTGAGAAATAGGGGTCAAATATTTTATCGATGATATTCCTGGGGATGCCTATACCGGTATCCTGAAGAGTAATGCGGACATAATTCCCCACATCCACGCTCAAAAGAGATTCCATTGCAGCATTACTGATATTGTCGCAACGAATCGATAGGGTACCTCCTTCGGGCATGGCATGTTTGGCGTTCAAGGCGATGTTCTGGATAACCTGTCCAATCTGTCCACTGTCCACATCAACCATCCAGAGGTCGTCGGGAAAGCTGTATTTGCAGGTAATCTTGCTGTCATGGAGTACAAAATCAGTTGATTCGGTTATCAGTTGGGGAAGTGCAGTTTCCTCTCTCACCGGGTCCCCGCCTTTTGCAAATGTCAGCAGCTGCTGTGTCAACTTTGTTGCTCTTCGGGTGGCCTTTTTGGCATCGTTGAGCAGAGCCATGGTTTTAGTATCTTCCTTGTCAATCCTGAAGGCTGTGAGCTCAATGTTTCCGAGAATAGCGGCTAGAATATTGTTAAAATCGTGAGCAATTCCTCCGGCAAGGACACCAATGGATTCGAGTTTTTTGATTTTAAGCAACTCTTCTTCCATTTTCTGCTCATTGGTGACATCGCGAAATACCAGCACGACTCCAACGATCTTACTTGCTCTGTCTCGAATGGGAGCACCACTGTCAGCGATGCTTCTCAGTGTCCCATCCCTGGCAATGAGTGCCGTGTGATTGGCAAGACCCACGATTCTACCAAGTTCTAATACACGCTGTACCGGACTAATGCATTTTTCTCCGGTTTTCTCATTAATGATGTTGAATATTTCCGAGGAGGGTTTTCCCTGTGCTTCGCTGTTCTTCCAGCCAGTCAAGCTTTCTGCAACTTTATTTAAAAAGACTATATTTCCCATCACATCAGTTGCAATTACACCATCCCCAATGGAGCGCAGGGTGACAGCAAGTCTTTCCTGCTCGGAGGCTAATCTCTCTTCAGCTTCCTTGGTCGTGGTGATGTCAAGAACGGTTGCATAAATGACCTCCCTTCCATCATAAATGATTTTTTTAAGGTCTATCTGAACGGGAAAGGTGGAATTGTCTCCAGGACGACGGGCAATCCATTCGAATTGCTGGGGGTGTCCTGCGAAAGCTTTTCTCCAGAAATCGAGCAGGATATCCAGAGGATTATCCGGCGAAGAAAAGTCAGCGATGGAGAGGGTGAGGGCCCGCCTTTTTTCTACTTTGTACATCTCCAGCATGGTCTGGTTCAGGTCAAGGATGTTACCATTCAGGTCATGGAGAAAAATGGCGGCAGGAGAGGAGTCAAAGATGATCTGCAGGTCTTTTGTTTTGACTGAAATCTGTTTTCTGAGTACCAGGGAGACGAGAAAGATGATGATCAGGAGAGTTCCACCGATGAGGACAGTTACTTTAACCCACCGGGGAATTTTTGACGGCTGTCCTTCCTGGCCGAACCACTTTTCAAGGGATCTGTAGTAAACAGAATTCTTGTCCTCTCGCAAAAGGCTGAGGTGATGGTCTATGGCAGTGAGTATGTCTGGGTTTTTCCCCTTTGGTACTGCGTAACGGACCTCTATGGGGTTAAAAATCATCGGGGTTGCCTTCACATTGAAGTGATGTGCATTCTGCATGGCGTACATTCGGTTGACCACACCAAGATCCACCGAGCCATCTTCCACTTGTTTCAGTACTTCATCGTAACTCTGCAGGTACACCGATGATACCTGCTTGCTGAATTTTTCCATAAGCTCGGAAAAGACCTTGGCATGAATATCGTTTTCGAGCAGTGCAATGGTTTTTCCGTCCAGGTCAAGGAGGGAGTCTGCTTCAGTAAAAGGATTGCGATATAATCGTCCCCAGTTAGTGATCAGGGTTTCGTCCGGGAAGCTGAAAAGTTGTGAGCGGACAGAGGAATAGGCGATGGAAACCTGGAGATCGATCTCTCCACGTTCGAGTCTTTGCAGGCATTCAGTCCAACTGCCGGGTACGAATTCGAGTTCCCATCCCTCTGCCGCTGCAATGGCGCGCAGAACATCGATGGTGAGGCCCTGGAAATTCCCCTGTTCATCCTCAAAGACAAGCGGTTTGTTACTGTAGACACCAACTTTCAACTGCTTTGAAAAACTGTGTTCAGGCAGTATGAGCGTTAGAAAAAGACAACTGGTCAGAAAAAAGCAGGCAAGGCTGTTAAGAGAAAGTCTGGTATGGGATGGCTGCATGAGAAAGTATGATTTCTCCTATAATGACGATTTGTTATCAGCAAAGAGTAACATCCTTAACAGTTTCTGTTGGGTGACAGAGAGTTTACCAAATTGTACTCCTGCTTTTTTGTAAACCATTCCGGGGATTTTTGAGAAGGAGAATTCCCTGTTCCAGACAACCTTTCCAGGTATTTGTCTTGCGTCGAGATTCTTCGCCTGACAGAGGAGGTCAAGGGAAAATTCGCCTCTTAAATTGCTTGTCGCTTCGTCTAGAAATACTAAGGCAAGGCCCCCTTTACTGATGTCTGTTACCCTGGCAACTTTATCGCAAGCAAGAGCTCGAATCTCACTGGCAATAGTAAAACGCTCATATTTTCGTTGTTCCAGCATAATGGCTTCCTCTGCGGTCCTGTTGATATTAAAAAGACTCTTTTTCAAGAAAAGCCAGGGGGACTCGGGGGGGAAACATCCAGACAGCTCGAATGCAGCTGCAGATTACTTTTATAAGAATCCCTCTTTTAATCCTATGTGCAAATAAGGTGTCTTGTCAAGGAATCCGGCGTAGCGTTCAGGGAGCTGCGATTTTCACCTGATTTCGACCAGCTTGTTTGGCCGCATACATCGCTGAATCTGCAGCCCCGATTATTCCTTCCCAGGATTTGTGATGCTCTGGAAAACAAGCCACTCCTATGCTTGCCGTTACCTTGATTGTCTGTCCGTCTTTCAGTGGAATAGGGTATCTTCTAATCTCTTTACATAATCTTTCTGCCAGTTCATGGGCTTCAGTCAGAGGTGTCTCCGGGAGAACGACAATGAATTCTTCTCCACCATATCGAGCGACATAGTCTGTCTTGCGGATGGATACTGCCAGAATTTTTGCCAGATGGCGGAGAACAATATCTCCGCTCAGGTGACCATAGGTGTCGTTGACCGTTTTGAAATGATCCAGATCCACCATAAAGATTGAAAGAGTATGGTTGTAACGCTCTGCCCGGTCAATTTCTTCAATTACCCGCTTTTCCAGCATCCTGCGATTGAAAAGCCCGGTCAGGGGATCATGGGTAGAAAGATAACGGGCCTCTTCTTCAGCCTGTTTTCGGGCTGTGATGTTTCTGGCTATCCCTAAAACTCCCACCAGTGTTCCTTCACTGTCACGCAGAGGGGTTCGTATTATTTCCACCGATTCTTCATGGCCATCGTCAGCATAGGTAACCGTCTCTTCGTTGATAAGAGGGGCGTCAGCATCCATAGCCTCCTGGTCGAGTATGCGTAATGAATCTGCCCGCTCCCTTTCGACAAAATCGTAATCTGTCTTGCCGATAATTTCTTCTTCTGTTGCGCCGTATAGGCGTTCGAATTTAGGGTTACAGGAAAGGTAGACTCCTTCAGGGTTTTTCAGCCAGACGAGATCAGGAATTGTTTCTACCAGAGTCTGGAGACGTGTTTCACTGTCCAGTCGTTTTTGCACCTCCTGCTTAAGAAGTGCATTTTTCTGAAGCATCAGGGTATGTTGACGATCAGCCTCTTCAACCTGTCTGCGTAAAAGCATGGTGTGGGCTTTCGCCTGACTTCGAATCATTATGAAATAGAGCGCTAGAAGGGTAAGAAGAATGAGAGAGACAGGGTACCAGCGTGATGTAAGAAAGGTAGTGAGTGCATCCCTGTGAGCATGTTGTGCCGTCAAAATAAATGGAGTCTCGCCTATGGGCATTTGTATTACAGGTGAAGTCGCATTGGCCGAAATGGGCGGAGTTGGCTGTGGACTTCCGGAAGGGGCATTGTTGATAACGTATTTGGTGTCAGCGATGATGGTGGCGTATTTGATGTTTTCCGATTCCTGGCTATGGGTCAGATACTGAATAACCTCCTCACGGTTGATCTCTGCGATGATTGTTCCCATCCGTTTGCCCTTGTGAAAATAGGGGAGGGTAAGGATTACATGGATACGTTTTCCATTCATAACGACAAAGGAGGCAATTCGATCAGTCTCGGGTATACCAGAATTCGACCAGGGAACGCTCTTGCCACTTGATAATCCAACATCAATCAGATTGTTTCCCTGATTTTCCGTGAACAGCAAACGAAGGTAAATGGGGAGATTGTTGAGCTTCTTTTCTTGAACTATTTTCTGGAAACTTTCCCGCATTGAGATGAGACTGGCACGCAAGCCGTATTCCATGGACATGCCAAGGGCCCGGTTGGAAAAAAAGTTATCCAGGCTATGGTCTCTGGCCAGAGTGTTGATGTCGTTTTCCCGTTCCGAATGGAAGTAGCTGAGTATGGCAGCTTTTTTTTCAAGGTTAAAGCGTAAGCTGCTTTCAGAGGCCTGTCGCAGATTTTGCTGGGACATAAAACTGGATCCCACCAGCAGGAGGAGGTAGGTTATTAAAAAGGGCGCTGCGGCAAATGTAAGAAATCGCTTTATCATCTGCTGGAATCACTCTGTGAAAAAGTCTGAATAATAACTGAAGACCGTGGGATAGTATTTCTTCACGATCCTGTTATAGGTGCCGTCCCGTTTGATCTTTTCTAGATACATATTGAACGCTTCAAGGAGTTCTGGCGACTCTTTTCTGAAACCGGATCCCATCACCTGCCTTGCGGAAACGGGTCCAATTACTTTTAACTGCCCCGGCCATTTTTCCAGGGCAATCAAAGCGTCAGGAACATCCAGAAGGGTGGCTTCCGCTTCACGGGCTAAAATTGCCGGTGCCATTTCATTGAGCCGGATTTTCTTTTTCGGCAGACGGATATTGGCTCGTGTCTCCGATAGCCTGTACAGTGCGGGATCCAGGCAGGTGTTTTCCATGGCCAACACGCTGTGGCCATCAAGGGAATTCTTGACGGCAACAATATCAGCTTCGATTGAGCCCGACGGTTTTATTGGCTGCAGGTTGGATTCGGAGCGGGCTAGCAGCCAGACGGCCGATGGAAAAGTGGGGTTTGAGAAATTGATAACAGCCTGGCGCCACGGGAGGACTGTCATCCCGGTGGAAATGATATCACCCTTCACAGGGGTGCTTTCGAGATATCTGGCACCGTTTTCATCGCGAGAGGCATGACGTCCGGTGAGATCGCCAAGGATAGTGTTCCAGTCACTTGCTATGAACAGGTAGTTGACCCCAATGTACGATGCGAATCCCTGTACCAGTTCAATGTTTAGGCCGTCTCCACTTCCGGTTATAAAGTTGGCATAGGGGATTCCCAGATGGCGTAAAACACCTGAATTTTTGATTTCCTGAAGATCCTGACTTGAAGCGGTTAGTGGAAAGCATAATGGTAGCCATAACAATATGCATAATGACACTGATCGAAGGACCGGAGAAAATATCAGCCGCAGACGGTACGAAGGGCGAAAGGTGGATCCAGGAGTGTCCAGCGTCTCAAGCATGTTTTCCTCTTATGGTCTATCGAAAAAGAAAATTCTCCTTAACCTGTTTGCAATAGATACTTTTTTCTATTTAATGGTATGTGAAAAGCCTGTTTCCTGTCAAGGATAGAGTGTGCCTTGATGGGGAACAGAGGAAAGGAGGAAGTGATTGCAGCAACGGATCCCTTGCTGCAATCATGTGGTGTCAGCAATATGAAGTGGTCTGATTGCCTCTACTGCTATTTCCCTTTTTGACCGAGGCCAAAGATATTGGAGGCGCGTTTTGGATCTGTAGATTTTTTTGCCTTGGCGGCAGGTTTCTTTTGTCTGTTGCCGGAAGGACGCGGCCCTGTCTGTTTCTTTGGCCTGCGATTGTGCTTACGGGGAACCTGGTTTCCTTTCTGTTCCTGTTGTTCACTGGCCTCTTCCATATAAAAACCGTCAATAGCGATTCGTTTGATGGTCTTTCCCTGGAGTTTTTCAATGGCTTTGACCATTGCCTGGTCATCGTAGCACATAAAACTGATGGCACGGCCACTGCGTTCGGCACGTCCTGTCCGTCCAATGCGATGGGTGTAGGCTTCGGCGGTTGAGGGAAGATCAAAGTTGACAACCTGGGCTACCCGTGACACATCAATACCACGAGCAGCGATGTCGGTTGCCACCAGTATCTTGAATGTCCCGTCCCGAAAACCTTCCAGTGCCATGTTTCGCTGGTTTTGTGACATGTTTCCCTGAAGTGCAGAGGTGGAGAATCCAGATTTTTCGAGCTTTTTAGCAAGATTTTTTGCGCCGTATTTGGTGCGGGTGAAGATCAAAGTCGATCCTTCCACAGGGTCCTTTTGAAGGATATGGACGAGGAGATCGGATTTTTGTCGTTTTGAGACCGGGTAGAGTGCCTGGGTAATAAGGTCAAGGGGTTGCTCTAGTTTGATCCGTATCTCTTTCGGGTTGGTCAGTGTTTCATCTGCCAGTTTACGGATATCGGCCGGCATGGTGGCAGAAAAGAGGAGGGTTTGACGCTTAGACGGCAGGTGTTTGAGAATACGACGGATATCGGGAAAAAATCCCATGTCGAACATCTGGTCTGCCTCATCGAGAACGAGTGTTGCCACACTGGTCAGTTTGAGATCATGATTGTTTAAATGGTCAAGAAGACGGCCAGGGCAGGCGACGAGGATTTCAACACCGCGGTTGAATGCATCGAATTGAGGCTTTTTTCCCACACCGCCATAGACAGCAAGGATTCGTAGCCCGGTGTCTGCTGCAAGTTCCTTAAAGCTTGTGGTAATCTGTTCTGCGAGTTCTCTGGTTGGTGCTATGATAAGCGCTCGGACATTGCCCCGTGGCCCCCCGGCTAATTTTTCGATAATGGGGAGAGCAAAGGCAGCGGTTTTACCCGTTCCTGTCTGGGCAAGTCCCAGGATATCTTTCCCGCTCATCACTTCAGGGATGGCTTTTTCCTGGATGGGGGTCGGGTGCTCATAGCCGCAGGTGCTGATGTTGCTGTTGATCTGTGCCATGAACTGAAACTGTTTAAAACTCATCTGAACTCCTTGTTCTTTCAATTGTCTTTGGTGAAAAAAGGAAAGACCCTATCAGGAAAACAGATGTGCTACCACTCTTTTCTACGCTAAGCCATAATTAACGAGTGTTTTTATGAAGAGAAAAACTCCGTCAGAGGCTGGAAACCCAATTCTGTGAGCTTCCAGCCCCAGGTAATACTGCTTAGCAGCCTTCGATTGCGGCAGCCTTTGTTGTGGCCGTTTTTACTTTGACCTCCGTACCTGCGGCAAGGCTTGCGGCTTTGTCACCGCAATCCATGGTTATTACATTTCCTTCAACTTTTTCAACCGTACATTTAAGAGTGGCTGCCTGTGCAGTTACGCTGATCATTACGGTGAGGGCCAGGGCTGTAATCAATGCTGTTACTGTTCTCATGTTTTCCTCCGGTGGTGGATTGTTTGTGATGGGCTCAATGCCCTTTCCTTTGACTTCAATGTAGGTCACAATGAGGTAATAAAAAACCCGATATCGGGAGATGTCGGGTTTCCGTGACTGGCTGGTTTCGTAATATCAGTGTGTTACATTGTCTGTTGAGTTCTTGTTTTGCCTCGAAATATATGAAAGAAAGTTGTAAACTGTGGAAAATAGCGTAGGTTGGATTTGAATTGTAACGAAAACTGCCATTTACTTAGTCAGGACGAAAAAGGATGAAATCAGGGATAGCCATGGTGCAGGTCAGCGGGACTAAGGTACGCGCTCTTCGTGAAGAACAGAACCTGACACAGCTCTACGTGGCAACCGCAGTTGGTGTGACCACCGAGACTATCTCCCGATGGGAACGTCAGGAAGCCCCTACCCTGAAAGAGGAGAATGGTATAAAACTGGCCGATGCCCTGGCTGTTTCTCTGTCGGAGATTCTCGCCGTTCCAGAAGAAAAGGCAGAGCAGGTTGAGGCTGTCTCCCCTGCCTCGAGAAGTAAAAAGACTCTGCTGTTTATAGCTGCAAACGTTCTATTGCTTGGGGTCCTGCTCTTTTTTATTATTACCTTCAGGAGTGCTGATGTCCTGCAACTCTCGGCCCAGAGACGCATGCCCGCCCATACAGTATCTGGGCATCCTTTCCCGGTCGTTGTTGAGGTTGTCTTTGAATCGGGAAAAGACTCCTCACTGCTCTTTAAGGAGCAGTTGGCGGCAGGTTGCAATGTTGTGGCTTCCATGCCTCAGGCCACGGTGGTGGATGGCGGGTTTTTGAAATGGATAGATAAGGATGGTCCAGGCAAAAGAGTTTTTTCCTATATAGCGCGGTGTGTAGCCAGAGAGGAGACAGAAAATGAGCCTCTTTCCTTCACTGGCACACTTCTCGTGCGTCAGTCGAGCCGTGAGGAAATCACTGTGGATGGCAGAAGTCGCATCCGTTTGCTGGAGTTTCACTGGGCTGACAGCGATAAAAATAACATCATTGACGATGAAGAGTTGCTCGCCGTGTATGACGATTTTGGTCGTGTGGAAGGTCTTGGCGTTAATGTTGAAGAAGTGGAATCCATCTGGATGGGATCCGGGTATCGCTGGGATGCGAAACTGTCAACTTTTGATATTATTCCATGATGGTAATGAGACAGGAGTAAAAAGTATGAAAAAGAATAGAAGAGGGTTCCCGAATATCTGGGTTTTGCTGCTGTCGTGTGTGTGTCTGGTTCTGAGTGCTGAGGTCAGGGCCGAGGGGGTTCAGGCCAGGTACCTGGAGAACAGTGCTGGGAGAAGTGTTCTGGAGATTATTATTGAGAATCCTGCGCCGAGTTCCATTATTGTTAATCAGCGCATCCCTGGAGGAATCCAGGTGCGGAGCGCAAGTCCTGAGTACAGTAAATTTTCGTCGGGGAAAAATGAGGCAAAGTGGTTATTTAAAAATCCTGCTCCGGGGGTACAGCATATTATTTTGAACTATAAGTCACCTCTTCCAGGCAGGGGGGCTACTGCTGTCATACGCTGCAAAAGTCCCAAGGATGGATCTCTGATGACCATCAATGTGGAATGATGGCGGGTATGTGGCGTGGTGGCTTCATCGA
The DNA here is from genome assembly GCF_000341395.1 of Desulfocapsa sulfexigens DSM 10523. Classification (GTDB taxonomy): domain Bacteria; phylum Desulfobacterota; class Desulfobulbia; order Desulfobulbales; family Desulfocapsaceae; genus Desulfocapsa; species Desulfocapsa sulfexigens. Next base: position 234,728 of record NC_020304.1, on the reverse strand, counting down.
GGACGAGAATTGGGTACGGGAGGGGGTGCAATTGTTCAGGTAAGTAGGCCGAAGACTGAAGGCTAAAGGTAAAACAGACGGGCCAGGTAAGCGGAACGAAGTGGGGACTCTGAGGGCCCGAAGGCTTTTACCTTTAGCCTTCCAGCTTTTGCGTAAGCAAAAGCGCACTTCAGACTATCCACCTGAGCAGTTACGGTTATTTTAACAAAAGCCTCAAACATTCCTCAAAGTTTCGGTCTCCCAGTCCGTTGAATTCGAAAAATTCCAGCCCCATTCCCTTTGGCTTACGAAATCGCTGAGTCCAGCGAACAACAGCCTGGGCCTGGATCATAACCTGCTCTCCCTCTTCATCGATAAACTGAAAGTTGAGTGAAACCACGCTTCCTTTGGGCATCAGATGCTCGGTTGCGAGAAACATACCACTGAGTCCACAATCTTCAGCTACCCCCTGGAAATATTCTTCCGTCTCTTTGTCAACCTGCTGTTTATTGAATCCTACACGAACATTACTGGCAATACGTTTGAATTGACGTTTTTCTTCAAACATTTTTTATCTCCATTTATTCGGAAAGCTGTTGGACAGGGGGGTGAATGTATGAAAATTATCTGTAATAAAGGTTGTGGCTTCCCATGGTCATAAGGGATTTGTAAAGATTGCGACGGAAGTCCCTGCGATCCCATATTCCCTGAATGTGACCGCGCTTTAAGGCGTTACGGGCTGAGTGGTAATCCGGTGGAATGTCGGTTCCCGTTGTTTCTCTGATGACCCGCGGCCCTGCGAATCCGACGCGGCTGGAGCGGATGGCGAATTGGTAGGGTGAGCATCCGAGAAAACTGGCAACTGGTCCTGCGTAGGAGTCATTATCGTAGACAACGATGTAGAGTCCGCCTGCATCAATATATTCACGAACCGCCATGGTGCATTTGGGCATCTGGGTGACTCCGAAAGTACCTTCCTGGATTCTGATACCGCCGGTGGTATGAACGTAAGAGAGCAGGGGGCGTTTCTTTCTTGCAGCCAGCTCACAGGCCTGAACAAATTTTTCTCCTTCTGCGGAACCGACGGTGCCGCTGCGAAAATCCTGATAGAGCATGGAGACCACGATTTTGATATCCATCACATTGGCAGTAAATGTCATGTTGCCTGCATTACGGCCGGTTTTTTTCTTGGCGTCCTTCAGTCGTGCATCAAAACCCTTATATCCCAACGGGTTTCCTGAGGTGATATCCATATTGAAAAAGAAGATGGAATTCGGGTCAAAAATGTTATGCAGGTACCATTTGTATTCAAGTGGAAAATGGTGGCCACAGTTTTCACACACACCTCCAAATTCGCCATACAAATCAGGTATCCAGAGATCCTTGCAACCATGGGTACCGCTGTTCGGACAGGTTACGGTTCTGTCCTCATTCGCTCGAGGGCTGGTGTAGGTATCTGTCAATTCCAGCGGGTCGTGCATGGGCTGAGATGTCTGTATAGGTACGGATGTATTATGGGTGATGCGCAGAGGTGGTCCCTGTTTTGTTCCCTCTTTGGCGAAGAACTCTTTTACCGTGATCAACGGGGTCGAGAGACGCTTGATTATGACCGAACCTTCGCCGGACATATCTCGAACCGCTTTCTTGATCTGCTTCTGGGAATTTTTTAATACATCATAACGCAGGTTGTAATAGACCTTTTCACTCTTTTCCTGGAACTGCTTAAAGAAGGTTTCAGTGGGTGCAGGATGGCCACTAAAACCTGCAAGGGCCATGTCCCGATATTTTTTTGAGCGCAGTGCAAGCAGTCTCCGCTGCTCGTCCGGGTTAAGGTCCCAGGGGATATCAACGGCTAGATGTTTCCGTTCGGTTTTTTTCTTTCTTCTTCTATTCTCCCAGTCGCGGAAGGCTTTGAAGCTTTTTGCACTGAGTACAACTTTATCCGTTGCCCGGGTGATCTCCGAACGGATCTGAGCAAAAAAGGCAAAATCATCGTGACGGGCACCAAGAGGGGGTTCTTTAACGATGGCATCAATGGTCCCCATGGATCGATTGTCTTTTGCAGTGAGCTTCAGGCGTTCGGCACACACTTCAACCAGTTCTTTGGGGACTTTCTCTCCCTCCTTTATTCTCCCTTCAATGGCAGCAGCTCCTTCAGGGGAGATTACTGAGTAGTATCCATGAGAACACATGAGGCGAAAGTCTGAAAGTCCAATGGCTTCAGCACCACCAGAGCCACCTTCTGAAATAAGTGACACCGACGGGACCCGCAGCTTGGTCATGGTGTAGATGTTACGGGCGATCTGCTGGGCCGCACCCGGGTACTCTTCTATGGGGAAGGAGCCAGGGGTGAAGATATAAAAATGAATGGGGATACCCTCTGTCTCGGCAACTTTCATGTAGCGCAATGCTTTTTCATTCCCCTCAGGCCTGCATGACCCACCATTACGAAACTCTTCCCCGTGCCCGGTTTCCTGGCCAATAACCATGACCGTTGCCGTGTAGGGCTTTCCTTTAATCTTCCTGACAATGGTAGCTTTGGCGCAGACCATTGCGGGGTCGATGTTGGCCTCATCCTGTCCGCCAAGTTCCGTATAGTCCTCGTAGACATTTTCCAGGATATCCTTGAGGCTGAAACGTTCTTTGGTTCGTACGATGCGAACCCGTTCCATGGGGGTCAGCTGCTCCTCAGCCCGTTCTTCCAGGAATGAGATTGACTCGTCAAGCTTACGGATTTCCTGGGCAAACTGCTCCTCGTGAAAATCGTAGGGGTTCTGCTTGAGTTTGGTGCAGGTCTCCTGGAATCCGAAAAGGTTGCCCCAGTTGGTGAAGTCTTTGATCTGTATCAGGTAGTTTATACGCTCTTCAATTTTCTGGAGCGCTTTAAGTAGTTCTATCATATTGTGATATATGTTTCGGTTGGATTTGTTAGAAGGTCAACAGCCGGTCCAGGTTAACTTTTAAATAGTCAAGATTCGTTATAATGTCGCCACCCTGGGAGTCCTTTCCTTTGATTTGTACTTCATCAATAAAACGAGCCGCACGTTTTTTCGCTTCATCCATGTTTTCGCCCCAGACGAGCGCCAGGGCAAGGTTCGGATCATACTCGCTTGGAATGGTGTACGGACGGTCAAAGGGCACATGGGTGTAGACAACAGACCAGTCGTGCTTTGGGAAGCTGAATTCAGTAATGGTGCCGATCCAGGGGGCAAAGCCGCGTCTGGTGTCTTCTGCCACGATACGCAGTTCAATGGATGCTCCTTTAAATTCCACACTATTCTGTTTGTAGCCGATCTTTTCCCCGAGAGCCAGTCTGATCTGTTCACGGATCAGGTTTGGATGTTTGTCATCGAGATAACTGATACGGGCCGAGACGTCATTTTCCACCTGAATCCTGGTGTTTACTTCGAGCAGGTAGGGTTGTCCTGAACGGGAGACGATCCATTCCCAGGTGCCGACATTGTCGTAGCGGACATGTGCGGCAAGTTTGAGCGAGTATTCGACTATCATGTCGAGTACTTTTTTCTCGTCAAAATCGTAATTAAAACAGGATCCATGAAAGCCTGGCGCGGCCTCCACTCGTTTCTGGCGCCCGGTGGACTGGATAGTACAGTTGCGGGATCCGAAGTGGATACGTTCACCGTGACGGGAACAGAGCAGCTGCACCTCCAGGTGATTGTAGTCGGTGAGGCACTGCTCAATGAGTACTCCGCCATCTCCAAACTGTCGTTTGGCATAATTCTGTACCTGACGATAAATGCGTCGGAACTGGGCTATTTCCGTAACTTCTTCAATACCCATTCCGCCGCCGCCAGCCGCAGCTTTTATGAGAATGGAAGGACGTTCGATTTCCTGTATCTTCTGGCTTTCAAGTAAATGGAAAGCAATTTCCTCGGCCTCCATTTCGTTGTAAATAGGGCTGTCGGTTCCGGGAATGGTGGGGATGTGCAGTTCGTTGGCAACTTTCTTGGTGTTGATTTTGTCGCCAAGATTTCTGATGACTTCCCAGCTTGGACCAATAAAGATAAGTGAGTGGTCACGAATTGTTGCCCGTCTGGCAAAACGAAAATCTTCTGAAAAGAAGCCGTATCCAGGGTGGATGGCAGTACAACCCGTATGGGTGGCTACGGCAAAGAGATCGTTGGGTTCCGTGTAGCTGTTAATCCGCCAGGCATTCTGATCGGGACCACTGGTCCTGTTACGTTGAACGTGCTCGGAGTCCTGGTCAGCATCGGTGTAAACCACAACGTAGTCAAGGTCTAGATCTTTGCAGGCCTCCATGATCCGAATGGCGATTTCGCCCCTGTTTGCAATAAGAACTTTTCCGTCCAATTTTTATCCTCTTATCGTAATCCTAGATACAGGGAAACTGTCTTCCATGCTGCATCATAATGCTTTTATAGGGTATTCACAGGATCGAATAATTCATTTAAACGATCTTTTTTTTTGGCAACACTCTCGAATGATGCCTACTATAGCCATACGGTAGCAATTAGAAAAGAAAAAAGGTACTATTTTTCCAGTGCCTTCATTCCGATACTCCAATTACAATAACTTTTATTCTCAACCAACATGACAAAAGAAAACCTAGAAGAACCGGCCGCTCCTGCTGAAAAGAAGACCCTGCTGGCACGGTTGACATCCCTGCTTCGATTTGGACGAGGTCCGGAGACGACAGAAGATCTCGAGCAAGAAATTCAGGAATTGCTCGAAGAGGGTGAAGAGCAGGGGTTGATATCCTCCCTTGAAGAGCGGATGATCAACTCCATCTTTGATTTCCATGATACCCTGGTGGGAGAGGTGATGACCCCATCGACTGAGATTGTGAGTGCTGATATCGGTACCGATATGAACGTACTGGTGGATCTGGTTATTGAAAAGGGCTTTACCAGGATTCCCATATATCGGGATACTGTTGATAATATTGTGGGCATTGTTCATGCTAAAAATTTGTTACAGATGTGTGCCAGAGCGCATGAAGGGAAAGGACTTGAGGATTTTTTAAATCCTCCACGGGTGATATCTGAAGATAAACCGATCGTGGATCTTCTTCGTGAGTTTCAAAAACAGAAGGTGCATGTGGCAGTGGTGGCTGATGAATTTGGAGCAGTGCGTGGTCTGGTGACACTTGAGGATATTCTCGAAGAAATCGTTGGTGAAATTGACGATGAGTCTGATGTGGAAAGAAGCCTGCTGCAGGTTATTAATGAAAACAGTGTCCAGGTGAAGGCTCAGGCAGATATTGAGGTTATTGAAGACTATTTCGGTGTAACCACTGCCGAGGGAAATTACGAGTCCATAGGCGGTTTTGTGATTTTTCTCCTTGGCCGTCTGGCAGTGGTCGGAGATACGGTTGATGCTGAAGGACTCCGGTTTACGGTGCTCGGTGCCTCCAGGCGTCAGATCGACTTGTTACGGGTGGATCGTCTGCCACTTCCCGGAGAAGAAGACAAATGAAAGGATCTTCCACCGGTGCAACACTACTGGTGAGTGGTGCTACAGTCCTTTTACTCTGGCTGGCCCTTGGCCTCGGTGCCTGGCCTCTGCTTGCTGTCTCCTGTGTTCCTTTTTTTGTGTATGTCTTCAGGGCGAGCAGGAAACAGGCTCTCTTCTGTGCCCTGCTGACGGGGATTGGTCATTTTCTTATTCTGCTCTACTGGATAGTTTTTGTATTGGGACAGTATGGTGGTTTACCGCTGTTTTTTTCTGTTCCAGCCCTGCTGCTGCTCTGTCTTTACATGACGGCGTATCTTGTTGCTTTTGTGCTGCTCACTCGCCTCTTTGTACACCGTTTCCCAGCCGCCGTCTCCATATGGTTGCTTCCGGTGGCCTGGGTTGCCCTGGATTTTCTTCGTTCCTTTTTCTTTTCCGGCTTTCCCTGGATGGATCTTGGCTACGGGGTCGCTGGTCTACCAATTCTGTTCCAGTCAGCGGATCTGTGGGGCCACTACGGACTGACCTTTCTCATTGTACAGCTTAACGGCCTTTTTGCTCTTGCTCTCCTTAATCGCACAGACATGCGAATGGCTGTGCGACTGGCGGCTCCCGTCTGTGTGCTATGTGTTGCCACTCTTTTGTACTCCGGTTGGCGCTGGCAGCAGGTCAAAAAAAATCTTATTCAGGCTGAAACTCTCAATGTCGCAGTGATTCAAGGGAATGTTGCTCAGGGGCAGAAATGGGATCCGGCTGTGAAGGTACGGACAGTTCAGGGCTATATCGGCCAGAGTCTGCAGCTGATGAGGGGGACGAGAAGTGATTTCCTCCGGCCTGATCTTATTGTCTGGCCCGAGACCGCGCTGCCTTTTTTTCCGCGTAATCATCCTCTTCTGACACCCATCAGGCGTTTTATAATTGATGAGCAGGTAATGCTTCTGGCCGGATCGCCCTGGTACGAGGAAGTGGAAGGTGAGGAAGAGAAGTATCAGCTTTTCAACTCAAGCCTTCTTTTTGACATCAGTGGTGAGATCATTGCTCGCACTTCCAAAAGTCATCTGGTTCCCTTTGGAGAGTATGTGCCTTTTAAGCGATTCCTGCCGTTTATTGCTCCACTGGTAGAAGCTGTGGGGGATTTTACTCCTGGAGAAATTCGTAATCCTCCTGCTTGTAAGACGACGCGGATTGGAGTATTAATCTGCTTCGAATCTATCTTCGGAGATATTTCCAGAAAATGGGTGGATGCCGGTGCCAGTCTCCTGGTCAACATGACAAATGATGCCTGGTACGGGAATTCCAGTGCTCCTTATCAGACGCTGGCTATGACCAGATTACGGGCGGTTGAAACACGGCGCTCCATTGTGCGCTCTGCCAACACTGGGTTTTCCGGATTTATTGATCCCATGGGACGTGTGCAGCAGGTGTCCCCTCTGTTTGTTCCATGGCAGGCAACGGAGAAGGTTGCTGTAATGGATGAGCGCACTTTTTTTGTACGTGGTGGCTACCTTTTTGCTCCTGCGTGCCTTGTATTGGCCTGTATGGGTGGCCTGATTGCCCTTGGGCGAAAAATAAAAAATTATAACTTATTGGAGTAAGGAATCATGTCAACAGAAACGGGAGCTGCGGTTTCGAAACAGAAACTGCAGGATCTTAAAGGTCGAATGCTGGCCTTGAAGGAGCATCTTTGACTTAGCTCGACGGAAGGACGATCTTGAAAATTTGGAACAGCAGACCCTTCAGCCGGGGTTTTGGGATGATGCTGATACGGCTAAAAGGGTTCAGAAGGAACTTGGAAAACTTCAGGACCTGATAGAGGGTTGGGAGGGACGCTGGGCTCTACTCGAGGAGGCAGACCTTCTCCTTGAAATGGCGGCTGAAGAAGAGGATTACGATACAGAGCACGAAGTGGCTGCGTCTCTGCCCGATATGGAAACAACCCTTGAGGTTGCAGAACTCGAGTGCATGTTTTCCGGTGAACACGATACTTCCAATGCCATTATCTCGATTCATGCCGGAGCCGGAGGAACCGAGGCTCAGGATTGGGTTGGGATTTTGCTCCGGATGTATCTTCGCTGGGCAGAAGCCAAAGGGTTTAAGGCGGATATTTTGGATATACTGGCGGGAGATGAGGCCGGCACCAAGAGTGTGACTTTTATAATCAAGGGACGTTTTGCATACGGGTATATGCGCTCGGAACTTGGTATCCATCGTCTTGTCCGGATTTCACCCTTTGATGCAAGTGGTAGACGTCATACATCCTTTGCTTCGGTTATGGTTATGCCAGAGCTAGACGATACTATTGACGTCGATATCGATGAGAAGGATCTGCGCGTAGACACCTATCGGGCCAGTGGCTCGGGCGGGCAGCATGTTAACAAAACAGATTCTGCCATTCGCATCACTCATATCCCCAGTGGTGTGGTGGTACAGTGTCAAAATGAACGTTCCCAGCATAGAAACAGGGATATGGCTATGAAAATGCTGGCTTCCCGCCTGTATGAACTGGAGAAGGAAAAGCAGGCGGAACAGCAGGCGGGACTGCATGGAGATAAGAAGGATATCTCCTGGGGAAGTCAGATCCGCTCCTACGTGCTCCAGCCCTATCGTCTGATTAAAGACCATCGGACAGAAGTTGAGATGGGAAACGTGGATGCCGTGCTTGATGGGAATCTGGATATGTTTATTAAGGCCTATTTACTCTGGGCCAAGTAGGGAAAACCTTGTCAGAGTGTGCAAAATGCGGAGCCTGTTCTACGGTCTGTCCGGTTTTTCGAACAAGTGGCAGAGAGGGACATACTGCAAGGGGTAAGCTGCACCTTTTAGATACATTAGGTCTTGAAAAAAGCAGTACTCTTTTTGTGGATATTTTCTCTGCCTGTCTCCTCTGTGGTGCCTGCGCCGCTGTTTGCCCAAGAAATATTGATATACCTAAGGAGCTGGTCAGTGCAAGAGAGAGCTTCTCTGTGCTGGCTGGCCCCCATGCTTACGAAAAATATCTCGCCCGTAAACTTCTCGATTTTCCCGGAAGTTTGACGGGTTTTCGTGTTTTAGGAAAAGCCTGTGGAAAACTGCTTGGTAAGAGGCTACCCAGCGATTCCGGACTCAGGTTGCGCCTGGCAATGTTTCAGGATGATGCGCTCTCGGTGGTGAGGGAACCTCGGGAGCAGGCTGGAATTTCCGGTGGCGCCAGTCTCAGCTGGTTCCCAGGGTGCTCGGCACGATATCTTTTTCCGGATATTCTTGAGTCCTGCCGATCGATTCTGGCTGATAATACATTTTCTCTGGAGTACCCCAACGAGCTTGCCTGTTGTGGGCTTGCCGATCTTGCCGCGGGAGATCTTGAGGGTGCTAGAAGAAGTGGGCGAAAAAATATTGAAGTAATGGAAACGACAGAGGGACCGATTTTAGTCTCCTGTGCTTCCTGTTATGCTCAATTAAAAGCCTATCCGGAACTTTTTGCAAAGGATGGTGCCTGGCAGCTGCGAGCCGAGAATATGGCCGCACGGGTTGTGGAATTCAGTACATTTCTTGAGCAGCAAAATCCTGAAAATAAACAGGATGTTATTCAAAAGGAGCAGAGACTCCGGGTGTTTTACCACGATCCCTGTCATCTGCGTCATGGAGCAGAGGGTGTTGACAGGGCGCGACAGCAGTTACAAAAAACGGGGACAGTAAAAGTGCTTGAACTTCCCGATGGGCCAAGATGTTGCGGTCAGGGGGGGCTTTTTCATGTGGCACACCCTGAGATATCGGCAAGCATCCGTGATCAGCTGGTGGAGGATGTTCTTGCCTTGGATCCAGATGTAATTACAACGACTTGTTCGGGCTGCCTGATGCAATGGCAGCAGGGACTGACTGCAGCAGGGAGTGATGTGAAGGTGTTGCACCTTGCGCAGTTACTCGGGCAGGTGCGGAAATAACAAAAGGCCACACGAATAATCGTGTGGCCTTTTGCTGTAAAAAATGACTTAAAATCAGGAAATTGTTTTCAAGAAAACTTGAAAAGAATTTCTAAACTACTAAAAGGCATAGGTGAACTTTGCCCAGATGTTATATCCTTCAGTTTTGTTTTTCGCAGCCATCTCCCACTGATTTCTCAGAGAGAAAAACATGTTCTTATGATTGTACCAGATTCCTGGACCCGCAGCAAAAACCTCACTACGATTTCCTTCGTCTTCCTGCAGCAGAGCTTGAACGGGAGCGGGAAGAGAACTGTCTATATCGTATGAATCATCAGTTGTCTGGGTATAGTAGTAACCGTTCAGGCCAAGACGAAGGCCTGGGCTGACTTCATAGGATGCTGAGTAATCAAAATGAAATTCCTGGCCTGGATCGCGATCAACATTGAAACCGTAAACAGTGGCGTAGTTGTCCTGACTGGTGCTGAAGTCATACATGAATTTTCCTGAAAATTCCCAGCCATTTGTCATATAGGTGATGCCAAATACCGGTTCAATGGTCCAGAAATTTTTACCCACGGATGCCATGTTGCCCTCATCCTGTCCGGTTGGGATATAGATATCGGCAAGAGAGGTTACGAGATGGAGTTTCCCCTCCTGGAGATGCCAGGAAAGAATGAAAGGACTGAAAATGACATAGGGAACATTGGTGTCATCGTAGGAATTTGTAGATTCGGGGCCAACCGGAGCATTAAAACTGAGGTCGGTACTGAGAATGGGCAGGAAGGCATGCATACCATAATTTCCGCCAAGGATCTGTTTGTCGCTCATCCATAAAAAACGGAACACGTTGGCAACCACTGACACGTCATCGAATGCGGCAATATCATCGCCGTTGTCATCTTTCATGGTGTCTGCATTGTAGTAATACATGTAGTCAAGAAAGTAGAAGCCGGGCGGAGGAACTGCTCCTGCCAGAAAGGCTTCTGCGCCATTGGGATAGTTTTGACTGCCACCGGCCATGGCCTGGCCGCTGCATACCATAAGCAGGGCTGCAAAAAACAGGGGTAATACTTTTCTAATCATCTTCTTCCTCCGTTGTGTTAATGATAGTGCCTGTCACTATGATTTTACTGGCAACAATGTAATATTATTTTTAATAAATGCATCCTATAATAAGAAACTGAGAAACAAACGAGAAGTTATTTTTAAAAAAAGGAGACAGATATCGGTCTCAAAAAAAAATCCTGGAACCGAGGTGTGTTAAACCTTGCAGTGTACTTACAGTGCGTGTAGAAAACTAGAAACATGTTGTAATGACCACATATCTGGAAAAATCCTGGAATAAATCATGGCATACACACCGGTTGTAGGAAGGTCTATCCGGCGGCAGCTGGAAGACAGAGAAGAGGAAATTCTTTCCCCCTATGCGTGTCTCAATAAAAATACTGCAGGACGCATGCGGATCGAAAAAGATGATGAGTGTGATATCCGTATGCCCTTTGAGCGGGATAGGGATCGTATAACCCATTCGAAAACATTTCGTCGTTTGAAACATAAAACCCAGGTCTTTCTTGCACCCGCTGGCGATCATTATCGTACGCGCCTTACGCATGTTCTTGAAGTCTCACAGATTGCCAGAACCATGGCTGCGGCACTCTGCCTGAACGGACCGTTGACCGAGGCAATTGCACTTGGACATGACCTGGGACACACACCCTTCGGGCATGCAGGAGAGGCAACACTGAACGAATTGCATCCGGGAGGTTTTCGTCATTATATTCACAGTCTGCGGGTGGTGGATTTCCTGGAAAATGAGAAGCAGGGCTTGAATCTCACCTTCGAGGTGCGCAATGGGATCGTCAAACACTCCAAGGGACGTAATGATATCTTCCCCAGGAATGATGCTGAACTTCCAGCTACTCTGGAAGGGCAGGTTGTGCGGGTTGCTGATATCGTGGCTTACGTAAATCATGACATGGATGATGCACTGCGTGCTGGAATCCTCAAAGAGAATGATCTGCCTGCAGATATCAGGGCGGTGGTTGGCGAGAGACATTCAAAGAGAACCGGGGCCATGGTCAGGGATCTTATTATTGAGACTCTCCAGGCGGCAGACGGCAGGCTTCATATAAGTAAAAAAATGCTCCGTGCCATTACTGATCTGCGAATGTTTCTATATGAAAACGTATACCGCTATTATAGAGTGCATAACGAGTTTGAGAAGGCACAGCGAATTATACGTGATCTTTATGGTTATTTTATGGAGAATGGTCTGGGGCAGTTTGATGGGAGTTCCTGGGAAACATTCGGAGCAGACTCCTGGGAAAATGAGAACCAGGCGCATCGTCGTGTCTGTGATTTTATTGCCGGGATGACGGATCGTTATGCCATGCGTATTTATGAACAGATTTTCCTGCCGAAGCCATGGAATGCAAGATTGTAGCTCGAATGTTTAACCTGTGTACTGTTGAATAAAATTACAATAAATTAATAGCTGTTAACAAGATATGAATGATAAAAAGACTCTGGCAAAAAGTTATCAGTATGACAATGTAGAAGAAAAGTGGCTGGAACGTTGGGCAGAAGCCGGTTCGTTCAGAGCGAAGATGGAAGAGGGTAAGCCATCGTTTTCCGTTGTTATTCCACCTCCGAATGTGACTGGTGTTCTGCACGTTGGTCATGCCTTGAACAATACCATGCAGGACGTGCTGGTGCGCTATCATCGAATGTGTGGCGACAACACCCTCTGGGTTCCCGGCACTGACCATGCGGGCATTGCAACTCAGAATGTAGTCGAACGACAACTTGCCACAGAAGGCAAGGGACGCCATGATCTGGGGCGAGAGGCTTTTATAGAGCGGGTATGGGAGTGGCGCAGAGAAAAAGGTGGAACCATCATCAACCAGCTAAAACGCCTGGGTGCATCCTGTGACTGGGAGCGGGAACGCTTCACCATGGATGAAGGACTTTCCACCGCTGTGCGTGATGCCTTTGTGAAGCTTTATAATGATGGCTTGATCTATAAGGGCGACTATATTGTAAACTGGTGCCCACGTTGTCACACCGCACTTGCTGATGATGAAGTGGAGCATGAAGACAAGAAGGGAAAACTCTATCATATCCGTTATCCCTTTGCCGATGGCTCGGGTCATGTGGTGGTTGCAACAACACGGCCGGAAACCATGCTTGGTGATACTGCTGTGGCAGTTCATCCCGATGACGAACGCTATTCGCATCTTGCTGATGTGGGGATTAACCTGCCACTCACAGATCGAACAATTCCCATTGTCTTTGATCACCACGTACAGAAAGATTTCGGAACCGGTGCCCTGAAAGTAACTCCTGCTCATGATCGTGATGATTATGAAATTGGTCTCCGTCATTCTCTTCCTATCCTGAAGGTAATGGATGATTTTGGCAATATGAATGCCAAGGCCGGAAAATATGAGGGGCTTGATAGGTTTGATTGCAGGAAAAAGATCGTAGAAGATCTGAAAAATCAGGGATTTCTTAAAGAAATTGAAGATTACGACCATGCCGTAGGGCAGTGTTATCGCTGTTCCACGGTAGTGGAGCCCACCACCTCGCTGCAGTGGTTTGTTTCGGTGAAACCTCTTGCCGAGAAGGCTGTTTCTGCGGTGCGCGATGGACGCATCACTCTCTATCCAAAAACCTGGTATAACACCTACTATTCATGGATGGGAGATATTCGGGACTGGTGCATTTCCCGCCAGATCTGGTGGGGACACCGTATTCCTGCCTGGACCTGCAAGGACTGTGGCGAGTTAATGGTGGAGACCGTTGATCCCACGAAGTGTTCCAAGTGTGGTTCTTCTGCTATTGAGCAGGAAACCGATGTTCTAGATACCTGGTTTTCCTCGGCTCTCTGGCCTTTTTCCACAATGGGATGGCCTGAAAACACCAAGGAATTGCAGACGTTTTATCCCACCTCCGTACTGATAACATCTTTTGATATCCTCTTTTTCTGGGTGGCCAGGATGATGATGTTCGGCCTTCACTTTATGGAGGATGAGGTACCCTTTAAAGATGTGTATCTTCATGCTCTGGTTCGTGACAAGCATGGAAAGAAGATGTCCAAGTCAACAGGGAACGTTATTGATCCGCTGGTTATCATGGAACAGTATGGAACCGACGCCATGCGCTTTACCCTCACTGCTTTTGCGGCCCAGGGGCGTGAGATAAAACTCGATGAAGAACGCATTGAGGGATATCGTTTTTTTATCAATAAACTCTGGAATGCCGCCCGTTTTACCCTGATGCATGTTGAGGAATGTGACGCCTCAATCACCGAGGTGGTAAACACTCCAGCTGACCTGCCTCTTATCCATCAATGGATATTAAGCAGAACGGCGAAGACCACTGCAGCTGTGCGCAGGGCGCTTGATGAATATCGTTTTAATGACGCTGCTTCGGTGATTTATCAGTTTGTGTGGCATGAATTCTGTGACTGGTATCTGGAGTGGAGCAAGGCAGATCTTTTCAGCAAGGATGAAACCCTGCGTGATCAGGCACGAGGCGTTCTACTGTACGTTCTGGAGACCATTCTTAAGTTGATTCATCCCATTACCCCCTTTGTCACCGAGGAAATCTGGAGTGTACTGCCGGGGGATCGCTCAATGCTTGTGACCAGCGACTTTCCTGTTGTTCATGATTGGCAGAATGATAGTGTTGAGAACCAGGTGGAGCTCCTTATGGGAGTAATCACCGGAATTCGGAATATTCGTTCTGAAGCCGATGTCCATCCTTCAGCCAAGATCGACGCCTTTGTGCTCTGCGCTGATTCTCAGAAAAGAACACTGATTGAAACATTCTCCCCTGCCATCTCCTCAATGACACGGCTTGAATCATTAACTGTTGCAGCAGAAGGGGATAAACCAAGCGATGCCGCCACCTATATTTATCAGGACATCGAAATGTACGTGCCGCTCAAAGGCCTGGTTGATGTGGAAAAAGAACGAGAGAAGCTTGAGCGTGAACGTAACAAGATAGAAAAATCCCTGAAACAAATCAATGGCAAGCTTGGAAACAAGAAATTTCTGGCCAATGCTCCAGCTGAGATTGTTGCGAAGGAAGAGGGAAAACGTGCGGAGCTCGAGGCAACGCTTGCTAAGATAGCTGAAGCTGAAAAGAGGCTCGCGGAAATTGGATAAAGATCTGCTCACCAGCCTGCTGAGATCATTTCTCCGTGAGGATATCGGAAATGGTGATCTGAGCAGTGAGCCATTATTCGGGAAAGACGAACAGGGCTGTGCCCGTCTTGTTGCCAGGGAATCTTTTGTCGCTGCCGGAGTAGACAGCGTGGCAGCGCAGGTGTTCTCGCTGCAGAATCCTGAAATTCAATGTACTGGGGCAGTAAATGATGGACGCGTGGTTTCCCCTGGGGATATTCTTCTTATGGTGTCTGGCCCTGTGGTCGATCTGCTTAAGGCAGAGCGCGTCGCTTTAAACCTGCTGCAGCGCCTTTCCGGCATCGCGACCCTCACAGCCCGTTTTGTTGAAAAAACAAAGCTCTTTCCCGTACGAATAACCGATACCCGCAAAACCACTCCGGGCCTGCGTATGCTTGAGAAATATGCCGTCCGTGTTGGGGGCGGCTATAATCATCGTTTCAATCTCAGTGATGGTGTGCTCATTAAAGACAACCATATTGCGGCCCGTGGTTCCCTGACACAGGCAGTTCAGATACTACGGGAAAAGGTTCCGCACACCATAAAGATTGAGGTGGAAACCGATACTCTGGATCAGGTGCGTGAATGTCTGGAGTGCCATGCAGATATCATCATGCTCGACAATATGGATCTTGAAACCATGAAACAGGCTGTGGCCATGATTGATGGAAGGGCTCTGGTTGAGGCCTCCGGCGGCGTGAATCTGGATACGGTGGCGGGTATTGCTGCCACCGGGGTTGATATTATTTCGGTGGGTGCGCTTACCCATTCTGCCCCCTCCTGTGACATCGGCATGGATTGGCAGATACTGCCCTGATCCCTTTTCTCTGAAGCAACAGCCCTGTATAATAGAAAATTTCTTGATTCTTTGGGGAAAGATGTGCCATAATGACAAGATCTAGTACGCGAAGATAATTATTTTTTGTCTCGATACAGAAAAAGTGTAAATAAAATCCAGCGAAGGTGTCCAAATATGCGTTGTCCTAAGTGTGGTTATATCTCATTTGATCATATGGAGAGTTGTCTGAAATGTAAGAAAGATATTTCAGGGAGCACTAGCGTTGCAGGCACAACGTATCATGCTGCAGCACCCTCCTTCCTAAGAGTTCCAGACAAAAATTCACCGCCGGAGCCTGATCCTGTCGACGAGGACAGCGGAACCATTAGTATGGGTGAAGACTATGCAGAGGATGATTATGACTTCTCTGATCCTGATCTGGATATTCTTGTTGATGAAGATGAGAGTGAAGAGGGAACCGCTTTTGCCACTCAGGATTCGGATAATGATTTTCTACTTGAGCCTGAAAGTGATGGAGAAAGTGAAGACGGCTTTGATTTTGATCTCGATGACGGTGACGATTTTGATTTTTCAGAAGATGAACCTGCTGCTCCCGCCACACTTGCTGTCCCCGATGAATTAGCTGATATCTCTGATCTTGCCCCGCCTGGTGAGACTGATGGCCCTGTTGCTTCCGTTTCATCCGGGATGGATCTTTCACTGGACGATGAAATGAGTCTGGATGAAGATCTGGATCTGGACGGCCTCGATTTGGATCTGGGCTTGAATTCCGGATCCAGTACTGTCGATGATGACCTGTCGTTGTCTCTTGATGATATAGATTTGTCACCCGGAGATATCGTTGAAGAAAATAGTGATCTGGATGAATTGAGCCTGGATTTGGAACTTGACGGACTGGATGCAGCTCCTGCTCCTCAGAAAGAAAAATCATCTGGAAGTCTGGATGGTATCTCTCTTTCTCTTGATTAGTCTTTTTCAGAAGAAAATCAGTTGACACAAAGTGTAATGTTCAGTAAATAGCACTGCACATAAGGTGCCGGGATAGCTCAGTCGGTAGAGCAACGGACTGAAAATCCGTGTGTCCCTGGTTCGATTCCTGGTCCCGGCACCACTTGAATATCAATGGGTTAAGTCAATAATTTGGCTTAACCCATTTTTCGTTTTAGCTCAAAATTCGTTTTAGTTCAAAATTTTTCAAAAATAGTCATAACCATTTTTGATTATGGTTACTTGTCGCGTTCGAATAGGCCGTCAGATACAGTGGTTTTAAGATTAGAACCGCTTCTTTTTCCCGTACTTTCAAATCACCCTGTGAGACCAGAGTTCACAGGGTGTATCATTCATCGGACAATTCTGTGACTATTGTCCCGGTAAATGGCCTGTAATCTGGACTGAAAAAGACATTTGGTTGTTACTTGTATCTGAATCCGTGAATCCTGCTACATCAGATAATTTTGCCTGACATTGGTAGTTACCGTTTGTTGCCCAACTATTTGTGAAATGGAACTCACGGTAGTTGATCGTGCTGTCTGAGGCACTGATCGGTTTGATTACAACAGTTTGGTCAGATTCTACATCACAGGATACCGTAAGTTGTGTTTCCGGAGATACTGAATTGTTGCGGAAGTTATAGACTTTTATGGAATAATTGACAGGCTCATGTGTGTATCCGATATGTTTGAGACCATATGCCTCCTGTGATCCCTTTTCGAATAGACCGAGATCGTAACTGAGATACTGTGGTTTTCGACACTCGACATCAAAAGCTATGATATTGTTGTCTTCGTTTGCCTCATCTATTAAATTGGCGGGATCTACCTGTAGGAACAGTTGTCTTGAACCGTTGCAACTTGAGGAGATCGTGCCCTTAAGCTCTAAAAAAATGCTAGTTGGTAATACACCCATAGTAGTGCCTAATGCAGGAATATTCTGGCTGTCTACAGGTATCACTCCCGAGCCAAGTAGTCCTAATGACACCTCGGACTTGGGCGCGATAGCAGTACCAATGTTGCTTACTTGGCCTCGAAAAGTGTAGAGGAATTCGTGATAGAGTATTGTATCTGGAGCTTGAAGAGTGACAGTGAGATCTGGTTTACTGCTGCTAATAAGCGGTGCGTTTATACTTGTTGAAAGCCCTGGGTGCGCTGTTGCTTGGAACATTGGAGTGTTTGATTGACATGTGAAATATATGATAACCTCGTTATTTGTCGCATCAGATTCTCCACCGGGATCAACTGGAATAGAGAGGCGAATGCGATAGTTGCCTTTTCTCCACTTTTCTTCCGAGGGCTGAGGCCAGGCAAAGGAGAAGGTCTTGCCGGGATGTAGTGGAGGGATCTGTATTGACATCTGTAAGATGTTGGTGTCAGAAGCAGTCACGCCCCCAGGAGCCTGCTCCGCGACTATTTGTATGTTTGTTTGGGAGGAAGTTGCCGTCCCTTGGTTTTTCACCGTCAAGTTGAGTAGTGGGGAGTAGCCAATTTTATCACCAAATTTTGGTTGTGCGGACCACTTTCTCTGAGACAGGTAAAGGTCAGACAGTGTAGTGCGCAGACCACTCAGTTGTTGAGGCGATTGTGTCGATTGGAGATCTTGCCCGGATTTCTTTTGGACAAGAGCTTGTTGCTTTATTTTTAAAATGTTTTGTCTTGCAAGAGAATAGTTGGTGAAAAATAAGCCCTTCTGTTTTTCGCACTGATTCTGAGTCAGTCGCAGAATATCTCCACCGGCGCTACAGTAACCTTTCTGGTGCTCACAAAACTGAACTGCCTGCTGTTTTCCCGGAAAAAATTTCCCCTGAGTGGCTTTGCATTTTTGTTGGCTTGTCTTGACAATGGTGAAATTGCTACAGCAGTAGCCATTGCATTGTTCTGTAGCGGCTTTTTCTGTACGGTAGAATGTTCCATGTTCTTTTTTGCATACATCTGTTGTTGACCGTGTGATTTTACCATTTTTACAACAATACCCCATGGGAGTGAGCTTTTCGGGTAATGTACTTATTGGTTGAAGCTTGTTAGGCGGACCTTTCCTGAAATCTTTTGACTGACTATGGCTTGACTCTACGGTCGTGTTCGTTGGTCTTGAAAGTACCTGTGGAGTAACTGCTCTTTCATTCGCAATGGTTATGCTACAGTATAGAACTGAGAGACATGACAGAATGAGTGCCTGAAATAAGGGTCGTAGAATCATTTGTTACCTCCATTTGGGCGTGACAAGTAGTTTTGTTTGCGTTAGTTGTCTGATCCAGGTATTTTTTTTCTTGAATCTCATCGGCGAGTCAAAAAGAAAAGGGGGCACCCATTAAAAAGCCCCTTGTTTTTAATGTTTTTTTGAGGAATGTTCTAAGAGGTTTTGCATGGAGAGGTGAGTGACCTGTGGTTGTTGCTATCCACTCTTCAGGTAGCTGTAGTAGTGGAAGGTCAATCAAAAATCTTTTGATAAAGCGCCATATTTTTGGGGCAACAGAAGTGGGTAAACGTCTTCTCGAAATGATCCCTTGTCCACTGATGCTGTGCAGCAAGGCTAGTCATGAGTCCACCTATGGATGCCGCCAATTCCACGGACTTCCTGGTACCGGGTTTGATTGTTGACAGATACTTAGCAAGTATCTGCTGCTGTACAGAGAGATCATTAAAATCACCAAGATTATTCTGCAACATCTTGAGCTGTCGAATAAACTGTTTCATCTGTTTTGGCCCATAGAGAGGGGCGAGAAATTCGAGGCAGTAACGGAGTTTCTTGCACTGGATACGCAGTTTATGCAGTGCAATATCCGGTGTACCTCGATGGATATTGCGACCATCCTGTAAGACTCTGCGAAACCGCTTATGGATTATTTTTCCAGCAAGGACAGCAATGGGTATATCACCCTTTTCCGCTGCAGGCAGGAGACTCTCTTTGTCAAGCAGTTGAGACCAGTCTGTCAGGATCTGTTGATACCGTTTGCTACGTATAGAACTGACAAGCTTTCGTTGTTCTTCTTTTCTGCTCTCTGTAAGGTTATCAAAAAAATAGGTCAATCCCTGTTGCAAACGCTCAGGTACACTATCCTTGTACTGCTTCTCATTGAGCAGATAGACATCCAGGTCTCGAACCGATCCGGTAATTTGGCCAATATAGTGAAAATCCTCTTTGAAACGATCCGTTATATCAGTTGCAAGTACCCCCTTGAACAGGGTCAAGGCAGAACGAGTTCTTCGTACCGCCACCCGCAGATCATGAAGGAATTCCGAATCAAGGTCAGTAATAACCCCTTCTTCATTCCGACGCATACATTCCAGTAAGAATGCATGAATCTTTCGAATCGCGTCAATACTCCTTAGCTCAGGTGCTAGGGGGACAGCATAGCCGGAATTATAATCCAGGGCCTTACGGCCACTTCCTTCAAGAACAAAAGGGAATAGGTCAGCAATGCTGCTTACTTGCACTGCACCTGAGCTTTCAAGAATTTTGACAGCTCTTTTGAACCTTTTGCCACAGCCGCGCATCTCCTTAATATGCGCGACACTCCTCTTGCTTCGAGTCAGCCTGTTCGTTGATTGCTGAATATCCAGAAAGACAACAATATTTTCATCTGTATTACACAGGTTTAACGAATAAGACTCAAGCTCTTCAACACAAATTTGGAGAACTCCCCGGACATCCAATGTTTTTTCAAGGGATTGTCGAAGTGGAGAATCGGGAAACTGCCAGGAAAAACGAAATGACTTCCGTGGACTTTCCAAAACAGCAAGTTGCCGTCCCTGAAAATCGTCAAGGACCCAGTTGCTCCCGTCACTGGTCAGCCTCTGTTTTTTGCGAAAAAGGCGCCAGTCAAAGGTGTCATACCAGATCCGGCTACTTTTTTTCACAGAACCGGTTCGCACAATAAACGTATCGGAAAAGGAATGCTTTAGGTCTGAAGGTACATAGTCTTCAGGTAGAATCCAGATACCATGCTGTGATGGCTTCATAGTCTATTTTCTCGTAATTCCAAATGCACTTGCGTCATAATACAAAAACAGGCAGTTGCTATTTCGCCATATACATTGACTCTTTTGCATGGGATAGTCGTATCATTTTATATACGAATAGGCAAGGTGATCGCATCATTGTCGCTTTGCGCATCTTTGATTTTACATACTATATGGATTGTTTTACAGGATTTTTGGGAATCCAACTTTTTGATCTTGCCGATTGAATGGGAGTATTATAGGGTGTTTTAAGCGATTGGAGTGTGTTTTTCTTCTTGGTACTTTTATAATGGAAAGTAAATTCTTGTCACTTACCAGGTTGTTTCACCCCTGTCCCGGTATTTGGATTGGAGAAAGTAATAAGCCCTCAAAACAGAAACTTTTTACCGGCAGCTCAAGTTTCAATAAGGGAAAGGAGGACATGGATGAGGTTTCAAATTCTTTTTGGCTGTATCGTGTTGTCACTGGTGATGCTCACCCCTGCATTTGCCGATGATGCCGCAACAGTCTTTGTCCAGAAATGTGGCGTATGTCATAAAAAAGGTGGTGAAGCTGCTCCGGTTAATCCTGCTGACAAAGCTGGAGTCGTCTGGAGTAAGTATTTTAAGCGGGGACGACATCCCGTTGACCTTTCAGTTCGGATCAGCAATGATGAAATGATGACTATTCTTGGATTCCTCCAGGAGCATGCCGCGGATAGTGATCACCCGGTGGCTGCAGCAATTCCAAAATAATCAAAGCCGGAGGCACGTTGATTGAACGAAAAGTTTATATATACTGCAGTGACAGCGTGTTTCTTTTTGCTCCTGTCTTCCATGGTAGTTGCCAGTGACCTTGATATATTTCTCGAAAGATGCGGTTCGTGTCACAAGAAGGGAGGAGGGGCAGAACCTGTCAACCCGGCAGCTAAAGCTGGTGTTGTCTGGGCTAAGTATTTTAAACGAGATAGGCACCCCGGAGATCTTAATGGAACAATCAATGCTGATGAAATGAATCAGATCGTTGTGTTTTTACAGAATCATGCAGCAGGTAGTGATCATCCTGTTGCTGCGATTATTCCCAAACAAGGCAAATAATGATGAACAAAATTGCGGGTAATCCGATTTTCGCTAAAGTGAACAGCAGGAGGACAGAGATGAAGAAGACTCTGGTAAGTGTTGGCATGATGCTGACTATGGCTGGCAGTGCATATGCTGAGGGTGAAACTGTAACCATCCCGGCAGAAGACTATAAGGCGATAATGAACAGACTGGATGCCCTGCAGCGGCGCGTTGAAATTCTTGAATCAACTCCTCAGCGGGCCGTGAACGTTCCAGAAGCCCATTATGAAAAAGTAACAGAAGACATCAATATTATTTACAACACTATTGATGATCTTGAGACCAAAAGTGTCCAGAATAAAATGAATTTTGGTGCAGAACTTCGGGTAAGAGCTGATAATTATAGGGCAAAAAATTATAACACCATTGACATGACGGGTTTTCAGCAGAACGTGATGGCGGGTATGAGCCCGACGCAGGCCATGGGTGCAGCAATGACTTATCATGACAAGGAGAGTGACTCCAACAACTGGACAAACCGCTTTCGCATCAACATGGAGGCAGAAATTTCAGACTCCCTTCAATTTCATGGTCGCCTGGCGATGTATAAAAACTGGGGAGACAGCGATGATGCCAGCGCTTCATATATGCTGAATGATTTTAATCGTGGTCATCGCCCTGGAAGCAGTAACCTCTGGGTAGACAGAGCGTATGTTGACTGGATTCCTTCAGGATTCCCAATTCCTCTTGCAATTACCGTTGGCCGCCATCCGTCCACTGAAGGACCTCCTTTTGAGTACAGAGAAAACAGGCTGCGTCAATCAACATATCCTGCCCTGCTTTTTGATGGTGAAAATGATGGAATTGTAGTGACCTTTGGTCTTGATCGTTATACCGGTCTCAAGGAGGCCGGGTGGCGTTTTGCCTACGGAAAGGCCTACCACTCAGACGATGACAATAATACTGGCTCAGCTTTTCCTTTCTTTGATGACGGTGAGGCCGGCGATTCAACCATGGCAGCCACCTTTTTTGAAACAAAGATTCCAGGCTTAAAAAACAGTCTTGCGGTGTTAAGTTATGCCAAAGTGTGGGATCTTCCGTTTTACCTTACTGGCCCCAACCTCTATGAAACCGGCATGGCCAATGTGGATCTTGGGGATATGGATCTCTGGGGGATACACTTGCAGGCCTCTGATATCGCAGCCACTGGACTGGACCTTTTCTTTTCCTATGGTGGTAATCGGAGTAAGGCAAATGGAAATGCGCCTTTGGGGGCATTCGGACTCTTATCATCTGACGGACAGTCGAATCACTCGGGGTATTCCTTTTATACCGGTTTACGTTATACCATGCCGATTGAAGCTCTCAATATGCCTAAAATTGGTTTTGAGTACAACAAAGGGTCTGAATACTGGTTTAGCATGACCATGGGGACGCCCGACCTTTTCAACAAACTGGCAACCAGGGGCAGTGTCTATGATCTCTATTACATCCAGCCGATAAACAGGTACCTGTTCTTCAGAGCAGGATATATCCATATTGATTACGATTACAGCGGGAGTGGACAGCATATTGGTGCCCCCATTGAGTCTGATGCAACCCTTGATAACTACTATTTTCTGATGGATGTCCGCTTCTAGTCCGTCCTTTTGAGTATCTAGTCGGACAAATGGCTGGAGAATCAGGATGGAATAAAAGAAAATCCCCCTGTGCAGATCATATCTGATATGGGCAGGGGGATTCTGATGACGAACAAAAATGGCTGCGCTTGGTATGCAGTCAAATTATTAATACGGGGGTGTTGTTGAGCCTGTAACGGCTGTTAGTAGGAATCACCGGGCCACATTTCCAGGTTGAATTCAACCACCCTGTTTCTTCCCTGTTCCTTAGCCTTGTAAAGTGCAACATCAGCGTGTTTGATCACTTCCCAGATTCCTTTGGCGGAGTCAATGGGGAATTCCGAGACCCCAATACTCAAAGTTTTTTGTATGGACTGACCACCGATCTGGAACTTGTGCTCCTCGACTACTTTTCGTACTTTTTCTCCTAGCTGAGCTGCCTGGGAATCCTGGCAATCAACCAGCAGAATAAGAAATTCCTCCCCTCCAAAACGAATAACCATATCAGATTTTCTGACAGAATCGGACAACAGTTGAGCCAACTGGATAAGTACTGCATCGCCGGCGTCATGTCCGTAATTGTCGTTTACCTGTTTAAAATAGTCCATATCACACATCAGAACTCCAAGCTTTGTCTGACGTCGCTGTACACCGGCTACGATCTGTTCAAGGGACGATTCAAGATAGCGCCTGTTATATAATCCGGTGAGCTGATCCTCTGTTGCCATCTCTTCAAGCTTTTCTGCAAGATGTTTGCTCTGCAGCACCGGCAGGGCTTCAAGAATATAGTGTCGAGCCTCTTCAATAGCCCTCGTGATTTTCAGGTGCTCACTCCGGGAAAGATCTATTGAATACAAAAACTGCACCACACCAATGACCTGTCCACCTACCATCATGGGAATACAAACATGATGCATTACATCATGAAGAGGAAACTGCTTGCAGATTAAAAGATCATCCTGAGAGGTAATAAGGGTTCCGGTTCGCTGTGCCCGACACCTGTCAGCTACACTGAAGTCCGGTAAGTCCTCCTCGATCTCAGGAGGTTGACAGTAGATAGGGAGCATCCCCTTTGATTTTGAATTTTTTTCGTAAATGATAAACGTATCAAGCCCCAGCTTATGCATAAAAATTCGAGCCAGGCGGGTATAAATTTCGCTTGTCATCTCATCAGCTTCAATGGTCTGCCTGAATATGGATAGTTCACGTAAACGCAGAATCAGTCGTTTGACTGCCTCGGCTACTTCCCCGATCTCATCATGGCGTTTGTCTGACATATTGGAAAGAGAGAGGAAGTTTTCATCTTCGGATACCTGTTTTGTCCGCATTCCGGCAAGAAGTGCTGTCATGCGGCGCAGCAGTTCAATAAAATCGACCAGTGGCCTGATCATTCTGGTATGGAGGAAAAAGGCGATGATCGCGAACATGAGCGCGGCAAGCACAAGACTTACTGACATTATAACCAGATTTCTTTGAGCCAGGCTGAGACCGTCAGCCATGAGACGAGCAGACTCTCCCTCCTGATCCAGTGATGTTGTGGTTATGGCAGAATTGATCTGTTCCAGAACCTTCACTGTCTGATTCTGAGTTTCAGTAATGGTGATACGGATTGAAGTTACAGTCTGTACACCATCTTCAAGGGTGAAATATTCATCACGAAGGCTTTCCATTCCGGCACGGGAAGATTCTGGAAGCACAGCCATCAATGCCACAAGCTGTTTGTCCACCTCATCATATAACTCGGAGAATTGCTGCTGAATTCGAATCAGGGTATCACTTTGGTTGCTTATGATGGACGTTACATAGAGATGGTGATGCTCAAGGCAGGCGTCGCTCACAACAGCACGTAACTTGAAGTACTGCTCTGGGGGCAATGTTTTGATAATTTGACCAGATTTGGTCAGGATATTTTTTTCGGCCTGAAAAATTTTGATATTATTTTCACTCAGGCTGTCAAGTCGTACCTCAAGGATATCAACCTTTTTAAGGAACTGAAGAAGTATATTCTTGTTTTCTTCTGTGATTTCTTCAAGAAGAGCTTCTGCTTCACTTTTGGTTTCGCTGAGGTGCTCCTTTTTTCCGGATTGCATGTAGAGACGCAACTGGGTTTGAATACGGCCAATAGCTTTTGTCTTGTCAAAATTGGCTTTGAGATTTTGCTGCAGTCTCAGGGAGGAATTCTGGATCTCCATACGGTGGTGATTGAATTGCTGAACGCGCCATAACCCAAAGAGAAAGCAAAATGCAACAAAGGTGAGAGCGAGCAGGAAGAGCGTTCGTAACTGTTTTCGTAGAGTCCAGTGTTGTTGTGGCGCTATATCCATAACTGTTAGAGTATAAAAGAAAGGGAAGTCACAGTTTCACAGTAAAAAACATAATTGACATGGAGAACATTTACTAAGGATACTGTGAATTTGAAAAAAGGTAATTCCAGCAATATCATTGCACTTAGACCAGAGAAATACCACTTAAATGGAATTACTTCAACGAGAATCAATCCATGAAGTGTACCGATTTGGGTCTTTTTAACTCTCTATAGGATTCAGCGCATCGATGGTCGATGAAAACGGGATATGTTTCGTTTAGGAAATTGGAAGTAATGAGATGTTGTAAGTGTTGACTTATGGTTATTTCTTTTGATGAAATTTAATTTTGGTGGAGTTGAATACCGCCTGGAAATAGATTGATGCAGGTGAGATAGCAACCCCGCCGGCAACGGACCATCCATTTTTTAAATATCTTTGAACTTCAAGTTCAAGTTTTTGAGGCGAATCACTCATAAGTATTTTATACATGGTGTATTATACGATATTTCTGACGATTGTGAAAATATTTTGCAATTCGTCCGCCTGATCTTTCGTCTTTCATCATAAATATTGAGTTTCTGACTTATGGAAAATTTTATTCTTATTTTTATCTGTCTTGCTGTCGGCATGGGGTTGCAAAGATTGACAATTTTTGCCGATAATGCGCCTGTGACCCTGAACCTCTATGTTATCTGGGTTGCTCTTCCGGCCCTTATCCTGCGTCAGGTACCTACGCTCTCCTTTTCAACAGATCTGTTTGTTCTTCTTATTATACCCTGGCTGATGACGTCTCTGGGAGCTGCTCTTGTCTTTATTGCCAGCCGCCTTTTTGCCTGGTCAAGTGAAGTCACGGTGGTGCTTCTTCTTACGGTTCCTCTGGGGAATACGTCATTTCTGGGTATTCCAATGATCGAGGCTTTCTGGGGCACAGAGATGGTCTCCTACGGGATAATCTATGATCAGTTCGGGTCGTTTCTTGCTCTCTCAACCTATGGTTCCTTTGTGCTGGCGTTCTACAGTGAACAGCAGCGTCAGAGTGCAGGCGCCATCCTCAAAAAGATTTTTACTTTTCCACCATTTCTGGCGCTACTTGCTGCTCTTCTTTTAGCAAAGCCATTGCAGCATCCGGCGATTGCAGGGAGTCTGTCTCTCATTGCCTCTTCGTTGGTTCCCGTGGTTATGTTTGCCATTGGCTTGCAGCTGAAAATCAGACTGGCACCGGGCCAGACCTTCCCCTTTTGTTTCGGGCTGATCGCAAAACTCCTTATTGCTCCCTTTGCAGCTCTTCTGATCTGCCGGCTACTGGGGCTTGATGGTCCCGAAGCACGAATTGCCATCTTTGAGGCGGGAATGCCACCCATGGTTACTGCGGGGGCCATGGCCATGAGTGCAGGATTTGCTCCGAGGCTGACGGCTGCTCTCGTGGGCTGGGGGATTCTCCTGTCCTTTGCCAGTCTTTCTTTGCTCTCTTTGTTTATCTGAGAGGCTTTTTTCTTCGGCCAGAGTGTGAAAGAGCGAAGCGGCCACCAATTGAAGCCATGATAATAATGGCCATTCCAAGCAGAACCTGGGAAGTAACCGTTGTTCCATGAATCAGGGCCACCAGCAGAACTGAAAGGGGCGGGGTGAGGTAGCTGAGAAAACCAATTATAACCATATTTCCCCTGGTAACCGCACGGTTCCACAAAAAGAAGGATAAGCCCAGTGGAACACAGCCGAGATAGACGGCTGCACGGATGGCTTTGGGTGACGGTACTCCGTGGGGCATGGTGAGTACGTAGAGCAGAGCTGAAAGGAGGGCTGCTATAATGGTGAAAAACGTCATCGGCTCTCTTGGTATTCTTACATGGCCGAGTGCCACCGAAAAACTCGACCAGATCAGACCACAGGCCAGGGCAAGCTGATATCCCTGCATATAGTCACCGCTGAAGCTGAGATCCTTGCCGGATGCAATAACAATTCCTACCCCGATCATTCCCGCAAAAGCAGTAATCACTATGGAGATTTTCAATTTTCTAAAAAGAATTATCGAAGAAAATACCACTATCCAGAATGACCATGTGGTGGCCAGTATTGCGCCTTCGGCTAAAGGCGCGCGGCCAAGCGCCATATAATAGATGTAATGGTAGATAAAAATACCCCAGACTCCGAGCAGAATAGCTTTCAGATTTGGAATATAAACAGTGAAAGAACGTGTCAAAAGAACGTCCTGTGCATAGAGGAAAACAGCTGCACTGCTAAAACTGAAGAACATCAGCTCTTCCGTTGAAAGCTCTGTCAGTCCTGATCCGGTGGCGGCCGGAAGGCTTGCCCAGCAGAGGATTGCCCCCATCGCATAGAGATAATATTTCATAGGGAAGTTTTATTGTGCTGCTGTCTTTCTTCTGGTCGCCAGCTCTGGAATAAAATACTGCCGATAATCAAAGCAATTCCGATAAAAGTGGCTGGATGGATCTGTTCTTCCACAACGGTTTTCAGGATTAGAAGAGAAAAAAACGGGGTTATATAGATAAGAATTCCTATTCTGGCTGCCGAAGCGGCCAATTGCAGGGCTGTCAGCCAGAGGGCAAAGGTAATACTCATCTCAAAAAGACCAACATAGATCAGCGGTAGCCAGCCGTAGTTCAGGCTCATGGCAATCTGGCCTGGTAGAATCAATAAAAAAACGGGTCTCTGCAGTTTTGCAGGAACCCGTTTTTTTCCCTTCGCCACTCTCTACAGTTTATAACGCTGCATAAGTTTCTTGAGTTTTGATGCCAGGCTGGCAAGGTCACCAGCGCTGAGATTCACTTTGTTTCCGTTGGCCATGATTTCCTGGGCTATTCGGCTAACCTCGGCAATGTCTTTTGCGGTTTCCCCTGCCACCAACGAACTTTGGCCTACGTTTTCATTGACCTCCACCATTCCTTCCGATACCTCGGCGATATTACCTGCAACTTCCTGATTGGTGGCTGTCTGTTCCTCCATGGAAAGGGCAATGCTAGAAACGATTGTATCAACTTCTGCCACAACGGCTGCAACTCCCTTTATTTCATCCACAGTTTTTCCTGTAGAACCTTGAATGCTTTCTATGTGCTGTTTGATTTCCTGGGTGGCGGCAGAGGTCTGTTTGGCCAGCTCTTTGATTTCATTGGCCACTACGGCAAAACCCTTTCCGGCATCACCTGCTCTCGCAGCTTCGATTGTAGCATTCAGGGCGAGTAGATTTGTTTGATCAGAAATTTCATTAATAGCTTCGGTGACCTTGTTGATTTCGAAAATGTCCTGACCCAGTTGTTCTATCATCCCGGAGGAGATATTGATGCGTTTTGTCGCATCGTGCGAGATTTTCTGACCTTTTTCGGTCTGACGGGCTATATCCTGAGCCGTAACATTCATTTCTTCTACGGCAGCAGCAATCATATTGACATTGTTGGTGGCATTTTCACTAGCCAGTGTTACCGAATCCATATTGACACTCATCTCTTCAGCAGCAGCTGCAACGCTATTTGACTTCTGGGAAGAGAGTTCTGCGCCGTCAGACATTTGATGAGAAATAGTGGATAACTCATCTGAAGAGGAAGACAGGTGAGCCACTCCCTGGGAGATTTCTGTAAACATCTCACGAATACCGGAAACCATGTTGTTCAACGCTTCACCGAGGGTTCCGATCTCGTCACGACGATTGATCGTGAGAGTGGTGGTGAAGTCCCCTAAAGACATTTGTTTCGCAAAATCAACACCACGCTTCAATTCGGCAACAATCGAACGGATGGTGAAAAATGTGAAAATACCTGATATCAGGACTACGCAGAGGCCAATGCTTATGGCAAGCATGCCCATTTTCTGGGCTTTAGCAGAAGTGCTGGTGATTTGTGCTTCTTTTCCCTGGTTGGCTTGATCCATGATCTCAGCTACCAGTGGTTCCACTTTTTTTGCGGCTCCACTCATCACTAGCAGTGCTTCGACTATCTGTACATCATTGGCCATCAAGGCAGAGAAAGTTTCACTGTAGGCTGTGAGATCAGCGTTAATGATTTCGATATACTTAGGATCCGCATTGGATTCATCAAAGATGTCTTGAATGGTTTCTGCGGCTTCAAGAGTGGCTACACCGTATTTTTTCATTCGAGTGATGATGTAATTTTTTTCGGTCAGTCTCAGGAGGAGAAGTTGAATCCTGGCATTTGGAACATAGAGATGATTCAAGCCTGCCTCCAAATCCACCGCCGTGGTCTGCAGTTCTCTCAGTGTGGATTCGTCTGGTGATTGTGCGTAGTTGTTTACAGCTTCCTGATAGGCAGAGAGCTTTTCAATCTGGTCATCATACAAATCCTCTTCATCTTCAAGGGTGTCTAGTGACGTTTCGTAAGTATCAATGGATTCCAGTAACTTTGCCATATGACGTTCCGATTTGGTACGGACATATTCCTTTTCAAAACGGCGCATCTGCAAAAGGGCAAGGTAGGAATCACTCACCTGATGCTTTTTCAGATTTTTGGCAACCTGCAGAGCTAATGCTTTAAACTCTCCCTGCAGGCCAGAGTTGCTGTCGAGACCGTTTGTCATTTGGGAGGAAACCAGTTTCTCGAAGGCCTGTTGATAAATGGTCACCTGGCTTAGGATTTCAGTAGCGAGAGTAGCGGTATTGCTTTCTGTGTCTCGAGCCAGATCTTTTATTCTAGCTGCCTCGTCTTTCAGCCCCTTAAGGGTTTCCAGCAGATTTTCTTTATAGAGTAAATCCTTGCTGAGCAGGAATTCTTTTTCAAGCCGTCGCGCCTGCTGCATACTTCCATTAATTGCAGTTGCATGGGAAGCAATGGCAACTTCAGTAGTAATAAGATCCTTGAATCCTCCCGTTGTTTGGGTGACAGTACGCTGGTAAAAAAGAAGGACCAGGATAAAAGAAATAAAAGCGCTGCCAAAAATAAGACCAAACTTTGCCGAAAGTTTAAGGTTAGACCATTTCATAATCGTTTATATAATGTGGTTGAGTGGGATGAATAAAAAATAATAGTACAAAAAAACAGCATGGAGAATGGGGAAATCTGATTAACAGTCGGTCTCTAATTATATTCTCCGTGCGGATACGTTGTGGTGTTTGAAGGATATGCCTGTGCATTTCAAAAGTCAAACAATTTAACCGGTTTCAGGGAATTTTTACGAGATATGAAATGGTGTATGAAAGGGATGACTGTAAGTGGGGTGTTTACTGCAGTTTGATCTCGATTTTATTGGTGCCTTGCCTTTCGGTGAAATATGCTTCGTTGTTGAGCAAAATTCCAGAAATCACTGCTATTATTCGTTTTGGCTGTTGTTATATGTGTCCCCCCCCAAAGAAAAAACTTAGAGGTTGTAAAATATAAACAGGGGACAGTATTCTATGGGATACACTAAAGTTCTAATTGCTACGGTAGTACTCGGAACATTCGGTATGATTGCTGTCCTGATTCCAGGAGAAAACGTATCCGCTAAAGGTTCTCTGTTCCAGAAAAAATATGATGTTGACGGCGATGGTACAATCACTGAACAAGAGTCCAACAGATCCCGGGAACGACAGCAAAAGGCTACTGGAGAAAGGGGTGGCAAGGGGCGTGGTCAAGGCAAAGGGCAAAGGATCCAAAAAAACAGCTCTCAGTAGATAATGTTGTAGCCTGAGTAGACTCTTTTGATAGTGAGTGGGGGGGCGATTTTTCGTAGCAGTATCACTTTTGCAAGGGTATGGTTACTATCAGCCCAATTCTTGTATTTGCTCCATTTCTGGTCAAGGAGATCATGCCTATTTTTGTCTGTCTGAATAAGGAAGAGGTGACTATCCTGCTGGTGGAAAAATGCCAGGGGCGCCCTTCAGCTGGCAAGCCATGGCTATGTTTTGGAAACCGGAAAGATCGTAATCAAGTGTGATGCGGCAACCCTGTGGCAGGATGAAAGTATTGTGAAGGCGTATCTTGGCAAGGAGGGGAAAGCTTTGTCCTGTGACTCGGTATACACGCCGATAAACAAATTAAAGAGAGAAAAACGTTATGCAACTTGATGATTACTATGAAATGAATATGGAGGCTTTTCGCAAATTTCGGAAAGAGAAGGCCGAAAGTGAATATCTTGTTGTTGATGTCCGCTTTCCCGAAGAATATGAAGAGGAGCATATTCCCGGCTGTGTCCTTCTGCCTCTTGCAGAAATCAATGCCCGCCTGACCGAGCTTCCAGCTGATAAGGATATTATTTTTTATTGCCATAGCGGTAAACGTTCCCGTACCGCAGCGCTTTTTGCCACCTCGGTTCCATTTTTCCAGAAAAAAATTTACAATCTTGAGGGTGGCATTATTTCCTTCACCGACAGAACTGTTCCCGACTATCCTGTTTTACAGGTTTTTGATTTTGACGCAGATCTTTCTGTGTTATTCAGAACTGCCATGAATCTTGAGCGGGGAGCCGAAAAATTTTATCAGGCAGTGTTGCAGGATATTGGTGATGTTCCCTATCGCAGAACCATCGAAGTACTTGGTCAGGCAGAGACTGGCCATGCGCGTTTGATCTATTCCATGTGGGCCAAAACCGGAGAGACTATCCCTCCCTTTGAGGAACTGTACGCCTCTCTTCCCGGCGATATCGTTGAAGGAGGAAAACCCGTAGCAGAACACCTTGAGAAGCTTCACAAAATTGAAGATAATTTCGAAGCCCGGCTCCTTGAAATTGTTCTGGAAATAGAACATGCAGCCTATGACTTATATCGTTCCGTTGCTTTGCGCCTTCAGGGGACGGAGTTGGAGACATCGTTCATCACTCTGGCCGAGGCTGAGAAAGGCCATATGCTTCTGGCCAGCCAGGGAATGTGCTAGGCACGGTTTACTGCATAGTGGATCGAAGGATATTGCGAGACCTTCTGGGATTGGAGCTGTGGCAATGGTGTTTTTCAAATGGAAGTAAAAAAAAGCTGTAATAGCTGCCCGTAATGTATGTATGGAGTGCGGAGCCTGCATGCGAAACTGTCCGACGGGTGCAATTGCTGTGGAAGCAGGTGAGGGCTGTGTTCGTGGAATCATTAATGATTTTCTGGGTATAGAAGGTCCCTGTTGTTAGAGTTTGGATAGTACAATTTGAAGCTCACCCTCGGTTTACTTCTCTGTAATATGATTCCAATATTTCTCTTTCATTTAACAATAATTGGTGCTAATTGTATTTGTTCAGTAATGGAAATACCTGTTATTAGGGGTGAGTTGAAAATATCTACGAAATGGAGTGTGGCATGCAACTAAGAAAGTATTTGTTATTCACTACCAGTCTTTTCGTTTTCTCCTCAACTGCTCAAGCCGCAGATTGTCCAGGACCATGGCAGGTGTTACCCAGCAATTATGCTGGGCGGGGAGCTCCATGTCGCGTCCTCGGACTTGATTCACATCAAGGGGTTTGCCAGCCTGGAAAGGTCTACGAAACACTCTGTGACGACACCACTGGGAACAGATTTAAGACATGTCCGGGCCCAAGACTATGTAATACCCAAGTTGGCCCCCCACCTGATGTTCCGCAATATGACTGTAGTAACTGGGATTTCGAAGCCAACGCACCCTGCCCTCCCGGAACTGTTAACGGTGACTGCAGGGGGGGGTGTCAGTCAGTCTACCAGAATGATTGTACAAACTGGGATTACCGGTATAATCAGCCATGTCCTCCAGGATATATTAATCGTGATTGCCATGGGCATTGCGAATCAATGTAGTCTGTTGTCTTTGTTAGTGGTATGGCGTCTGGCTGGATTTAAGTCGTCCCGTACTCTTTAGTTGTTTTTGTGGAAGAGAAGCGTTTGAATAAAGAATATATTGTGATCAACGATCTTCCTGTGGAGGTCTGGCGAAAATCCGTTAAAAACATCAATCTGGCGGTATATGCTCCCGATGGTCGGGTACGTATCTCGGTGCCTCATCGAACCTCTGATAAACGTTTGCGACAGGCTGTCACGAATCGAATTCCTTGGATTCAAAAGCAACGCGAGCATTTCAGGACACGTCCAGTAGCAATCGTTTTGAAGGCTGTCACTGGTGAAATGCATCCTTTTTTCGGGGGAAAATATCCACTCACTGTGGTGGAAAACAGTGCACGTCATTACGTCAGCTTTGATTCGCTGGTCGGGATTACTCTCCATATCCGTCCCGGGACAACAAGTAAAATGAGATTGACTGTGCTTGAAACCTGGTATCGTGAGGAGCTGAAACGTCGTATTCCTGCCTTACTTGCGAAATGGCAGCCGCAGGTCGGGCGACGGGCAAAGGAATTTCGAATAAAGAAGATGAAAACCCGATGGGGGACGTGCAATGTCATGGCAGGCCGCCTCTGGTTGAATCTGGAACTTGCCAAAAAGCCTGATGCGTGTCTGGAGTTGATAGTCGTCCATGAACTGGTACATCTGCTTGAGCGCGATCATAATAAAGAGTTTTATGGCCATATGGACAGGCTCCTTCCAGAATGGCGTGATACCGATATGGTTTTAAGAAATTTTAAGTGAGAAAAAATATGTTTATTGAACTTTTGAGAAAACGCAGGTCTGTGCGTCAGTTTCAGGATAAGGCTATTGAACAGGATAAGGTGGATCTACTTATCGAAGCCATGCTACGGGCTCCATCGTCGAGAAGCTTGTATCCCTGGGAATTTATTGTCGTTCAGGACAAAAACACCATTGAGGCTTTAGCAAAGGCAAAGGTTCACGGTTCTGCATTTATGAAGAATGCCTCCCTTGCCATTGCTGTCTGTGCCGATCCCGACAAGTGTGATGTGTGGGTTGAGGACTGTTCCATCGCAACATTGCTTCTGCATCTGGAGGCAACGGATCTTGGGCTTGGCAGTTGCTGGGTACAGATACGTTTGCGTGAGCATGACAATCAAAGAAGTGCCGAAGCCTATGTTGCCGAAACCCTTGGCCTGAAGGAGGGAATGGTGGTTGAGGCTGTCGTTGCCATAGGTTATCCGGAGAAAGAGAGCAATGGCCATCCCGATTCCTCGCTCTTAAAAGATCGAGTAAGTTTTGAACGATACGGTAATCGGGGATAAGAGAACAAGTGGATATCAGTCATTTTCGTCACGAATATTTAAAGGGCGGGCTGGAGCACGGTGATCTGCTTCCCAGTCCTGTCGAGCAGTTTAACCTCTGGTTTAATCAGGCAAAAGACACCGATATCCCTGATCCCAACGCCATGATCCTGTCCACCGTGAGTCCCGATGGGCAGCCCAGCCAGCGGACTGTCCTGTTGAAGTATTACGATGACGGTGGATTTGTTTTTTTTACCAATAAAGAAAGTCGTAAAGCACGTGAGATTAAGGGGAACCCCAGGGTGAATCTTCACTTTGTCTGGCTTGAACTGGAGCGGCAGATAAGTATTGCGGGTACGGCAAGCCCTGTCACTACCACGGAATCGGCCAGATACTTTATGAGTAGGCCCCGTGATTCGCAGATTGCTGCCTGGGTCTCCAATCAGAGCAGTATTATTTCATCACGTAAGCTTCTAATGCAAAAGTTTCAGGAGATGAAAAATAAGTTCTCCAGAGGCGATGTTCCATTGCCATCATTCTGGGGAGGATATCGGGTTGTGCCATCCTCGGTTGAGTTCTGGCAGGGACGGGAAAATCGCCTCCATGACAGGTTTCTCTATGTACCTGCCGATGGCGGGGGGTGGAATGCGGAGCGGCTGGCTCCGTAGTACTAACGAATAAGGGTAATACCGCTTTCTTCAGATTTTTCCGAAAGTTCTTTCAAATGGGCACGTTGCACAGTTGCAACAAACGCCTCTATGGACGCAGCCAGAGAGCGGGTGGAAAGGTCAAACTGTACGCCACAGCAATACTGGATACCTTTTTTATTGCGAATCTTGGAGATATGGCGAATGGTCGCATTGACCTTCACATGCATATCGCCGAGGAGGAAAAACCGAATATTACAGATCTCGTCTTCGCGGAACAGTAGCTGTTCTTCTTTTTGAACCTCAAAGGAGAGTCCTTCACTACTGATATCGATGGGGACCGTTTTTATATCGGGACGGTGTTTCTTCTTCCCCTTGACAAGAAGGGTAAATCCCATGCTCGCAGGCACCTTGGCCCGAAAAGCTCTTGCTCCCTGAACTTGTCTGCCAATTACCGGAAAAGAGAGGCGTAGAACAGGGAGATCCTGAACGAGTGCCAGATCCTGAAAAAATGTTCCGAGTTCGATGGCGCTGGTGGTTGTGAAAAAACGAATCATCACTCTTTGGGAATTACGAATATGAAGGTTTCCCATGCCAGGTTCGAGAGGCAGGCAAATGATATGGTTTAATAATTTCAGGTAGTCTCCTGCCACATAATCAAGCTGTTGCAGTTCTACTTCCCCCAATTCGTTCACCACCTCTTCCGGATCTGGGGTATCATCGTGGATCCTGCTGAAATATATTCTGGTGGTGCCGTCAATTTCCACCTCGAGAATTTTATTGTCAAACAGTGCTGTCTGGACATAGGGCAGGATATCCGCAACAGTGGTCATAAATTCGCCCGAAGCTATCCCGTCTTCAATGGCCTGTTTCGTGAAAGAATAGCTGTCTTCGGGGAAATAAAGAGACAGCTTCTTCTTAATATTAAGGAGTTGTAGCTCTCTTTTTTCTTCGTCTGCTGTCATCAGTTGTGTTCAGCCAAATATTACGGCTCCATTTATTTTTTCAGATATTCCCGGCGGAACTGTTCTTCTGCTTCAATTGATCCTGCCAGGATTAATTCGTAACTGTCGTCAAAAATTGTTGTCGGATCGGGATTTGTCATGAATGATCCTTCGTTTTTTACCGCCAGCAGACTGCAGCTCGTTTTTTCCCGCATCCGGAGCTCGGTCAATGTCTTTCCTATAAATGCTTCAGGGGTTGGTACTAGAAAGACATTGAGCGCGTCCGAAAAGAAGGAAGTATCAGTCGGGTGGAGGATGTTCATTATGGCAGTAGCTCCCATTGATGCGAAAGAATCCACGAGGTCTGCACCCGCCCGGAAGAGTTTGGATACGGTACGTTCTTCACCAGCCCGGCTTATAATTTGAATATCAGGCCTGAGTTGCCGACAGTAAAAGGCGAGATAGATGTTCATGGCATCATTATGGGTGGTGATGATTACAGACGATGCCTTGTCGATGCCAGCTTCTTGCAATGTGTTGATATCGGCCGCATCACCATGGATGTGATGATCGTGATTTGTTCCCACGTTTTGCCGTTTCTCAATTATGATATAGGGGACATTCTTTGCCTCTAAATATCCGGCAGCTGCTTCGCCAACTCTGCCGCCACCAAGGATAAGGACGGTTGGTCTGGGGAGTGGCTGTGAGGGTGGTGTCACGAGATATTTTCCCGCATTTTCCAGTTCTGTGGCACTCCCGGCAATGATGAGAATATTGGTCACAGAGAGTTTTGCCTGGGGATCGGGAGTCAATATCTTGCCCTTTTCCAGGATACCGATAACCGTTATCCCAAGATCGTTCCTGAGTCGGGATTCGGCGAGCGTTTTTCCGACAAGGGCTGTGTCTCTGACGGGGATCTCTCCAACACGCAGTTCCTCAAACCTGCCGATTATATGAGTACCTGCAACGGGCATGGTTTTTTCGGCCATATTGATGCCAAGCATCTTCATAAACAGAAACACATGGATGTTGCCAGGATAATTAAGGATATCCAGGGAGTGTTCCTGGTCGGCGCTACAGGCTATGGGGACTTTACTGCTGACTTCTCGTACAGTAAATGAGATATTTGTATTCATCAGGTCGTCGGCAGTGGTTACTACCAGTGCAGCCTGGTCGGCATTTATATTATCATAGGTCTGCGGGTCGTCGATTTCTCCAAAAATAACGTTGTATCCGCTGTCCTGTATCTCATGGGCCAGTTGTTGATCAGCGGTAACAAAACAATAGTCATAGAGATGTTTCCTGAGCTTTTCCACAAGGTTTCTGGTGAGAGCATCAAAGGTCGGTATGATGACATGCTCTTTTGTTTCTTTTGGCAGGATCCGTGGAATACGCGTTTCATTCTGAGCCTCAAGCCAGGGTGCCCAGAAGAATTGAATGAAGGTGAATGGCAGCATGATCAGGAGCAGGATAACTCCTGATATCAGAACAAGGAGGGTAAAGAGAAGCCCAAGATCGGTGGAGAAGGTAATGTCACCAAAACCCAGGGTGGACATGACCGTGAGCGTCCAGTAAAAACCGGTAATCCAGCTGAAATCCCTTCCTTCATAAAGCATGATAAGGTGGAAAAGGACGCTGTACAGAGAAATGATAAAAGTGAGAAAAAAGAGGAAACGGGTCAGAAGATA
The DNA here is from genome assembly GCF_000341395.1 of Desulfocapsa sulfexigens DSM 10523. Lineage (GTDB taxonomy): Bacteria > Desulfobacterota > Desulfobulbia > Desulfobulbales > Desulfocapsaceae > Desulfocapsa > Desulfocapsa sulfexigens. The sequence continues at coordinate 197,230 of NC_020304.1, read as the reverse complement.
AACGTTTTTCTTCGCCTTTTCGTTTTTTACGAAAAAGAGAACCTGGAGGAGGAGCAGTTTCATATGGTGGAATTATTTCCTGGTAAATGTATAGTTCCTGACAAACAACTACTATACCCCATTAAAGCATTAATTTGCCTCTGCGCCAAGCGACATTTTCCTGCAGGTCTGGAATTGGCTTGTTTGTACTCTGTGTTCAGTAAAAAAAATATTATTTTAGTTGTTGTGGTTGGTTAAGCGCTTTTCTTGCTGCTCCATTTCTGAAGCTGAAGATAAAAGTGAGAAAAAATTGTCTGCAAATAGTGGTATTTCTAGTGTTTCCCTGATACTGTTAATGGTGAAATAGTGATTTTCTGTGCATCGATGATGGACAGTCTAACGTTAACTTTCCTGAACGTAACTGTATGCTGAAAACCATACTGATTGTCGAAGATTCTCCTGTTATGCAGAGGCTTTTGGCCAAGCTCCTTGAAAAACAGGATTATACCGTTCTCACAGCTGATTCTGGTGAAATTGGAATTGAGCACGCCCAGGAATATCTACCCGATCTCATTTTGCTCGATATTATTCTGCCGGAGATTGATGGGTATAAGGTCTGCAGGCAGTTGAAGGGAGATCATCGTACAAAGAATATTCCTATCATTTTTATCAGTACTCTTGACTCTCCCAGGGATAAGGTCGAAGGGTTTGAGGCGGGAGGGATCGACTATATTACCAAGCCCTTTCAGCCCTCGGAGGTGTTGCTCAGGGTTCGCACACATCTTAGAATTCAACATCTTCAGGATGAACTTGAGGAAAAAAATCAGCAGCTGATTGTTGAGAAACTGAAAACAGAGCGTTTGCTGGGACATGTCCTTCCGGAATCTGTTGTGCAGGAACTTTTAGCCACGGGAGGCTACGCCCCACAACTCTTCACCGATACCACGGTCTGTTTTGCTGATATTGTTGATTTTACCTCAGCTTCATCGGAGCTTTCCCCGGGGGTGATTATTCGTGAACTCAATGAAATTTTCACTGCTTTTGATAAGATTACCCATGCTGGAAATTGTGAGCGGATGAAGACCATAGGGGACGCCTATCTTTTTGTGAGCGGGGTACCCACGCCGGATCCGGATCATGCGGTGAATGTTGCCAGGGCGGCGCTGAAAATGGTTGAGTTTCTTAAGGAACGAAACCGGAGGGTTGGCATTTCCTGGGAGATTCGTGTCGGCATCAGTAGCGGCCCATTGGTGGGCGGAGTTGTCGGAACAGAGAAGTACCTCTACGATATTTTTGGTGATACTGTTAATATCGCTGCCCGAGTAGAAAAATCTGCTCAGCCTTTGCAGATAAATGTCTCCAGTGCAAGCTATGAACTGCTGAAGGACAGTTTCCTCCTGAGTAATGGAAAAGAGGTTGAGATGAAGGGGAAGGGGCAGCAGATGATTTATACCCTGCTTGGTCACCTTTAAGGAATATCCCAGACCCGGATTGAGGTGGGAATTCTTACGAGAGTCCAAGCAGTGTCGGCCAGTCAGCCAGAGCTGAAATAATTTTTCGCTCACGCTCCTTTACATCGGGTTGCATCACCTTTTTGGCCAGTTGTTTACGGTATTCTGAAAGGGTGATTCCGCAGTCGGCATCGGGATTGGTAACACGGTTGTGACGAAACGTGTTCCATCGGACACGTTCTTCCTGGGAAAGGGAGTGGGGCCAGTTTCGGGCGCGGTAGCGGAACAGCATCTCTGAAAGACGGGGATCCTCAAACTTCATACGGGTTTTGGCCAGATCGTTTATCGACATATCATGAATATCTTCCATCAGAGCCCGATCTCTGTCGGAGAAAAAACCCCCACCATAGAGATTCTGATCAGGATCCGTAATGGGAGGAAATTGCTGATCCCCGTGAACCTGTTGCAGCTTTCTGCTCAGATCTGGCAGCCCTCTGAGTTGTTTTGCATGTGTTTCAATGTTCTTAAGATTTATTCCCCAGCATTCTGCAGCTTCCGGGGTCAGGGTGCTCATTGGAACCACCACCGGGCTTTTGTTAAGATGGATGGTTTTTAGTGGGATACGCTCCACTCCCTCGGGTAGATCTTCGCTTCTGGTGAATAAACGTTTCTTGATTTCATCCACTGCCAGGGTGAGGAGGGGGGACGGGTCGTGGCGCAGATCGTAGACGATTATACCGTTTTTGTTTATTGGGTGTGCGGCCAGGGGAATAACAGGGGAGATGCAGCCCTGTTTTGCAGGATACATGGAGGAAACATGGAGAACAACCAGTTGCTCCTGGATATTTAAGTTGCTTCCGACTTTGCGCTTGTCCCGCATATCAAAGAGATAATTATAGAGTTTCGGCTGACGGGTACGTATCAGCCGTGCCAACTCAATGGTAGCGTGGACATCGGAAAGGGCATCATGGGCACCTTCGTGGCTGATACTGTTTGCCCGTGTTAAATCCTCAAGGCGAAAGCTGGTGACGCCCTCTTCATTGGTCGGCCATTCAATGCCTTCCGGACGAAGCGCACGGGTAAGGCGGAGCATATCAATGATGTCCCAGCGTGAATTCCCGTTGCGCCATTCTCTGGCGTAGGGGTCGTAAAAATTTCGATAGAGGCCGTAGCGGGTGAATTCATCATCAAACCGAATGCTGTTGTAGCCAACCCCACAGGTGCCTGGCTGTATGAATTCATGATAAATCTCAGCCATGAATTCGGCTTCACAGAGCCCTTCTTCCATGGCTGTCTGGGGTGTGATCCCTGTAATGAGACAGGCTTCTGGCTGGGGAAGCATATCGAGTGCAGGTTTACAGTAGTTCATCATCGGTTTGCCGATAATATTTAAATTGATATCGGTACGGATGCCTGCAAATTGGGCAGGCCGGTCTCTTCTGGGATCTGCACCCCAGGTTTCATAATCATGCCAGTAGAGTGTTGTCGTCATAGGGTGTCCAAGATGTTTTTGTTCGTAGTGGCCAGTGGAGGCTAATTGTTCGGACAGAGAATTATCTTAAATACCATGGTCATAAAGTATCATCAAGCCTTTGTGGCCAATCGTCAAAGAACGGAGTTTAAAAAAAGAACATTGACTAATCACCACATTGTGGCAATGTTTTGATCGTGGCAGTTTTAGTTTACTCACCTTAACCGATACAGGAGCAATCTATGAAAATCTTCTCAGTACACGGTAGTCCAGACAAAAATGGAAACAGCAAGGCACTGGTGGATCGCGTTCTTCGGGCAGCAGAACAGCAGGGGGCGGCAACGGAACTGGTGCATATTTATGATTATACAGTGACGGATGTCTGGCTGAACTATTTTGGAGATGCTCTACAAAATGATTTCAGCAAGGCGGGAGATGATGATATGGGGGTGCTCAAAGAAAAGTTATTGAGTGCAGATATCATCCTGCTGGCCACTCCCATTTACTGGTATCAACTTTCCGGTAAACTGAAGACTTTTCTCGATCGCTGGTCGGATACCTTAAATCCGGACTTTTCGTCGGATCTTGCCGGTAAGGGGTTGGCGGTTGCATCCACTCATTCAGGGCTGAATATCATGCATAGTTCCCGTAATGTGCAGATGGCGCTTGAAGCCACAGCTCAGTTTCTTGGAATGCGCTGGCTTGGAGGGGTTGACGCTCCGGTTCAGTTACCTGGCTCGTCTGGACCCAATGAGGGCCATTTTCAACTGGCAGATGATTTTGGTGCTAAACTCGGGCGTGGTGAAAACCTGATTGGACAAAAAATTCTCTGATATGTCCGGAGGGATTCACTATGTTAAAGCCGGCTGGATGATTGACGGCAGTGGTGGACCGGTTCGAGAAAATGTTTTGGTGACGGTGAAGGATTCCATTCTTGTGGAGATTGATGACTTTAGCGACAGTGACCATCCCGATTCACCCCTGATCACCGATCTGTCTCATTGTACCATCCTGCCTCCTCTGGTTGATTGCCATGTCCATCTTGCCATGTCGGGTTCCACTGACTTGAGAAAGAGACAACGACAGCTGACAGCCGGCTACCGGGATCGCCGCATATCCATTCAAGATCATTTGCATTATCTTTTTTTACACGGTGTGCTGGCAGTACGCGATGGCGGTGATTCTAATGGAGATGTTCTGCGGTATACAGAGGAAACCGAGGGAGGCGACACACGGGTTCCGGTGATAGTGAAGAGTCCCGGCCCGGCGTGGTATCGGGATGGCCGCTATGGCGCTTTTATCGGGGACCATTCTGGAGAAGGAGAGAGCATTGGAACTGCGGTGGCTAGAAGGATAGATTCCGTTGATCATATAAAAATGATCAACTCCGGCCTGAACAGTTTCACGGAATTCGCCCGTGAAACAGAACCCCAGTTTTCCGTAGAAGAGATACAGCAGATAGCGGCCATTACCAGAGAGAAGGGGAAGAAACTGATGGTTCACGCCAATGGCCGGGAGCCCGTCCGTATAGCATTGGATGGCGGCTGTGATTCTCTTGAACACGGTTTTTTCATGGGGGAGGAAAACCTGAAGCGAATGGCTGAGAAGGAAATCACCTGGGTGCCAACAGCCATCACCATGAAAGCTATTCTTGATAACTGGGACTTACTCGATGATGGACGATGCAAAAAAGATGTAATCGTGAAAACTCTGAATCACCAGTTGGAACAGATAGGCAGGGCGCATCAATACGGAGTGAAAATTGCTCTTGGGACAGATGCCGGCTGCCGTGGTGTTATCCACGGAGAGTCCGTTGTCGAAGAGATAAGACTTCTTATAAGTGCTGGGTATTCCCTGGTTGAAGCAATACAGTCCGCTTCCGGCAACGGTACCCAACTCCTTGGCATTGACGAGATCGGACCTATTGCCAAGGGGAGGCCTGCCCACTTTATAGTTGCCCGGGCAACACCTGCAATGCTTCCCAGAAAACTTTCCTGCCTTGAGGCTGTCTATCTCGACGGGAAACCCTGTGGCAGGGCTTTTTTCAAAAAAATATAGGGCAGTTATAATTGGTTTGATGCTTGTCTGCTAAAAAAACAGTCCTTTCTCCTTCCTGGTCCTTATTTTTTTCTCTTTCTACTCGCAGGGGGAATGCCAAGCATTACCTCCGAATGAATAAGTTTTGCAAGTGGTTCTACTTTATAAATGCTCTTTTTGAGATAGGAAAACAGGATATTGAGTTCCTTTTCCCAGGTGTCTGTCAGCTCAGCATTTTGCGGCTCAAGATCATGAAGAAGGATAATGTCGCCGGGTTTAAGTTTGCTGCTGATGCGTTCGGCAAGATTGGTGATTTTCCTGTTTCCACGATCGAAAGGACGACAGCTGAAGGTGACGGTTTGGAGGCCTTCGGTAAGCAGTACCGATTGGAGTCGAGGATTTGTGGCTCCTGCAGGCGGTCTGAAGAGCAGAGGGTGGATGCCATAGGTTTTTAGAATTTCCTGGGTTTTCCTGATATCCTCTCCCAGTCGTTTTTTTGTTCTCAGCATCAGCAGATTGTCATGCTGCCATGAGTGGTTTCCAATGGTGTGACCTGCTGCAAGAATAGCTTTTATCTGCTCTGGATATCTCTCGGCCTTTTTTCCAATTACAAAAAAGGTGGCCTTGAAGTCATATTCTTTTAGTAAATCTAAAATGATTGGAGTGGTTACCGGTGAGGGGCCATCGTCGAAGGTGAGGGCAACCGCTCTGCTTCCGCTGATACTCCTGCTTATTATAGGAAGAAAAAAACCCCATTGCGGGAAAAATGGGGCAGATACACAGAGCAGGAGGTAGAGAATAAGAGGTGTTGGGGCTAGTGCACTTCCCATTGCAAGGAGTGGAATTGTGATAAGAAAGGCAAGTAGCGCCAGTTTATCCGCCTGGGAGAACAGGAACCTGTTGGATGTTTTTTTCATGTGTTGGTATCTGTGCGGAGGGAAACACGGGATTCATGAAATATTCCACCACCGCCACTATCCGTCAGTTTCTGGGATGTTAAATCATTAATTCCACCCGTTACACTTTCGGATTCCCAATAAATTCCCTCTGCGACCAGCAGTCCTGACTGAGTGTCTCTGCTTATTGCCGCGATTCTGGTAACTTCGCCGCGTCCATTGGAGAGGGTAAGTTTCTTGCCGTTGCTAACACCATGTATTCCTGCATCATCGGGATGAATCAGAACCGTGCCGGTTTCTCCGGGATATTGCTCTCCGAATGTACTGTTCAGCAAATTCGTATTAGGCGGTGTGATCAATAAAAACGGGTAGCGTGATCTGAGATCGGGATCCTCAGCCTCCGTTGCTGCTAATAATCGTGCAACATTCTTTTCCTTGAGGACTGAGAGTGGTGCAAACTGGAATTTTTTCTTCTCCCGGCCAAACAGTGATTCTCCTGACTTTCCGTAACTGGAATGGATCCAGGTACCGGCTTCAGGGTCGGTGACGGAGATACCATCAATGGTTGAGAGGTAGTCCAGGATACGTTCATCAATTGTTTGCCTGAAGGGTGCATCGGTGTATCCCATCCTCCGGGCCAGGGACTGAAAGAGGTCAAAGTTACTGATGGATTCTCCCTGTGGCGGTAGGACAGGATCTACTTTTCCCATGTAGAAATGGCCATAGGATCCGTACAGATCACTATTCTCAAAGGAAGTTGTTGCCGGTAATAACAGATCGGCATATCGGGCGGTGGGTGTCATAACCTGTTCATGGACGATGCAAAAGAGATCGGAACGGGACAAGCCTCTTCGCACCATTGAGGCGTCCGGAGCGACGCTCAGCGGATTACTGGAGTAGACCATCAATGCCTTAACAGGTGGCTGCAGCACCGTTAAAGCTTCTCCCAGCTGGACCATGTTTATCTTACGGGTTGGCAATGGTGCAAGGGAGGGGTAGGTGAGTCTTGCCGAGTCCCCCCTGAACCCCCGACTGAATAATAAAACGCCCTTTCCCGGTGAGCCGTCAAAGAGGCCCCTTACCGCCGCAAGACAGGTTATCCCCTGTACGGACATGGCACCTCTGCTGTTACGCGTTAGGCCTATCCCTATACGGATGAATGTTTTGGGGTGCGCCTGGATCAAATTTGCGAATTGTCCTATTGTATCGCGGTCAAGTCCCGATTGGTCGCAGATAGTCTCCCATGAGATCGTATTGAGGTAGGCCACAAGATCATGGAAATTTTCAGTTTCCGATTGGATAAAACTGGAATCAATTCCATTGTTTTCAAGGAGCTGTTTTACAGCACCAAGAGCCAGGGCCGTGTCACCCCCAGGTGTTACAGGGAAATAGTAATCTGCAGCGTGGGCGGTGGCGGTTCTGTAGGGATCGACGACGACAAGTTTTGCTCCCCTGCGAAGGGCCTTCTGGATAAATGGCCAGCAGTGGACATTGGTGACCTTGAGATTTATTCCCCAGATAATCACCAGGTCGGCATCTACGACTGTTTCCGGAGGGCTTCCCGAGATGCCGTCGCAGTGTCTGTTCCATCCGGCTTCTGCTGCAGCGGAACAGATTGTGTGATCCAGTTGAGAGGCGCCAAAGCGGTGAAAAAACGGATATCCTGCCCAGCGGTTAATCAGCCCCATATTCCCGGCGTAGGAATAAGGCAGTAATGCCTCTCCGCCATATTCGCTTTGTATTGCCGTCAGTCGGTTGACCAGAATCTCCCAGGCCTCCTCCCAGCTGATTCTTGTAAACTGTCCTTTGCCCTTCTGGCCGATTCTTTTCTGAGGGTAGAGAATCCGTTGTTCGGAGTGGATCCGGTGGTGATAGCGCTGCATCTTACGACAGATAAAACCGGCAGTGATCGGATGATCCTTGGCGCCGTTAAGCTTAACGATCCTTCCGTTTTTAACCGTAGCGTCAATTCCGCAACTGTCCGGGCAGTCGAGTGGGCAAATAGTTCTTTTTATCTCTGTCATTTTATTTATGGGTACGGCCAATGAGCCAGATGAGTTCTGCATTTGTTTCTGTTGTTTTTTTTGTTTCTATCCTGAATCCTGTTTTTTCCAGAAGATGAGCCATCCTCTGTGCTGTACGGTAATGTGCCTCTCCTCCAGAAAAACGGACGCGACGGTCTTCGAGCTTCCATGACCATGATGGGACACCATTCGGTCTGATGACAAAGCGTGTTACGAGCAGGCCCTGGTCATTAAGCATTTGGAAACATTTTTGAAAAAGTATCAGTATGCTTTTATCGTCAAGATAGTGAAGCATGTCAAGCAGCAGAATCAGATCCGGCGGGTTGGGTACGATGGGCAGATCCGGTGCCATATCCTCTAAAATCTCTCCCTGCTCTCCCATGGCGAGTGCCGCCACCCGGACCCGTTCACCATCAGGATCAAGACCGAAAACTCTGGACTCCGGGAAATATTCCAGACACCAGCAGCCGGGAACACCGTATCCACAGCCTATATCAAGAATGGTTTTTACGCTGTCACGATCAGCTGCAAGGAGTTGCGGCAGGTCTGTAAACATCGGGTCTGACTGCAGCTTGAAGCGGGCAAACATCCGAGGATAAGCCTCCATCAGGCGGTATCTGTTTCGTACCCGTTTACTAAGAGACAGCTCGGGAGGACTGCTTCCTTTCTGCTTTGAAAAATAGAATTGAAGGAGAGGTGGCAGCAGGAGGAATGCACCAAGGAGTGAGTAGCCGATGCCCAGGAGTGATGTGACCCCGATGGATCGAAGGAGTGAATGTTCAGCGAGACAGAGAACCCCGAATCCGATCACAGTGGATGCACCTGCCATAAAAACGGCCATGCGCACAAGACTGAATGATGGATGATCTGGAACGCGGTAGCGCTGATGGGCCCGGACAAAGAAAATTGAATAGTCTATCCCCATGCCAAGAATAACGATGGAAAGCATCAGCCCTGGAATGTCGAGGGAATGGCCGATCAGTTTCATGGTACCGAGAGTGCAGATATAGGAAAAAAGCGGAGGGATAAGCGTGATAAGTGTCAGCTGCCAGCTGGCAAAGAAGAAGAGGAGTAGAACCACAATGCTGATGGCTATGATTGCAAGCATTGTGGTAAAGCTGTGAAAGAGAATTTTTGCCAGTTGTTCAGAGAAGTAGGGACCGTCAAAGAGTTTACCTTCCCGGCCATAGAGGCTGTAAAAATCGTCACTGTTATAGTTTGTCCCGGGAGTGATGGTAATAAACTGGGTCAGCTGGCTATCCTTCTTTGAGAGCCCCAGGAGCTTGTAAAATTTTTGAGGAATCTCTGTGCTGGAAATTTTTTGCGGATTCCCAGTAAGGCGGAGAAAGTGAGCAAAAGCATCCTCTGCAAAGCCAAGAGACTTGCCATTTGAGCTCAAACTCTCCTGCAGATTTTCATGGCGCTCCTTCGTCCAGAATTTCTTCCAGGCATCAAAATTACGAGCGGCAAGTTCCGGCCCTGGAAAGATCATGGATGGGACAAAGGCGGAGCTGATTGTTCCAGATGCCATGTTCGACTCAATCTGCATTAGAATTCTATCGTTTTTCCGTTGGATTTCTGCGGCCTCTCCTCTGGTCATAAGTACAACTTTTGTGCCCATATCCCCCCATACCATGGAGAAAAGACTGTCTGCCGCACGGGTTTCGCTGCTTACGGTGTTCATGCTTTCAAGGCTTACATTGAAGTCGGGGCGTGCAAAAAAGAGTAGTGAGGCCGCGAGAAGGGTTGCAGCAATTGCTCCGGGGCGTCCAGTGCTGTACAGCGTATCGACAAATCGCCGTAGAGGAAGATTCTGTCTGCTGGCTGCAGCCATGGAAGGGGTTATGCGGGGGAAGATAAAATGGACGAAAAGAAAGGAGAGGAGTACCCCCATGGCCGTGAATTGCCCAAGCTGGACGAAGATTGGAAAGCCGCTGAAACTGAGGGTGAGAAAAGCTCCACATGTGGTGAGAACCGCCAGTATCCCGATTGCCCGAACTTCGCTCGATGCCTCTTTTCCTTTTGTTTCTTGAGGACGGTCAAGAAAGAGCAGATAGGCAATACCATGATCCACGGTGATGGAAATAATAGCCCCTCCAAAACCGAGTACCATGATGGAGATTGATTGATGAAACAATGAAAAAATACACAGGGCTGACGCTGTTCCGGCAAGGGCTGGCAGCAGGGAGAAAAGGCCCAGCAGGGGACGGGGAAAGGCAACAAAGAGCAACAGTCCGATACCCGCCATCGAGAGAGCCAGGGCCAGGTTCACATCATGGCGGATGATAGATTCGTTGTCCAGCGCTGCCCGGTATGCTCCTACGGGAGTGAGGATTGGTGTAATACCACTGGAACTGTATTTATTAGTCAGCCCTGTGCTGAGATCATCCAGAAGCTCTGCAATCTGTCTGGCCGAGGCCGTGTTACTCCCGGCACTGCCCGGACGTGCTGTTACCAGAAGATGACGCCTGTCCGGGGAAAATACAAAGCCCTTGTATATCGAGGTACCTGGGAGTGGCGTGAGCATTGCCATCTTCGCCATTATCGGTTCCATAAAGCCCAGAGGATCGGATTGTAATAACTGACTCTGTCCTATACCTTCAAGACTACTCAGTTTGAGGAGGATATCTTCAAAGCGTTGTCCAATAAATCTTTTTTCAAGTCGGGGAGCTATCATTTGCTCCAGTTCCTGTGAAGAAAAGAGGATGGGCAGATTGCCAGCTACATGGAGGGCAAGCTCAGGAATAAGAGTCGTGATTGCGTCGGTTCCCACTTCAGCAAAGAGATTGCTTGATCGGAGCCCCTCCTCTATGTATTTGCCACAGTCAACAAGGATATCTCTGTTGTCGCTTTCTACACTGATATCAATGGCAATCTGGTCATGAATGGGATGACTGGTGAAAATCTCCAGAGCATCGCTGATAACCGTTTGCCCGGATGGCAGAGAGCGTACGATATCCGTATCGATATCCAGACGCAGGAAGGCTGTCACGGTAACACCGAATATCATAATGAAAACAACTGTGAGGAGACGATAGTTAAACAATTTTACCTGTTGTATCCGGTATTCCGGAGTGTGCTTTGAGAGGAGGGGTTATCTGTAAATATTATTACTCTATTATATTGAAGTTTCCTGTAAATTTAAATGCTTCAAGCTACCATGAACAGTGAAATTTTGACGAGGAATTTTTGCACTTTCCTACGTTGTAGTAAAAAAAATCAATAGAAATTATGGAAGTGATGCTGCTTTCGTTATCGGTGATAGGTATTAAAAAAGGGTAAAGCAGAGTCAGGTTACCTGGATTTTGTCTTGTCCTGTGATGAGTATCTACTGCTTAATTTCCTGGAGAATTTCTGTCAATAACAGTTGATTTGTGATTAAATGAACGAGAAAGCATTGCAACGTATTGGAATTTGTTTCCCTTTGCCAGGGAAAATATGGGGTGTCAGAAAGTATCAAATAGAGGCTATTCATTAACAACTCAAGTTTCTGAGTTTATAAAACAGTACTGGTTCTTACTATGAAAAAAATACACACTTTTTTCTTCTCACTGCTTTGTCTTGTTCTGTTCCAATCACCCCTGTTGGCAGAAGAGATGAAAGTGGGGTTTAGTCAGTTGAGTGGCTTGATAGAAATGAATGAGGATTCTGGGAAGCCGACCGGAGCATTGGTTGAATATTGGCAAAAAATAGCTAAACGGATGGGTGTCTCCATAAAATGGATTGGACCAATTCCCCCGGCCAGACTCATTATGTATATAAAAAATCATAATATAGATGCCATATCTGTCGCATCAAAAAATACAGAACGGGAAATGATTGGGATCTTCCCAGCGAAACCTATTTTCTTGAAAAAACCCGTTGTTTGCCTGAGAAAGGACGTCAATATTCAAAAAATTGAAACATGGGCTGACCTGGAGCCTTTGGCGAAAATAGGGGTTATACACGGGCACAGACTTGCTCACAATATTGCAAAGGAATTTCCGCAGTTACGTCTGGCCATGATCAAGGATAGGGATTTAGTCAATTTTTCCCTGTCAAAGTTAGCTGACGGAGAGCTTGATGGTTTTATTTATCCAGGGCGAACAGGAATTATGGAGTCAATTAAGAAATTAGGTCTTGGAGACAGCATAGATGTCCTGGATGCCCCTGTTCCAGCTATACCATATTATGCGTTTTTTTCTCGGCAACGTATGGATCTGGCAGAGAAATACAACAAACATCATGATGATGTGAAGTTTTAGCAGTTACTCTTCCCGGGAATGCAGAGAGTAGGCAGAACTGCCTGAAATGAAAACGAACAATATCCTATAGAAGGCGGCGCACCACATTCTTCAGATCCTGAAGCTGGAAGGGTTTTGTAACAGTGGCCAGAAACCCATACGCTTTATAGTTAGTCATGATAGGGTCATTGGAATAGCCACTGGAGACGATGACCTTAGCATGAGGATCGATAGCATGAATTTTTCCAACCGCCTCCTGTCCTCCCATAGCCCCTGGAATTGTTAAATCCATAATGATCAGGTCAATGGGGGCGTTGTTTTCCATACTTTCTTCAAAAAGGGCGATGGCTTCCTCACCATGATTGGCCAGTACTACGTCATAACCGAGGTGGTTTAACATATCTTTTGATACTAATTGCACCATCTCGTCATCATCCATAATCATTATTCGGATTTGACCATGACCATTCAACTTTTTTTGATCTTTTATTGGAGTTGCAGGAACTGGATGTGGAATGTGAATTTTCTCTGCCGGAAGGTAGATTGTAAAGGTGCTTCCTTTGTCCGGCTCAGATTCTGCTATCATACGTCCTTCATGCTTGACGATGATAGAGTGGCTGACAGCAAGGCCTAATCCACTCCCTGTTTTTTTTGTGGTGAAATAGGGGTCAAATATTTTATCCAGTTGATCTTTTTTTATACCGGGACCGTTATCAGCAATGGTTATTTTGATATACTCCTGAGGAGGCAGGTCCAGGTTCAAAGCCTCATCATGACTGACGTTAACACCCCTAACGTGAATAATTCCCCCTTCAGGCATGGCTTGATTAGCGTTAATGACCACATTCTGAATAACTTGTGAAATCTGTCCCTGGTCAACGTTAACAGCATATAAATCCGTATCCCATGTGTACTCACAGCGGACATTACTTCCCCGTAAGACAAAGCTTGACGATTCCTCGATGACTTCCTGAATTAATGACAGCTCTTTGACCGGCTCTCCGCCTTTTGCAAAGGTCAGCAGTTGCTGGGTGAGATCTCTGGCCCGAAGTGAGGCCTTTTCAGCCTTTTGCAACAGGGAATGAGCCTCATTGTCAATTTTTGTGTGTTGCAGGGCCAGATTGATATTTCCAAGGATGGCAACCAGAATATTGTTAAAATCGTGAGCAATGCCACCCGCCAGCAAGCCCACAGACTTAAGTTTTTCGATATTTGCCAGTTCCTGCTCACTTTTTAATTTTTCGGTTACATCGCGAAAGACAAGAACAACACCTATAATTTCACTGTGCTGATTTCTGATGGGTGCCCCACTGTCAGCAATGCTGCGCTCTGAACCATCCCTTGATATTAGAACGGTATGATTGGCAAGAGTTATGTTCCCCCCACTTTTCAATACTTTGTCTGCCGGGTTGTCACATTGTTTTCTGGTTTCTTCGTTTATGATATGAAAAATCTCGCTCAATGGTTTCCCGGTAGCCTCTTCATGGCTCCAGCCGGTGAATTCCTCGGCAACCTTATTGATCAAAACAATAGTGCCGTTTATGTCTGTAGTAATGACCCCATCACCGATACTGCGCAGGGTGACTGACAATTGCTCCTTTTCTTCTGCAAGAGCCTTTTTTGCCGAGACCAGATCAGACGTCCTTTCTTCCACTCTGAGTTCAAGGGCCTTTCTAGCCTCCATAACACGCAGGTACAGTCGTGAGGCTAAAAGCACGAGCCCCATCATAATGAAAATGTTGAAGTAGAGATAGATGGTGCTATGGCGATGGACCGCCTCAATTCGCCCGATCACGTTACCCCGGTATAACACTTTGCTTTCCAGCTTGATTTTTGGAATCAGGCCAGTGGATTCCAGGGCTATATCCATAAAACCGGGTTTTGGGCCGCTCATCTCTACGAAGACTTCGTTGAAGGCAGTAAAAACGGCAATATGCTCAAGATTTTGGAGTTTTGCTGCAAGTTCGAGGTAGGCTCTGGGCTCAGAGGAATCCAAATTCCATAAAGAACTTGCAATAACCTGGGCATTATCCTTTAGATTGTTCCGATCTTGGACTAAAATCTGCCTTTCCCAGAAAACAATAAAAACAGACAGAATAGTGACGAGGAGTATCATGAGGAGAATGTCTGTTTTTTTACTATTTAATGTGATTGGCATGGTGCCCCTGAGAAAAGACTCAAACCTTAATGATATTACTCTCTCCAGCGATTTATTTTATACCAGTTTCCCCTGTATTTAAAAACATATTTTGTTCAGAGTATCAGGAGATTTTAAGAGAGTTGTAGCAATTCGGGCAGGTGTCTAGAGAAGGATGCCAAGCAGGGTGAGGAGTAGAAATGCTAGAATAACATGGCTGTAGACAAGGATACGCTTATGATATTGGTAGAATTCACTGACCCGTTGAATAAAAGGCAGGCCGCCAAAAGCGCGGCGCATTCTATCCAGAAAAACAGTTTTGTTGTCACTGCTGGCCCTGCCCTGGAATGCTATCATGGGCGAAAGTGCATAAAACTCTTTGCCCCTTTTTTTTAACAGATTGTCATAGGGGAGGTTGTTCCATGGTTCCTGAACAAATTCTCTTGCAAAGGAACGGTTAAGTGCATAGGCATGGGCGAGGCAACTATACTGAATTTTTACCACGGATTGCACCTCCGTCTGCATTATTTTACCGATGATTGCACCAAGAAAAAAGCCGTTCCAGTTCTTCTTGTTTTTTAAAAAACGTACGGCATCAGTGAGCTTTTCCGGATGATAGTTTTGAAAGAAGACATCGTCTTCAAAGACCAGTATATTTTTGGCTCCTGCCTCCAGGCCTTTTTTTAGGCAGTTCATATGAGATTCAAAAATGCCTTTTTCCGGGTTGTTCGGATGTTTTGTGACCAGAATAAATTCCACCCGATCCAGGAGACCCGCCTCGGAAAAGTGATTTTTGGCTTCTGTTCTTCGGTCATACCGGGTATCTATTGAGATACAATAGATTTGATCGAAAAAAGACCATGGATCAGATAGAGTGGTCATATCAGAGTCATGCTCTTGTGGAAGATGTGAGTATGGAAAATCATGAAAAAGCTCATACAAAAAATTGCCGATATCGAGTTTGTACGGATTGCCATTGAGGAGCAGGCAGATCTTACACCATTTAAAGAAAAACCTTCTCTGGAGGTCATTACTGGTGTTCTGTTAATTATTCTAGGATCTCTCCTGGGCTGGCCAGCCGTTGCCGTTCTGGGAGTACTGGCCATAAAATTTAATGAACCTCTACTCGCAGTTATTGGTGGGCCGCTGGCCTATGGCCTGTCTTTTCCTGTCTTCGGGCTTGGGATGTATTTTTCAGGTGCAAAATATACCATAATCTTTTTTCGCTGGCTCAGTCGGGTTATGGTTGAGAAACTTTCTGCCTGGGTAAATCCAGGGGAGACCTGATTGTCCCTCGGCTCACATCGCGCATCCGCAATCCTCTGATCGTTTCGCAGATATTTCCCTTTGTATCAAAAATAGATAAATCAAAGAGCAGTTCATCTTTTGTTACTGACCGGGCAAGTACTGTGGTGCTGTACTGCTGACCCGCCCGTGTTGGGCTGTGAATGCAGCGTGTGGCAAAGCCGACGGGGAAAGGGACAAAATCTGCAAGGCATTGTCCCAGTACGCAGGCGGCGTGCATGGCACCATCAAGTGGAAAAGGAGATCCTATATCCTTTTCCATCACATGCTGGTGTGTAAGTGTTGGGGCCTGGAGGGTACCACAGGCGGTATTGCCGCATATCTGCAATGTCCCTGTAAGGCTGCGGTAACTTGGACCGAAGGGAACAAGTTCTCTATAGATTCTATCGGCTCCTATTTCAATATGGCTGTCCGTTGCACTGTTTTGCGTAACAGTCTCTATGGTAGGTTCTTTTAGAGGAAAGCATAGCTCGGCATGCTCTTTAATTCTGCTGATTTTTTTGAGTTGCATTTTACTGAGCAGCTTGAGGCGAAGTACCTCTTCACCTGCATCAATCTCCACCAGGACTGATAACTCCGTTGCGTTTGCGGGGATGGGCAGAAATTTGGAAAAATGTGCCTCTGTCATCGTACATATCTGAATGTCAGGTTGTATTTTCTTAGCAACTTCAGCAAGGAGAAGCATGCTCTCAACCGCCGGTAAAATTGTCTGTCCATTAAAATGATGATCTTTGAACCAGGGATGAACGGGAATGTGAACAGCTTGACGGCTTGTCATTATTCTGTTGGAAAACTTTCCCAGAGTTTGATTGTTTTCTCATCGATCTTGACCGGAATTCCGTCACTGTTGATTGCGCAATGCTTGGTGAAACCGGTACAGATAATCTCACCGTCTGACGCCCGGGTGATCAGATAGTCAAACTGCAGTTTAACCAGTTCGATGCTGGAAGGCCGGGTGTGGATATACATGAGATCGTCATAGAAGAGCGGGGTGAAATAGTTGAGTTCAGTCTTGATGATGGGATAGACGTAGCCACTTTCTTCGATCTTCTTGTAGGGATAGTTGGCCCCCCGCATAAGTTCTGCCCGGCCAAATTCAAAATATCGCAGATAGTTGGCATGGTAAACAACCTGGGACCTGTCAGTATCCACATAGAGGGTACGCATTTCGCTTTTGTGCCAGATCAGACCACTGTTCCTATCTTTTACATGATTGGGGTGCTGAGGGAGAAGCTCGGGGATAAATGGCTTTGGTCGCATGGTACTCAGATTCCTTTAAAGACTATACAGCAATTGGTTCCACCAAAGCCGAATGAGTTGGAAAGTATATGTTCGTAGGAGTGCTTACGGGTTTGACTCGGAACGACATCAATATCTGCAAAGGCCGGATCGGGAATATGATTGACCGTGGGCAGGAGTATGGATTGGCTCATCGCTTCAATAGAAAGTGCTGCCTCAATGGCAGCCGATGCCCCCAGACTGTGTCCAACCTGTGATTTGTTGGCTGTAACCGGAATTTTACTGATTTCTTTACCGAACACCTCACGCATGCACTCAACCTCAGTGGCATCGCCGGTCGGAGTGGATGTGCCGTGGGCGTTGATGCTGCCGATATCCTGTGGACTGATTTCGGCATCGTAAATGGCGTCGTGGATTGCCCGGACGATTGTTTCCCGGTTTGGCCGGGTGAAGTGTTTCGCATCTGAGGTCCAGCCGACCCCTGCAACTTCAGCTTTTTTGCTAAGTCCAAGTGATTCAATTTTGTCTTCTGCAGCAAGAAGAAGTACCCCGGCGCCCTCGGAGAGGACAAATCCCTTGCGATCCAAACTGAAGGGGCGTGAGGCCTGAGTCGGATCATCGTAGGCACGATCTTTATGGCCTACTTTAATGGTGGCAAGCATATTGGAGAATCCCTGGATGATTTCGGGGATTATGCAGGTTTCGACTCCACCGGCGAGGACAAAGTCACAATCACCATCCCGTATCATTCTCGAGCCGATGGCGATTGCGTGGTTGCCCGAGGCGCAGGCGCCCTGTGGAGAGAAGATAGGGCCGGTGAAATTGAGCAGCATTCCTGCTTTTCCGGCTGGCAGATTGGCGCATACGTTTGGAAGGAGATAGGGGCTTACCTTGAACGGGCCACGGTTGACATAGTTATCCATGGCAATCCGGTAGGAATCGGTGCCGTTGAGTGCAGAACCTATCATGCATGCCGTTCTTGGACCGGTCTCCTCAGTCATTTCAAGACCGGCATTTTCCAGGGCCTGCCTGCACATCTCCATGGTGAGGAAAATGTAATCTGCGTTCCAGATAGAGGCTTCTTTACGGTTCACATAGGGGAGAAGTGATGGATCCCAGTCCGGGATTTCACCAACCACGTTGGAGCGGCTTTCGGTTTCGCACCGTGTTACACGGCGGAAAGCTGCCTTTCCCTGTATTGCAGCGGCCCAGGTCTTCTCAAAGGTATTTCCGAGTGGGGTTGCCGCCGCATATCCGGCTACAAAAACCCGTCTGTTAAGTGGTGCTCTCATATCTTGTATTCTTAGTGTATCCGTTTAAATATGGCACAACTGTTACAGCCGCCAAAGCCGAAAGAGTTTTTCAGAACAAACTCCTGTTCAAGTTTTCGTTTTTCGTTTGCGACACAGTCAATAACAATCTCGGGGTCTGGCAGGTAGTTAATAGTGGGCGGAAGTACGCCATCACGCATACCCTGAAAGCTGAAAATGGACTCTATAACGCTCGATGCCCCCATGGGATGGCCGATGAGTGATTTGTTGGCAGTCACCGGAGGTGTGTTTTTACCAAAGAGTGCTGTGATGGCATCATATTCCACCTTGTCACCAACCTTTGTTGATGCGGCATGGGCGTTAATTACCGCTATCTCAGCAGGACTGATACCGGCATCATCCATGGCATTCTGCATGCACTGCCTGACGGTTGCAAAGTTAGGCGCTACAAAATGGTGGGCATCCGAGGTCATTCCCCATCCGCTGAGCTCAATGCTGAACCCCAGGCCATGATTTCTGGCGAATTCAGGGGTGGCCAGAATCACAGCTCCAGCACCCTCTGAGATAATAAACCCGCGCCGGTTGCGGGAAAAGGGACGGCTGGCACGTTCCGGTGCTTCATCTTCATTGCCTTCCTTTGGGATGTAGACACCGTTCATGGTGTAAAAGCCTGCGACAATGGGCTCAACAAGAGCAAAATCAACGGCCCCGCAGATGGCAACGTCCGCCCGGCCCTGGGCCAGGAACATAGCTCCTGTGAGCATGGAAGTGAGGCCGGTGGCACAGGCGGTGACCGGGGTTACAATGGGTCCCTGGGCTCCGGTCAGGATGGCGATTTTACCGCCAATCATATTGATACAGGAGTTGGGATTTGCGTAGGGATGGGGGAGTTTGTTTTCAGCCTGGAGTCGTCTGTCCGCATGTAAGACGGCATCGAGACCACCCACCGCTGAGCTGTAGGTAACAGCTACCCGTGGGGCAAGTTCCGGGGTTATTTCAAGACCGGAAGATTCGAGCGCTCTGGCAACGGAGAGCATTCCGTATTTAAAAACCGGGGAACTCCAGCTAGCCTGATGTCTGGCTGTGAGAAAGGGGTACTTCTTGTCCGTATCCTCAAAATCAGGAACCTGCCCAGCGATGCGAACGGGAAAATCATCTTTCAGGGGGAAGCGGGAGAGAGGGCCGATACCGCTTTTTCCAGCCAGGGCATCCTGCCACTGCAGCTCAAGATCGTTGCCGAGTGCGGAAATGGCATCGTAGCCAATGATGACCGGGGTTTTGTTTCCCATGAAATCCTACGGAACACTACCAGGGAATAAACTGGTATAATTTTGCAAACATCTCGTACACTTCAATCCAATTCTGCAGATCCTTCGTTGTTTTGATGTGGGCACGTTTATTGACCATTACCCAGCTCATATGGGCCGCACCATCTTTACAGGTGGAGCAGTCACGGGTTTCAGAAGTGCAGCAGCGGTGGACTGTTTTAAGATCCGATGCATAGCGGATAAAGTTTGTGAGCCGCTTGGGTTGCGGATCCCGATTGTCACGTAAAATGGTTACCGACGGACATTCCGACCAGCCAAATGTTCGGCCCAGCATCTTTCCGGTGGTGATAACTTCATGGTAATATTTTGATGAGACCACCGTATTGGGGTAAGCATCAAGCATGGCATCCATCTCCTGGCGGATGTCCAGCAGTTCTTCAGGTTTCCATGAAAATCCATTGACATCCTCATCGTTGGAAAGCAACTGCATATGAACCTTCAGTCCGATATCCTGAACCTTCTGAATTATCTTTCCGGTTTTCCCCAGCTGTTTCGGGGTGATGGTGTAGAGATAGTAGGCATGGGGATCACCTCCATAGTTGGCACTGGTAATTTTGAAGGTGTCCTGACCGCGAAGGGCAATTTCGTCCTCAGCATCACCCCAGAGGGAGAGGCCAACCATCATATCAGGGAACCGATCACGGGGAACCTTGATGAGTCCGTTGGTTGCACAAAAGGTGGGCAGTCGTTTGTAAAATGCTTCAATTCTGTCCATGCAGAGTGTGGGCTCACCACCGATAAGGATGGCTAGATTTACGCCGCGATCCATCTCCTTTTCCACAAAGTCATGCCATTTGTCTATATCCTTTTCTTCTGCGGCACGTTCGTGCTCACCGGACGAAAAGAAGAAGCAGCCTTTACAGCGAAGATTGCAGCGATCCGTTACATCGTAGATGGAGCTGCGGATATTGAGTCTGGATATTTTTTTATAGCGCTCGTACCATTGAGGATCGAGGAGGGAACTGACTGTTTTCATATTTTTCAACTCTGTTCTGGAGGTTCAATCATTTCTTTACAAAGGTTTTCGCCTTTATCGTAGCCTTTCACCCACACTGCAAGATAGGTATCCACATAGTCGAGCCAGGCGGAAAAATGCTGCGGGGTAGTTGCATGGCGATACATCCTGGCTGTAACCACGGCACTTCCAGCAGCATAGTGGCGGCAATCATCACAGTCCGTGTCCGGCACGCAGCATGCAGCAGCTCGATCCCACTGCAGGTCGGTACGGTACTGACGGAACGACCTCCCAAGCCCGATGGCGGTTGATGGGTTCATGCGCGGGTAAGAGCAGGAAAAGAGGGAATGGAGTCCCTGTTCATGGGTATGGGCCACGATATTATAAGGGGAGAATACAACAGTTTCCGGAAATTCGGCCAAAAGCTCACTCATGACAGCACGGGTATGGGCCAGCGTTTGCGGGGTGTGGCGAAGATGCCCATTGTAGTCAGTGGGGGCAGAAAACATGTTGAAGGTAATCTGATGATTGTTTGCAGCCAGTGTTTCCGTCACTTCCCGGGCCTGGTCAATATTGACGGGGGTAAAGGTGTAAACCCAGATAGCCCTTGAGTCTCCCTGGTAATTTTCCATCTGCCGGACCAGCATATTCTTGGCCTTTCTGATTTCAAGGCTGGTTTTGTCATTTCCCCAGACAGAAATATGGATGCGATAATCGATTTCTTTGGCCAGGGGCATCAGACCATTGCTGGCAATGCAGCCCAGGGGAATAGTGTCATAACATGTTTTACAGAGTTCGGGGACGTAGGATGGCTCGGCTCCGGCGAGCACCACAAAGGTAATGCCACGTTCTTTCTCGGCCTCCATGAGCTGCTGCCAGTCGGCCGGGTTGAGATTCTCTTCGGCGAACTGTTTCTCGGTCTCTCCGGCATAATAATAACAGCCTTCGCAACGGAGATTGCAGCGATTGCTCATGTCGTAGGTGGATTCACGGAGAAAAAAATATTTGCGTACCTTTTCAAAGCGCTCTTTGATAGAGGGGGATGCGATAATATCGGAAAATTTATACTCCGTTATGTCCTTTGCGTTTTCCATGCTCTGTTCCTGCCTGGTTACTCTTTTTCTGCCAGTTTTGTAGTGATGTACTCAGCAATAATGCGCACGGTGGTCAGTTTCGGGTAGTCATCTTCATCGATTCTGATCCCATATTCATCACGGAGGACCAGGGCGATGGTGGCAAGATCCATGGAGTCAATCCCGATCTCATCCACAAGATCAAGGTCGGCATCAAAGGTTTCAGGGGTAACATCTTCAAGCTTCAGTTCATTGATGATTATTTCAGCAATACGGGTGATTGCCTGATGTGTATCGGTTGTCATGTTTCTTTATTGCTCCTTTTTTGGGGCCAGCACCAGTCTGCCGGAGCAGACATCTTCTTCCATGCTGGTGATACTGAAAGAATAGTGGTTTTCTTTTTTTCCTGCCATGGCGTGGATATCAAGGATATCGCCGGGCCGGACAAGCTTTTTAAATTTAATACGGGCAACACTTTGTAGCGATAGATTTTTCTTTAAAACCCTTGCAATGGTTTCAGTTACCATATTTATCTGGGCAATGCCCGGTAAAATAGGGTCTTCTGGAAAATGCCCTGCAAACCAGGGCGACGCAGCATCCGTAGTCACCCGGGCAAGCACTGCATTCTCTCCATCATGTCCTATCGAAATATACGAATACCACATAGTAGTGCTCAGTTGATCTGTTTATGTAAACATCAGATGTTTCTACCAAGAATGGTCAAAAAATTCAAATGTTCCATTGTTGTTTCAGGAAAATAGCGGACTCTGTATTATCAACGGATCAAAAACTCCCAGAGAGGCCCGGTGAACCCACGTTTATGCATCTTGCTCACTGTTTCGGCTGACTTTTTTCCTCCGGATCCAACGATCCAGTTGATCCGTTCTTTGCCGCGCTCTGAGACCTGTTTTTCTATTTCCCCATGACTGATGGCATTACTTTCATAATAGAAGGGTTCCAGGAGACTGGTGTTTTTGCTGATTTTCCCCTCCTCAAGAGCAATGTCGTAGAGTCTGGTATGAGGGTAGATCCTGATGCCGGTGAAAAAGAAGAGTACCGTTTTTTTTAGATGTTCTATACAATTCAGTGTTTCGTCCACCGTTGTCACGGTCTCCCCTGGGCCACCAAGCAGAAAATAATGGGCTGCGTGGAGTCCGGCAGCAACGGCCTGATTATGGGCACTGATAACGTCTTTGGGGGTGAAGGGTTTGCGGTAGGTCTTAAGCATTGTTTGAGAGAGGGATTCCGTGCCGAATTCGACATGTTTCAGGCCGCACTCTTTCATCCGGGTGAAATAATCATCCGGGAGTTTAATGGGGGCAAAAAATCCCCCCCATGGGATTGAAAGGCCATTGCGTTTAAGGGACTCCGCTACACTGAGGCTGTGGCTGACATCTGAATTGAAGGCGGAGTCGGTGATGAAAATGTATTTTGCGCCATTTTCCTGAAGTGAAAGGGCCATATGGGCAACAGTTTCGGGATCAACAAGACGATGTTTTTTTCCTTCAATATGGGGGTAGGGGCAGTAGATGCAGCGGAAAGAACAGCCCCGTTTTGTCTGCAGGTTAAGCATTCCGCCATAATCGAGATAGAACTGTGAATGGGCATTCCGTGCTGGTTGTCTTTGCAGGATTCCCCCCCAGGGCGCGGCAGGAATAGCGGGATGTGAGCTCGTGAGCAGGCCAGGAATGTTGGAGAGTGGCCCCTTGTTTTCAAGTGCCTCAAGCAGTTCTCCCAGGCGTTCCCCCTCTCCTATAATGCCGTAATCAAGTTCAAGGGCGTCGAAGATTTCACGGGGAAGGATGGTGAACCCAGCGCCGCCACCGACAATGGGGGCGTCACTTTGGGTTCGCAGCCAATCCACAAGCTTTTTGTGCTCGCTGATAAAAAAAAGTGGATTGCCTGATTCGGTGTTGTCAATGTTACGGATTGATAATCCTATAATATCCGGAGAAAAATCGCCTATCATTTGCCCAAGCGCATCATGTCCCAGGATATTGAGATCTGCAATCTGAACCTGATGCCTGGTTGATAAGGAACCGGCCACATAATCAAGGCCAATGGGATATACCGGATAGGGAACGGTGAGGGTATTGGGTGAGATGAGCAGGACGTTCATTGAATGGCGAATTCCATGGCAGTGACGTATTTCCCAAAACCCAGTACCAGGATTTTCTTGCTGGAATCGACAACACCGTCTTCCAGAAGTTGTGCGGCTATAACCGCAGCAACACTGGAAGCTGAGGCAAATTCTCCGGTAAACATCCTGTAATGAATAACCGGAATGTCAAGCCCGGTTTTCTCCATAAACTGATGCAGCTGTTCTTCTCCCTGGTGGGCGACGGCTGCGGGGATTCCGGCAAGTATCATTCCGCAGTCGTTTTGCAGTGATTCGGTGCCACCAAGACCTGCAACAAGCGACTCCAGTATATCTTCTGTCTGTTTCTGGTAACACTTGAGTTGAACGGAGACCCTTCCGGGGACGGCCTGTCTGAGGAGGTAAAACCCTCCCCCCCCATCAGCAGGGGACGTATCAGTTGTGATCGATGGATCAAACAGCGGTGAGAACTGTTTGTGGAACTCATCGACAGCAAGTACGAAAGCGGACGGTGAATCTTCGTCAAGAAAGGAGTCTGCGGCAAGCAGTGCCTGCTCAAAAGAATGGTCACCACCACTACTGGTGATATTCGCACCCCTTGCCCCATGCATGATGGCAATCTGTCCGGCAGCACTGTTGTGAACGGAACCTACAAAGTCTATGGGGCTGGGGAACTTTTCGTCACTGCTTTGCAGTTTATCTATAAAATCATAGGTCTCGGAAAGTGCGCCCCAGCCACTTCCCATAAAAACGGACTGGGGTGATTCCTTGAGACCGGAATCCTCAAGGGCAGCAGCGGCCAGGGCGAGGGCAATTCGTGAAAAGCGTTTCAGGCGTCGTACCTTTCGTGCTGGAAGGTTCTCTGAGATGATTTTACTGTCAAGAGTGCCACCAATAACTGCCAGTTTGGAGAATGTTTCCAGACTGCTCCGGGTATGGCCAACTCCTGTGATACAAGCCTTTCCGACTATGGTTAAGGGGGCGTGTTCAGAAGCAATGGAGGGTGCGGTGACTGTTCCATTCTTTGAGAAAAGGAGGCACGCATTATTTCCCCCAAATCCAAAGGAGTTGGAGAGGATTATTGAGACTGGTTGACTTACAGGCGACATAATGGGCCTTATATGCAATTCCGGGTCCGGGGTTCTGTGTCCGGTGTTACCCGGCAGAAATCCCTCCTGTATACAGATTGCGGCAATAACAGCTTCTATAGCACCGGATGCGGCCAGACTGTGCCCCGTCGCTCCTTTGATAGATGAGAGGGGCGGGGGATTGGCAAAGACTGCCCGTATTGCCTTCGATTCTGCCAAGTCGTTATCCGGAGTACCTGTTCCGTGAAGGTTGATGTAATCGATTGCGCGGGCATTAATTCCCGCAGAGTTGATAGCATTGCGTATGGCCTGGAAGGCGCCTTTTCCCTCTGGATGAGGCGCCGCAGGGTGGTGGGCGTCACAGGTCAGTCCACAGCCAAGAATCTGGCCCATGGGTTGCTCGGGCTTTACGGTGGTGAGCAGGAGCAGTCCCGCTCCCTCGGCAACGGACATTCCTTTTCTGTCTTTATCCAGTGGTCTGCTGCCCTCGGGGTCCACCAGCTGAAGAGAATGAAATCCAAAGTAGGTCAGCCTGCAAAGGGAATCAGCTCCTCCTGCCAGCACCCATTCCGCCTCACCAGACTGCAGCATTTTACAAGCCATGGAGATGGCAACGCTCCCCGAGGAACAGGCAGTGGAGACAGTGAGTGCGGGACCCGTGCAGTGGAGGGCATCTGCGAGTTCTTCAGCCACCGTGGTGAGTCCGTGGTGTCTGTATTTCAGAGGATCCTTTTCACTCTCAATAAGCAGGTTTTCTGTAGTGAGAATTCCTCCCGTGGTTGTTCCAAGTATTACAGCATCAGGTGGCTGCGACTGTCCTTTCATTGCCTGTTGTGCAGCGGCAATTGTTAAACGATGTGTTCGGGGAAGGGGCGATTCAGTAAGATTTGTGACCTGCCCCACCAGAAGAGGGGGAGGGGTGCGAATGGAAAAGATGTCTGCACTCAGGGGTGCAATCGCAGAAATGTTCTTTAGAAGAGACTGTTCCGTATCATCAGCTCCGCAACCAAGGGGACTGATGATACCAATGCCTGCAATATAAACTGTTTTTTTTTTACTACTCAAGATTCTTGTTACTCAGGAAGCTAACGTGGGAGAATTCTCACGAATGTAATCGGTGAGTGCTGCGAGGGTGGAAAAGACCTTCTCTCCAATATCCTTGTTGTTGATGACTACCCCATATTCTTTTTCAACCATAACTACCATTTCAAGGACATCAATGGAGTCGATCCCTAAATCACCGCCCACAAGCTGCTCATTTTCATCGATTTCTTCAGGCGTTATATCTGTGAGGTTCAGGACTTCGATTAATTTCTTTTTCAGGTCGTTTGTCAGCTCATCCATGATTATTTTTGGGTGTGTAAGGTTCAACTGGAAACAAAATGTCAGCAAATTTATATAATTGTCGAGAGTATATCTAAAAGAATAGTTTCCTGCCATTCTTTTTGCAAACTGTTTCAAATTTTGAATAAATGTTGGAGGCAAGTCTTTGCGTGACCCTTTGTTGGTATTGGGAAACCTGATTACTACTCATCCTCAGCCTACCCGTTTGAGGAGGAGTTATTTCGTGTTGATTATATGGGCATCTGCGGCCTGGACGGCCGCAGCAGAGCCCCCAGAGATGGGTTTATGGCGTCCCATATAATCGACACGGAACAACTCCGGGTTGCAAAGCTGAGTTTCGATGGTAATCAGGTTGGGAAACGAATACCTTTTTATCTTCCCAATAATTCCTGGGCAGCTTCAAGGAGTTCGTTGCCCTGAATAGGTTTCTGCACATATTTTGTAATACCCATTTCAAGAGCTTTTTCTTCAGAGACGACGTCACTGTGTCCGGTGGACATGATTACAGGCAGATCTGGTCTTATTTTCAATATCTCAGAGGCCAGTTCAGCACCGCTCAATTTTGGCATGGTCTGGTCTGTGATAAGCAGATCAAATGTTTCAGGGTGGGCACGGAACATTTTCAGTGCTTCGGTACTGTCCGTAGCAGTCGTGACGGTGTATCCAACAGATTCCAGGCGTCTTTTATTTATCCTGACAAGAAATTCCTCGTCATCGACAACAAGAATTCGTCCGCTCCCTGTTTCAGTTAACTGGACTGGCTGCTGCTCGTCACTAGTGGAGATGGCCGTTTTGTCGGTAAGGGGCAGATATACCCGGAAGGTACTGCCTTTGCCCAGTGTACTTTCAACGTTGATAAATCCTTTGTAGTCCTGGACTATGCCGTGGAGAACCGAAAGACCGATGCCGGAACCCTTGCCGATTTCCTTGGTCGTAAAGTAGGGTTCAAAGACCTTCTGCATGGTTGTTTCATCCATGCCATGCCCTGTGTCACTGACGGAAAGGACAACAAAGGGACCGGCAGAGACATCAGGGTGTGCCTCTGTGTCCTGCAAATTGAGATCTTCACGGTACAACCTGACCGTGATCTTGCCTTTCTGCTGATCGATGGCATGCAGGGCATTGGTACAGAGATTGACAATAATCTGGTGAATACTCGTGGGATCTGCAGTGATAGCTCCGCATTCCCTGTCGATCTCCTCCTCTATTTCAATGGTGCTTGGAAGAGAAGAACGCAGCATCTGCAGGGCTTCTTTGATAATAGGATGGGGGGCCAGGGATTGCAGTTTATGCTCTTTTTTGCGGCTGAAGGTAAGAATTTGTCTGATAAGATCTGCTGCCCGCCTTCCAGACTGGAGAACGGTATCAATATCCTGCAGGGCAGGGCTCTTCTCGGGAAGTTCCCTTTTGACCAATTGCGCAGCGCCCATGATGGCAGAAAGAATATTATTAAAATCATGGGCAATACCTCCGGCCAGGGTACCGACGGCCTCCATTTTGTGCGATTGAAAGAGATCCTCCTGAATACGTTTCTGTTCGGTGATGTCTCTGGCTATGTGGACAAGACGATCAAGCTCTCCCGTTCCATTTTGGATGGGATAACTGGATACATGAAAAATTTTATCAAGAGTCTTGTGAAAGATTTCACCACTGTGAATGTGCTTGCCAGCAGGGGTAGAGAGTTCGGGACAATTGGGGCATGGCTGACTGCGTCCCCGGAAGACTTCGTAGCAGTACCTGCCGTTCAGGGTGTCGGGGTTCCCTTCGAACGTATCGTAAAAGGTCTTGTTTCCCTTCAGGATGCGCATCTCTTTATCCTGAATAGTGATAATGTCACCCATGGCATCAAAAGTGCTTTCCCACTCTTCTTTGCTCCGGCGCAGTGATCTTTCAAACTCCAGGCGTGCAGTGATATCCCGTACTATACCGAGGATGGATTTTTTGTTGTTCACCTCAATGAGACCAAGGTGAACTTCAACGGGAATCATCGTGCCGTCTTTGGCGCGAAGGTGCGATTCAATAACCTGTTTTTCGCCTGGTACAAGTTCCTTCCAAAGTATATCCTTGTCTTTACGCGTTATAAAATATGGATCTATATCCGCAATGGTTAACTGGAGCAGTTCCGTCTCGCTATATCCGGTGCTTTTGCAGGCCTGCCTGTTGGCTAGAATGATGTTAGCCTCCATATCAAGGACATAGATCGAATCCGTGGCCTGGTTGATCAGGGCACGGAACTTTTCTTCACTCTCCCTGAGCCCTTCTTCAAACTGCTTACGCTCTGTGATGTCATCATAGACGGAGACAATTTCTCCTGACGGCAGTTTAAAGACATGATTCTCAACCCAAAGCGTTATCCGGTCGTCGCTGTAGAGGGTGGCCGGGTGGTGTTCTGCTCTCCCTGCCTGCCAGACCCGCTGAAATACTGAAAACAGTCCGATGTCCCTCACTGCCGGGAAAACTTCACGTACACGCTTGCCTATGATGTTGTCATGGCTGAGTTGAGAACTCCTGGCACCGGCGGGATTGATATCTTTGAAGATAAAACCTTCTCCATTCCCCACTACCTCATAAATAGCGACTCCGCTGCTCATGCTGTTAAAGACGCCACGGAAGCGGTCTTCCTTTTCCTGGAGGGATTGTTGATTGCTGGAAAGTGCTGCGGCCATGGTATAAAAGGCCTCTGTCAGATCAATAAATTCACGTGGGCCGGTGTCCTGCTTAGAGCGTGCCTCCAGATTTCCTGCGCTGTACTCCCTGGTGAGGGCCATAAGGCCGGCAATTGGCGCAAGCAGTACTTTTTTACCGACGAGCCAGAAGAGAAGAATTGAGCAGAATGCGCTCAGGAAGAAAAAGATAAGGTTTCTCGATAATGCAGCATTGGTCTTAGCCAGAACCGATGCTTCCGGTATGCCTGCCCACACCGTCATGTAGGATGGGAGATCGGTAGCAAGGCGGATGTTTTCAAAGGCGAATACACGCCGGGCACCATCGGAGCCTGTTCCGGTGAACCTGCCAAACGAAGGAGTTTTTCTAGACTGTTCCAGAGAAAAGGGCTTGATCTGGCTGCCCACGGGATTGGTCTCCTCGGCTGCGGGGTAATAAAAAAGCCGGATACCTCGATGGTCGGTTACAGATATAAAAGATTTTTTATCCAGATTCAGGTCTTTATAAAAGACATCCAGGTGGTCCAGTTGGATAGCTGTTGCCAGCACTGCTATCAGGCTGTTATCTTCGGCCAGGACCGGATAGGCATAGGTAAATGCAGGCCTTGGTTCCCCTGTGCGGGTATAGACAAATTCTCCCGTGGCAAAGGCCTTGCTTGCCAGAGTCTCTTTAAAATGTTTACAGTCAGCAATGCTTCCTGGCTTTTTCAGAGCTTTCCCGCTGGTTATAACCTTTCCTTTTAAATCTGTTAGGACGATGTTGATGAATAACGGATTTTTTTTGAGGATCGTCTGGAAGATTTCATTGCTTGCCTGACCGTTTAATCTCTGGACTTCAGGAAGCAGGGACAAGGTGAAAAGGGTTTGTCGGACGTTATGGGTGATATCCTTCTGGACTCCTGCCATACTGTGGGTCAGAAGAAAAACGGCTTCTTTGGCGTCTTCTATGGAACGGCTCCGCTGCTCCAGGCCCGAATAGAGGAGAATAGTCAGCGTGGGCAGGATGGTTACCAGCAAAAGAATTGCCAGGCTTTTGTTGATTGATCCAAATTTGAAGACTCCCATATTGTAACCTGCTGCAAGGGTTATAGGGATTTGCTTTCCAGGAGAATGGTACAGCCCAAAAAAAACAGGTAATTCCCTCTCTCGGCAGCAAGAACCAAAAGGTCACAACCCACTTCAGTTTCAACCGAACCATTAAAGAAAGATTATAATATAAACATCAATACGACAAGTTAAAAAGACGGCCCCTGCGGAGCCTTTGGCATAACGTGACTTCTTACAGGTATATAGTTTTTTCAACTCCTTCTGGTCATCCGCGGCATTGTCATGTTGGTAATTCCCAATGTCTGGTGTCAGGTTATGAATCGTGACAGGCACTAACTGGATAGTGTTGATTTTTTTTATTTCACTTGTTTACAGTTCACAAAACTGTAAAAATGGCTGTACTGGGTAATAACAGTGAAAAATCTCTTTACCAGCTTCGGATTAATCTGCCAGGTTTTCTTCAGTATTCTGAAGAAAAGAGCACGTACACGGCGATCGTCATTAAAAATAAAATGTTTGAAAATTTTAACTCCAAGCAGTAGCTGCCTGGGGTCACTCTTCTTGTTTACATAAATCGTACTGAAATAATCAACATTCCTCAGCCATTTTACAAATCTGTCTTCGAACAATTCTGGTTGGTAAATTTTTTGAAAGAGATCCCAGTACAGGAGACTCATCCGTTCGATAGTCATCTGTTTTGGAACAATATTTGTGTGCAGCTGCCACTCTCCTGAGAAATTCTTTTCTGTCAATCGCCCTTCTTCCTTCAACCTTTTGTATAAAGGCGTATGGCGGGGTGCATTGAGCAGACTGATACCGGCAATGGGACTGTCTGTTTCCACCAGAAAATGCTCCAAATCTTCAAAAATTCCTTCATCGTCATTGTCAAAACCAACGATAAGACCAATAAAGGGGACTATGCCAAAACGGGATATTCTTCGAATGCGTTCAAAAATATCTTTTTCTGCATTCTGGCTTTTGTGTACCTCGGCAAGGCTCTCTTTCCTGACAGTTTCCACTCCGAGAAACAGGACAGAAAAACGTGCATCTGCAAACATTTGCAGCAACTCATCATCGTCGGCAACCTGAACGGTGATCTGTGTTGAAAATGAGAGGGGTCTCGTCTGCTGAACATTCCACTCTATAACCTTGCTGAGAAGTTCTTTGGTAAACCTTTTATTGCCGAGAAAGTTATCATCTGAAAAGAAAACTGTTCTGGCACCGATATCCACGGCATTTTGCAGTTCCTGCAGGATCTGGTCTATGGATTTTGTTCGATACTGCCTCCCCACATACTGGATAACATCACAGAAATCACATTGATTCGGACATCCCCTGCTTGTCTGAATACTGATGTTGACATAGTCCTCAACACGAATCAGGGACCAGTCGGGAGCAGGACTGTCTTTTAAGTCGATGTAGTGTTCCTGCCTGTTGATTTCCAGAGCATTCCCTGCTGTCCATTGTTTGAGAAAAAGTGGCCAGGTATATTCAGCCTCTCCAATAAAGAGATGGTCCGCCAACCCTCCACACCTGTCAGCCTCAATGGAGGCATATGTGCCCCCGAGGGCTATCCTCGTTCCTCTTTTCTTGAACTCGCTGCAGAGTTCATGAATTCGTGCTGCATGAAGCGTTCCTCCGGTTATAACTGCGAGGTCGCAGCTGAAATCAAAATCGACGGCAGAAATATTTTCATCCCCAAGTGTATACTGTATATTTACCCCTGGTGGCGTCAGGGCCATCAATGTGGCCAGAGCTGAATTCGGCATAAGGGTCTTAGCCCCCAGAATATCAGCTGTTCCCTGCATGGACCAGAAGTTGTCAGGATGTTTTGGGGCTATCAGGTAGATTTTTTTAAAGTCTTTTTTTGATCCATAATGCTTAAACGATAATTGGGTCATATAAGATCCTGTCAGTGTATAATTATTCCCGTGTTGAAGGGTGTGATAGTGATAGCACTATCCACTTATTGGTCAGGAAGGTATCGAGTAGAAATCACGCTTCCAGCCTTCCAATTAGCATCCCAACGTGAGCTGAAAGCAGCACTGCCGGGTGGCTTCTGTGGCCTTCCACCTCTTGCAAGCTCCTGTAGAAAAAATGGCAAGAAGTATAATCCACTCACAAATTACTCAAGACCATTGAAAACACCCTATAATATCCCCCTCAAAGCAGCAACATCAAAAGAATCCAGGGAAGCATCCAATATTTCATTGGATTATAGTATGTTACAGAAATGCTTACACTGCCTGCCACAACGTATAGAGGTTTCTTTGATTATCTTCGGTCAGCAATCGTACTGATGGAAAAGCTGTTTTTGTTCTGCCCCGGCCCGTCTTCGATTTAGCTGCAGGCTGTCAGGTACAGCTTTACAGAAGGCGGAGAGGGGGCGAGTGAAGTCTTTCGGATGACTTCTGTCTCAGGAGCATACATGAAGACTATCATTTTCACCGTACCTCTATGAAGAAAAGAATTGCGAAAAAACAGAATATCTAAAAGAATAGATTTTCCGTATGATGTTGAGTATATCCATAATACACATATGGGAACTGTTCCGGTTGCTGTGCCGTCCGTTTAGAGTGACCATAATCAATGTGGCCCAAAAAAAATACGTCAAATTGTGGAAAAGAATGGAACGAAACCCGACGCAATTATTTGATTATACCATCGAAGATCTGCTTCCGCATCGTGGCACCATGCTGCTGATCGACGACATTCTCGAAATGGATGAGCATCATGCGCTGACAGCATCATTGATAAAAGCGTCCTTTCCCTTAATGGACAACGGTGGCGTACAGCCACTGCTACTGGTGGAGCTTGCGGCTCAAACGGCTGGGGTCTGTAACGGACTGTCTCGAATAAAGGATCATGGTGAGGATTCCAGTAAGATGGGATGGCTTGTGGGAATTAAACGGGCACACTTTTATGTAGAGTGCATTCCCCTTGGAAAGACGGTGCTGACCCGCTCAGAAAACAGCCATGTGTACGATAAGCTTCGTGAGGTGTCTGCCGTTCTCCATATGGATGGAACCCTGATTGGAGAAGTAACCCTGCAATTATTTCAGGTCTAAAAAACGAATAGAGTAGAAAAGCTATGAAAGAAGAAAGAGACAAACAGGTTGCAATCGTTACGGGTGCTGCCAGGGGAATTGGTCGGGCCATTGCCGTGGAACTTGCAGGGGCTGGATATTACACTGTGATCAATTATCGATCGGACCTTGAAGCTGCCGAAAAAACCCTTCAGCTGGTAACGGAAAGTGGTGGCGTTGGCGAAATCTACGGTTTTGATATCCGTGAAGCTGACAGGGTTGAGGAAGTAGTAAACGATATTGCAGAAAGGCTCGGCCGCATTGATGTCCTTGTTAACAATGCCGGAATCATAAAAGACGGGCTCTTTATGATGATGGACCGTGAGAGCTGGCAGGCGGTTATCGATACCAGTCTCAATGGATTTTACAATATGACCCGGCCTGTTATTGAGAAAATGGTACGGGCAAGAAGTGGTTCCATCGTCTCGATTTCTTCGGCATCATCGATGCTTCCCAACCGTGGGCAGGCCAACTATTCAGCGGCAAAAGCTGGACTGAATGCCGCCAGCAGGGTTGTGGCTTCGGAGGTCGCACGTCTTGGCATCCGGGTCAACGTGGTGGCGCCAGGCCTTATAGAAACGGATATGATAGCTGATGCCCCCAAGGATCATATAAAAACACTTATTCCCATGGCTCGTATCGGCAGGCCGGAAGAGGTTGCAAAGGTAGTGGCTTTCCTCTGTTCCGACGCTGCCTCGTATATGACCGGACAGATCCTTTCCGTGAATGGCGGGATGTGTTGATGAAGTATCTATTGACTCTTTTACTGTTCTGCTTCTGTACTGTTTCCGGACAGGCGCAGGAGGCTGAAGGGGAGAGTGTACGTGTGGAATCCGTGCACGCGGATTTTACCCAGGAAAAACAACTTCCAATCCTTGCCCGCCCCATTATCTCAACGGGCCACTTTGTGTTTCAGGCACCAGATTCACTGCGCTGGGAGTATTTCTCTCCAATTCATACGGTGCTGCTTATGCACGATGGAGACACCCGTAAATTTATTCAACATGACGGGCAGTTTACTGAGGAGCAGGGGATGGGCGTGGATTCCATGCAGATTGTTCTGGAGGAGATCACCAGCTGGCTCGACGGGCAGATCACGGATACCCCAACCTTTCAAGTGCAGAGTCACGAAAATGATCTGATTATCCTCACTCCTCGGGATGAGGCGCTTGTGAAAATCATCGCTCGCATTGAGTTAAAACTGCTTGGCAGTTCGGGACTGATGGAATCGGTAACTCTCTTTGAGGGGCCGGGGTCTTTTACCCGGATGGTTTTTTCAGAAGGGGTCTTAAACGAGCAGATTCCAACAACGGTTTTTACCAGGCCATGAAAACCCTTTCCCTGTGGCTGATGCTGTTTGTGTTTTCATCCTGTTCAATGATGCAGGGCTTGACACCACCGAAGTTCCCTGAGGGACGTGTAGATTCGCTGGAAATAGAGCGCTGCAAACAGACATTTGTCACAGGAAAGTGGCAGTTTGTCCATTCCATCAGCTTTGAGATGGCAAACGGCCATGGAGCCACGGTGATCGGGGTGACGGTGCTCGATGGGGAGACATTGAAAACAGGCCTTATGGGAGTTGAAGGCTTTGTCCTTTTTGAGGCAGAGCTTGCTAAAGAAAATAAACTTGATATAAGAAGGGCTTTGCCTCCCTTTGACAATGCAGAATTTGCTCTTGGTTTGATGCGTGATGTGAAGACTGTTTTCCTGCTTCCTCCGGGTGAGGCAGTGGCCACAGGAGAGTCTGTCCATGAAGGAACTCTCTGCAGGTATGTTGATGAAAGTGGCCATCTGTCTGATGTCCTGATCGAATTAAATGGAAGTAGAGGGGTGAATGTGTATGATAGCAGTCGCAAAAGAACCCGGTCCATTTGGATGGAAGAATATCATCTGGTTGCTGGTGCAATGATTCCTGAGAAAATCCAACTCAAAGCTCATGGAATCCGGGGTTACACTTTAGATATGAAACTGATAAGTGCCGATAAAATATAAAATTCAAAAATATAAAAATGAAATTCAAACTGATTTATCCTAAATGGGCCAAACTTTCCAGACAGACGGAATTTCACCTTCCACCACACGGCCCCGTTGTTTTTGCCGCCACCTTACCGGACTATGTCGATATAGATTTTGTTGACGAAAATCTGGAGGAGATCGATTTTGACGAAGAGGTCGATATGGTTGGAATATCCATGATGCTCACCGTCCAGGTGAAGCGGGGCTGGGAGATTGGTGATACCTTTCGTAAAAAAGGTATCAAGGTGATTTTTGGCGGTATTGCCACCATGCTTCATGCTGAAGAGACCATGAAACACGCCGATTCTGTATTCCTGGGTGAGGCTGAAAGTCGGATGGAACAGGTCATGGCTGATTTCAGGAATGGTACTCTGAAACCCTGTTACGATTATATGAATGATCGTCCTGATATTGGTCTTGTGGGCCCTGCCCGTCGAGATATCCTCAATAGAAAACTCTATAACTATAAAGGCGTGCAGATGGTTGATCTGGTGCATGCTTCCAGAGGTTGTCGTTTTAACTGCTACCCCTGCGCCGTTTCCTATCTTGGCGGCCGGGATTTCAGGCCCCGGCCCATTGATCAGGCCGTTGCTGAGATGGCCGGGATTGATAACAATCGTATGTTTGTTGTGGATAACTCGCTGGCCCAGAACAGCCAGTGGGAGAAAGATCTGTTTCGGGAAATGATCCCTCTGAAGAAGAAGTGGTGTTCCCACCCCATTGAAGATAAACCGGAGATTCTTGATCTGGCTGCCCAGGCCGGAGCCTGGTATGTGTATCAGGCGGTATTTGATACCTCTGATTATATTCGTGAACGGATTAAGCGCTACCATGATCACGGTATAGGCGTTGAAGGGACTATCCTTCTTGGGCTCGACAGCCACAGCGAGGACTATATCAAGGAATTAATAGATTTTCTTCTCGATATAGAGCTTGATCTTGCCGAATTTACGGTGTTGACCCCCTTCCCTCATACTAAGGCATACAAGGAACTTGAGCAGCAGGGGCGTATTCTTTCCAGAGACTGGAACGACTTTTCTGCAGATAAGGTCGTCTATCAGCCAAAACAGATGAGCCCTGGGAAACTGCAGGATCTGCTTGATCTGGCCTGGAATACATTTTACCAGGACGAACCGCAGGAACTGAAGATGTTCAAGCTCTTTAAACAGGTTGTGAGTAAGGAAATGGAAGATGGAACGTTCCAGCCTCGCAACAGGGAGATGGCGGAACAGGCCTTTGGACGGGATCTCACCTGATATGAAGAGCCTGTATAGCGGGGCTGACATTGAAGGCTTGCTGGAAAAACTGTTACAGGCTCCCGTTGATCCGCAGCAGCCTTTTTTGTACCAAAAAGACAGTCGGGAAGATGTTTATACCATGGCTGGCCGTTTGTACGCTGCCTTTGTTGAGATGGGAAGTGAGGTCCCCATCTGCCTTGCTGCAGAAGAAAGATCTGTGATTGCCGCTGCCCTCCTTGCAGCAATGGCAAGCGGAAAAATACTGGTTCTGCCCCATAGTTTTTCAGAAAGTGCTCTGGAACAGATGCGTCAAGTTACCGGCTTTACCAGCGCGGTAGTCGATGTGGAACGGGAGTTTTTACCTGATATACAGTGTATTTCCTCCGAAAGAAAGGGAGGCACTGTTTCACTTCCTGTTAAAAACATTTCAGAAGATGCAGAGCTCCTCCGGATATTTACGGGTGGTTCCACCGGAAGCCCGAAAATCTGGTCAAAAACAGCAGGCAATATCTTTGGTGAAGCCTGGTTTATGGCCTCCAGATACCAGATTACTAATCAGGATATTATCCTGTCAACTGTCAGCCCCTATCATATTTACGGTCTTTTGTTTTCCATTGTAATCCCTCTTGTTTCTTCCGCTGCCGTTCTTGCTGAAACGCCCTCTTTCCCCGCGGAAATTACTGAAGCTGTGGAGCAGAACTCGGCAACCGTTCTGGTCAGTGTTCCTGCCCACTACCGTGTTTTAAGGGGAAGGAGTGTTGGAACATCTCTCAGAGTGGCCTTTTCTTCTGCCGGAATGCTTGAGGAAACAGACAGCCTCGAGTTTTCAGCATCCAATGATATCGGAGTGGTGGAAGTCTATGGCTCCACGGAAACAGGAGGACTTGCCAGTCGTGACAGGTCCGTTGGTCAGAAATTTTTTACTCCGCTTGAGCCGGTCATCTGGCGGATAGCGGAAGAGCGCCTCTATGTTCAGTCCCCTTTTCTCTCTCCTGATCTACCAGTAAATGGAGATGGCTTTTTTCTTTCTGGAGATCGGGTACAGCAGGAGGGAGCAGCCGGCTTCTCTTTGCATGGCAGAGCGGACGCTATAACCAAGGTAGGTGGTGTCCGGGTAGATATTGACGAGGTTCGTGATTTTATACAAAGTCAAGCCGCTGTACAGGAATGTGTGGTCGTTTCCCTGGCTGATAAAGGGGGGCGGGGAAACCTGATTGCAGCGCTTGTTCGTGGTGAAGGGCTTGACCTCGATAATCTGAAAAAAGTCCTGACCGGTGGTCTGGAACCCGCCGCCATGCCAAAACGTATCAGGGTTGTCTCTGCAATTCCTGTTATGCCAAACGGTAAATATGACAGGGAGGCAATCTGTAAACTTTTCACATCTCTGTAGTGTCAGAATTCCAGAATCCCTTGTGTTTCCTCCTTTCTTAAATCCTGTTGCCT
The DNA here is from genome assembly GCF_000341395.1 of Desulfocapsa sulfexigens DSM 10523. GTDB lineage: Bacteria > Desulfobacterota > Desulfobulbia > Desulfobulbales > Desulfocapsaceae > Desulfocapsa > Desulfocapsa sulfexigens. The sequence continues at coordinate 159,818 of NC_020304.1, read as the reverse complement.
GTTAACTAACGCTCTGCGTCCTGGAACCGTGGATTACCTTTTTGGGGAAGGAGAGTGGGATCTCGGTGTCGGGCATATCCGCAGGTTGTGATTGCATCTTTGTCACCTTCTCTGATAAGGTGTTGCACTCCAATATCAGCTATTAGAATGTGACCCAGCTACAGTAAACCTACGCGATGAATGAAAGATTCTATATTTGCCTCTAACAGTGTTGCAGCCGCCATAGCCGGATATGAAAATCTGGCCGTATGGGCCGAGCTTCTTGACCGTATTAATGTCTTTCCCGTGGCAGACGGTGATACCGGGGCAAATCTGCGTCTCAGTCTTTCTCCTCTGCGGGAATGTGCTACAGATATGGCAGCTGCTGTTGCTCGTCTTGCCTCCAGTGGCCGTGGTAACTCGGGTAATATTGCAGTGGCATTCTTTTGTGAATTTCTCAATCCCAATGGTGCCGGGTTGGTCCAGCAGGCAAAAAGAGGCAGGGAGAAGGCCTGGCAGGCCATAGCGGATCCCAGACCCGGCACCATGCTTGCTGTTTTTGACAGCCTCTGTCTGTTGCTCGATGAGGAAAACCCAACTGATTGTGACTGGTTGAAAATCAGAACACAGCTGCAAGGTACGGTGTTGGGTACAAGAGAGCAACTGGCGGAGCTTTCCGAAGCGGGAGTTGTTGATTCCGGGGCTTTGGGGATGTTTCTCTTTTTTGATGGATTTTTTCAGGAATTGAGCGGACAGAAAACAGAATTAAGCCCGGTGGTTGAACTCTTTGGTGATACCCTTTCCATCGACGCTTCTTATTATCCCCAGGCAAGCGGTGAGTATTGCGTTGAGGCATTACTTGCAACCAGCGGAACAGGGGATGATCTTACAGAAAAGATAGCAAATCTGGGAAACAGTGCCGTGGTTGTCCAGGATGGCGCCGGAGTGAAACTGCATATCCACACCCGGGATCCGGAGACATTACGCGGTAATCTCTCCCTGCTGGGAGATCTTGTGAACTGGTCGGATGAGGCCATGGACCCTATGATTACGGCGGGTAGGCAGAAATCCTTTGTTGCAAACCGTATCAGGATTATGAGCGATGCAGCAGGCTCCATTCCTTTGACACTTGCCCGTGGTCACGGAATTATCCTTCTCGACAGTTATATAGTTGCCGGAGATCAGGCCCTGCCGGAGAGCCTTTTCTTCCCTGAACAACTCTATACTCTGATGAGGGGGGGAGCACGTGTCAGCACTGCCCAGGCATCAAGCCATGAACGGCATCTTCACTATCGGGCAGCGATCCAGCAGTATGAAAAAGTGCTCTATCTCAGTACCGGTTCTGCCTTCACCGGAAATTTTGTCACTGCCAGAGAGTGGAAGAAAAATAACGATTCAGATGATCGGTTTATGGTTCTTGATAGCGGTGCCGCTTCTGGACGATTAGCCGTAATCGCTCTTCTGACGGCCCGCTTTGCAGAGGGAGGTGCTGGTGTCGATGCAGTGGTGGACTATGCAGAAAAACTCACCAGGAAAGCGGAAGAGTACGTTTTTATCCATGAACTGAAATATCTGGTGTCCGGTGGGCGTGTTTCCAGAGCAAAGGGATTTTTTGGGGATCTTCTGCAGATGAAACCTGTCATCACTCCTGGTTTTGAAGGGGTTGCCAAGGTTGGTGTGGTTCGAAATGCTGAGGCCCAGTTGGATTTTGCAAAGAAGCGGCTTGGCGCATCGAATCATAAAGAATCTGCTCTGCTGGTGCTGCTGCAGTATACGGATAACAGGGAATGGCTGGAAAGTGTCGTGGAGCCGCAGATACGGGAGGAGGTCCCAAAGGCGGAGATTCTGCTCGTTCCCCTATCTCTCACTTCAGGCGTTCATATGGGTCCTGGCACCTGGAGCATCGCCTTTGCAACAAAGAGAGGTGCCGGGTGTTGAATCGTGATGCAGTTGTCATCGTCATTCCGGCCTATAACCACGGGACGCGTATCAGTGATGTGGTGCGGGAGACTGCGGCTCTTGGCTACCCGGTCATTGTTGTAGATGATGGATCAACGGATCAGACTGCTGAAACGCTCTCTTCCATAAAGGGGATTACGGTGCTGACCCACCCGCGGAACATGGGAAAGGGCGCGGCATTACGAACAGGCTTTTTCTCGGCTAAGGACTCTTTTGACTGGGCGGTCACACTCGACGCAGACGGACAGCACAAAGCTGAAGATATAGAAAATCTCCTTGCTGTGGTAAAGGGGGAAGACCGTCCCATTGTGGTCGGATCGAGGCAGGGAATGGATGGGATAAATGTTCCGTGGACATCTCGGTTCGGGAGGGGGTTTTCAAACTTCTGGGTGTGGTTGTCCGGTGGGCCGCGAATAAGTGACTCCCAGTCAGGATTCAGGCTCTACCCGCTCCCTGAAATTCTTGAACTGGATGTCCGTGCCAGACGTTTCCAGTTTGAGGTTGAAGTACTGGTCACTGCTCATCGCATGGGGATCCCGGTTGTTGAAACTCCGGTCCAGGTTATTTACCAGAAAGGGAAGGAGCGCATTTCCCATTTTCACCCCTGGAAAGATTTTTTACGGAACAGTGCCACATTTAGCAGGTTGATCTGTAAACGGATTTTTTCTGCCTCCTGGAAACAAAAATGAAGGGTTTCTGGTACGGATTTCTTGAGACAATGACCAGAATCTGTGGTTCCTGGCTCTTTGTCGTCGTATCCAGATCCATCGCTGCGGGGTATTTTCTTTTCTCAGAAAACGCAAAGGAGAGCCGTAGGTTCTATGGTCTTCTCTATCCCCGGAAAAGTGGTTTCTTTCACAGCCTCTGCACCTTTCGCCAGTATCAGAATTTCACTACCATTCATTATGATCGTTTCCTGGCAAACCATGGTCAGAAAACGACCTTTACATCGGATGGCTGGGAAAAGCTGGAGGCCGTGGTAGGTGAAAAAGGTGCCATTCTGCTGATGTCTCACCTTGGGAACTGGGAGATAGCAGCCCAGCTCCTGCAGCAGCAGGAAGAGACGTTGAAGCTTCTTCTCTATATGGGAGTGAAGGAAAAGGAAGGAGTGGAAGGACTCCAGAAGGAGCAGCTCCAGGATTCCGGAGTGCGGATAATCGGGGCTCCACGGGACGGCGGCTCCCCCTTTGATGCCGTTGAGGGGATTCGTTTGCTGCAGGATGGCGGTCTTATCTCCATGACCGGGGATATCGTCTGGCGCGGAGATCAGCGCAGTATGGAGGTTGATTTCCTCGGCGGCAGGGCCAGAGTTCCTGAAGCTCCCTACATTTTTGCCATGGTATCCGGTGCCCCTATCTTTTGCTTTTACAGTTTTCGTACCGGAAAAAACAGCTATCAGTTCAGTCTTGCCGATCCTCTCTATATTCATTGTGAGCAGAGATCGGAACGGAAAAGAACTATCCAGAAGGCTGCACAGCAGTACGCTGATTTACTTGAAGAGCAACTTCGTGCTCACCCCCTGGAGTGGTATCACTTTGATCGTTTTATCCTGTAGGGTCTGTGGTTCAATGCTTAGTGAAACTTTGTGGTACGGATGGGGCGTCGTCTCTCTTTTACCAAATGGAAGCTGACGGTGCTGCCTTTGCTGACCTTGGAAGTTATGCTCAGTGTGCCTCGCTGTTCCTCGACAATTCTCTGGGCGAAGGTCAGTCCCATTCCAATATGTTTGGTTTTGTTTGAATAAAAATGGTCAAAAATATGCGGAAAAACGGTGCTGGATATCCCGGCACCACGGTCTGTGATTTCAATATCATAGGGGTGGGTGGGATTATTGGAGTGATGGATTTTGAAAATAATATCCCTGTTCGCGGCTGTGCTGCAATCGTAGGATTCACAACCGTTTAGTATGACAGCTTCCAGGGCTTTGGTGATGAGACTTAGGTCGAGCAGCAGTTCCTCTTCACCTATGTTGTCAGCGTACTCACTGAACCAGTTACAGCTGCAGGCCTCTACGGTGTCGCGCAGGAATGTTTCTGCAATGTGTATAAGATCACCCATGGGGACACGTTTTGTGTCCGGGCTTGGCAGATGCATAAAGTTGTTAAGAGTATCAAGAAGGTCCTCAAGGCGTCTGGATTCACTGATTATGGCTTTGGTTTCCTTTGGTGAATTATTTAGTGCATCAAGGCGTTTGGCAAAGCCTCCGATAACCATGATAGGGTTACGGATCTGATGGCTGATGTCATCTATCAGGTTACCAAGGAAGGCCATTCGCTCTGAATGTCTCAGAGAGCGCTCAATGGCTTTCATATCAGTAATGTCATGGATTGAGAAGGCTATTCCGTCCTGATTTTCATCCCATTGGAACGAGGTCCCGGAGATAAGTCCCATAAAACTACTGCCGTCCATGCGCTTCAGCATTGCTTCACCCTCGAATTCACGCTCATTTCGCGTAATATGGAGGATATTGCTTACCATTATTTCGGTATCATCCGGCATGAAGAGGTGGAAGATGTCATTATCCTGGAGTTCGGCAACCGATGTCCTGAACATCACAGCAGTACGACTGTTTGCATAAACGATTCTGTTTTGAGAGTTAATGACAATGACCGCATTGTGTATGATGTCGAGTAGGTCCCCAATTAACTTGGGCTTGGAACGCATGTTTGTGGCATTCATATTCTGATCTTCCAGGGCGTTGTCTCGGTGTGTCTTTTGGTTTACAAATACTTTACCATAATTGTAGTATCTCTTATTCGGAATGAGCTGTCAAATATCATTAGCCCACATTTCTCATGCTTTTTTCAGTTCCCCTTTGGGGGGTGAACATTCTGTTTTCATTTTATCGGGAAACTGTGTAGTATCAAACAGTAAAAAAGCTTAGATTGAAACTATTCAAACATACAAAAACACCATGACAAGAGATGAACTGCAGGGAAAAATCGTAGCAATTTTAGTAGACGAATTTGAATTTGAGGATCCGGGATTAACCGATAACCTTAGAGATGATCACGGCTTTGATAGTATTGATGCCATTGAATTGCTTGCGAAAATCGAAGACATGCTCGGTTATCAAATATCACGAAAAGAAAAGGAACAGGCGATGAGTATCCGTACCATCAGTGATATCCTCGATTACATCGAGACCATCCAGACTGCCCACAGTAGCTGATTGGTGATTCCCTTATGACAAGACGAGTCGTTATCACCGCCTGTTCTGCCATTACCCCCATTGGCTACGGAAAAGATGCCATTGTAGAGAGTCTGCGCCGGGGGAAGTCTGGGGTTAAAGCCCTGCGGGATGATGGTCTGCTCACGGAGCGTATCCACTCGAAAGTATTCGGTACCGTTGATTATCCCATTGATTTTGGGTTTGCACGCAAGGATACCAAAACCATGGGGCCCGTCGCCTATTACGCCTGCAAGGTCGCCGGTGATGTTCTGGCTGCATCCGGATTGGATCAGGAGTTTATCCGTTCCGGTCGTTTAGGGGTCTCCTTCAGCTCAACCCATGGCAGTCCTACGGTGCAACGCAATATCTACAAGACCTTTTTCAGTGACGATCAATCAAAGTTTTCCTCCATCGGTGCCGTGGATTACCTGAAATCCATGGTGCACACCACCGCTGTAAATATCACCAGGATGTATGGAATTACGGGACGTGTGGTGGCCTCATCCACTGCCTGTACCACATCGAGCCAGTCCATTGGCTTTGCCTATGAAATGGTGAAATTTGGGATGCAGGATGCAATGATCGCGGGAGGTGCCGATGAGTATGACACCACAACGGTGGCAGTTTTTGATAATCTTCTCGCCTGTTCCGTGGACTATAATGACACCCCCGAATGTACTCCCCGTCCCTTCGATGTGAATCGTGATGGTCTGGTGGTGGGAGAAGGCGGGGCTGCTGTACTCCTTGAAGAGTATGAACATGCCAGGGCTCGCGGAGCCCTGATACTAGGTGAGGTGATTGGTTTTGCCTGCAACAATAATGGCGGTGATCTTATTCTTCCCAATCTGGGCGGGATAACGGCAACGCTCAGTCTGGCTCTAGAGGATGCAGGCAGAAAACCTGCCGATATTGATTTTATTTCTGCCCACGCCACGGCAACCAAGATGGGTGACGTGATTGAATCACAGGCTATTGCAGAAGTGTACGGAGACAAACCCTGGGTGGCTGGCCTGAAAAGTTATATGGGCCATACCATGGGAACCTGCGGCGCTATTGAACTCATTTTAAGTCTGTATATGATGGAGGAAGGCTTTCTGGCTCCAACCCTGAATCTTGAAAACGTAGATCCACGCTGTGCAATGCTGCGGCACCTTCGCGAAGTAACAGAGACTGAAACCCGTACCGCTGCCATTCAGAATTTTGCCTTTGGTGGAGTGAACACCTGTCTGCTTGTAACAGATGGCCGGGAATAAGTTGCAGGGAAGCTTTATGGACAGGATCAGTGATGTTGTGGTGACCCTTGTCTGCTGGTTTTATTTTATCTTTGCCTTCCTGCTGTTCTTCTCCTTTTTTTATCTGGCTGTCTTTTTCTTCGCGAGAGACAGGGAGCGGGCCTTTCAGTATCTCGATCATCTGTTTTTTAAAGGATTCTTCTGGCTCCTCCGCACCCTGGTACCGAGGCATATATGGGAGATTGATCGAAAAATAAGGGAAATTCACGGTGCCATCATAGTTTGTAATCATCTCTCCTATCTTGATCCGCTTCTCCTGATTTCTCAGTTGCCTCAAAACAAGACCATTGTAAAGACGAAATTTTTTCATGCACCTGTTTTCGGCTGGTTACTCAAGGTTTCCGGCTATCTTCCTGCAACTACAGAAGGCGCTCATGCAAAAAGGATGATAGCTCAGGTGGAAAATATGGGAAGTTATTTTAAAAATGGTGGCAATCTCTTCGTCTTTCCTGAAGGAACCAGAAACACGGCTTCTCATCTTGGTGATTTTCATAGGGGCGTCTTTAAGATAGCCCGTATGTATAGATGTCCTGTTCATGTGTTGAGCCTCTGTAATAGTGATAAACTGTTTACTCCGGGAAAGTTTTTTTTTAATACCAGGGTGCATAACCACATACGAATGAAGAGTATTGGCTGTCTCGATCCTGGAGTGGATGCGGGAAGGATATCTGCCACGGCCCTTGAGAAAAAGGTTCGCCAGATTTTTGAATCCGATGGCAGTTGCATGGAGGGAGGGCGGTGAAGGTTTTACTGGTTTCCATGCCCGATGTGGTCCCAGTGCTTGTCCATGAGGCAGCCGTGCATATACCAAACCTTGGTATTGCAAGTATTGGCGGTAATATTGATTCGGAACATGAGGTTTTTCTGGTCGACCTTATCCGGAAACGGCGTTCGGTAAAAAAATATCTGACTAAAATTATAGGTAAAATAAAACCGGATCTGGTCGGCCTGTCGGCCATGGCCTGGCAGTACGATACCTGCATTAAAATTGCCCATTTGATCAAGGATATGCATCCTGATATACAGATTGTTATCGGCGGCTATCACGCGACTTTGATGGCAGAGGAAATAGCTGATTCTCCCCAGTCCCGATGGATCGATTATATCGTACGAGGTGAGGGGGAAGAGGTATGCAGGCGTCTGGTAAATGGACTTGCAGGAAAAGATACGTTTTCGGATATCCCCGGACTTTCGTTTCGCAACGAGAGTGACGGAAAGTTTATCCATAACCCTCGGGCGGAAAATCTTGACCTTAAAACGATAAAGCTCCCCATCCGTGATAAACGCAGGTTGACCTGGGGCTATCATCTGATGAATGCCAGTATAGAAACTCTGGAAACGTCCCGGGGCTGCACCCGGTCATGCAACTTCTGCAGCATGAAAAATATGTACGGGCGAAGTTTTCGTATCTATCCCATAAGCCGGGTGCTCGAAGATATTGATGATATCTATTTTAATCGCAAGGTACGTTCCATCTTTATCACCGATGACAATATGGTACTCAACCCGAAACGGGTAATTGAGCTTTGTGATGCCATTATCGCCAGGGGCTATAAAAAGCTGAAGTTCTTTGTTCAGGCAGACTGTGTCACCATGGCAATGCGGGAAGATATGGTGGCGAAAATGGCTGCGGCGGGGTTTTGCTCTGTTTTTCTGGGTATAGAAAATGGTTCCAAAAAGAATCTCAGTGCAGCGGGCAAGGGTGATATCGTCGCTGCTTCCAGGAAGGCCATTGATAACTGTCATAAATATGGAATGATGGTGATTGGCGGACTTATCTTTGGGTTTCCCGAGGATGATGTGGAATCCATTACGGAAAATTACCAGTTTTTTAAGGAGATTGGAGCTGACGCGGCCTATTGCCAGATTATTACCCCCTATCCCAAAACGGGTATGCGTGAGCATCTTTTGTCTTTGGACCTGGTTACGAATAGGACAGATCTGAAAAAATATAATGGACTTTGGGCTAATGTTCGGACTAACTTTCTTGACTCAGATGCGTTACAGTACCACTTCTGGTATCAGCGACAGATTGTGCTTGGTTGGTGGAAACCACCCAACACTGTAAAAAAACAGGGAAAGCTCTGGACATGGATATGGCTCTTTGCCTTTAAGCCGATTTTGAAACTGCACTATCGTCGGGTGATGAGAAAATATGGGTGGCAGGGGCGCTATAAACGGGAAATAGAACGTCTGGAACGGATGAATACTTTTACCGATCTAAATGATTATTAAATATAAAAGAATGATATGCAGCTATATAATCTTGAATTTACTGAAGAAGAAATAAAAAACGCAGTGGCCGAAGACAGGCTCCTGTCAATGGAAATAGAGTTCAGTCGTATCTGTAATTTTCGCTGTTCATACTGTTATGTGCCCGAGAAGAAGGAGTGCAGAGGGGAACTGACAAAAGATGAGCTGAAGGATGTGCTTCTTCAGGCCAAGGCGCTCGGGGCCAGAAAGATTATTATCCTGGGTGGAGAGCCGAGTATCTATCCACATCTTCCTGAGATGCTGAGATTTCTGGATGACCATGGTTTTCAAATTGAAATGTTTACCAATGGAACCGGAGTGGATGGTGAGCTTGCACAGCTTTTGGCAAAACTGAAAGTCCGGGTGGTATTAAAACTGAACTCCATGAAACGGGAAGTACAGGATCGCCTGGCAGGAAGGGAAGGGGCCTATGATATTATTCAAACTGCCTTTGCTAATCTGAAAGTTGCAGGGTACCCCTCTTCTGATCTCTTCCTTGCTCTTTCAACGGTGATTTGCCAGACAAACTTTGATGAACTGGTCGAGATGTGGAAGTGGATTCGAGACCAGAAAATGGAGCCTTATTTTGAGGTGATCACCCCCCAGGCAAATGCCATTACAAATAGCTGGCTCACCGTTGATTCTGAAAAATTGAAAAATCTGTTTGCAGAGCTGTCTGCAATTGACCAGGAAACGTATGGTCGTGAGTGGGAGCCCCAGCCTCCCCTTGTCGGGAATAAATGTATGCGCCATCAGGTGTCCTGCCTCCTGACCGCAACCGGTGATGTGATGCCCTGCGTCGGGGTGACCATTCCCTTGGATAATATCCGCAACAACAGCCTTGCACATATTTTGAAGAATAGTGAAGTTATTCAGAATCTCAAGAATTATCGGGAGATGATTAGGGGTGAATGCAGGGACTGCGATAAGGCCGAGGAGTGTTACGGCTGCCGTGGAGCAGCCTATCAGCTTACCGGCGATTATCTTGCCTCCGATCCCACCTGCTGGCGGAATCAAAAAAGTGAACCGTGAGGGCAGGAGTGAAGCATGACGCTGAAAAGCTGGTCATTGTCGGATCAGGTATCGGCGGTTTAAGCTCGGGGATAATCCTTGCCGGTCTCGGCTATGATGTGACTGTCGTTGAGAAAAACAGACGGGCCGGGGGGTTACTCCGTAGTTATACCAGGGATGGAATGGAATGTGAGGTTGGGGTACATTATCTCGGATCTCTCGGTAAGGGCCAGGTTCTCAGGAAATTTTTTGATTATCTTGGTGTTCGCGATGTTATCCCTGTCACACCTATGGGAACCAGTGGTGTCATTGATCGCTACCTCTTTGATGCTCCGGCAACTCACCCTCCTCAGTTTGATTTACCCGTCGGCTTTGATGCCTACGAAAATAATCTCAGAAAAGCATTTCCTGCTGAAACGTCCTGTATTGAAAACGTTGTTGCAGCCATTCGAAAGAGTTCCGAACAACTGCACTCTCTTGATGCTTTGTATGCAACGGAAGATTTCTCTCTCCTCGACCAAACCGAACCCTATGGGGACATTCTGGATCAGCTTGGTTGCTCTCCCGGTCTGCGGAGTGTGCTTGCTATTCCCTCCTCCTGGATAGGTGTGTCGATTGCGGATTGTCCTGCCTATTATCATAATATGGCCCTTGCCTCCTACCTCTCTTCATCCTGGCGTCTGGAAAAGAGTGGCGCTCATATGGCAGATGTCCTTGTCGATCGCTTCAAGGCGCTGGGGGGAAAGCTTATTACCTCAGCTGAAGTGAGCAGTATAGCAGTGGATTCACGAGTTGTCGGCGGCGTGCGTCTTGAATCAGGAGAATACCTGCCGGCCTCTATCGTTATAGGGGCAGTACATCCCCAGGTCGTTTTACGAATGCTGCCCGACGGAGCGGTGAAGCCATCATATCGAAACCGTATAAAACGGTTAGAAAATACCCACTCTATTTTTGCGGTTCATGCTCGTATCGATGCCGATACGCATCCGGAAGTGCCACACAATACCTTTAAGGTTGAAACGGACGTTGACGGGAACATTACAGATCTGAAATATTATCAGTTTAGAAAAAACAAAACTGAAAACAGTACGTTGCTGTCAATCCTTACATCGGGAAATGATGCTCTCTGGGAAGACTGGAGGGACAGCAAAACAGGACGACGTGATGCCGGTTATGGTGAAGCGAAAAATAAACTGGCCAGTGCTCTCGTGGCTGAGGCGGAAGAATTGTTTGGTCCTTTGAAGAGACTTAAGATGGTGGATGCATACACGCCACTCACCATACGCGATTGGGTGAATAGCCCGGATGGCAGCGCCTATGGAGTTCTAAGGTCCTCAAGCCAGACTCTGGCCACTGCTCTGCTCAATCGTACCGCGGTTCAGGGGCTGTATCTCGCCGGGCAGAATGTGGTTGCGCCTGGTGTTATTGGTACTATTATGGGTTCATTCAGTACCGTCAAACTGATCCTGGGTCCAGAGGAGTTCCGGAAAAAAATCTGTTTGTGAGCGAGGTGTTATGACCCGAATTATTCTGTTTACTGTCGGCACTCTTTTCTTTCTTTACGTTTCCAGACGTTCTCTGCTCAATCCCAAAACGCACGGTTTCTACAGGTTCTTTGTCTTTGAAGGGAATCTGGTTCTTGTTCTGTTGAATCATCCCTATTGGTTTGTAGATCCAAGCTCACCTCTTCATATCCTGTCCTGGCTGTTGCTGGCGGTTTCAATCTCTTTTATTGTCCAGGCCCTGATTATGTTGAAAAAACGGGGTGGCCACGGGGATCGGCCAGGCACTCCTGAAAATCACGCTTTTGAGAACACGGTCAATGTGGTTGATACGGGTCTCTATCGGTATATTCGGCATCCCATGTACAGCTCTCTGCTGTTTCTCGGGTGGGGGGCATGTCTGAAAAATACTACGCCCTTAACCTTGGGACTGGTTTTGGGCGTGAGCGCCTTCCTTTTTCTTGCTGCAAGGGTGGAGGAGCAGGAGAATATTCGTTTTTTTGGCTCCTCCTACAGGGCATATATGAAACGGAGCAGGATGTTTGTTCCGTGGTTCCTGTAATACTACTGTGGCAGTTTTTTTTCTTTCAAATAAACAGTGCATCCCATAGAATAAAGAGTTCTGCTCCTGCATGTGGAAATGATTAGAGGGAGGGCCGTCTGGGTGCAGAATGTATGTTACGCTGTAACTCACTCTTCCTGTATGTATTGCAGTAATATATCCTTGGCGATCAGTCCGGGTGGGATAAAGTATGAACTTCTTGAATATCTTACAGAGTGGCTTTGAATTCTCCGAAGATGAGTATGAGTTACGTTTAAAATATATCCTGTTCAACTGTCTTATCGGCAGTAATGTGCTTCTTGTTTCAATCGCCGGCCTGCTGCGTTTTGCAACCGGTAATACTCTGCAGGGGGCTGTGGACTTTGTCTACATTGCGCTGGCAATCCTTATTGCCCTTCTTGCAAGACGTTCCCAAAGGCTTTTCCCGGCACTCATCCTCTGGATCATGTTTGTCTCGTTAGTGATAATCTCCCTGACCTACAGGTTTTTGTCAAGTGATATTGCCGGGATAAGCTGGTTTCTGGTTCTGATTATTACGGCGTTTTATCTCACCGAAAAGAAATGGGCCTACATACTGTTTAGTTTGTCACTGTTGCTGGTTATATATTTCAGTGCAACCAGTGAAGCGAAGAACTATACAGCTCCAGATATTTTCTATGGTGTTCTTCCTCTGCTTGTTACCCTTGTTTTTGTACAATTTTATGAGAGAAGAAACACTCTCTCCGGCGAGATATTACGTGCTCTCAATGTACAACTCAAGGAGAAGGTTCTGGATACGGCGTCAGAACTCTCGATCAGTGAAAACAGGTTTCGGAATTTGATTGAGAATATCTCTGACTGGGTATGGGAAATAGACAAGGATGGTGTGTTTGTCTATACCAGCCCTTCAGTTCAGCTAATATTGGGCTATGAGCCAGAGGAAGTGAAAGGGTTTTCCCATCGCGATTTTTTGTGGGAGAATGATGCAGTAAAAGATAAAGGGCTTTTGGTTCATTACACGAGATGGGGTATTTCTTTTAAGGATAGAGTGCTCGAAGTAAAACATAAAAATGGGTATCCCGTTATGGTTGAGGTGTCAGGTCAGCCGATTTTTGACAGTGAAGGAGTATTTGCAGGATATCAAGGAGTGAGTCGGGATATCACCGGAAGGCTTGCCGCTGAAAAAACAAACGCCGAATTGAGGGATCAGTTGCATCAGGCTCAAAAGATGGAAGCAGTTGGTACCCTGGCGGGTGGGATTGCCCACGATTTCAATAATATCCTTTCAGCAATCATCGGATATGCTGAAATCACAAAAATGGATCTTCCGACAGGCAGTAATGCAAAGGAAAACATTAACCAGGTTTTACTGGCTGGGAAGCGGGCCACAGAACTCGTCAGGCAGATACTTACCTTCAGCAGGAAAAATGAACAAAAAAAAGAACCTTTACATGTCCATCTGATTGTTAAAGAAGCGCTTAAAATGCTCCGCTCCTCATTGCCCACCACCATAGATATACGAACGAATGTCCGCTCTGAAAACGGGACGGTTCTCGCCAACCCGACGAGTATCCATCAGATTGTGGTGAATCTTTGTGCAAATGCCTCACAGGCCATTGGTAACGCCAAGGGAATCCTGGAGGTGAGTCTGGATCGGGTGTGTTTGAGTGCTGAACAGGTTGCGGACAAACCACTGGTGGATGCAGGTTTCTTTGTACTGTTAAGGGTGAAAGACACTGGCAACGGTATGAGTGAGGAAACCATAGCACGAATTTTCGAGCCATATTTCACTACCAAGGAAAAGGGAGAGGGGACGGGACTTGGACTAGCTGTGATTCATGGTATTGTGGAGGACATACATGGTTTTATTCAGGTGGAGAGTTGTTCAGGAGAGGGGAGCTGTTTTAGTGTGTACCTTCCTGAGGTTCAGGAGAATCTGACTCTTGTGTCCACCTCTGAAGAGACTACTCAGCTCCCGATGGGCAATGAAAGAATACTTGTTGTAGATGATGAACCGGACCTTCTGGATGTTACTGAGATCTATCTGAACGGCTTCGGGTACAGTGTGGTCACAGAGATGCGGAGTACAGCAGCATTGAAGCTGTTTCTTGCATCTCCTGATTCCTTTGACCTGGTGTTCACCGATCAGACCATGCCAGATGTGACCGGTGTCGAACTGGCACAGGCCATGCTTGCCGTAAGGCCCGATTTACCTGTAATTCTCTGTACAGGATATACGTCTGCTCTGTCCGAGGATGAGGTGTGTTCACTTGGAATAAAAAGTTTTATCGAAAAGCCTGTGAGCAAGGAAATCCTTGCCCGGACGGTCAGGCGTTTACTTGATGATAAATTGAAGAACGTGTAATGAAAATCAAGAATATACGCATCAAGGCTGTTTTATTGCTTGTTTTCGCCGTCCTGGCAGCACTGTTGTACTTTTTATTGGACAGGACAAGAGAGCAGAGCCAACAGCAGCATTTGCAGCTCATTTCAAAAAACTATCAAGACGCTTACAATACTATCTATGCTCAGCATAAGCAGCTGGCGGAACATATTCGCTTCAGCCTGATGGAAAGATTTGAGATTCATGATTTCTATCAGAAACTGTCCCAGGCCGATGAGGAACAGAAAAATCTTTTACGAGAGGAACTGCGCTCCAGAATTCAGCACCGTTACCTCTATTTGAATAAAGAAATGAAGGTGAAACAACTTCATTTTCACCTGTTGAATAACGAGTCTTTTTTGCGTGTTCATCGACCGATAAAGTTTGGAGATGACCTGACAAACATTCGTGAGACAGTCGTGTATATGAATAAGAATCATCTCGCTATTGATGGTTTTGAGATTGGGCGGGCCGCTGGTGGTTATCGCTTTGTTTTTCCCATCACAGCAGTTGACAAAAGTCATCTGGGCAGTTTTGAAATATCCTTCAGTCCCGAGGTCCTCACCTCCACTCTGATGAAACAGTATGACGTATTGAGTAATTTTTATATTAGAGAGGATATTGCGACGAGAAAGGTTTTTCCGGGAGAAGTCAAGACGCTCTATAAAAGTTCTCATCATAAAGGGTTTATGTACGACAATAATGTGTTGGCAGTGCTAAAAAAAGTATCCAGCAGGAAGATGAAGGATCTGGAACCGAGCGGGGAGATAGTTGCCGCAATTCATGCCAATGTCCATACGCATAAAATCACATCATTATATGATCCTTCCATAGATATGGTCTTTACCGCAATCCCTGTTTTAAACCCGGTAACAAAAGAGATGGTGGCTTTTTTGACTGTTAGAAGTCATTCTCCTGTTTTTGTTCAGAATGCAAAATATTATAGAATTGTTTTGGGTTTGAGCCTGTTTCTGGTTGCTCTGGTTCTTTTCATATTTTACCTGCAGTACAGTCGCAGAGAGATACTGGCACAGCTGAACAGTTCTCTTGAAGAGCAGGTTATCGAGCGAACAAAACAGTTGCAGCGAAGTAAAGATGAATGGGAAAAAACATTTGATGCTATCCCTGATATTATAACGCTTCAAGACAGAAATATGAAAATTGTCCGGGCAAATCGGGCAGCATTTGACTGTTTTGGGTTGACCCCGCAGGAGTTACTTGGAACCTGCTGCCACAACTTGTTTAAGTGCAAGTCAAAACCATGCAGGGACTGTCCGGGCATGGCATCGTTTACCGATTATCAGAAACATCACGCCATCATTGAACATGAGCATTTGCAAAAAGTTTTTCAGGTGACTTCTGCTCCTCTTCGGGACCCAGACCATGAGGTTCAGTATATCGTAAATGTTGCCCAGGATATTACTGAGAAAATTAAGCTGGAGAAAGAACTCACCCAGGCGCAGAAGATGGAAGCCATCGGCACCCTTGCCGGCGGGGTTGCCCATGATTTCAATAATATCCTTGCTGCTATTCTCGGCTATGCAGAGATTATCAAACCCAGAATGCCCGTGGGGAGTGACGAGGAAAGATATCTGGGCAGGATGATAGATGCTGGAAACAGGGCCGCAGAGCTTGTCAAACAGATACTCACCTTCAGCCGCTCAAACAGTCACAAAAGAGAACCCCTTCGCATTGATCTGATTGTGAATGAGTCTTTGAAGATGCTGCGCTCCTCTTTGCCAACAACTATCGATATAGTGACACGTATTGATCCAAATTGCGGTCTGGTTCTTGCTGATTCCACCAATATTCATCAGGTCGTGATTAACCTCTGCACAAATGCCTCCCATGCCATCGGTAAAAAGAACGGAAGTCTGGAAGTAGGTCTAAGCCGGATAGAGATGGGGCCGGAACAACTTGTCGGGAAATCCGGTATAGCGGCCGGTTCTTTTGTCGTCCTATCGGTAAGAGATAGCGGTGAGGGTATGGATGAGGCCACAATGGAGAGAATTTTTGAACCCTATTTCACGACTAAGAAACAGGGCAGTGGGACGGGGCTTGGCCTGGCGGTAACCCATGGAATTGTTAAGAAATGCAAGGGCTTTATAACCGTTGGCAGTGAGCCGGGTGAAGGCACAGTCTTTCACGTATTCCTGCCTCGGGTAACTGAAGACACTGAGGTGGCACAGAATACAATAGAGGCAGGTGCACTTCCCAGGGGGGATGAGCGCATACTTGTCGTGGATGATGAATGGGATCTTGTCGAGATATTGGGAGATCTGTTAACAGGTTTAGGATATACCGTAACAAAAGAAACCAGTGGTTCAAAGGCGTTGGAACGTTTTCGTGCTGAACCGCAATCCTTTGATCTCCTCATTACTGACCAGACAATGCCGGGACTGACCGGTGATGAACTCTCACGGGCGGTGCTGCAAATTCGGCCTGACCTGCCTATAATCCTCTGTACGGGATATACAGAGTCACTTTCACCGGAAGAGGCATTTGACCTGGGCATAAAGAAATATATCCTGAAGCCGCTTAGTGAGAGAGATGTGGCAGAAACTGTCAGATGTGTTCTTGATGGACAAGTGACTCTCGAATGATTTTAACTCACATTTCAGTATGCTGCGTGGCTGAACGGTTCCTTAACGACCGATAATCAGGAGTGTACGGCAACATCCACCATCAGGGAAAGGGTGTGAATTCCGCCCCCCATTACCACTCCTTTCACGGGGGTGACATCACCATAATCCCGCCCCCAGGCAAGAACGATATGATTTTCACCTGGAATAATGTTGTTCGTGGGGTCCAGGTCTACCCAGCCTGTGTCCGGAATGTAGAGAGAGAGCCAGGCGTGGGATTCATCGGCTCCGATCATCTTGGGTTTACCCGGTGGTGGCATGGTTTCCAGGTAGCCGCTCACATAGCGTGCCGCCAGTCCCATGGATCGTAGACAGCTGATGGCGAAATGGGCAAAATCCTGACAGACCCCTTTTCGTTCTGCCAGCAGTTGTTCTACGGTGGTATCCACGGTGGTGGCCGAGGTGTCGTAGCTGAATTCTTTAAATATTCGTCCCATCAGGTTCATGGCTCCGTCCAGTACGGGAGTACCCGGCGGGAAGGAAGGCCTGGCATATTCCATAACCCCGGGAGCGACGCTGATCAGAGGGCTGGCAAAGACGAACTGGTAGGCTTCAAGGTCCGGTAACTGGCGCACGGGGGCAGCCAGTCGCTGGACGACGCTTTCCCAGGGAGGAGTGCTTAATGGCGTGACGGGAAGGGCTGTTTCCACAATGCTGGTTGCGGTCATGGTCAGCTCGTTGTGGGGATGCTGTACCATGAATACCTGCGCGATATTGCCAAAGTAATCTGTACGACGGTGCTGGTATTGCGGTTTTGGATCGATGGCCAGTCTGCTTTCGATTACCCGTTGAGTTTCAATTTCACGGGGATGGAGAAATACCTCGTTTTGAGAAAGGGAGGCAGGTTCCGAATAGCGGTAGGTTGTTTTATGGCTTACGCGGTATCTCATGGCTTACGGTTGCCGGGTATGATGGAGAAATGGGGGGTGGTCGGAACCCGGCTCAGGTAGTGAGCGCTGACCTGCTGAGCAAACTCCTTAAGAAGGGTCTCCATGGATTCAAGAGATGCTGCAAGTGAACTTTTTTTACTCTCTTTTGTTGTGCAGAGCATCCCCGTGAGATCGAGCAGACGTACGGTGGTTAGTATTTCAAGGACAATGCGCTCCTCCGGACTGGAAAAGCTGCGTTCGCTCTGCCGGGGAAGATGCTCCACGTGTGCAGCCAGCTGGCTGAACTGAAAAGCCAGGGATTTAGGATTGGTTTCATCCATGAGCAGTAAATCCAGTACGGGAGCCAGTTGAAAGGCCATCTGGTAGCGCGCCCGGTATGTCATAATACTGTCTGACACCTCAAGCATCGCTTCCAGGGCAGTTCCCGATGCTCTGCATACCTGAGGGAGGCCGATGCGTACAAGGGAGGCCTGATTCATGGCCCGTTCCAGGCGACGGCCTATGTCCATGAAGCGCCATCCCAGCCCACGGGTCATACTTTCCATAGCCAGTCCGCTGAAGGCGCTCAGATTGAACAGGGTGTCATCAAGAACTTCCAGAGGATCACTGCCTGAATTCAGCGGAAAGGTCTCCAGTCTGTTGATTACCCGCCAGGAATCAGGAGAGAGGCGATCCCGTACATGCCGAGCTGCCTTCTGCACCTGTTTCAGAACCGTGGCAACACTCTGATTCTTATCGCTTTGATACATGGCACCATTCAGTTGGGCGAGGAGTTCACGATAGAGAGGGATACCGCTGCTGTCAGTGGGAGCCTTGGGAATGATATCTTTTTCACGGAGAAGATTAAGGAGAAACGGTAATTCGGGGATATCTTGTGGGGAAAATTCTCCTGAGAGCCGGCGAAAGACGGAGAGAAGAAGTCGTGTCAGCCCTTCGGCCCGCTCCAGATAGCGTCCCAGCCAGAGCAGATGATCAGCCACCCGGCTCGGAAGATTACTGCTGCGACTGAACTCACTCACCTGTTGGAGACTGCTCATAAGGCTCACAGGCTCAACCGGTTTGTCAGACAACACCCAGACGTCCTTGCTTTGCTGTCGCTCCGGGCGGTCACTGGTGAGTGTCTTTACATTCGCGGCGGTGATGGCCAGCCCTCCAGGCATGAAAGCAAATCCCTGATCCGTTGCACAGGCAAATACCCGTAAAAGAGAGTAATGGGAATTGACACGGCCGTTGTCCCAGACGGGAACCATTGAAGGATAAACCTGTTCCTGTGCCATAAAGGCGTGGGGGCTGGCGGCAATATTATTCATCAGGTCGCTCGGACGTGTAGCAGTTGTCGATCGGGTCATGGCAGAAGTGACATTCAAGGTGTTCATATTTGCCATAACATGATTGCGCCCATCCGGGGTCCCACACCACCAGGCAGGATGACTTTTCAGGAGTAGCTCTTCTTTCAGTAGTTCACGACAAAAATTGGGCAGAAAGACAGGAAGAACGGGTGTATCAATAAATCCACTGCCGATGGGGTTGACGATATCGACGTTATTCTCACGGGAAACCTGGATAAGTCCTGCCACACCGTCTGCTGATTTACGCCGTAGGGCGAAGGGATCGCTGTTGTTGTCTCCGGTGTGGCGGAAGATGGCTTCCACCTCCTCGAGGCCGTCCAGTTTTTTGAGAAACAGCTTTCCGTTCCGCATGGTCAGATCCTGGCCTTCCACCAGAGGGTACCCAAGGTAACGTGAGAGCAGGGCATGCTCAAAGTAGATGAGACTGTCTGGGCCGGGAGAGAGCAGCACGATACCGTGATCTTCACGGTGCAGGGCGGCACGTTGGATAAGATTGCGGTGAAAGGTTTGGAAGAAGGGAGCCAGCCTGTGGATCTGATTGTTGTGATAGGTGTCTGAAAGAAAATGTGAACTGACGATCCTGTTCTCAAGGGCATAACCGAGTCCGATGGGGTTTGCACCGTAATCTCGCAGCACCCGGAAGCATCCGTCGACTCCTCTGTAAAGGTCTGCCGCGTAATAGGTCAGGAACTTGCCAGCGGCCGGACGAATACCATGACACTGGTGCAGGAAATGCGGATTGGCAAAGACCAGTTCGGCTGGCATCTGTCCATTCTTCAACAGGTTTTGTGCCCCGTAGGTGTCTGCGAGGATCTGATCCAGGAGGCGGGCCCGTTGGATAAGTCCTGTTTCGAGATTTGCCCATTCCTCTGCGGCAAAGGGAAGCGGGATTATATCCAGAGCCCAGGGGGTTTCCTGCTCGGTGGGGTCGTCAAAAGGGTTGAAGGTTGCACCATGTTCGTGGCACTTGCGTTTGACGCGATCCTGGAGTTGGGAGAGCTCCTGTTTTCCCCTGGCATCTAATGCGGAGAGCAGGGGGCGCCAGTGTTCACGGGCACTTGCCGGGGAGGAAAAGGCTTCGCAATAGGCCTGAGGTGGCAGCGTAACCGCGTCAAACAGGGACACAGATGCAGCAGGCCATGGGCACGCGGGATTATTCAGGTCTGCAGTGCTCATACAGCTGGAGGTCTCGTTGTTTCTTTAATAGTAGTACACCTTGTTTGATCTGGCATAGTTATCCGATGTGGCGGCGCAAATCAAGAGTATATGGAAAAGATGGGTTCATTTCATCTGCAGGAATAGCTGTCGGGCGAACGGGACTGTGCCGGTTGGGAACGAAACGAGCGTTACGCCGTCCTTCCGCCTCATAGGAGTTGACAGAAAGTGTTTCAGAGTTTCGTCCGCCTGGGTGCTCCACATGATAGGTACAGCCACCCACGGACCTGTTGGACCAGGTGTCGAAGAGATCAATGGTGAGGGGAGCATGAACATCAATGGTAGGATGGAGGCAGGATGGAGGTTTTCCGGCACGGAAGCGGATACCGGCAACAAATACGCCTTCAACTGTGGTTGGCTGCAGAGGAACTCGACGACCGTTGCAGGTGATAATATAGCGTTCTCCTGTCATACCGGAGACTTTGACCTGGAGCCTCTCCAGTGAGCCGTCAACGTAGCGGACAGTGCCACCACCGCCTGGTTCTTCGCCCAATACGTGCCAGGGCTCAAGAGCCTGGCGCAGTTCAATCTCCATGCCCTGAACCGTTACTTTGCCGTAAATGGGAAAGCGAAATTCGAAATGAGGATGGAAAAAATCCATCGAGACAGGGAAGCCAGCCCGGTTCAGAATATTCAGGACATCAGCAAAATCATCCCGTACCGGCTGGGGCAGCATAAAGCGATCATGGAGCCGTGTTCCCCAGTGCACCAGACTCTGACGATAGGGCGTCTCCCAGAACCAGGCAACAAAGCTACGCAACAGCAGCTGCTGGGCGAGGCTCATACGGGCGTGGGGAGGCATCTCAAAGGCGCGAAATTCAAGGAGGCCCAGTCTTCCGCTAGCACTGTCCGGTGAATAGAGCTTATCGATACAGAATTCGGCCCGGTGGGTGTTACCGGTAACGTCCACCAGCAGGTGGCGGAAAATTCGATCCACCAGCCAGGGAGGGCAGGGCTGATCCGAACCTGTCTGTCTGTCCAGTTCAGCAAAGGCGATTTCCAGTTCATAGAGGCTGTCATGGCGGGCCTCATCAATTCGCGGCTGCTGGCTGGTGGGGCCGATAAAGAGTCCGGAAAAAAGAAAAGAGAGGGACGGATGATTATTCCAGAAGGTGACAAAACTGCGAAGCAGATCCGGCCTTCGTAGAAACGGGCTGTCTCCAGGGGTGGATCCACCGATGACGATATGATTACCACCACCGGTGCCGGTGTGTCGGCCGTCAATCATGAACTTTTCAGTACCCAGACGTGCCTCTCGGGCAGTGTCGTAAAGGGTGGTGGTACATTCAACCAGCTCCTGCCAGCTGTGCATGGGCTGGATATTCACTTCAATGACTCCGGGATCCGGGGTGATTTTCAGATTCTGGAGGCGCGGGTCAAAGGGCGGTGTATATCCTTCGATGATTACCGGCAACTGAGTCTGTGCGGCAGTTGCTTCGACGATGGACACCAGCTCAAGGTATCCCTCCAGAGATTCCACCGGTGGCATAAATATATAGAGGCGTCCTTCCCGGGGCTGCACGCAGAGGGCTGTGCGTACCAGCCAGGCAGCAGATTCTCCCTTGACGGGCTCCGGGTCAGCATAGGGTTCAGGCTGAATATGAACATTGTCACCTGTCACTGCTACAGCCTGTCCTTCCACAACTTTCTGATTTTCATGCAGTTCGGGTAAGGGCTCTCTGTCTATCATTGGATCCAGGGGGTGCCCCTCCTGGATGTCCTCTTTGGCTACCCATGGCAGAGAGGCCAGGGGGAGGCGCAGGCCGGCAGGAGAATCACCGGGTACAAGGAACATCCGTCCATCGCGGAAAGGCCAGGGGCCACTCTTCCAGGAGCCATGCTGCAGAGGGAGGACGTAGCCGACCACTGATCCCAGTCCTCGCTGAAAGGCTCGTACCATATGAGCGCGTTCCAGAGCACTGTCAAGCTTTGGATCTGCAGGATCCACATTTACCGGCAACCGTTGCTCTTTGTACAGGTAATAGAAGATGTCTTCGTAACTTTCCCGTATATAGCGCTGACTCACCCTCAGATTGTCTGCCAGTGTCTCGATGAAAAGTTTGGCATCTCCAGCATCAAAACCATAATCTTTGGAGGCATCGGCCAGCCACTGGTCATCCTTCCAGACAGGTTTACCGTCTTTTCGCCAATAGCAGCCCATGGCCCAGCGGGGCAGGGGCTCTCCCGGATACCATTTGCCCTGGCCATGATGGAGAAATCCTCCGGGAGCCCATTTCTTTCGCAGTTCCTTAATGAGAATTCCGGAAAGCTCCAGTTTTTCTTCTCCAAGGGCGTCGGTGTTCCATTGAGCGCCATCCATATCGTCGATTGAAACAAATGTGGGTTCCCCTCCCATGGTCAGACGGACATCGCCATCGGTCAGTTTCTGATCAACCTGTTCTCCCAATTCAACGATCTCTCTCCAGACTTCTTCGGGGTAGGGGCGGGTGGAGCGGGGTGCTTCGTGAATTCTTGTCACACTCATGGTGTGACTGAAGTCAACTTCACATAATTCGAGGCCTCCGGTGATGGGAGCTGCACTCTGTGGTTCAGGCGAGCAGGCCAGGGGAATGTGTCCTTCTCCGGCGAAAAGTCCGGAGGTTGGATCCATACCCACCCAACCAGCCCCTGGAATGTAAACCTCTGTCCAGGCATGGAGATCGGTGAAGTCAACTTCTGTTCCCGATGGACCGTCCAGGGATTTGATATCCTGTTTCAACTGGATCAGGTAACCGGAAACGAAACGGGCAGCCAGACCGAGATGACGCAGGATATTGACCAGCAACCAGGCAGAATCCCTGCATGAGCCGCTGCCAAGAGTGAGGGTCTTTTCACAGCTTTGCACGTTCGGTTCCATGCGGATAAGATAGCTGATATCATGACTCAGCTTCATGTTCAGATCCACCAGGAAATCGATGGTCTGTCTTGGTTTGAGCTCTATCTTGTTTATGTACTCCTGGAGCTTTTTCCCAGCCTTTTCTCTGGCCAGATAGGGAGCAAGGTCCAGTTTGAGAGCCGGTTCATAAATAAAGGGAAATGATTCGGCGTCAGGCTCCAGGAAATAATCAAAGGGGTTGATGATAATCATCTCCGCCACCAGATCGATCTCCACCTCAAAAATGTCTGTTTTGTCGGGAAATACCAGGCGGCCCAGGTAGTTACTGAATGGATCCTGCTGCCAGTTGATAAAATGTTTTTCAGGAGTTACCGTCATGGAGTAGCTCAGAATGGGGGTCCGGCAGTGAGGAGCGGGGCGCAGACGGACAATCTGAGGAGAGAGGGTGATACGCTTGTCGTAATGGTATGAGGTCTTGTGGTTCAGGGCAACATGGATTCCCATGAGTATTCCTTTTATTGTGAATCAAGAGCATGGTTGCCGGGTATATCGCGGCCCCATGTTTATTGATTACTTTTTCATTCAGTTGTTGGTGGTCGTGGACTGCTGCTGGTCGTTTGTTGATACATCGATCAGGGGCCTGAGATTGAAGAATGTGGTTCCGATGACTTCATCAATCTGGTTGATCCGACTCTGCAGATCGTCCAGGTACTCATGCATACCAGATTTGACCACTTCATCAATGTCAGTGTATTCAAGATCAGCTTTGAGACGGCCCAGCTTTTTCTCGGCAAGATTGCTTGCGGACCCCTCCGGTGAGCCGGCAATCCTATGCAGACAGATATCGGCCTTGGAAATACAATGGCGGATGGAACGAGGAAACTGGCTGTCAAAAATCAGGAAGCTTGCCACCTTATGCGGGGTTATCCGATGATGTTCCTTACGATACATTTCAAAAGCACTGGCAGATTTGAGCACCGATGTCCACTGAATGTTATCTATCGGACTGTTCACCAGATCCGGGTGCGGCAACAGCATAAAGTATTTGACGTCAAGGATTCTGGAGGTTTTGTCTGCCCGTTCCAGCATCATACCGATGCGGGCAAAGTTCCAGGCTTCCCCATGGCTCATGGTCGAGTCCAGCAGTCCGGTGAACAGGTGACTGCGCATCTGAATGATTTTGAAAAAGCGGTGCGGATCCTCAAGAGCCATGGTCTGGCTTTTTACATCGGTCAGTTCCAGATAGAAATTGTTTAAATGTTCCCACATTTCAGAAGAGATGATTTCACGGATGGACCGACCGTTTTCCCTTGCTCCCGCAAGGGAGCTGATAATGGAATTGGGGTAACTCCGGTCAAAGGCAAGGAATTCGATTACCGCCTCTTTGGTATAGTTCTGATACTTTTTTTCGAACAGTTCCTGATCACCTGTTGTCAGTACCAGCGGTTCCCAGTGTTTGCCCTTTTCTGAGGGCATATCGAGTAACAGGTTGAGGTTGACACTGATAAAGCGGGCTACATTTTCCGCCCGTTCGATATATCGACACATCCAGTAAATTGAGTTGGCTACACGGCTAAGCATCTTTATTTCTCCTCTATATAAATCGTCTACAGTACCCAGGTGTCTTTGCTTCCACCACCCTGGGAGGAGTTGACAACCAGAGACCCTTTGGTAAGAGCCACCCGGGTAAGGCCACCGGGCTGTACATAAATTTCCTCTCCGTACAACACATAGGGGCGCAGATCAACATGGCGACCTTCGATGCGGTCGCCAACAATGGTAGGTACCCGGGAGAGTGAAATGGTGGGTTGGGCCATGTAGTTACGGGGTTCGGCCACTATTTTTTTGGCGAACTCAGCCTGCTCTGCCCTGGTTGAATGGGGGCCAACCAGCATGCCGTAGCCACCGGACTCGTTGGCGGCCTTGACCACCAGCTCATCGAGGTGTTCCAGAACATAGGAGCGGTCTTTATCGTTGCCGCAGATATAGGTGGGCACACTGGCCAGGATCGGATCCTCACCTGTGTAATACTTGATGATCTCGGGGACGAAGGCGTAAATCACCTTGTCGTCGGCAATACCAGTTCCGGGTGCATTGGCCATGGCGATACGACCAGCTTTATAGACTTCAATGAGCCCCTTGACACCAAGCATGGAATCGGGACGAAAGACATCCGGGTCGATGAAATCATCATCGATGCGACGATAAAGGACATCAACACGTTTGAGGCCTTTGGTGGTCAACATATGGACAAATCCATCTGAGACAACAAGATCCCGGCCTTCCACTAGTTCTATTCCCATCTGCTGGGAGAGAAAAGAGTGCTCGAAATAGGCGCTGTTATAGATGCCGGGAGTCAGAACACCAATGGTGGGTGATTGCACGTGGTCTGGAGCCAGGTACTCAAGCATATCGAGGAGTTTGGTGGGATAGTCGTCCACCGGTCGCACATGAGAGGCTTCAAACACCTGGGGGAATGTCCGTTTTAGTACCTGGCGGTTTTCAAGGACATAGGAGACGCCCGAGGGGCAGCGGAGATTGTCTTCCAGTACGTAGAATTCTCCGTTGCGGCCTCGTACCAGATCCGTACCCGTTACATGGCACCATATGCCGCGGGGAGGGGTGAAGCCCTCACATTCTTTGCGATAGGTGCGGCTGCTGAGTATAAGATCTTCAGGGATTATTTTATCCTTCAGGATCTTTTTGCCGTTGTAAATGTCCTGGAGGAATTCATTCAGGGCAAAGATCCGCTGTTTCAGGCCGTTCTCTATCTGCTGCCAGTCGCTGCCGGAAACAATGCGGGGAATAATATCAAAGGGAAATATCTTTTCCGTGCCCTCATCGCGGCCGTAGACATTGAAGGTGATGCCCATTTTGAGGAGCAGGGCCTCCGCTTCTCTCTGGCGCATGGCCAGGTCACCTTCGGGTAGTGATTCAATCTTATCCACCAGTAACTGAACCCCAGGCCGGGGTTTGCCGGTGTCGTCGATTAATTCGTCGTAATAATCCTCAGGGTCATATGTCCTGAATGTTTCCATCAGACTTTTCCTCGTGTTGAGAGTTGAAGAAGGATTGAGTACAGGTATCCTTACAACGGATTGAAACTCCATGAAAATACATGTTTACCTGACATGACCCTACCTGATTCAAAAAACACTGGCAATAATTATATGGTCAGGAGGTATGGTAGCCTGGGGACAACCATATCCCCTTCGCCTATTGTTTCAGCAGATTTTTGCAGTAGACTACCTTGCCATCATCGGGACCATAGAAGTCGGGTAACAGGCTCACCTGGAGGTAACCGTTGTTTTCGTAAAAGGCACGTGTGCTGGCGTACTGCAGTCGTTGGGATGTGTCTGCGTATATCCGCTCGCCGCCGCCACTTCTGATGGCATGTTCGGTTTCCTTGAGGATGCTTTTACCAACGCCTCTTCCCTGATAATCGGGATGTACAACGATCCAGTAGAGATCATGTCCGCTCTGGGTGCAGGGGATTGCGCCATAACAGGTGTAGGAGACAAGGCGACCGTAATGTTCTGCTATGATGAAATTATAGCCACTGGCGTCTCCTTTTTCCAGTCTCTCCTGCACCAGTTCCACAGCTACATCCACTTCCTCCGCAGAGAAGAAGCCTGTTCTGGAAGCAAGTTTGGCTACTCGTTCCAGATCAGCCTCCTCGACTTCGTATCTGTAGGCAATGCCTTGAATTTTGCTTTTCACCGGATGGCGTGAATCGGCCCATCGCTGAATGGCAAGGCTGAGACCCTTGAAAAACCGCATGGCGTTGATACCAAGGGTTCGCGTTTTGTATCCGCCCTCCTGGATAACGATGGTCGGCAACCCAAGAGCTCCTATCATTTTACCGTTTTCCTGAAAATCTTTTGCCAGCAGACTCCAGGTACCTGTCGGGTCGCCTTTGGCAGGATCAAGGCCTAAGGCCACGACAAGAAAGGCTGGATTAAAAGCCTCGACCCTTTCCAGAACTTTCTGCAACGCCCTGCGATATTTTACCCCATCCACCGATTCAGGAAGGGGGATGTTGAGATTGAAACCCTCGCCTTCGCCTTCACCTTTTTCTTCTTCAAATCCACTGAAATAGGGATAGGCGAAGCTTGGATGACCGTGGATGGAGATGGTCAGAACATCATCGCGGCGGTAAAAAATCTCCTGGGTACCGTTGCCGTGATGATAGTCGATGTCAAGCACTACGGTTCTGCCATATCCGCTCAGGTAGTGGGCGGCGACTGCACTGTTGTTGAAATAGCAGAATCCTCCAAAAGCGCCACTTTCAGCGTGATGGCCTGGAGGTCTGACCAGAGCGTAGGCTATTCTTCGTCCATTAAGCACTTCATCTGCTGCAGTCAGGGCACAGTCAACCGCTCGACGGGCAGCGGGATAGGCATTTCTGTTAATGGGCGTGAACGTGTCGATACAGTAATATCCGGCAAGTACAGATTTTTCCTTTGGCGGTCGCATCTTATTGCGGATGGGGAAGATGTAAGGATAGAGGGACTTGCCCTCCGGCATGTCTGCACAGGCATTTTTCAGATATCCAACCAGATCCGAAGTGTGTACCGGATGGAGATGATGGTTGGCATAGTGGCGTGGTTTTATCTGGACAAATAATCCACTTTTGTCCAGTTCCTTGAGGATTGACCGGACACGTACCGGAGACTCCACGTATCCCTTGTCATTGATGTGGTGAATGTCGTGACGGTCATTCACCACTACAGCAATCTGTTCTGTACTTCTGCTTTCCACTGTGTTGCTGGCAACTTCGGGTTTCACATAGAGAAATGGACGAAGTTGCACCGGGTCATCATTGAATGAGGAAACAACGGTATCCACATACTCGGGCGAGCATATATCACTGTATTTTCGTTCCAGTACAGCACGCACAGCCTTACGGACAAAGGTCTTTGAGGGTGGTTTTTTGTTCTCGAGACCGTCATAAACCAGGAACGGGGCACAACTGTCATCCGGGTTGATGGGGGTTTCGTAGGCCGTATTGACGATGGGACGGGCACCGTATTGTTCATAAAAACGGAGTCTGGCACTATTTTCCTGAAGTATTTCCGGTTCAGAACAGAAGGTTTCAGAATCCGGTAAACATTCAAAGAAAAGACCTTTCACCTTCAGGGCCGCAGATTCCTGCCGTACCCGTTCGTAGAGCACACTGCCAATACCCGAGCTTGCACGCTTGGCCGTTATGGCAATCCAGTCAAGATAGGTGAACGAGAGTAAGGGTTCATGGAGCAGGATTGCAAAACCATCCACACGCTCCTTCACACTTTCGGCCACAAAGAGAATGGTACGGAATCGCTGTTTGAAAGGATTTCGCAGTTTTTCTCCTATGGATTCAATCTCCTTTTCATCGGTAACACTGAATCTGGAACGCAGGATTTCCTTTACCTGACGCAGTTCCTCTTTGTTGACTGGCAGTGCATCATCGTAGATGCGGCGTACGCGTAACATTTATATTACTCCTTTCAAACTGTCACAGGGACATCTGCTACAATTCGGTGGATTGCTTCACTGAAGGATATTCCGGCCCGTGCCAGTGCTGCGGAAAACCCCGCATCCGGTGAGAGACATGGGTTGGCATTTACCTCAAGTATCCAGGGTTTACCTTCAGGGTCGACCCGGAAGTCGACCCGGGCATAGCCGTTCAGCCTGAAAAGAAACCAGCATTGCCGGGAGATCTCCTTTAGATTTTCAAGGATCACTCTGTCTTTAGAGCTGAAATCAAAGCTGCGCGGAGTGTGCTGGTAGGCAAAGGATGATTCGTCCCACTTGGCCTTATAGTCAACAATCCTGGCCATCTCCGAGGTGAAATTGTCAAAGAGGATCTCGGCAGGAGGCAGTACTTCCGGGCCATTTTCTCCGGCAAGAATGGAGATATTGAATTCCCGGCCGTCAATAAAGTGCTCGGCAAAGCAGGCACCACCCAGACTGTCCTTTTTGGTATTCATGAGCGAGAAAAGTTCATCTGTCGTGGAGGGTTGCACCAGAGAGTCTGCATTCATTCCCAGTGAGGCATGTTCCCATAGGGATTTTATGATCCAGGTGGCATCCATCGTAATGCTGCCGCTAATTTTTTTTTCACCACTTGATAAAAGTTCTGCCCAGTCAGGGGTGGGAAGGCCAGCACTGCGCAGTAAATTCTTGGCCTCAGTTTTGTTGGAGCTTAGGGATATGGCTCCTGCTGAAGATCCTGTACAGGGAAGATGTAAAACCTCAAGCAGTGCAGGGAAAAGATGAATCAGACGACCATGCCCTCCAAGGGATTCTACCAGATTGAATACCAGTTCCGTCTTCGTCTCTTTGAGATCACAACTGATTTTCTCCAGATTCAGAGAACAGTCCAGAATCTTTACCCGGTGCCCAAGCTGGATCAGTGCTTTTTTTACTGCCTCCACCTGCGTCAGCACATCCATCGCATCCGGCCTGTCACTTGCTTCCAGGGAATTATGAACAACGGCAAAGTTCATAGTGTAACCCTGGCGGAGGCTGAGGTGAGTATCATTTCCACAAGACTCAGGTAATCAATGTTTTGCATTGTACAGAGAATGGGAAGATCCGAATGTTGCGGATGAATACCGGCAAGAGGGTTGACCTCCATAAACAGCGGTTTTCCGTTTGCATTGCAGCGCAGATCCGCGCGTCCTCCGTCCCTGCAGCCAAGGACACGCCAGGCCTCAAGGGCTGTGTTTTCAGCCTCCTTGACAACGGGATCCTTACTGCCGTGAACCAGCCGATACTCCACCCGTTCTTCGCATTCCTCCTTGTTGACATAGGAATAGACACCTTCCTCAGCGTTCTGTAGCAGGACAACCTCGATGGTTCCCAGAACTTTTGCCACGTTTCCCGTTCCTACTATACCAACGGTGAACTCCCGACCGGGCAGGTAGGGTTCAATGATTACAGGCTGCTTAAACTTTTCTATCAAATGGTCGACGGCTCCCGGCAGCTCCGCTTTATCTCTGACGATGGAGGTGGGATCAATTCCCTTTCCCGTTCCTTCGGCAACTGGTTTGATGAACCATGGACCTCCGAAGGATATTGCTGCAGCTTCAGACCCCTTTTCAGCAACCAGAAAATCACTCACGGCAACTTTTGCATCCCGCAGTACCCGTTTGGTCATGCCCTTGTGAAGAGTCAGGCTCATGACCAGTGGATCCGAAAAAGTATATGGAATATTGAAAACATCCAAAATTGCCGGAATCTGGGCCTCACGGCCTATGCCGTACATCCCTTCAGCGATATTAAAAACCAGATCCCAGCGTTTTCCCTCCGTAAGGGCCTGCATAAGCTGTCTGGCATGACCGATTCGCTCACATTTGTGACCCAGTGTGGTCAGCGCATTTTCAATGGCTGTAATAGTGTCGTCACGATCGAATTCTGCTGTTTCAAGCTCAGAGAATCCCATCTCCAGGTAAGCGGAGCGTAAATCAAAAGTCAATCCTATCTTCATCTGTATTGAACCCGTTTGAAACGTAAATATGAATAGGAAATATCTCTGTTACTTGACAGAGATGCCTGTAACTGATTTTTCCGGTCAGACAACATCGGGATAACGGAAGCATCTCTCTTCGTAGTTACGCAGCAGGAGATCACTGCCCTCTTTCCCTATAACCGAATCCGGTAGAAGGGGGATTTTTCCTCCTCCGCCAGGGGCATCAATGACATAAGTTGGAATGGCATAACCACTGGTAAAACCCCTTAATCCCTGGATGATATCCAGTCCTTTCTTTACCGATGTCCTGAAATGAGCCGATCCGGTGATGGGGTCGCACTGATAGAGATAGTATGGACGGACCCGCATCTTCATCACCCCGTGCATTAAGCTCTTCATCGTTTCCGCCGTGTCGTTGATACCGCGCAGGAGAACGGTCTGCGAACCGAGTGGAATCCCTGCCCCTGCAAGGCGTGCACAAGCTTTGGTGGTTTCCGGAGTGCATTCGTCTGGATGGATGAAATGCAGGCTCATATAGAGAGGATGATAGCGGCGAAGCATTTTCACCAGTGCGGGGGTGATACGCTGCGGAAGCACTGCAGGAACCTTGGTTCCGATGCGAATAACCTCTACGTGAGGGATTTTACGCAGACTGCTCAACAGCCATTCAAGGCGATCATCGGACAGCAACAGTGGGTCGCCACCTGAAATAAGGACGTCACGGATCGTTTTTGTACGACGAATGTAGTCAAGCATTCGTTCGAATCTGGCTGTTGTCGGATTTATGGTACCATGCCCGACAACACGCGATCTCGTACAGTAACGGCAATAGGTTGAGCAAAAATCATGTACCAGAAAAAGAACACGGTCAGGATAGCGGTGAACAAGACCCGGCACAGGACTCTGGTTGTCTTCTCCAAGAGGATCGTCAGCCTCACCGGGTCCCTGGGTTAATTCACCTGTTGTGGGAACAACGGAACGGCGGAGTGGATGCTCTGGATCTGTAGGGTTAAGAAGACTCAGGTAATATGGAGTAATGGAAAGCGGAAGAGTAGTTCCCGTTCCATTGACAGCCAGTTCTTCGTCTTTGGAAAGCTGTAAAAAACGCCCAAGCTGGTCTCCACGACGGATACGGTTGGCAACCTGCCAATGCCAGCTGTTCCACTGTTTTGCTGTAACACCTGGGTAAAAGGTTTTTCGAAATGTGTTTCTTTGAGAAGGACTTACTGATGATGCTTCTGAAGGTAGAGAAAAAAGAGTGGCTGGGGGGGGAATTTTGAGCAGACAGGCGTCTGCGTCGAGGGTTTTTATTCTACCGTCAGGAGGTTCCTCATCTTCGTCAGTAAGCGAGTCTGAAAGGTCTGGAATGTGGCTCCAGAAATTAATAATGTCTGCCTGTGTGTGCATTTTTTTTCTCCAATTATTTTAGTATATTACCTTTATGTTGGTTTTTCGGCCAACTCATGTTCCTTTACGTGCTATGTACGTCCTGGTGCAGGGAAAGTCAATGGAAATAAGATGGCCAAAAACGATTTGTTTTTTATAGAGAAGCACATCATTTTTTCGGGAAACATCTGCTTACTTTATCATCAGGTCGGTACTTAAATACCGCTCTCCTGTATCCGGCAGAACAGTGACTATTGTTTTACTCTTGTTTCTTTCATCTCTTGCCAGTTGCAGCGCTGCCCACATGGCTGCACCCGAGGAGATTCCGACCAGCAGCCCCTCCTGTTTTGCAAGCTTTCTGGCGGTTTCCAGGGCATCGTCGTTTGTAACTGTAATGATCTGGTCAATTAGCTCAGTTTTCAGGATTGCAGGGATAAAGCCGGCTCCGATCCCCTGGATCTTATGGGGGCCAGGGCTTCCTCCTGAAAGTACTGGGGAGTCAGCAGGTTCCACTGCCACTCCAATAATCTCTGGATTCTTTTCTTTTAATCCCTCGAGCACTCCCGTTATGGTTCCACCGGTTCCGACTCCCGCTACGAAAATATCGATTATGCCATCCGTCGCCTGCCATATTTCCTCAGCAGTGGTTTTTTTGTGAATGGCTGGGTTGGCAGGATTTTCAAACTGTCTGACCATAAAACTGTTCCGGGTTTTCCGATGAAGTTCTTCTGCAGCTGCGATGGCCCCTTTCATTCCCTCTGCGGCAGGAGTGAGAACCAGCTGAGCTCCCAGATGTTTGAGAAGAGCTCTTCGTTCAAGCGACATGGATTCCGGCATGGTGAGAATCAATGGCAGATTTCTTTCTGCGCAGACAAAGGCCAGCCCCAATCCGGTATTTCCTGAAGTTGCCTCGATGACGGTGGTACCTTCTGTAATCTTCCCGCCCCGTATCCCCGCTTCAATCATGGCAAGTGCAATACGATCCTTGACGCTGCCCATGGGATTCCGGGATTCCTGTTTTGCAAGAATACGGGCACAGCAGTGAGCAGAGATTTTGGACAGTGATATAAGTGGGGTATTTCCTGTGGTATCGGTCAGTGACAGGCTCATGATGTTCCACCCTTTCTTCCTGAATAGAGGAGTTCTGGTCGTTTGAGTATAACTCTGGTGTCCGAAGGAACGGATTCGGTGAGCCAGATGTTTCCACCGATAACTGTTCTGGCGCCAATGGTTGTGTCCCCGCCAAGGATAGTGGTGTTGGCGTAAATAATAACGTCATCTTCAATGGTCGGATGGCGCTTAACGTCCCGCATCACCCGTCCTGCATCCTTTGGAAGCGAGAGAGCTCCCAGAGTGACGCCCTGATAGATCCTGACATTTGAGCCAATGATAGTTGTCTCTCCAATAACAACGCCAGTTCCATGGTCAATGAAAAATCCGGGACCAATGGTTGCCCCCGGATGGATATCGATACCCGTGAGGCTGTGGGCATGTTCAGTCATAATCCGGGGAATAATTGGTACTTCAAGGAGGTACAACTCATGGGCCATTCTGAAGATGGAGGTGGCAAGCAGGCCGGGGTAACAGAAGATAACTTCATCCGTACTGGCTGTTGCCGGGTCTCCTGCAAGTGTTGCCCGAATATCGGTGGAGAGCAGGGCTGAAATTCCTGGCAGGCTTTCAATAAAGGAGAGGGCCATGCGATGCCCTCTTTCTTCACAATGGGTACAGGGGAGGTTGGAACGCCTGCAGTCATGGCGGATGGCCATGATGATCTCCCTGGATAATCGTTCGTAGAGCTCCGTGGTCTCCTTGCCGAGATAATATTCCAGATTGGAGCCATGGATTTTGGTCTTGGTGAAATAGCCCGGAAACAATATCTGTCGTACCTGGTAGATAATATTAATAATCGAGGTGTGTGAGGGGATGGGAACCGGCCCCACATGATCAAAGCAGTCCTCGGTCTGCCAGGCAGCGACCAGCGTTTCCACCACTGGTGGGAGTTTGTCGTGGAGAGCACCAGTGGTATGAGTCTCGTGTTCACAGTGTTCAGGAATGTGAATGTCGTTGCTTGCCATATTGAGGCCTTTTCAAAGGGAATTGTGAGAGTAGGTTTATAGAAAAAGCATCCTATTTGTTTGCCGGAATGGCGGTATTCATTTCTTTTCTGATATCCTCTACAGCTTCAGTCAACGGTTTGCCGTTGTTCAGCTTCGCCTGTGGGTTGATAGAGAGGAGTTCTTCCCAGGCGGCAATGGCCCCTTCGGGATTATTAAAGTCATACAACAGAACAATACCCTTGTTGAGGCGTGAAGGTTCATGCCCGGGGTTGACCGAAAAGGCTTTGTCGAAGGATTCAATGGCTTTTTCTGACTGTTTGTTCCTTCTGTACATGACCCCGAGATCAGTCCAGACATCCGCATTGCCGGGTTGGAGTTCAAGGGACCTGGTATACGCCTTGATAGCCTGCTGTACTTTGTTAGAGTCATAATAGAGGTGGCCAAGCTGGATCCAGGCTTCAGTATTGTTGGGATTTATCGTAACTTCAGCCTCAAAGTTGGCTATGGCCTCTGCTGTCTGTTTTTCCAGCTGCTGGGCGTTGTCCGGAGCCTGTGCCTGAGCGGGGGCAGCAATCGGGGTGGAAGGGCTAAGCTTGTAAACGGCAAATATGGCACCACCAACAAAACCTGCAACAAATCCTATTAAAAGGGCGTAAATCAGGGTTTCTTTTTTTACCGTATTGTTTTTTTCAGACATCAGCGATTTTTCCTTTTTCGTAGTGGTGGAGAAATATAAAATATCTTCCTATCAGGAAAAGTATAGGCAGAATTTTAGCGCTGTCAAACTCTAACTTTGTGGTATTTTTTTGAGGGGAATTTCAGAAGAAGGAAAGGGGTGCCGGAACAGTCGTTTTGTGCTATACAGGGTAGTTTTATCTGGGATACAGATATTTGACGGCGTAATAAAAAAAGGCGATATCCTGAAATATTCAGAATATCGCCTTACAATTACTGGAGGCGGCGAGCGGATTTGAACCGCTGAATCATGGTTTTGCAGACCAGTGCCTTAGCCGCTTGGCTACGCCGCCGAATATGCCCAGGTAGGCATGAGCAACACTTTATACCACAGTTTATGTTTTTAACAAGAGGAAAATGGCCATGGATATTGAAACACTGGTACAACGAAACAAGGATGATCTGGCTGTGCTGGAACAGTGCCTTGGATACCGTTTTACCGACCTGCGCCTGTTGCAAAAAGCATTGATTCATTCCTCCTTTGCTTTTGAACAGGCGCAGATTGATAAAAATAATGAGATTCTAGAGTTTTTAGGTGATGCTGTGCTTGATCTTGTCATTGGGCACACCCTCTGTAAACGCTTTCCCGAGATGCGTGAAGGAGAACTTACCCGCCTCAGGTCATCGCTCGTCAATGAGACTCACCTGGCGACCATGGCAAGAAATCTCAAACTTGGTGACTTTCTCTGCCTTGGCAAGGGAGAGGACGCATCCAACGGGCGTAATAAGTCTTCTATCCTCTCCTGTGCCTACGAAGCGGTTATCGGGGCGATTCTCGAGGACAGCGATTATCCGACGGTGGCGGTGATTGTTAATAAATTTTTTGTTCCTGATATGGCAGGAAAAAAAGAAGAATTGTTGATGGCAGATGCCAAAAGTCGGCTGCAGGAGGCACTGCAGGAAAAGTTTAATGAGGCTCCATCCTATCGAATAGATGAGGAAGAGGGGCCCTCACATCAGAAGATCTTTACCGTCTCCGTTCTCTTCAGAGAAGAAGCACTCGGTAGTGGAACCGGGAGTTCCAAAAAGGAGGCGGAGCAGCGGGCAGCGGCGACAACTCTTGACAGTCTTGATGATGTGATTGGGAAATTTTCCTCCTGAACCTGCCATGTCCCTCGTTATTCCAATATTTATTCCCCACCAGGGGTGTCCGCAGCACTGTCTGTTCTGCAACCAGGTCTCCATTAGCGGAAAACTGTCGTCAAAGGTCGATGATGCCAGGTATATCCGAGATACCATAAACGAATGGCTTGGTTTTTCCAG
This sequence comes from Desulfocapsa sulfexigens DSM 10523, assembly GCF_000341395.1. GTDB lineage: Bacteria > Desulfobacterota > Desulfobulbia > Desulfobulbales > Desulfocapsaceae > Desulfocapsa > Desulfocapsa sulfexigens. Next base: position 123,894 of record NC_020304.1, on the reverse strand, counting down.
GAAGCACGCTGAAGTGCAGGTAGCCTTTTATGGTGGCTCCTTCACCTGTCTTGCCAAAGAACGTCAGGAGGTGTTGTTGGCTGCGGTGCGTCCCTTTCTGGAGAAGGGATCGGTGCAGTTTATCCGTCTTTCTACCCGTCCAGACTGCATAGATGAAAAGATCTGTGATTTTTTGCTGAAGTTTGGGGTAAAAACAGTGGAACTCGGGGTACAGTCCCTTGATGACCGCGTCCTTGAGGCGGCCCGTCGGGGGCATACGAGTGACGATTCCCTGCGGGCAATGGCAATCTTGCAGGAGAAGGGACTTACTCTTGGTGTTCAACTTATGCCGGGTTTGCCGGGTGAAAGCACTCTGTCGTTTCTTGTAGGCCTGCATCGTGTTATCAGCTGTAATCCTGATTTTGTGCGTCTCTATCCAACCTTGGTTATTGGTGGTTCCGGGTTGGCTGGGGAATATCAAAGGGGAAGGTACCGACCGCTCAGCATGGAACGGGCGATCGCTCTTTGCTGTATAGCAAAAGAGCGCCTTGGCAATGCTGGAATCCAGATCATGCGAATGGGACTGCAGGCATCGGAAAGCCTGGAAAAAGAACTTATTGCCGGTCCCTATCATCCGGCATTTGGTGAATTTGTGGCGGCACGCCACTGGTTTAAGCGTGTGCGACCACTGCTTGCCGGTTGTCCTGCTGGAAAAACGCTTTCCCTGCGAATTTCGGACAGAGATATGTCGGCATTTGTCGGTCCAAAACGGGCAAATATAAAACGATTGCAACAGTTGGGACTTGAGTCACGATTGCAGATTACAACGGATAAAACCTTGAAACGGGGCACAATGAACTATGTTATCAATTAATCATCTGGACATCCGTTACGGAGACAAACATCTTTTTAAAGATCTTTCCATTCAGGTAACCGACGGAAAACGAATCGGCTTGCTGGGCGTTAATGGTGCCGGTAAATCAACGCTTTTGAAAATCATGGCTGGCGTGAATGAGTGCGACGACGGTGTTCTCAGTCGTTCAAAGTATTTCAGTGTGGCCTATCTTCCCCAGGAATCCAGTGCCCTTGTTTCTGGACGAAGCCTGTATCAGGAGGCAGAGAGTGCCTTTGCAGAACTGATTGAACTGCAAAAAGAGGCTGACATCATTAACGAAGATCTTGCCAGCGTGGATCCTCAGTCGGATGAATTCTCAATTCTGCTGGAGCGTCAGGGGGACATCCAGCATCGCCTTGAAGGCAGCGGTATCTATACCATGCGGGCGCGGATTGAAAAGATATTACTGGGCCTCGGTTTCCATCAGGATGATATGGACAGACCGGCATCATCCTTCTCAGGTGGCTGGATCATGCGGCTGATGCTTGCCAAAATGCTGCTTGCTGCTCCCTCTCTGCTGCTGCTCGACGAACCAACCAACCATCTGGATCTGACCTCTCTTACCTGGGTTGAGGAATTTCTCCGCTCCTATAACGGTGCCATGGTCATTATTTCCCATGATAGAGCCTTTCTTGACAAGGTGACAACCACTACCTGGGAGTTGAGCCTTGGGAAACTCTCGGTCTACAAGGGCAACTACTCTTATTATGAGAAGGAGAAGGTGGAGCGGAAGACTATTGAGAAGGCGGCTTACGATAACCAGCAGGCGCAGATTAAACAGAGTATGCAGTTTATTCAGCGCTTCCGTGCTAAATCCACTAAGGCCAAACAGGTACAGAGCCGGGTGAAACAACTTGAGAAAATGGTTCTTCTTGAGATTGGTGAGGAAGACCGGCAGATTCGTTTCAGTTTTCCTCCTGCACCTGACTCGGGCAGGGATGTGCTCACGGTGGAGAATCTGTGTAAGAGTTTTGATGGCAAAGAGGTTTTTAAAAACATCAGTTTCCAATTCCAGCGTGGTGACAAGGTTGCTGTGGTTGGCGTGAACGGTGCTGGGAAATCCACCCTGGTGAAGATTATCGCTGGAGCCATAAATGCCGATTCAGGAGTTGTGAAACTTGGTCACAATGTACAGCTATCCTATTTCGGACAGCATCAGGCTCAGGAACTCAGTCCAACACTTACAGCCCTTGAAACACTTTCGCTCTCTGTGAAGGATATGACTATCACCCGGATACGCTCTCTGCTGGGAACCTTCCTGTTCCGGGGTGAAGAGGTGGATAAGAAGGTTTCCGTTCTTTCAGGTGGCGAAAAAAGTCGTCTGGCGCTGGCTAAGATGATAGCTTCTCCTGCGAACTGTATGCTCCTCGATGAACCGACGAACCATCTGGATATCAGCTCCCAGGAGGTTCTGCAGGAGGCAATGTCTCAGTATGACGGCTTTATTCTGGTGGTTTCCCATAACCGTTATTTCCTCGACAGTTTTGTGAATAAGGTGGTTGAGGTTAAAGATGGTCAGCTGAACGTATATGAAGGCAATATCAGTGATTATCTGCAGAAAATTGAGGCGGATAGTGCGGGGGGTGAGGACAAACAGCAACCAGCCGATGAGGCAGCACCAGTTATCGAAACAGAAGTCTCAGGAACACAGCTTTCTAAAAAGGAACAGCGTCAGCTGGATGCCAGAAAGCGTCGGGAAGAGAATAAAAAAATGGGTCCCTGGAAAAAACAGGCTGAAGAGGCAGAGAAAATGGTGGAGAAACTGGAAGCTGAAAAAACAGCCCTTGAAGCCCGGATGGCTGATCCTGAACTCTATCAGGATCAAAAGGCATGGGTGGCAACTTCAGCTGACTATGACGAGTGTGGGCGCAGGCTTGAGCGCTGGTATGGGAAGTGGGAGGCGGCACAGGAAAATATGGAGAGGCTTGCAGAGTAATGTTTCATGTGTTCCCCTGTTTGCTGTTCCCTTCTTTTTGTTTGACCTCGAAAATAGCAGCAGGTAGGGTAGGTGGCAGGGATGCGTATATGGTGAAAAGAGATATAAATCAATTTGATCTGGAGTTTTGAATGACGACTGTTCAGGATTTTTTTGACGAAAAAGTAAGACTACCCTCGCCACCGACGATAGCCTTAAAAATTCTAGAGGCCGTTCGCCAGGAAGAGAACTCCTTCGATGACCTGGCCAGGATTATCAGTACCGATCCGTCTCTCAGTGTTCGTATTCTTAAACTTGCCAATTCTTCTCTGTATGGGCTCAGTCAACCGGTTGACTCTCTTGCTCAGGCCACAGCATTGATTGGTACTGATGCCTTGAAGAATATCGCACTCTCCTTCGTCATTGTCCAGGAGTTCCAAAATGCCCCCCAGGGAAGCTTTAATCTTGATTATTTCTGGCGACGGGCAATAACCGCGGCGGTGGCTGCGGATGTTCTTGGAAGCGCTGTCGGGCACAAAGGTCAGGATCTGTTTGTCACCGGATTGCTGCAGGATATCGGTATTTTGATTCTTTTTCTGTCTCATCCGAATGACTACAGGGCCATTCTTGACCAAAAGCGTGTCAGTGGCGAGAAACTCAGTGTCGCCGAGAAAGAACAGTTTGGCTGCGACCATGCCGAAGTTGGGCATTATCTGCTCAGCTCCTGGAATTTACCTGAATGCATCAGTGAGCCCATTCGTTGGCATCATATGACGGCGAAAGCAGGAAAAGATTTTCAGGGTTCAGCAATGCTTCTCGATTTCTCGGACAAGATTTCGGCTATGTATCACAGTGTACACAGCAACATGAAGTCCATTGAGGTGCATTCTGGACTTGCAGATAAATGGCATGTCTCCGGAGGCAGGGTTGACGAATTAATCGATACCATAGGGGAGAGGTCTCGTGAGATCCTGGACTTGTTTGCAATGGATCCCAAGGACATCAAGCCCTTTTCCCAGATCATGCAGGAAGCAAATGAAGAACTGGGTGCCCTGAATTTATCCTATGAACAGGTTGTTCTGGAGCTGAAACTGGCGAGGCGGAGTGCAGAACAGCTTGCTATGGAGCTGCAGCAGGCAAACAACAGTCTGCGGGAACTCGTCTACAGGGATGGTCTGACCGGTCTTTATAATCACAGGTACTTTCAGAATGTTCTGGAAACGGAACTGGGAAGGGCTGTTCGCTATAAACATCCAGTTTCACTGCTTCTTCTGGATATTGATTTTTTTAAAAAGGTTAATGATACCTATGGACATCCCGTGGGCGATGAAATCCTTAAGGAGATTGCTAACGTTTTGACCCATCTGGTGCGCAGTTGTGACGTTGTTGCCCGTTATGGTGGTGAGGAATTTGCTGTTATTCTACCTGAAACAGGGAGTAAGGGGGCAAAGGTGCTGGCGCAACGCTTGAGGAGAGGGGTTGAGCAAAAGAAAATTGAGCATAATGGAAAGCGTGTTTCTGTTACAGTAAGTATTGGTCTGGCGGCTACAGATATGACTCGAAAGGAATTGAGCCGTGTGGCGATAATAGAGTGTAGTGATCAGGCGCTTTATATGGCAAAGCAGAATGGAAGAAACAGAGTGGAACTGGGTGTTATCTGAGTAGTCTTCTGGTGAATTTGAAATACCCTCAGGTGTAAACGTAAAAAGGCCGCAATCCCAAATAGGATTACGGCCTTTTTATGTTTTAAAATCCTGCTATGCAGGAATATACTTTGTTAAAGGACAGTTATTACAGCCTGCTTCAGGAAGATCAGTGTCTGTATGGACCTTGGTGATAATATCAGCAACGGCCGATTCAGTGTCAGGGTACATGTTTTCCATTCCGATCTTGTCAAGAAGGTGAGTCCTTTCCATGACAGCCATGACTTGTCCTTTGACTCCGGACATTGCAAAGCCGAGTTTTGCCGCACGGAGGCGCTCAACAATCATGGCCAGAGCTTCTTCACCGGAGGCGTCCATATCATTGATTCCTTTGGCGTCAAGGAGGATATAACGCAGATCCGGATGTGTGGTTCTAAAGTAGGCAACCTGTTCATCGAGATAGCTGGCATTGGCAAAGAACAAAGATCCGTCAAAGCGGACAACCGAAATATGGCGACAGCCTTTGAGGCGATAATGTTCAGCACTTTTCATGACTTTATCCTCATGCATGGAGAGCTCGGCCACAACCGGACGCATCGATTTGTAGAGGAAGACGCCCATGGAGAGGACAAAGCCAACCATGATACCCTTATCCAGATGTGGAGCAAAGTAGAGGGTAACCAGAAAACTTAAAACCGAAATAATTCCATCATATTTTTGAGCGTGCCATGCATGGACAAATCCTTTGACGTTCACAAGCCCGATAACTGCCATCATAATGACTGCAGCAAGCGTTGCCTGGGGGAGATGGTAGAGCAGGGGGGTGAAGAAGAGCAGGGTGATGACCACCATGACCGAGGTGACCACGGAAGAGATACCCGTAACGGCACCAGCTGCAAGGTTAACAGCGGAACGGGAGAATGAACCGGAAACCGCGTAGCTGGATCCAAAAGAACCACAGATATTGGCAAGGCCCTGACCGATTAACTCCTGGTTGGCATCAATCTTCTGGCCGGTTTTTGCAGCCATGGCTTTAGCAATGGCAATGGCTTCCATAAATCCGAGCAGAGAAATAATGATTGCCGTGGGAAGCAGTTTCAAAAAGCTTTTCACAGTGAGTTCCGGGATTGCAATTGTTGGCAGTCCCTTGGGAACTGTACCGACAATGGCACCACCACCCATCATGGTTAATTGATCAGTACTCAGCGCTTTATTGCCTATTTTCAGACGCCAGGTTTTTCCATCCGTTTCTATGCCACCTGGAATGTTTCCTTTTGGGTAGAAGGTGTAATTGTCACCATCGACTACCGCTTCAAATTTTAGATGTCTGAGATCCTTACGGAGAAGGTGGGCCTCTTCTTTCGCATGATCCATATGGTTAGTGAGAATTGCTATTTCGCTTTCCATTTTGATCAGTTCGATGGGTTTGCCACCGTGGGGTCCAGTTTCTGCGTTACGTAGCTCATCAGCCGCTTTACCAAGAGCAGCACGTTCGCCGCCGCGTGTCTCGATGAGTTCTGTTGCCTGGTTGAATTCATGTACTTTTTCGCTAAATCCGGGTAGTTGAACGGCAGAGATGTCAACTGCGGCATCATTGTTAAATCCTGTGAAGTAGGAAATTACGGTGGTGATAAGGACTGCTACCAGAACATTTGGAACCTTGGGGGCATATTTTTTCAAGGTGGCCATGATGGCTACCGCAGAGACCGCATAAATCAAAGTCGGCATATGAGTATAATCCATAGCGGCATTTGCCACTCGCATCATTGTTTCATAATGATGAGGGGCTTTATCAACGTATACGCCGAAGAATTTGGAAAACTGAGATGATGCGATAATGATGGCAGCGGCATTGGTGAAACCATTGATAACAGGATGGGAAAGAAAGTTTACCACCATTCCCAGGCGAAGCACACCCAGGGAGAACTGGAAGATACCGACAACAAGTGCAAGCACGATTGAGTAAGCGATAAATTCAGGTGATCCTGCAGTTGCCAGAGGCTCGAGAGAGGCTGCTGACATCAGTGATACAACGGCAACAGGCCCGGTACCGAGTTGACGACTGGAACCAAACAGTGCAGCTATCATGGGTGGCAGGAATGCTGCGTAGAGACCGTAGTAAGCCGGAAGACCGGCAAGTTGTGCATAGGCCATTGATTGAGGGATCAAAACCATGGCAACCGTAATACCGGCAACCAGGTCAAGTTTGAATGTTGCCCCCTTGTACCCTTTAAACCAGAGAATAAATGGAAAAATTTTTGCTAGAAACATAGGTGTGGACTCTTTGTGGTAGAAGTTTGATGTGTGTGGGTTCTATAAAAAAACGATCTATGTGAAGAGGCTGAATGGTGATTCAGTCGAATTTTCTAGGCGATTGGTAGCGCTGAAGTTGCTATTCGTCAAGTATTTTTTTTACAACTTAGTTAAAAACTTATTTGCTTTAATGAATGCGAAATACCTGAAACTTCGAACAGTTGGGTTTTCTCTTTCCCACGTATGCAGCTTGTTAGAGGTAAATGTTCAAAAAAAAAGATACTAAAATTACAACTTTTTAAATTGAAAAAAAACTTGCCTGATGGCTGGTTTTCAGGGTAGTTTGTCATACTTTTGCAAAGAACTTTTTATGTCTGCTGCAGGTGGAAAACCTTAGGTGCTATTTCTATTATTCTATCGGACAGGGCAATTGATCAAAAAACTATAAACAGTAACAGGTGAGAAAGTGACAGACAGCAATTCACTCTGGATGTCCGGGAACGAAGCCATTGCCATGGCTGCTTATGAGGCAGGAGTTACAGTCGCCTCCGGCTATCCCGGAACGCCATCGACCGAAATCATGGAGAATCTCTCCAAATACGAAGGTGTGTATACCGAATGGGCCCCCAACGAGAAAGTTGGTCTCGAGGTCGCAATCGGTGCCTCTTTTGCCGGGGCAAGAGCCTTTGCAACCATGAAGCATGTTGGTGTCAATGTGGCTGCGGATCCGTTGTTTACTGTCTCATATACTGGGGTTCGCGGTGGTCTGGTTGTCCTTACTGCCGATGATCCCGAGATGCACTCATCTCAGAATGAACAGGATAATCGTAATTACGCGTATGCAGCCAAGCTCCCCATGCTGGAACCATCCGAGCCGGCCGAAGCAAAAGAGCTACTGAAAGATGCCTTTGAACTGTCTGAAAAGTTTGACACTCCGGTTCTGTTTCGTATAACCACCCGTGTGGCCCATGTGAAGGGAGTGCTCAGTAAGGGGGATATGAGAAAATCCTCTGCAGTCTGCGGAATTGAGAAGGCACCTGCCAAAATTGTTATGCTTCCCGGCAATGCCCGTAATCGTCGCAAAATTGTTGAAGAGCGCATGGCACAGCTCACGGAAGTTGCAGAAAGTGATACCTTTAACAAGGTGGAGCCTGGTGATACCAAACGCGGTTTTATTACTGGTGGTGTTGCGTACCTCTACGTGAAAGAGGCATTTCCGGAAGCTACAGTCTTGAAGCTTGGCATGAGCTGGCCGCTTCCCGAAAAGAAAATTAAAGCATTTGCCGCAAGCGTGGATGAGCTTTTTGTTGTGGAAGAACTTGACCCCTTCCTTGAACATCACATTAAAGCCATGGGAGTAGAGTGTCACGGTAAGGATCTTATTCCAAACCAGGGAGAACTTAATACCTCCATCGTGCGAACCGCCATTGATCCGGATTCAGCCCCGGTACTGTTTGCTCCGGCAGAGCTTCCCATGCGGCCACCAAATATGTGTGCCGGTTGTCCTCATCGAGGAGTATTCTACAATCTCTCCAAGATGAAAGATATTTTTGTGTCAGGTGATATCGGCTGTTACACCCTGGGTTTTCTGCCACCGCTTTCAGCCATGGATTCCTGTGTCTGTATGGGGGCGTCGGTAACGATTGCCCACGGAATGGCTAAGGCTTTGGGAGATGAAGGAAAGGGAAGGCTTGTTTCCGTGATCGGTGACTCTACCTTTGTCCATACCGGAATAAATGGTCTGATTAACTCAGTCTATAATGACTCCCGAACGGTTCTTGTGATCCTTGATAACAGGATTACCGCCATGACCGGTCAGCAGAACAATCCGGCATCCGGCTGCAATATAAAAGGTGAGGCGGCAAATGCCATCGACCTTGAGGCCCTGTGCAGGGCAGTTGGTGTCAAGCATGTGGAAACGGTTAATCCTCATGATATTGCCGAGTGTAAAAAGGCGTTGCAGACAGCATTGGCTCTTGATGAGATGGCAGTGGTTATCTCAAGGGCACCCTGTGTGTTGCTGCCTGAAATTAAAAATGCACCACATAATCCCTATTCAACAAAGACTGAAAACTGCGCAGGCTGCATGGCCTGTGTGAAGCTTGGTTGTCCTGCCATCAGTTGGACAAATATTACGTCCCAGGAAGCAGTGGCAAAAGGGTATAAAGAAAAACAGAAGGGTTTTGCGGTGATCAATGAAGTACAGTGCAACGGGTGTGGCCAGTGTGCAGCCCTATGTAAATTTGAAGCAATCAACAGGAAGGGAGAATAGATAAATGGCAGCAACAGGTAATATTCTTTTTTCCGGAGTGGGTGGACAGGGAATTCTCCTTGCCAGTGAGGTGACAGCCTATGCCCTGCTTGCCGCAGGGTATGATGCCAAGAAGAGTGAGGTGCACGGGATGGCCCAGCGTGGCGGGTCGGTTACCGCCCAGTTGCGTTACGGGGATAAGGTGTACTCACCGCTTATTGAACCCGGCAAGGCTGATATCCTGATCTCTTTTGAGATGATGGAGGCTGCACGGTATCTTCCCTACCTCCACCAGGAGAGTAAAGTGATTGTCAATACCCAACAGATTAAACCGCCGAGTGTGGCCATGGGACAGGTACCGTATCCTGCGAATGTGCTCGATGCTGTCAGTTCACTGGGAATTCAGGTGGTAAGTGTCGATGCCTTCGATATCGCACGTGATGCTGGCGAAGTTAAGGCGGCTAATATTGTCATGGTTGGAGCCATGTCCGCCTTCTTGCCCATGGGTGTTGAGGTCTATGAAAACATCATTAACACCAGGATTCCTGAAAGGTTTCGTGAAGTAAATATGAAAGCATTTGCTGCAGGCAGAAAAATTACTGCCTGAGTAAAAATTCTACTGGAGAGAGTTGGTCATGACACTATATTGGGAAGAGGAGATGGAGACCCTGCCGCGCGTCGGCCTGGAGTCTATTCAGCTGAAACGCCTTCAGCATCTGGTGGCACGGGTTTATAAGACCGTTGCGCCATACCGGGAAAAGATGGATGCTGCCGGTGTGAAACCAGAAGACATCCAATCCCTGGCTGATCTCGCAAAGCTTCCGTTTACTGTCAAAGAAGATCTCCGAGATAATTACCCCTTTGGTCTCTTTACCGTGCCAATGGATCAGGTTGTTCGAGTACATGCATCCTCCGGAACCACCGGGAAGCCGACGGTTGTCGGCTACACAAAAAAGGATCTTGAAACCTGGTCAGGCCTTATGGCCCGGGCACTTACTCTTGCGGGAGTGACTGCCAAGGATATGGTCCATAATGCTTACGGTTACGGACTGTTCACCGGTGGTCTTGGTGCTCACTATGGAATTGAACGCCTTGGGGCAACTGTTATCCCGGTGTCTGGTGGAAACACAAAACGTCAGATCACCATCATGAAGGATTTTAAATCGAGTGTTCTCCTTGCCACTCCCTCCTATGCTCTCAATCTTGCTGAGACCATGGAAACACTTGACGTTGATCCAAGGTCTCTCTCTCTTCGTGTCGGAGTTTTTGGCGCGGAACCCTGGAGCGAAAATATGCGTGATGAGGTTGAACGCAAATTGAACATCAAGGCCGTTGATATCTATGGTCTTTCCGAGGTTATGGGGCCGGGCGTTTCCATGCAGTGTCTTGAAGGCGAGAAGGGGATGCATGTTTTTGAGGATCATTTTTTACCTGAAATCATAGATCCCGATACCGGAGAGGTACTGCCTCCCGGTGAAAAGGGTGAGCTGGTATTTACCACCCTTACCAAGGAAGCGTTTCCTATTATCCGCTACCGGACCAAGGACATATCCAGGTTGATGTATGACACCTGTGCCTGTGGACGAACTCTGGTTCGTATGGAAAAAGTGACCGGGCGGACCGATGATATGTTAATTATTCGCGGCGTCAATGTTTTCCCATCCCAGATTGAGCACGTCCTTATGGGAACTGAGGGGGTTGAGCCTCACTACCAGATTGTAGTGAATCGTGAAGGCAATATGGACACCATGGCGGTCGAGGTCGAAGTCAGCGAGGATATCTTTTCCGATGAAATTAAGGCTCTGGAAAATCTGACCAAGCGTATTCAGATGGATATCAAGGATATGCTGGGTGTTACCTGTCGGGTAAAACTGGTGGAACCCAGAACTATCCAGCGCAGTGAAGGAAAGGCGCAGCGGGTAATCGACAATAGAAAACTATAAGTCCGGAGGATTTAAAATGCGGGTAGAACAGATTGCAGTATTTTTAGAGAACAAATCGGGGCGTCTGGCTGAGATCACCGCTAGACTGGCTGAAGAAAATATTAACATTCGGGCCCTGTCGGTTGCCGATACTGCTGATTTCGGTATCCTCCGTCTTATCGTTGATAACGTTGAAAAGGCCAAAAAAACTCTGAAATCCAATGGCTTTACGGTTGGTATCACCAATGTTATTGCTGTTGAAGTGGCCGATAAGACCGGTGGTCTTGCCGGTGTTCTGAAAACCATAGAAGCAGAAAAACTCAATGTTGAGTATATGTATGCATTTGTCAATAAAACTGGAGAAAATGCAGTACTTATTTTCCGTTTTGATGATATGGATAAGGCCATCGAGTCTTTACAGCGTACCGGCTATACAATATTAAGCGGTGAGCAAATTTGTGCATTGTAGGTGAGGTCGAAGTCCAGAAGGAAGAAAAAATGCACGGAATCCAGGTAAGAGAAAAACTGGATAGACTTATATTTGTAGTGAAACGGTAGTTTGGTGGCAGTTGCAACAAGGCACTGTCGTACATTATTTAATTGGGGGAAAAGATGAAAAAATTTGCATCAAAACTTCTCATGGCAGTTGTGGCCGTCGCTTTATGTGTGGCGCCTGCTCTTGCTGAGAATATCAAAGTCGGAGCTATTCTTGCTGTTACCGGTGGCGCTTCTTTCCTTGGAGGCCCTGAGGCTCGCAGCCTGGAAATGATGGTTGAAGATATCAATGCCAAAGGCGGAATCAACGGTAACACAATTGAACTGATCATTAAGGATTCAGCGGGAAGTCCTGAAAAAGCAATTTCTTTTGCCAAACAGCTGATTGAAGAAGAAAAGGTCCTGGCAATTATCGGACCTTCCACTTCCGGCGAGACCATGAAAATAAAAAACATCTGTCAGGAAGCAAAAACTCCACTGCTTTCCTGTGGTGCTGCCGAGGTTATTGTTGACCCCGTTGCCTCCTATGTTTTCAAAACTCCCCAGAAAGATTCTTTTGCTGCTAAAAAGATCTTTATGGAGATGAACAAATTAGGCATTTCAAAGATCGCGGTTCTTGCTGGAAATACTGGTTTTGGACAGGCTGGAAAGGGACAGCTTTTAGCTATTGCTCCAGAATTTGGTATTGAAGTCGTTGAAGTTGAGGTTTATGACAAAAAATCCAACGATCTTTCTGCTGTAGTTGCCAAAATTAAAGCCAACAAGGATGTCCAGGCGGTTGTGAACTGGTCTATCGTTCCAGCTCAGGCCATTGTTGCCAAGAACATGCGTCAGGCTGGTTGGGAAGTACCTCTGTTTCAGAGTCATGGCTTTGGAAATATTAAATATGTACAGGCTGCTGGTGCTGCTGCTGAGGGAATTATCTTCCCTGCGGGACGCCTTCTCATTGCTGAGAGTCTTGCCGATGATAATCCACAGAAAGCACTTCTGATGGAATATAAGAAAAATTATGAGGCAAAGTTCAACGAGCCTGCATCCACCTTCGGTGGTCATGGCTATGACGCTATCACGATCCTTGCCGCAGCTATCGCCGAAGGCGGTAATGACCGGGATAAGGTGCGTGATGCAATTGAGAACCTTAAGGGATTTGCTGGAACCGGTGGTGTTTTCAACTTCTCCGCTGAAGATCATAATGGTCTTGATATAGATGCTTTCCAGATGCTGACTGTTAAGGACGGAAAGTTTGTTGCCTATACTGGGAAGTAATCCAGGGGCTTTGATAGTGTAGAGCAGCCGGACTGGATGATTTTTTTTCAGTCCGGTTTTGTTTGTTACGCCGGGTTGAAATCTGAAATAAACACATGCCAAAGTTGTAAGCAATCACAGGAACAGTAGTATTTTCTGGCATCGTTCTGGTGCTGAATTACTGTGTCTGTGATTGCTTACCCTGTTTTCTCATGACCACTGAACTTTTTATTCAATACCTGATGGCAGGTATTACCTATGGCTCCATTTATGCCATTGTCGCCATTGGGTTTAATATTATTTATAACACTACGGGTATTATTAATTTTGCCCAGGGTGAATTTGTCATGTTCGGAGGGATGATTGCAATCAGCCTCCTCCAGTTTATGCCCCTGCCCATGGCAATCATCGTAGCGGTTCTTATAACCATGCTTATCGGGGCAATGATAGAAATCTGTTTTATCCGCTGGCTGAAGTCTCCTTCTGTCCTCCGTATGATTATTATTACCATCGGTATCTCCATTCTCTCCCGTGAGGTCGGGGTTCACGTATGGGGTGAGTCCATCCGTTCACTGCCATATTTTTTTGGCAATGAAATTACTTCATTTGTGATATTCGGTGCTCATATTTCCCCACAGGTCCTGTGGGTTGTCGCAGCCTCGGGACTTATGGTGATTGGTCTTGGTATCTTTTTTAAAACCACCTCAGTGGGTAGAGAAATGCGGGCCTGTGCTTCCAATCGTAAGGCGGCTACACTCTGCGGAATCAATACCCAGAATATGGTGACCCTTTCTTTTATTCTGAGTGCAGGTATCGGAGCATTAGCCGGTTGCGTGATGTCTCCTATCACCTACAGTCAATATGACATGGGAACCGGTCTTGCCATCAAGGGCTTTACCGTGGCCATCCTGGGTGGTCTCGGCAGTTCGGGCGGTGCAGTTGCTGCAGGGTTGCTCCTTGGTGTTATTGAGGCGTTTTCTGTTTCCGTTGTACCGCTTGCTTTTCAGGATGCGATTTCCATTGCCATTCTTCTGACCATTCTCTTTGTACGGCCCCAGGGGTTGTTTGGTTCGAAAGAGGCAGCCGGACTGTCGGAGTTTTGATATTATGAAAAAGCTGCTATCGGTTTTGCCACTGCTTGCTCTGGTTATTGGCATTCATTTTTTGACCAGTGCCACCGACACCATGTTCTATCTGACCCAGATGACCATGTCAGCCTACTATTCACTGCTTATCATCGGACTTTGTGTCCTTATGGGGTACGCCGGGCAGATATCTCTTGGTCATGCCGGCTTCTTCGCCATTGGCGGTTATATATCTGCAGCCCTCACTACCCACAGTCTTGTTCCATATAAAGACTCGGCTCTGGTTGTTTTTTTGAATTCTGCCGGGATGCTTATGTCGGGTCAGGATCTCTATGGTGGAACACTGCTGGTGGTTTCTCCCTGGGCTGCATGTATTGTTGCCGTCAGCACTGCTGCTATTATTGCGGTTATAATTGGTATTCCCGTCCTGAAGCTCAAAGGGCATTATCTGGCCATGGCAACGCTTGGATTTGGCATTATTATCTATCGGGTAGTGCTGGCGCTTGAGTATTTTGGTGAAGCCGATGGCATCTCAGAGGTTCCTGCCTTTGTACTTATCCCCGGTTTGAGTGTCAGTGGTAATTTCAGTGACAGGGTTGCTAACTATTATATTGCCTGGGGACTGCTTCTTGTCGGTATGGTGCTTCTCCTTAACCTTATTGATTCCCGGGTTGGCAGAGCGCTGCGCGGCATTCATGGCTCCGGTGAGGCAGCCGATGCCATGGGTGTTAACACTTCCCGTTTCAAATTACAGACCTTTGTTCTCTCTGCTGTTTTTGCTGCTGTTGCCGGAGTATTTCTCACCCATTACAATGGGGGGATAGGGCCATCCGAGGCCGGGGTCATGAAGTCCGTCCGCTATGTCGCCATAGTTGCCGTTGGCGGAATGGCTCATTTGTGGGGGGCACTGTTGATGGGTATAGTGCTTAACTTCCTCTCCCTTCGCGGTGTTTTTGGCTCCTACGATGATGCTGTCTTTGGTCTGATTCTGATTCTGATCATGCTCTTTGCGCCCAACGGAATCTTAAGCCTGAATATCCGCCATCGTTTGAAGCAGCTGGTCAACCGGGGAAAACAGGACAGGGAAGAGGAGGTGTAGAGATGGCACTCTTGGAAGTTAATAAGCTGAGCAAACGTTTTGGTGGCCTCCTTGCCGTCAATGATGTTTCTTTTCATGTGGAACCGGGACAGATCAAGGCGGTGATCGGACCCAATGGTGCCGGCAAAACAACGCTTTTTAACATGATATCCGGCACCTTTCCTGCGAGTTCAGGATCAGTATCTTTTCAGGGACGCAAACTCAAAAGAAAAAAACCTTTTCAGATAGCATCACTTGGTATGGCGAGAACATTTCAGAATATTAAGATGTTCAGCGGGATGACAGCTCTGGAAAATGTTATGGTTGGTCGTCATATTCAGTCACATGCCGGTTTTTTCGCTTCCATGTTCAGGATGCCGTGGACCTGGAAGGAAGAGCGGGATATACGAGAAAAGTCCCTTGAACTCCTTGCCTTACTTGAAATTGAAAAATATGCCCATACCGAAGCCTCAAGTCTGGCTTTTGGGCAGCAGCGTGCCGTTGAGCTGGCACGTGCCCTTGCCCTTGAACCCTCTCTGCTCCTGCTTGATGAACCGGCTGCTGGCCTCAATATCTATGAGACTGCTGAAGTTGGGCGCCTTATCATGAAAATCCGGGATCTCGGTATCACCGTTCTTCTGGTAGAGCATGATATGTCTCTGGTCATGGATATCTCGGATGAAATTGTGGTACTCTGTTTTGGTGAAAAGATTGCAGAAGATATTCCCAAAAATATTCAGCAGGACCCCGAAGTGATAAAAATCTATCTGGGGGAAGAGTAGACCATGCTGAGAATACGAAACCTGGTGTCCGGATATGGAAAAATTAAAGTACTGAAGAATGTTTCCATGCATGTGGATCCCGGTGAGATTGTTACCATTCTAGGGGCTAACGGTGCCGGAAAAACAACCCTGTTGTCAACCATTGCAGGGCTGGTCAGGGCGAATTCCGGCGAGGCAGAGTTTAAGAGTAATAATATCCTTAAGATAAAGGCTTCCGCTATTCCTGGTCTTGGTTGCGTCATGGTACCGGAGGGAAGACAGGTTTTTGCTGCCATGACGGTTGAAGAAAACCTTTTGCTTGGCGGGCATGCTGTTCAGAAACAGGGCAGAAAGGTGTTGACCGCACTTCTGGAACATCAGTATGAACTCTTTCCCATTCTTCGCGATCGAAAAGATCAGCTTGCAGGGACATTATCCGGTGGAGAGCAGCAGATGCTCGCCATGGGCCGTGCTCTGATGTCAAAACCCTCCCTGGTCATGATGGACGAACCTTCCACTGGACTTGCACCGCTTATAGTAAAAGAAATTTTTCAGATTATTGTTCGTCTGCGGGATGAAGGGAATACCGTTCTCCTGGTGGAACAGAACGCAAAAGCGGCACTGGGGATTGCCGACAGGGGCTATGTACTGGAAACCGGAAAGATCATTGTTCAGGGGCCTGCTGAAGACCTCCTTGCGAACAAAGATGTACAAAGGGCATATCTTGGCAGAGAAAAGTGAGTTGTCAGAAGTTAAAGACTAATCAAACCATTGAAAAAAACTATGTACTGGCAAGAAGATAAAGAATGTATGAACCGTGGTGAGCTGGAGCAGCTTCAGTTTGAACGTCTCCAGTCCACTCTCAATCGGGTAGGGACTCATGTGCCATTCTATCGGCAGAAATTCAGCGAGATGAAGCTTGATTACGAAGGCTTCAATTCGCTCGATGATATCCGGAAGCTGCCCTTTACCCTAAAGCAGGATTTGCGGGACAGTTATCCCTATGGGCTTTTTGCAGTTCCCCTGCGTGAGGTGGTTCGTCTCCATTCATCGTCCGGTACTACCGGGCAGGCCACGGTGGTCGGTTATACGAAGAATGATATCAGAAACTGGTCCGACCTTGTTGCCCGTATCTTGTGTGCAGCGGGACTTACTGCTGATGACGTGATTCAGATCGCTTTTGGTTACGGACTGTTTACCGGCGGTTTTGGCCTTCATTATGGCGCTGAACGTCTCGGGGCTTCCGTTATTCCGATTTCTGCAGGAAACACCAAACGCCAGATTCAGATTATGCAGGATTTCAAGACCACGGCCCTTGTCTGCACACCGTCCTATGCTTTGAATATTGCCGATGTGCTCTTTGATATGGGTATTAATCCGGCAGGCCTTTCTTTGAAATTTGGACTTTTCGGGGCTGAACCCTGGTCCGAGGCCATGCGCCAGGAGATCAATGAAAAACTGGGTATTCAGGCGACAGATAACTATGGACTCTCAGAGGTCATGGGCCCCGGAGTGGCCGGGGAGTGCCGCGAATGTAATGGTCTTCATATTAATGAAGATCATTTTTATGTTGAGATTCTTGATCCGGAAACCCTGGAGCCAGTTGAGCCAGGTGAGGTGGGGGAGCTTGTTATTACCACACTCACTAAAGAAGCCTTTCCCATGATTCGGTATAGAACCCGTGACCTTACCCGGTTCCTCCCTGAACCCTGCCCCTGTGGCCGTACCTTTAAACGGATGCACCGGATTCTTGGCCGTACTGACGATATGCTGATTATCAAAGGTGTTAATGTTTTTCCCACACAGATAGAATCGGTTTTGTTTAATATTGATGGAACCGAGCCTCACTACCGGATCATTGTCGAGCGTGAGAATCATCAGGACAGAGCTACGGTGATGGTGGAAGTGAAGGAATCCCTCTTTTCTGACCAGATGAGTAAACAGCGCGAGTTGATCGATACCATCAGAAAGCAGCTCAACTCAGAACTCGGCATTGGTGTTGCGGTAAAACTTGTTGAAGAAAAGACTCTTGAACGCTTTGAAGGCAAAGGCCAGCGGGTCATTGATAAGAGAGAGATATGAGTCGTTTTCAAAACCGGGCACCGGACAGTCTGCGGGATGTGTCACTTGTATGGGATTTTCAGCCGGGAGCGGATGCCTCCTTGCTGATTCGCATGGGGGGAACCCATGTGATCTGCGGAATAAGTGTTGAAGAAAAAGTCCCACCATTTTTAAAGGATAGCGGGAAGGGTTGGATTACTGCGGAATATGGAATGCTGCCCTGTGCCACAAACTCACGTTACAGGCGTGAAATTGGTGGACGATCCGGCAGAACCTATGAAATCCAGCGACTTATCGGACGCAGCCTGCGAATGATGGTTGATCTCAATGCCATCGGAGAGCGAACCCTGCGAGTTGATTGTGATGTGTTAAACGCGGATGGTGGAACCCGTACCGCATCAATTACCGGTGGGGCGCTTGCATTACGCCATGTATTGCAGAAGCTTGTAGTAGGTGGAAAACTCGCTGAAATGCCTAAGATTCTTCCTGTTGCCGCAATTTCAGTTGGTATTATCGATGGTGAGGCCTGTCTTGATCTTGATTATTCTGAAGATTCCAGCGCCGAGGTGGATGCAAATTTTGTCATGAGCGGGGATGGGCGCTGGATTGAAATCCAGTCAACCGCAGAAGGCACACCCTTCAGTCCGGAATCCTTTATGGCCATGACCGCTCTTGCTGAAAAAGGAATTCAGGAACTCTTTCAACTCTGGAAATAGGGTGTCATTGTGAACGCATCCCGAAAAGGTTTTCAATGTATATCTGTGTAGATTTTGATGGAACCGTAGTCGATCATCGTTATCCCTATATTGGTGACCCGGTTCCTCTGGCTGTTGAATGGCTGCAGCGCTGGGCTGAACTTGGTGCCAGACTGATTTTGTTCACCATGCGTTCCGATGGTGATGGCGGCCGGGATCTCCTCCAGGATGCCGTCGACTATTTTACAAAAAATGATATTCCACTGTTTGGGATAAATCATAACCCAGATCAGGTATCATGGACAAGCAGTCCCAAGGCCTATGGTCAACTCTATGTTGATGATGCTGCCTTTGGCTGCCCGCTGATTCATCCTCCTACCTTTAATAAGCCCTGTGTTGACTGGAAAAAGGTGGGCCCTGCTGTTGAAAAACAATTGCTGGAAAAACGATAAGCCGTCGTCAGTAGAAGGAACCAGGGAATTATGTCATTTTTCGGTGTAACAGATCTATGGCTTTTTGTTGTTGCCGGATTGCTGTTGAATATTACTCCCGGTGCTGATCTTCTCTATATTACAAATCGCAGTGCTGTTCAGGGCCGGAAGGCTGGTGTTATAGCGGCACTTGGCATTGGTGCCGGTTGTGTTTTTCATGTCGTGGCAGCAGCCCTTGGCCTCTCCATGATTCTGGTGTCTTCTTCACTTGCCTTTACTGTGGTTAAATATCTGGGTGCTGCCTATTTGTTGTATCTGGGGATAGGCACCTTTCTTACGCTGAAGGGTCAAAAACAATCAGAAAATCGGGTGATGGCAATGCTTTCACTGCCAAAGATATTCAGACAGGCGGTACTTATAAATATTCTGAACCCCAAGGTGGCTCTTTTCTTTATGGCTCTTCTTCCGCAGTTTGTCTCGCCCACTGCCACCCATCCTGCCTTGACTTTTCTCTTTCTTGGTGTGGTCTTTAATGTGAACGGAACGGTGGTAAATGTCCTTTTTGCTCTTTTCACATCTGCCCTGGCTAAAAGGCTTCAATCTATCTCTGTTCTTCCTATCTTCCTTAAGTCTCTTGTGGGTGTCCTGTTTGTATCTCTGGGGCTTCGCCTGGCATTTTTAGAATAAAAGACCTTCTTGTTTTTCAGCTGAAATGATAGTGATGGGCTTGGTGAGAAAAAGAAAAAAACCCCTCCAGATAATCCTGGAAGGGTTTGGGGAGGGAGAAGAAAATTATGAATGTCACAATTTCTGTACCCTACCTACAGCAAAGGGTGTGCCAGAAACTTATGTGTTGTGTAAGACTCTGGATTTTCTGTAGAATGTAATGGCTTTGGCTTTGCGTTCCTGTTGTAGTACTGACGGAGGTGCATAGAAAATATACACGAATATGCTATGGGTGTATAAATTGTATGCAGTGGCTGAGGGTTACCTGGCTCTTTCCAGATTCAACAGGAACCTCTTCACTTCAAGCCCGGCCGCATAACCCGTTAATTTTCCGGATTTGCCAATTACCCGATGACAAGGGACAACGATGCCAATGGGATTCAGACCGTTGGTTCTGCCAACTGCCCTTACCGCATTGGGATTCCCGATAAGTATTGCTTGCTCAGAATAGGAGCGGGTTTCTCCGTAGGGAATGGTGAGAAGAGCATGCCAGGCTCGTTTTTGAAATTCCGTTCCATGCAGTGCTATGGGTAAATCAAAATCCCTACGTGTTCCGGCAAAGTATTCCAGAAGCTGGATGCGTGTGTTGTCTGTAATTGCATTGCTTTCATTTTTAATATCACTCACCGATTTTTGCACCTGCTCCCAACTGGAGCTAAAGGTGATGGCCTTTAAATGAGTGTCGTTTGCGACGATATGGATCAGGCCTGCGGGGGACTGGAACTGCTGATAGAATGTAGTCATGGTCTTTTCGTTTTTATAGGGTTTTCGATTCCGTAATAGAGTAGCAGTGGGCTGTAATCTTCTATAAATGGTATGCTCGATGATTCGGCCGTAACCGGAATGCTCCATAGTGCTATAATAACGTATCATGTGAGGAATTGCTGGCGGTTTTCGTACTCATCGTTTTATTGATGCAGGGGATAAGGTTCAAAGGAGTGAAGAAAGATGAAGAAAAGATGTGGCTGGTGCACTGATAATTCACTGTACCAGGAGTATCATGATAAGGAGTGGGGGGTCCCACTGCATAATGAGCGTGAGCTGTTTGAATTTTTATGCCTGGAAGGTGCTCAAGCAGGTCTGAGCTGGATAACCATTCTAAAGAAGAGAGAGAATTACCGCCAGGCGTTTGATTATTTTGATGCTGAAAAAATTGCTCTCTATAATGACACAAAAATCAGTACATTGCTCCAGGATACAGGCATTGTCCGTAACAAGCTGAAAGTGAATGCTTTTGTCAATAACGCCAGGTGTTATCTTGCAATGCTGGAAAAGGGCGAGACCCTGGATGAGCTTCTCTGGAGTTTGGTGGACGGAAAGGTTATTCAAAACAACTGGAAGAGACTTGTTGACATCCCTCCTTCAACCCCTCTGTCTGATTTGCTTTGTAAGGAGCTTAAACAACGAGGTTTTACGTTTGTCGGGGGAACCATTTGTTATGCATTTATGCAGGCCATCGGTATGGTAAACGATCATACAACTGATTGTTTCAGGCACCAGGAGTTGAGGTAGGTACTGTTTTTTATTGTCCAATCTGCGAGTCATGGCTATGGTGTTCAGGCAACAGGTTGAATGATAAAAAATACTATATCTGGAAAAAGAGTATATGCAGTCGCAAAACACTATTTCAGTAACAGGGGTTTGGAGTAGGAAAGGTAGCTTGAGGAGATTACTCATCACTGCTTGTCTTCTCTGTTGCTGCCTTCTTGGCAGTTTAACAGGGATGGCAGTTGCGGTGCCCATTGAGCACCAGTCTTTTACGGAATTTCTCGATTCTTTCTATTTAGAAGCGGCAAAAAAGGGGATTACCCAGGATACCTATAAGCGTGCCTTTGCCGGTGTCACAGCACCGGATGCAACCATACTTGAAAAAGCTGCATATCAACCTGAATTTACCACAGAAATATGGGACTACCTCGATGCTCGTGTGAATCCAAGATCCGTTGATGATGGGCGCATCATGGCAGGGGTGTATGGAGAGCTCCTGCAACAGGTTGAGGAGAAATTCGGAGTGGAAGCTCCGGTGATATTAGCCATCTGGTCCATGGAAACCAGCTATGGTGCTGCTCTTCTGCGTAGCTCCCGACTCTATTATATTCCGCGAGCGCTTGCAACGCTTGCCTACGCCGATAAACGGCGGCAGAAATTTGCCCGCTCCCAGTTGATTGCGACTCTCGAAATAGTTCAGGCAGGAGAGGTCAGCCTTGATCAGCTGACTGGTTCCTGGGCCGGAGCCATGGGGCATACCCAATTTATTCCCACCAGCTTTCTTGCTTATGGAGTGGATATGGATGGGAATGGCCGCCGAGATATCTGGAATTCCATTCCCGATGCACTGGCAACTGCAGCCAATCTGCTTCGTTCCAATAAATGGCGCACCGGAAAACCCTGGGGCTACGAAGTTGTTGTTCCTGTTCGGGGTGCCCAGCTTAAAGGAAAAACAAAAACTCTGGCTCAGTGGCAGAAATTAGGTTTTAAACGTCCTGATGGTACTCCTTTTGAGGGGCTGGAGGATAAAGCTGAGTTACTGATGATCGCGGGGGATAATGGCCCTGGTTTCCTTATGCTTCGAAACTTTTTCGTGTTGAAGCGTTATAATAATTCCGATTTCTATGCCCTGGCTGTGGGATTACTGGCAGATCAACTGGCGGGCAGAAAAAAAATGGCACAGGCCTGGCCCAGACCGGAGGGCTCTCTCTCCGTTGATGAGAAATTTGAGCTGCAGGAGCTGTTGAAGAGGAAAGGCTTCTATGTCGGTGGAGTAGACGGGCAAATTGGAGATAACAGCAGAAAGGCAATTAGGGCATTTCAGCAAAGGCATGGCCTGCAGGTGGATGGCCAAATCTCCAGGGAGCTTTTGGAAGTAGTCAGGAAGAAACAATGAAGTCGTTGTCTGTGGTATCAGCGGCCCCATGTGAGAAGGAAAAGCCATGACATTTGCAGCCTGGTTTTCACTGGCAACTATCTGCATCCTTGGAGCTATGTCGCCTGGCCCAAGCCTGGCGGTTGTTTTGAAAAACACCCTGGCAGGTGGACGTGCAGAGGGCGTAAAAACAGCACTGGCTCATGGGTTCGGGGTTGGCCTCTATGCCTTTGCCACCGTGGCAGGTCTGGCTGTCCTCATTATTGGCAGTCCTTTGGCGTTTACTGTCATTCAGTGGTTGGGTGCCCTGTTTCTTGCCTATCTTGGGATTCGTGCGATTGCTGGCTCTACAGGACTGTCTGATGCTGCTCAAACAGACACAGGTGCCTGCTATAGAGGTAATGGTCTCCGTTCCGGTTTTCTTACTGCTTTTCTTAACCCAAAGCTTGCTATCTTTTTTGCAGCACTTTTCAGCCAGTTTGTCTCTGCTCAGGCTCTGTTGCCCGAGAAGATAATTATGGCGTTAACAGCGGCCTTTATAGATGCTGGCTGGTATCTGCTCGTAGTGCTTGTTCTGTCACATTCTAAAGTTCTTAGTGTGCTGCGCAGCAGGGCTGCTCTGTTGGAGAAGGTGTTTGGAATTCTGTTGCTGCTGCTGGCTTTTCGGATGGTATTCTCTGGTTCGATTTAGCAGGCAAGGTGTTGGGGAACGTATCCTCACTGCCCGGTTGTCATTGGCCAGACCTGAGACTCTTTGCTGCTCAGATAGCAAAAATTTTTCCAGATAAATTCTTTTTTACTGATCGGACACTGAAGGGTGACACCTTTTGAGCCCACTCCCGTGACCAGCCAGTCACCCCGGCGGGGGCCTCCGCTGATATGTATCTTCTCGCCAACAATGAATTCATAAGGGGTGAAGGTCGTTACTTTTTCCATGTGATGTTCTCGGGCAGATGTTGCTTCAAAAGTTCAGACAGCTCAATGGTTTGTATAACTTACAGAGGTGTCGCCAGTACGAATAGTTGATGTGTTTGCTTCAACACTAATCATTAATTCTACAAAGGAAGCCTGGAAAAGCAGCAGGTCTCCGGAATTTACAAATATACCTTGAGGAATTATAGCAGATTGAAAGCGGAACAGCATAGCTCATTTCGTCTTCAGTGTATTGTTTTTGCACTGGTTTCAGCTTCATTTACCAATGTTTACATCACTCAGCCGGTACTGCCTGTTCTTCAGAATGAGTTCTCGGTTGATATGGTGCTGGTCTCTTTCAGTGTCTCTGCTGTTATTCTGGGTATAGCCCTTTCCAATCTCCCCTTTGGGGTTTTGGTTGATCGAGTTGCGATCCAGCCTATTATCCTGAATGGCGGTTTAATGGTTGTTCTTGGTGGACTGCTCTGTTCATTTACTGAAAATTTCTGGTTTTTTTTGGGAGGCCGTTTTCTCCAGGGGCTTTTTATTCCGTGTCTGACAACCTGCCTTGCGGCATATTTGGCGAAGACTCTCCCCCTTGAACGGCTGAGCGTTGTGATGGGCTCCTATGTATCTGCAACGGTGCTTGGAGGGTTATCCGGTCGCCTATTGGGTGGATGGATTCATCCACCACTACATTGGCGCTATGCCTTTGTTTCTGCAGCACTCCTCACGCTTGTTGCTACTGTCGTTGCAGTACGTGGTCTGCCCAGGGCTACTTCCAGAGAAGGAAAACAGCCGGATCTGACAGGCTTTATCGAGCTGTTAAAGCGGTGGGACTTATTGCGGATGTACTTCTGCGCCATGGGGAGTTTTGCTATCTTCTCTTCTGTTTTCAACTACCTGCCATATCGATTGATTGCTGATCCTTTTGCTTTTTCCACAGAGAGCATCACTCTGCTCTATCTTGTGTATGTCGTGGGGATTTTTATCGGCCCCATATCTGGCAGGTTGAGTAATCGTTTTGGTAGTGGACAGACCCTGCTTCTGGGAAGTGGCTTTTTAGGGGGGGCCCTGCTTCTTATTCTTTTACCCTTTCTTCCAGCGGTTATTGTAGGACTTCTTGGAGTTTGTGGTGGTTTTTTCACCATCCACGCTGCTGCAGTTGGTTCCCTTAATCGTAAACTTCGGAGTGGTCAGGGACGTGCCAATGCCCTGTATGTGATGTTTTATTATCTTGGTGGCTGGCTCGGCATTACCGGTTCGGGGTTTGTTTATAAGCAGGGTGGTTGGAGTTGGCTGGTACTGGGACTGCTGTTGCTTTTACTTATTCCAATAGGTGTTGCTGTTGTTGAGTATGGAAGAGACAGGCAAATAGCGGTCAGATCTTAAAATGTATAACAGGTTATCCAGCGGCCAGCCAAATACCAACTCCGATCATCAGAGTACCCGCTATCCTGTTCATCGTTTTGAGAGTACTTTTTTGCCGCAGCACATTTCGAAGTGTCCTTCCTCCGGCTGCGTAGCTTATAAGGCAGCAGAATTCGATGGTGAGAATAATAAGGAGCAGAATGGTTACCTGCGGGGCAAGTGACTGCAGTGGATCTATAAATGGTGGCAAAAGGGAGATCATGAAAGCCCAGCCTTTGGGGTTGGCGATGGCTGTAACGAAGCCCTGGAGTGCCAGCCCCCTTGCACTGAGTTTGATAGTTGTTTCGTTCTCTTCACAGAGAGCCATTTTCCCCTTTGAACGCCACATTTGAATTCCAAGATATCCAAGATAAGCACCACCGATATATTTCAGCACCAGAAAAGCAGCGGGATAGTTGAGCATAAGGGCCGCTACTCCGGCTACAGCTGCCAGGGACACAAGACCGACGCCAAGCAGCTCACCCCACATCATCCAAAAGGTGCGGCGGACGCCAATGGTCATCCCCAGGGTCATTGAGAGGGTCATGCACATTCCCGGGGTGGCAGAGACAAAAAAGAAGGTCGGAATAAAAACGGTGAGGACTGAAGGGTTTATCATACTGTTCATGGTATTGATTTGCTCTAATGGTGCGTGTTCAGTCTCAGGTTGTGAGCTGAATGGTGGCGATTGAAGCCGGGATATCAGCAGCTGTTATTTTCAAAGATGAAAAAAGAGCATTTTCAAGTTGCTGGCATTGGGCGAAATTTTCTCTTATTAATCGGTGACGATCGGGATCGTTGTTTCCGTATTGTTCCAGGATATATTCGAGTCGTTCCTCAAGAGAGACTATCTCATCATGGCGTACCCGCTTGTCTGCATAGTAGACTATTTCCTTCGCATAAAAGACACCCTTTTGGTACCGCTTTTGGGAAAATTCGGTGAGAATGACATGTTCTCGGACCACTTCTGCAACTTCCGGATAGCCAAGTTTCAGACAAATATCTCGTCCATGTCTTGCGTGATCACAGCGGTTCTTCAGACAGGGGGTTTTCGCTATATCATGAAGCAGGGCCCCAGCAAGTACAAGTCCTCTGGATGGCAGGTGTGGCTTTTGTTCTGAGGTCTCCGTGAGGTTCTGGAGGAGAGCAGATGCCACCCGGGCCACCATGACAGAATGGGCCCGGATGTTATCAAGCATGGCATACTCGTTCATAAGCGAGTAGCAGTGTTGGATTGTTGGAACTGACACTTTGCAGATTTAGTGAAGTGTTATTTCTGGCTCAGTTCATGGACAAATTCCACGGCAGCTTTAGCCTGCTCAGGCGGCGTGAACTGGTGAATACCATGGCCAAGATTAAAAATATGGCCCTTGGCATCTTTTGCATCATCAAGAATTCGTCCGATACGTTTTTTCAGCTCGTCCTTTGGCAGCAAGAGAGAAAATGGGTCAAGGTTCCCCTGAACGGCCACGTTTCCAAGGCGCTTTATCGCATCGCCAATATTGATACGCCAATCGAGGCCGAGTACGTTGGCACCTGAGGATTCAGACAGTTCGAGAAGGGTTGCTCCGTTGTTGGCAAAGTAGATAATGGGAAGTCCGGTATCCTGCAAGTCACGAATAATTTCCTGAACATAGGGAAGTGCAAAGGCCTCGAAATCGCAGGGCGCCAGGACGCCGGCCCATGAATCGAAAATCTGCAGAGCCTGGGCACCTGCCTTGGCTTGAGCTTTCAGGTAGAGGGTTGTTGTATCGGTGATCTTTCTCATTATATTGTGAAAAAGTTCTGGATTGGTGAACATCATTTTCTTTGTTTCCCAGAAGACTTTCGATGACCCACCCTCTATCATATAGGTGGCACAGGTGAAGGGTGCTCCGGAAAAGCCGATAAGCGGCACATTCAGTTCTTTGCGCAGAAGACCGATGGTGTCCATGACAAAGCCCGTGTGTTCGTGTGGATCCGGTACTCTTAATTTGTCGAGGTCAGCCTGGTTTTTAATCGGTTCTGGGAATACCGGCCCTCGGCCCTCGTGAAACTCCAGCGGTGTTCCCATAGCTTCCAGAGGAATGAGGATGTCAGAGAAGAGGATCGCAGCATCAACATTTAAAATATCGATGGGCTGCAGGGTGACTTCTACACACAGTTCCGGAGTTTTGCATAACTCAAGAAAGGTGACCTTGCCTCGTACCTTCTGGTATTCTGGCAGGTAACGTCCGGCCTGGCGCATTATCCAGATAGGGGTGTAGTCAGTTTTCTCGCCTCTGCAAGCCTTTAAAAAAGTATCATTCATGGTTCCTTTCCCAACTTGTTCATCAGCGGCTCAATCGAGTGAAGATGAGTATTGCTGAACAAGTTTTCTTTGATTTGTAGGTTTTTGTTTAATGATTTATGTGTTTAGGCTACCTTGAAAAATTGCCTTTTCCCCTCAACTCTTTGTTGCGTGAAAAATTATATCTTCAGAATATACGATATATACCTGCGGTAATTTTTTTCACACTTCGATTTGAAACGAAAATACTAATTTTGCAAGGCACCCTTTATTCTTTTTCCCTGATACTACGTGGGATATAATTGCAGAATGGCTCCTGTGCCAGATAATCCCCGGTCATGGCATAGGCACGAGCCCTGCAGCCACCGCAGACATTGACATATTCGCAGGATCCACAGTTGTCCTTGTATCCTTTAAAATCGCGCATCTCGGCAAAGAGCTTGGAGTCTTCCCATACTTCTTTAAAGGACTGTTTGTAAAGATTTCCGGCAGACTTTGGAAAATAACTGCAGGGGAGCACATCAAGGTCCACATCGATGAGGCAGATAAGCTGCCCGGCCAGGCATCCCTTGGAACCACCCGTAGAGAATTTCAGGTTACGGCGTTTAAAGGAGCTGTTCTCCTCCTTGGCCTTTTGACGTACTATTCTATAATAATGGGGAGCACAGGTGGGCCGGGTAAGGAGTTCGTCGTCATTCTTTTCTATCTCGTAATGCCACTCCAGGATTTCGTCATAGAGATCAATGGGGATAAGTTCTTCCATGATATCTTCGCCACGGCCAGTGGGTACGATCATAAACATATACCATGCTGTAGCCCCAAGTCCCTTCACCAGTTTATAAATTTCAGGTATCTCCTTACGATTGCGAATGGTGAAGGAAGAGTTGATGAGAAAGGGGATGTTATGTTCCTTGAAGAGTTTGATGGCGTTCATGGTTCCATCGAATGCTCCCTCCTGATTTCGAAAGTTGTCGTGGGTCTCGGCTTTTGCACCATCCAGGCTTAACGATACCATTTTAATCCTGGCGTCGACTATTTTCTTACAGATATCATCTGTCACCAGTGTGCCGTTTGTAGCCAGGCACATTCGTAACCCCTTCGACTCACCATATTTGGCAATATCAAAAACATCTTCCCGAAGCAGTGGTTCTCCACCTGAGAGGACGATGACGGGAGAGGCATAAGAGACAATATCATCGATGACCCGTTTGGCTTCGTCAAAAGAAAAATCGGGGTGCCCTTCAATTGCAAGCTCCGAGGAGGATCTGCAGTGTACGCATTTAAGGTTACAACGCCTGGTGATTTCCCAGGCAATCCATTTTGGTTCAAATTCCATTGATTCTGTTCTCCATACAATAAAAATAGGAAATAATATCGAATACTATATTGTCTTTTTATCCAAGATGAAAGGCAAAAAGGGGCGGTGTGGCCACTTGACAAGAAAATAGTGCTACTTATTGTTGATGCAATTGTAAAGCAATACTATTTTTTGAATGAATGCTGGCGAGGGGGGACCGTCTGGCCCTGCCCTTTGCCTATACCTTATATGGAGGAATTGGTGAGCGAAGAAAATAAGCAGGAAGAGATTCTGGATGACATTGAGTCTATCGGTGAAAATATTCCCGAAGTGGAGGAGGCTGTTGAGGAAGATTCACTTGAAAAACAGTTGGCGGCCGCACTTGCTGATGCAGCGGAACAAAAAAATCAGATGCTGCGTATAGCAGCAGAATTTGATAATTATAAAAAACGAATGATACGGGATAAGGCTACGGCCCTGAAGTATGCAGGTGAACCAATTCTCAAGGAAGTCCTGGCCACCGTCGACAATCTTGAACGTGCAGTCGCTCAGAGTAAGATGGAAGGTATTGAGGCTGAGCAAGGCTTGTCATCTCTTCGTGAAGGTGTGCAATTGACCTTGAAAAGTCTTATCACCACCCTTGAAAAATTTGAAGTAACCCCAATCAAAAGTTTAGGGGAGGCTTTTGATCCTACAAATCACGAAGCCCTGACAATGGAACCCAGTGATACGGTTCCGGAAAATCACATACTGACTGAGTTTGAAAAAGGGTATCAGTACAAAGATCGTCTCCTTCGGGCTGCCAAGGTGGTTGTTTCGGCAGGAGATAAGAAGTAAATGGCAGGGAAATTTTCAAGAAGAAGTAATCAGTTGCTTGACAAAATCAGGATGATGAGCACTGTAGCAAGTGTTGTACCGATTTTAAAAAGAGTTTTTATAAAACAGAAAAAAACGGAAAATGGAAGATATCGCCAAAGTAAAGCGGAGGCGGTTTCACGTTTCGATATAAGGAGAGAATGTCATGGGAAAGATAATTGGAATTGACTTAGGAACTACAAATTCATGTGTGGCTGTTATGGAAGGTGGTGACCCAACCGTTATCGCCAATGTGGAAGGGAATCGTACTACGCCTTCCATTGTCGCATTTACAGATAATAATGAGCGTATGGTTGGCCAGGTGGCAAAACGTCAGGCCGTGACGAATCCGGAACGTACCCTGTTCGCCATCAAGCGTCTGATTGGTCGAAATTTTAGCGATGGTGAAGTACAGAAATCAGTTGAGGTAAGTCCTTTCAAGATTATTAAAGGAAAGGATGGCAGTGCAGCTATTGAAGTTGAAGGAAAAAACTATACTCCTGCCGAAATTTCGGCCATGATTCTTGGCAAAATGAAAAAGACTGCTGAAGAATATCTCGGAGAGGAAGTAACCGATGCTGTTGTTACCGTTCCCGCTTACTTTAATGATGCCCAGCGTCAGGCAACAAAAGATGCCGGTAAGATTGCCGGACTTAATGTGCAGCGTATCATTAATGAGCCCACAGCGGCGGCACTTGCCTATGGACTCGACAAAAAGGGCGAAGAGAAAATAGCAGTATTCGATCTTGGTGGTGGTACTTTTGATGTCTCCATCCTTGAGATCGGCGATGGTGTGTTTGAGGTGAAGGCTACAAATGGTGACACCTTTCTCGGTGGTGAAGATTTTGATATGCGTATCGTGAACTGGCTTGCAGATGAGTTTAAACGTGAGCAGGGAATCGATCTTCGTAACGACAAAATGGCTCTCCAGCGGTTGAAGGAAGAAGGTGAAAAGGCCAAAATGGAACTTTCCACCACCACAGAGACTGATATTAATCTGCCATTTATTACCGCAGATGCCACGGGTCCAAAGCATTTGAATATCAAATTGAGTCGTTCCAAGTATGAGTCCCTGGTCGATGATCTTGTTGATCGCACTGTTGCTCCCTGTGTTACAGCTTTGAAAGATGCTGGTCTCTCTGCATCTGATATCGATGAGGTAATACTTGTCGGTGGTATGAGCAGGATGCCGAAAGTTCAACAGAAAGTAAAAGAGATCTTTGGTAAGGAGCCTCACAAGGGCGTGAATCCCGATGAAGTTGTGGCCATCGGTGCTGCTATTCAGGGTGGTGTTCTTCAGGGTGATGTGAAAGATGTATTGCTCCTCGATGTTACACCTCTTTCACTCGGTATTGAGACTCTTGGCGGTGTTACCACCAAGCTGATCGAGAAAAATACCACGGTTCCCACGAAAAAGAGTCAGGTGTTCTCAACAGCCGCTGATAATCAGCCTGCTGTTTCCATCCATGTGCTCCAAGGTGAACGTGAAATGGCACAGGATAACAAGACTATCGGTCGCTTTGAGCTTTCCGACATTCCACCTGCGCCTCGTGGCGTGCCTCAGATTGAGGTTTCTTTTGATCTTGATGCCAATGGTATTCTCCATGTTTCTGCTAAGGATCTTGGTACGAATAAGGAACAATCCATCCGTATCACAGCCTCTTCCGGTCTGTCCGAGGCTGAGATCGAGAAGATGAAACAGGATGCTGAGGAGCATGCTGAGGAAGACAAGAAACGTAAGGCACTGGTCGAAGCCAGGAATAATGCCGATGGTCTCATACATGCCTCTCAGAAGTCGCTGAAAGACCTTGGTGACAAGGTGGATGCCGAGACCAAGAGCAATGTGGAAAGAGAGATCGAAAACGTTAAGAAGGTCGCTGAAGGTGATGATACCGATGCTATCAATGCTGCCATCGAAGAATTGACCAAGGCGTCCCACAAGCTTGCTGAAATTATGTATGCTCAAGCCTCCAAGGAAGGACCTGAAGGAGCCGGTTCAGCTGACGCTGGAGAAGCAAAACAGGATGATGATGTTGTTGATGCTGACTTCGAAGAAGTAAAGGATGATGATAAAAAATAATTTTGTCAGCTGAGCACCTGTCTGCGAAAGAAGGCAGTGAGTGAAAAGGGGGAATCCGATGAAATTCAGATTCCCCCTTTTTTTTCGTTTTCACCTGAGGTAGTATGCTCGAGCCGGAATTCGAAAGGCAGATGGTTGGAAACGAAAATCAAA
This sequence comes from Desulfocapsa sulfexigens DSM 10523, assembly GCF_000341395.1. Classification (GTDB taxonomy): domain Bacteria; phylum Desulfobacterota; class Desulfobulbia; order Desulfobulbales; family Desulfocapsaceae; genus Desulfocapsa; species Desulfocapsa sulfexigens. The sequence continues at coordinate 92,620 of NC_020304.1, read as the reverse complement.
AAATGTTAACTTAACGCATAAATATAATCATGAAAGTCTTGTCAGGTATTCAGCCTTCGGGCCAGTTGCATATAGGAAATTATTTTGGGATGATGAAAACCATGATTTCCAACATGGAGAATTCCGATCTCTATGTCTTTATCGTTAATCTTCACGCACTCACATCCGTCCATGATAGAGAAAAACTTGCTGCGGGAACGCTTGAGGCTGCCGCTGATTTTCTGGCACTTGGGCTTGATCCTGAAAAATGTACATTCTGGGTACAGTCGGATGTTCCCGAGGTGTGTGAGTTGGCCTGGATATTATCCACTGTCACTCCAATGGGGTTGATGGAACGCTGTCATTCATACAAAGATAAGGTAGCCAAGGGAATTGATGCCAGCCATGGCCTGTTTTCCTATCCAGTACTTATGGCGGCTGATATCCTCCTCTATCAGGCGGATCAGGTTCCTGTTGGCAAGGATCAGAAGCAGCACCTTGAGGTCGCAAGGGATGTCGCCCAGAAATTCAATAATACCTTCGGTGAAACCTTTGTGGTGCCTGAGCCTTTTATCAGTGATACCACAGCCATTGTCCCCGGGCTTGACGGACAGAAGATGTCAAAATCATACGGGAATACCATCCCTATTTTTCTTGAAGGCAAGCAGCTGAAGAAAAAAGTGATGGCGATCGCAACCGACGCAATTCCCGTGGAGGATCCAAAAGATCCTGACCAGTGTAATCTTTTTGCTCTGTTTAAACTCTTTGCAACACCCGAGCGTCTCCAGGAAATAAGAAATCTGTATGTTAATGGTGGTGCGGCCTATGGGTATTTAAAGCTCGAACTTCTCGAGCTGATTAGTGACTATTATGCTGAGGCTCGTCAGAAAAAAGCAGAATACATGGCTGATCCAGAAATGATTCGAACTGTTTTACGAAAAGGTGCAATTCGAGCAAGGGAAAAGGCTATGGTCACTCTTGATCTGGTACGAGAACGCGTTGGTTTGAAGTATTGAACAGTGTTGTTTTCTCCCCTTTGACCTGAAAGAGACTGTATTGAAGCTGATCCTGTGGTTTCCAGGGATATCTGTCACGGCCTCATGTTAACTCCTGTTGCTTTGCATTACTACTGACCTGAGGACTCAGAACGAACACAACGAACGTAGTGTGTTTTGCTCTTATCTGCCCAAATGTCATCGCCATTACCGAAAAAGACCGTCCATGCGCTCGTTGGAGAACGTGTTACGGCGGTGGTGGCTGACCAGTAGACTGATGACTCACTGGGGATAACCGGATCAATTGCTGGGTAGTATCTGCTGTAGTCAGCAAGAGATTTTAACTCGCGGATATTGGGGACTCGCCAGTCGGTTTTTGAGTCAAGAGATAAATCTTCACAGTAGAGAAGTGCATTCTGCCAGGTGTGGGGTATTCCGGTACTGTTTTTTTGCCACTCCAGGCCGGTTCCCTGGTCAATAACCGTGTTGATTCGGGCAGTGTAGGGGCCTATGGTATGCGCAAGTGAGCCAAAGAGAACAAAGACTGAAAGCAGCAGAGTGCTCCCCATGATGATTCGTGCACTTCTTTTCTGCATGAAAGGTCGGGGGGGACGCCGAATGTCAGGTTGGGTCTGTTTTAGTAGCATATTTTGTGTCCTGTGGATAATGAGGTGAATTGATGAGACGACCAGTATACTTCTTTGAGCAGGAAGGCCATAATGAGTGTAAAAGAATGAAAGAAATCAAATTTCATCGTTCGTTACGAACACAACGGACGGAATAGGTGTTTGTTTTGTGAACCCAATGATCAGCGCCATCGTCACAGTAGACACTCCACGCGTACTCAGGGTTGCCCACGTGAACGGTCTTCGACCAGGTAAATGACCCCGGACAACTGAAAACTTCATTAACAGCTGGAAACGATCGACCATAGTTGACGATGGACTCCAGTTCGAATTTGCTGGGCAGGCGCCAGTCATCATGACCTGCAAAGACACGTTCGTTGCAGTAGGTGATAGCATCCTGCCATCTGCGAGCTATATCATCGCTGGATTTCATCCACATCAGACCACTCTGCTGATCGCTGACAGTTTGGTTGCCATTATCCCGAAAAACAGAAGTTGCTCCCTGATACTGTGCATCTTGCCCCAGAAAAGGCTGTCCGGCTGTCGGGCAGACAATTTCAGCACCCTGTGCATCGTAACATTTATTCTGGCCTGTATCAGACAATGGGCTCCAATCCGCAGCCCACAATGGAAAAGGTAGCGCCAGCAGTGCAACCGCAAACACTCCACGCCACAGTAGCTGCCGCAAACATCGTCCGCAATTGACCTTGATCATCAGCTTCTCCCCTCTGTTTTGCTCATCTTTTCCCCTTTTTTGTATTTTCGCAAGATTTCAACCTTGACCTGCAGCGCCTATATATCGAAGTGAATCCTGTTACATGAGACTAAAAAAAGGCCTGGCCGGAAACACTATCCAGTCAGGCCTTTTGCTTTTATTTCACGAAAAAAAACGAATGATTCACTCTTTAGAAATCAATCAACTCCACATCAAAAATCATGGTGGCATTTGGTGGAATAGGACCGCGTCCCGATGGTCCATAACCTAGATTTGCAGGAATAATTAGGACACGCTTCTCACCCTTTTTCATGGTGAGAAGAGCCTCATCCCACCCTTTAATGACTCGTCCCTGTCCTACGGGAAATTCGATAGGGGTGCCGCGGTCAACGGAAGAATCGAATTTGCTGCCGTCGAGTAATGTTCCGGTGTAGTGAACCTTGACCATTGCTCCAGCTGCTGGAGTGTTGCCTTCACCTTCTGCAACGACTACATACTTGAGGCCCGAAGCGGTTGTGATGGCATCTGGATACTTGCCGTTGATAAGTTCCATCGCCTCTTCCATTGCTGCAAGTTCTTTTTCTTTTGCTCGCGCTTCCTGGCTGGCAAGAAGTGCATCAAAGGCTGCCTGATCGCTTTTAAATGCCTCTGCGTCAGCTCCTACGCGGATGATTTCGATGGTTTCGATTTTGTCATCCTTCTGGATCTTGTTTACTACATCCATGCCTGAAACCACATGACCAAAGACAGTGTGCTTGCCGTCAAGGTGCGGGGTGGGAACATGGGTGATAAAAAACTGACTACCATTGGTTCCAGGGCCTGCATTGGCCATTGACAGTATTCCAGGGCTGGAATGTTTGAGGGTTGGATCAATCTCGTCGGGGAAGGTATAACCAGGGCCACCTGTGCCGGTTCCAAGGGGACAACCACCCTGGATCATGAAATCACCAATGACACGATGAAAGGTAAGGCCATCATAAAAACGAACACCTGCTTTTCCTGCTCCGCCACCCAGTTCTTTAGTACCTTCGGCAAGACCGACAAAGTTGGCTACGGTGATCGGGGTTTTGTTGTATTCAAGAGCACAGATGATTTCACCTTTATTGGTGACGAATTTGGCATACATGCCGTCCGCTAATTTATTTTCAGCCATCAGGTTATCTCCAATTAATGTAAAGAGTAGCAATAGTGTTGCGATTAATAAAGTTCCTATTTTATGCATGATTTCTCCTTCTGGAAAGGGGGAGGGGAATAAAAAAACCTCGCAGGGTATGCTCGTCGGGTCTATCAATACCAAATTGAAGGGAAATTCCAACCATAAAAAAGCATAAAAAAGATTTAATGGTATTCCTGTTCATCGGGTTTTACCCTTTTTCTCCCGATTCCTGTTGACTCAAGCCGGATTCTTGAGTTTAATATTGTAATTTTTTTTTGGTATCTTCCTGTTTTCGCGGTTCCAGCAGTACTGTTGTGCCAGGTGCGTGTCGGGAAGCAATCTGCACAGTCATCACTCATTTATCATACGCTCCGGCAGGATTGGGGCGTTTACTGAAAGAAGTAAAGAATAAGGGAAATATATGAAAGCATTGATTGCCCTGGAAGATGGGACTCTGTTTGAAGGGCGCTCCTTTACCGGATCCGGTGAGGCCATTGGTGAAATCGTTTTCAACACTTCAATGAGTGGATATCAGGAGGTCCTGACCGATCCGTCCTATACCGGACAGATTGTCACCATGACCTATCCTCTTATTGGCAATTATGGTGTGAATAAGGCGGATATGGAGTCTGACTCGGTTCACCCGAAGGCCTTTTTCGTAAAAGAATATAATGGCTTTCCCTCTAATTTCAGATCGGAACAGACACTCGCTGAGTTTTTAGGTGATTATGGTGTTCTTGGTGTGGAAGGGTTTGATACCCGGGCACTGGTACGCCATATCCGAACAAAGGGAGCCATGAAGGGAATTGTTTCAACCGTTGATCTTGATCCGGAGTCTCTGGTGGCAAGGGCCCGTGAATGGACTGGAATCGTTGGCCAGGATATGGTAAGCAGGGTGACCTGTAAGGAACCTTATGGCTGGGCCGATAATAGTGTGGTTCCGGGAACCGATTTTACCACAGCCCAGTCAGGTATTGAGAATCCACTTAAGATTGTAGCCTTTGATTTTGGTCTGAAATACAATCAGGCCCGAATCTTCACAGAGAAGGGGTGTCAGGTTCAGGTCGTTCCAGCATCAACGAATGCGGAAACCGTACTTGGAATGAATCCGGATGGAATATTTTTGTCCAATGGTCCCGGTGATCCTGAAGGGGTTCCGGGCGTGGTCGAAACTGTTCGTGCTCTTCTGGGGAAAAAACCGATATTTGGAATTTGTCTCGGCCATCAGATTTTAGGTCTTGCCTATGGTGGTTCCACATTCAAACTCAAATTTGGCCATCGTGGAGGAAATCAGCCGGTGAAGGATCTCAGTACCGGAAAGGTTGAAATTACCGCCCAAAATCATGGATTCTGCGTGGATATGGAGAGCTTGAGTCCCGATGATGTGGAACTGACTCATATCAATCTGAATGATGGGTCTGTAGAGGGGATGCGCCATAGAAAATATCCGGCGTTTTCTGTTCAGTACCATCCGGAGCATGCGCCCGGTCCGCATGATGCACTGTATCTCTTTGATAGATTTATCGAAATGATGCGATAGGCATTCAGTAGCAATTTAACGTAAAACAAAAAAAAGATACCGTATCCCATGCCAAAACGAACAGATATAAAAAAGATCCTTATTATAGGCTCCGGTCCGATTATTATCAGTCAGGCCTGTGAATTTGATTATTCAGGTGCCCAGGCAGTGAAGGCGTTGAAGGAAGAGGGCTATGAAGTTGTCCTTATTAACTCCAATCCTGCTACCATTATGACCGATCCGGAGCTCGCTGATTTTACCTATATCGAGCCAATCACTCCTGAAATGGTGATAAAGGTAATAGAAAAGGAACGACCTGATGCATTGCTACCGACACTTGGTGGACAGACGGCATTGAATACAGCCATTAAAGTTGCAGAGCTTGGAGCGCTGGAAAAATATAACGTTGAGATGCTTGCAGCCAATATTGCTGTTATCAAAAAAGCTGAAGGTAGGGAAGAGTTTAAGGAGGCCATGGAGAATATAGGTCTGAATGTTCCCAAATCTCATATTGTTCATACCCTTGAAGCTGCAATGCAGGCAGGAGATGATATAGGATTCCCTGTCATCGTACGCCCAAGCTTTACTCTTGGCGGTACTGGTGGAGGTGTTGCCTATAACCGTCAGGAACTGAAAGACCTCGCATCCTCGGGGCTTGACCTCTCCATGACCAGTGAAATCATGCTTGAGCGGAGTCTTTTGGGCTGGAAAGAGTATGAACTTGAGCTGATGCGTGATTCCAAGGATAATGTGGTTGTTATCTGTTCAATTGAAAATATTGATGCCATGGGCGTGCATACCGGTGATTCTATCACCGTGGCACCGGCCCAGACCTTGACTGATCGTGAGTATCAGAATATGCGGGATGCCTCCATCGCCATTATTCGGGAAATTGGTGTTGAGACCGGTGGATCGAATGTGCAGTTTGCCGTTAATCCTGTGGACGGGGAGCTTATGGTTATCGAAATGAACCCCCGTGTTTCCAGAAGTTCAGCCCTTGCTTCCAAGGCGACAGGGTTTCCCATTGCAAAAATTGCCGCAAAACTAGCCGTTGGCTACACACTTGACGAGTTGAAAAATGATATAACCCGTGAGACCTATGCTGCATTCGAGCCCACTATTGATTACTGTGTGGTGAAAATTCCACGCTGGACCTTTGAGAAGTTTCCAGAGGCGGAGGATGTACTGAGCACAGCAATGAAGTCCGTGGGCGAGACCATGGCCATAGGGCGTACCTTTAAGGAAGCCTTCCAGAAGGGAATGCGATCACTTGAGACCGGACGATTTGGTTTTGGTGGAGATGGGAAGGAAGTGCTTACCCATCTGGAACTGGAAGACCTTGAAGCAGGGCTCAGAAAACCAAATTCCAAACGAATCAGCTATATTCATGAGGCGTTGAAGCGTGGTACTTCCATAGAGAGACTTTTTGAACTGACTTATATTGACCCTTGGTTTCTCTATAATTTTCAACAGATAGTTGTAAAAGAAAATGATATCCTTGAGAAAGGCTTTAAGGGCCTGACTCCTGAGTTTTTGAGGAGCTGCAAGGAGTATGGTTTCTCCGATCACCAGCTTGCCTTTCTCACTGGCACATCAAACGGAGATGTCCGGGAACTCAGAAAAACTCTCGAGATAGAACCGGTGTATAAACTGGTTGATACCTGTGCTGCTGAATTTGAATCATACACCCCCTATTATTACTCTACCTATGAGCAGGAAAATGAAGCTTCTGCTGTCACGGACAGGAAGAAGATCGTTATTCTTGGTGGCGGTCCGAACCGGATAGGTCAGGGGATTGAATTTGATTACTGCTGTGTTCATGCTTCCTTCGCCCTCGCAGAGATTGGAGTGGAGTCGATTATGATAAACTCCAATCCAGAAACCGTTTCCACGGACTACGATACTTCGGATAAACTCTATTTTGAGCCGCTGACCCTTGAAGATGTCCTGAACATCATTGACCTTGAAAAGCCTGATGGTGTTATCGTTCAGTTTGGTGGTCAGACGCCCTTGAATCTTGCCGTAGCCCTTGAGGAGCAAGGAGTAACCATTGTTGGAACACCTCCTGACTCTATCGATAGGGCAGAGGACAGGAAACGTTTTCAGCAGTTTTTGCAAAAACTGGGATTGCGTCAACCGGATAACGATACGGTTTTCACAGTGGATGAGGCACTTGCCGTTGCAAACAAAATTGAATACCCGGTTGTTGTCCGTCCCTCCTATGTTCTTGGCGGGCGAGATATGCGTATTGTCTATAATGACGAAGAGATTCGTTCTTTTATGGCCATTCCAGGTATTGCAGGATCGGATCATCCAGTGCTGATTGATAAGTTCCTGAAAGATGCTATCGAAGTGGATGTGGATGCTCTCTGTGATGGTGAAGATACTATCATTGGTGGAATCATGCAGCATATCGAGGAGGCGGGTATCCATTCCGGCGATTCTGCCTGTGTGTTACCGCCACACACCCTGTCTGCTGAAATGATTGCAGAGATAAAAGAGGCAAGTCGTGCCATGGCACTTGAGTTGGGTGTTATTGGCCTTATGAATGTGCAGTATGCTGTGAAGGGTGATGATCTCTATATCCTTGAAGTGAATCCACGGGCGTCAAGAACAGTTCCCTTTGTTTCAAAGGCGACGGGTGTTCCTCTTGCCAAAGTGGCTACCAAGATCATGATGGGCAAAACACTTAAGGAGCTTGGCTTGACCCGAGAGGTGGTGATCGACCACTGGGCTGTCAAGGAGGCTGTTTTTCCTTTTGACCGTTTTGACAATGTGGATACCCTGCTCGGCCCAGAAATGAAGTCAACCGGCGAGGTTATGGGAATTGACGATGACCTTGGGCTGGCACTTGCCAAGGGCCAGCTGGCTGCAGGATCAAGACTGCCAACCTCCGGGACCGTTTTTATAAGTGTACGCGATGGTGATAAGGAGACTATTCTTGGACCTGCCAGAACACTTGTGGAGATGGATTTTGAAATTGTTGCCACCGATGGAACGGCAGAGTTTCTTCAGTCACATGATATCGCCTGTAGACAGGTGAATAAAATCTCGCAGGGACGACCGCATATTCTCGATAAAATGCAGGATAATCAGGTATCCTGGGTGGTCAACACTTCAATGGGAAAACGAACCACTGAAGACTCCTATACCATTCGTCGTGCTGCCCTCGAACTTCACATCCCCTACACCACAACCGCAACAGGTGCGGTTGCAGTAGTAATGGCAATGAAGGCCATGCGTGAAAAAGAAATTGGAGTACAGCCTGTACAGTATTTTACCCGAAAGATAAAAGCTGTATTGTAGGGTGCATATACTGATCAGATGGTCTGTGATAATTGTTATTATTTTGACAAAAAGATACACTTGCCCTCGACAGAGTGCTTTACCGCCCTTACTGTTAGAGACTGCTACTTAAATTTTTGATGCGCTGGTTGCATCACCCCTTTTAAAATCCGGAGTTGCGGAGGAATCGTTGAATACTTTTTATAAAAATCTTTCCATGTGGCTGGTTATTGGTCTGACCATGATCCTGCTATTTAATATGTTTAATAAGCCTCAGGGACAAATGACGTCGCTGACCTACAGCCAGTTTGTGGCAGCTGTAGAGAGTCGCGAAATTTCCCAGGTACAGATAGCAGGTGATATTGTTTCAGGAAGGATGACTGATGGTAAGGCCTTTCGTGCAGTGTATCCGGTCAATGACAATGAGATGATTTCCATTTTGCGTAAGAATGGTGCGGATATTTCTGTCAAAGAGGTTCAGAAGGATTCATGGCTTATGACTCTCTTTATCTCATGGTTTCCCATGTTGCTTCTTATTGGTGTCTGGATCTTTTTTATGCGCCAGATGCAGATGGGTGGTGGTAAGGGGGGCGCCCTCTCCTTTGGTAAAACTAAAGCAAAACTTCTTGAAAGGGGTGACCACAAGGTTACTTTTGAAGATGTGGCTGGCATTGATGAGGCCAAGGAAGAGCTTGAGGAGATAATTGATTTTTTGAAAGATCCAGGAAGATTTACCAAGCTTGGTGCACGTATTCCAAAGGGTGTTTTGCTTGCTGGTTCTCCAGGTACCGGGAAGACTCTTCTTGCAAAAGCTATTGCAGGAGAGGCGGATGTGCCCTTTTTCACCATCTCCGGGTCTGATTTTGTGGAGATGTTTGTGGGGGTCGGTGCCTCCCGTGTCCGTGACCTCTTTGTTCAGGGTAAGAAAAATGCTCCGTGTATTATCTTTATTGATGAGATTGATGCCGTGGGACGTCATCGTGGGGCCGGTCTTGGTGGCGGTCATGATGAACGTGAACAGACACTGAACCAGCTCCTTGTCGAAATGGATGGTTTCGAGGCAAACGAAGGTGTTATTATCGTCGCAGCCACGAACAGGCCTGATGTTCTTGACCCTGCCCTTCTTCGCCCCGGACGTTTTGACCGGCAAGTTATTGTACCTGTTCCCGATGTCCTGGGCCGTCAGAGGATTTTGGAGATCTATGCAAAAAAAACCAAAATGAAAGCCGATGTGGATATGGAGATCGTAGCTCGTGGAACCCCGGGATTTTCAGGGGCAGATCTCGAAAATCTTGTGAATGAAGCTGCTCTTATGGCAGCCCGTTCCGGCGCCAAAAAGATTGATAAAGAAATGATCGATCGTGCCAAAGATAAAATTATGATGGGTGCTGAGCGCCGTTCCATGATTATCACTGAGAGTGAAAAAGAGGTTACAGCTTACCATGAGGCAGGACATGCCATAGTTGCACGACTGCTTCCTGATACCGATCCTATTCATAAGGTATCGATTATACCTCGTGGCAGAGCACTCGGTGTTACCATGCAGCTGCCCACCGATGAACGTTATACCCATTCCAAAAAGTTTCTGGAGAACACTCTCTGTATTCTTTTTGGTGGTCGTGTTGCAGAAAAACTTGTCTTCAATGAGATCACAACAGGGGCTGGAAATGACATTGAGAGGGCTTCGAATATGGCCCGGAAGATGGTCTGTGAGTGGGGAATGAGTGAGGAACTTGGTCCCCTTGCTTATGGCAAGAAAGAAGAGCAGATTTTTCTGGGCCGTGAGATCAGTCAGCATCGTGATTTTAGTGAAGACACGGCGAGAAAGATAGATTTTGAGGTGCAGCAGATAATACGAGCGGCCAATGAGAAAGTAGTTGCGTTGCTTACTGAAAATATGGATATCTTGAAACGGGTGGCAGAAGAACTGCTTGAGGAGGAAACCATTATGCTTGAGGATATCGAAGATATTCTCGACGAGCTTCGTCCCGGTCAGTACGAACGAACCGTAAAGGAATCTGAGCCAAAAGTAAGTAAAAAAGAATCCTCAAAAGCTACTGAATCTCCTGTTGACGAAGAATCAGCGGATGGAATTGTTCCGGAAAGTGAAGAAGAACAAGAATCTGAAGGTGTTGTAACAGAGAATTTAGAAGAGCCTGAGGAGGGTGCTGCAGCCACTGAAGACAAAACAAAGGAGTAAACATGATCCTGCCGAAAATAATGGGTATCCTGAATGTGACACCCGATTCTTTTTCCGATGGCGGTCAGTTTGATTCTGTGGCCTCTGCCTGTTCTCAGGTAGAGGCCTTTCTTGCTTCCGGTGTGGATATCATTGATGTGGGTGGAGAATCAACACGCCCTTTTGCTGAACCGGTTACAGAAGAGGAGGAGCTTGCTCGTGTTATTCCAGCTATCCGCTCCATCCGTGGCAGATATTCCATTCCAATCTCCATTGACACCACTAAGGCCGAAGTAGCCCGTCAGGCTCTTGCCGTGGGTGCAGATATCATTAATGACATTTCGGCACTCAGAAAAGACCCAAAAATGCTGGCGCTGGTTCAGGAGACATCCGTTCCCGTCATTATAATGCATATGCAGGGAACACCCGGAGATATGCAGGTGAAACCTCATTATGAGAATGTGATCAACGATATTAAAGTGTTTTTCGGGGAACGGCTTGCCTGGCTAAGAGAAAATGGAGTTGATCTCAGGCGTATCACTCTAGATCCCGGTATCGGTTTTGGGAAATCGCTTGATCACAATCTTTCAATTCTTAAACACCTTGCTGAGTTTAAAGAACTTGGCTGTCCACTTCTTCTTGGCCACTCCAGGAAGCGATTTATTGGTGATATTACCGGCCTTGATGTGGAGAACCGGGATCTGCCAACGGCTGTGGTCTCTGCACTAGCCTGCTCTTCTGGTGTCGATATTATAAGGGTTCACAACGTGACTGCCACTTGCCACGCATTACAGATGGTTAATGCGATCTGGAAAGCGAACTGAAGAGATGGTACAGGATAGGAGTAAAGTTGTTATTACGCCATCTGTTGAGAGCCATTTGTTACTGATGCCCAACTTCAAAATATACCATACTTGAATTACTATTCATTATGTTACTGATCATAGCCCCGTCAAAAACGCAGGATTTTAACAACTCCCCTGGCAGAGAAGGGAGTCAACCTGCACTGCTTCAGGAGAGTGAACTGCTGATAGAGGAACTGCGAAAACTGTCACTCGATGAACTTGGCAAGTTAATGAAAATGAGTGAGCAGTTAGCATTGCAGACGCAGCAGCGAATCAATGCCTTTGAAATGCCCTTTACTTCCCTGAATGCTCGTCCTGCGATAACTGTTTTTCAGGGAGATGTGTATTCAAGGATAGCTTTGGAGGACTATGGGAGAGAGAATCTTGACTATATGCAGAATCACCTTCGTATTCTTTCCGGTCTGTATGGTATTTTAAGACCACTGGATCTGATGCAGCCGTATCGTTTGGAAATGGGGTGTCGTCTTGAGAATAACCGGGGAGGAAATCTCTATGAATTTTGGGGAGAGAAAATCACAGACGAGGTCAATAGTGTTCTTGCTGATCATAAAGAACCTGTTCTTGTTAATCTGGCATCATCTGAATACAGTCGGGTGATAAAAAAGAAGAACTTACGCGGTAGCATACAGCAGATTGATTTTAAGGAGCGCAAGGGGGACAGCTACCGAGTCGTAGCAATTCACGCAAAACGGGCTCGTGGAATGATGGTTGACTTTGCTGTGAGAAACAGGGTGCAGAGTGTTGCTGAACTGAAAAACTTTGAACAGGAGGAGTACATCTTCCGTTCGGATCTTTCCAGTGAGGAAAAGTATGTTTTTACTAGATAATAGGGTGAGTCTCTTTTTTTTTATAACGTAATAGAAAATTGAAAATTTGGAGCAGGTACAATGGAACTTGAAGAAAATCAATCCGCTCTCATTCTGGAGTCGGATGAGAACGGTGAGATCTCCGTTAATGTTGCCTCCGGGGATCATGACAGTGTAACCGGAGCTCTCTGTAAGATCATTGCCAATAAAATAATGGGTGATGAGGACTTTCAGCAGGAGCTAATGGAGAAGCTGGACAGAGAAGAGTGATTTTAGTTCCTTTCCGGAGTTTTCGTTTTTAGCTAGAGACTATGGATGATTTGGGGGTTTTGTCAGATCGGAAAGTTCGACACGTATCTCCTTTTCCTCTGCTTCATCTTTCTCATTTTTCCTCTGAATAATGAGTTTAACAGTCTCACCTGTCATTGAATCCATCATCAGAATCCCTATATCCTCCATATTTTTTGCAGGCTGTCCATTGATGCTGACGATGATGTCATTCTCCCTGAGTCCTGCTTCCTTTGCTTTTCCAGCATGACTGAGGCCACTGATTCGCAAATACTCTGTACCTTTTTCGTCTTTTTTGGGATCAAGGATGACACCGATTTTCCCCTTCGGTTCGAGAAAGAGGGGATCGGTCAGAAAAAAATAATCTGCCTGGATAGCTGGATCTGTGGCTGAACGATCCGCATTGAGACTCAGGACCGAGCTTTGAGTAACATCCATGCGGCGTGCTACTCTCGGAGGTATACCAGAGTCTTTGCGGGTATGTTGAGATCCGGCAATAACCACAACGGTTTTCTTGGGATTGCTGTGGAGGATTTCGGCAATGTTTGCAGCCATGGATTCATCCCAGATGGCCTGGGATTGGACAAAACCTGAAATTCCTTTCTCTTTTCCATGTGGTGATTCTGCGTGAAATCCGTGCACCAGACGCAGACGTTCCACATAGCCTTCAATGGCGAGATCTCTCTTTGCGGCGATGGTTTTTAGCTGTTCAGGGCTGAGTGCATCCGTGTTTCCGTCGGAGAAGACGGTGCTTACAATTTTCCGGTCAATATTGATCCCGTACACCGGGATTGACTGTTTACGGCAGAAGTTAAATATCGGTCTGAAAAGTCGCCAGTCGTAGCGCCACACATCAAACCATTTGGACTGGCGAAGAAACTCAGCCTCACCCATTGCGTCTGATTGTTTCAGCAGATACTTATCGAGTGCCGGTTGGCTGCTTGTTGGAAACATCTCCATGGCGATGGCCAGATCGAGTCCCTTTGTGTGTAATCCCTGAATGACTCGCAACTGAAGCAGGTGGTCGGCCATGGAATCATGGGTTTCGCCAATGTAAATGACGCGTTTTTCGGCAAGCTCTGTGATAATCTGGTCAAAGCTTTTGATAGCACCTGTAGAGCCACCTTCTGGAAGTGTCTCCAGGAGGTGCTTAATACCGTCATCACTTGCTGTGATTTTTTTGTCCTGAATCCTCCCATTATGGAAAGCCAGTGAAGAGTATTTACCATAATGGCGCAGCCTGTGAAGGGCTGCAGCTGTTTCTTCACCGTTGCTGCTTTGAACAAGGACTGAAACTTCTTTTTCATTGAGAGGGTTGTTGTGTACGCTCAGATGAAAACCAGCAGCCATAACCGGTGCTTTCCCAAAGAGGGAATCATGGGCAGTATTTTCTGTACCGAGAAACAGGATAGAATTTTCTGAGAGCTGTTGGTTAGTGACCGATTTATGGTCTACAATTTTCCAGCCCTGTTGCTCAGCCCATTGTATGAAGGGAGCATATGCTGCCAGACTTGAGTCGTCTCCTGTGATTATCAGCCTGTTGCCTGATCCCATAAAACGGGACCAGACGGGAGGAAACTCAGAGGGCTCAAGTGTTCTGAACAGGTCATACTCAGGATCGATGACGAATGAAAGAGGTGCTTCTTCAAGGTCAATGCTGACAGCCGTTTTCTTTTCAGTGATCTCTTGTATAAAACGCTGTGTACCACCAGGCGTTGTAACCTGAATGGGAACCCTGAGAGTGTAAGGCTGTTCACTGTTTTGGCTGATGCTAAAGTGAAGGGTGAAGGTGTCCTGCCTGCTGCTACTGTGGATATCCGTAATTTCCAATGACGGGGCATCCTTTCTCGTGAGTTGTTGATTGAAAAAGTCCGTAAGGTCTTTTCCTGCCTCTTGTTCAAAGAGTTTTTGAATGTCCTGCCAAGATGCGGAACGGCCCTTGAAGGACTCGGCAAATAATCGCAGGCCCTGAATAAAGTGCTCTGCTCCCAGGATTTCGCGAAGTTGATGGAAGAGCATGGCAGAACGGTTATAGCCCACAGCGCGCTTCGCTTTTGCCATTGGCTGATTATGACTGGCGGAACCAAAATCCATAAGAGGTGTCGCTGTCTCCTGATGGACGTAACTCTGATAGTTGACAATGGAGGCCTTGCGATGGGAAATACCTTCTCCCCTGTCGATGGCATAGCTGAAGTCGGCAAGATAAGTTGTCAGACCTTCACACCAGTTGCCGGAGCCCTCTGCCACCTCAATGGAGTTGCCAAACCATGAGTGGAGAATTTCATGGCCCAGTGAGGTTGCTTTGATAAAAGGCAGTCTCAGCACCATCTGGCCCAGCAGGGTAAAAGTGGGCATGCCAAAACCACTTGGCAGGCGATTGGAAACCACTGCATAATGATTATAGGGAAAAGGGCCGAGTTCCTGTTCATAGCGGAGAATATATTTTTTGGCAGCATCCAGATATTCCCGGCTTAATTCCTGGTCTTCCTGAAAGAACCAGGTGGAGAGAGAGAGGCCTTCCCGGATGGTTTCTTTTTCTATCAGATATGGGCCTGCCGCGAGATGGATTGCCCGTACCGGCTGGGAAAATGAACTCCTCATGATTCCATCTGTTGTCTGTTCAGGGAGGATGTCCGATTCCGATATTCCTTGAAATCCCAGGGGTAGGGTCGCCTGGAGGGAAAAAAGCATGTCTTCCTGCGGGAGCGGATGCCAGTTGGAGGTGAGTACGATGCCATGCGGACTGATAAGGTTTAATTGCGCATCTTCAGAGACCTGCATTGAGTATATTACCGTGATTTTCAGGTCGCTCTCGCTAGCATACATGGTTATATGGTCTTTCTTGGGTAGGGGAAGGGGAAAGGATTTCTTTCCGTCTTCTTCGAGGATAATTTTCTCGATGCTGAGCCCCCCCGTATAGAGCTGCCATTCTTTCCCGCTGGAAATACTTATCGTGGCTTTGCCATGTAAAAGGCGCTGTTCAGGGATAAAACTGACTTCCAGATGGTAACTGGATGCTTTTGCGAAACAGCTGCTGGTATAAAGAAGGGACAGAAAAATAATTTCTAAAATGATAAGGAACGGGTGTCTTATTTGTAAAACTCTGATCACATCTTTCTCCATGGACATTGATATGGTAAGATCGTTTTTTCAAGTCATACGCAATGAAGTCATATGTACCATATCATTCTTTTCTTTTCCAAAGAAGAATCTTTCTCTGAATAATGTATATAAAACTTGTAGCCATTAACGGTCGCTTTACCCATTCGAGCCTGGCCCTGTTTCATGTTCGCAATGAACTTGAAACGCACTGTCCGAATATTTCCACTGAAATTTTCCAGCTTACTATTCGCGATCCACGTTATGAAGTACTCCTGCGCCTCAGCAAAGACACCCCTGATGCCATTTTCTTTTCAGCAGCAGTATGGAATTCTGATTGTGTTGAAGAGCTGATTACCGATTTACATGCGTTATTGCCTTCGTGTCAGCTGGTTGTAGGAGGCCCTCAGGCAGCTGTGGTGGGGGCGAATGTCAAAAGTGGCAGTTGCACCGTTGTGCGCGGAGCAATTGAGGCAGTACAGGAGGAATTTTACCGTGATTTGCAGGCAACAGCTTTGCAGCGGCAGTATGGGCGTTCTTTCTTCCACCTTAAAGAGAAGCATGAAAAATTTGTTTCGCCCTACCGGGATGAAGATTTTGCCATTCACCTGAAAAATCGTAATGTTTATTACGAGAGTTCCCGTGGCTGTCCTTTTTCCTGTTCTTACTGCCTGTCCTCTGCTGAAAATGGAACGGTTCACAAAGATCTTCTCCAGATACGGCGGGAACTCGACCAGATCATGTCGTATGACACTAAAGTACTGCGCTTTGTGGATAGAACATTTAACGATCGGCCAGACAGGGCACTGGCAATATGGAAGCTTGTGCTCGAGTATGACTCGGAGACACTTTTTCATTTCGAAATCGCCCCGGATCGAATCAGTGAAGAGATGTTTGCCTATCTGGCAACGGTTCCACCAGGGCGTTTTCAGTTTGAAATCGGTATTCAGTCCACCCATGAACCAACTCTTGCGGCTATAAATCGCAGGATCGACCCCAAAGTTGCTCACGACACAGTGTCACGCCTTGCTGTAATGGGTACTGTTCATCTGCACGCGGATTTGATTCTTGGTCTTCCCCATGAGAGCAGGAGCAGCTATCTCAAATCATTTGCTGATATCTTTGCGATGGGGCCACATTATATTCAAATGGGCTTGCTGAAACTTTTGCCGGATACTGCCATTAGCGGTCAAGCAGCCGACTTTTTCTATCGATCCTGTGCCAAACCACCCTACAGTGTCCTGGCGAATCAATGGATGGATGCTGAGACCCTCCAGGAGCTTTACTGGTTTTCCGAGTGTGTGGAGAAATTCTGTAATAATAGATTCTTCCCGTCCTTATGGTACTATTTTCGTAAACAAAAGATGGATGTTGCTTCTTTTTTATGCTTCTCCTCGAAATTGCCCAAGCAGAAAGATTGTTTGAGCTTGCTGCAACCCAGGATCTTTTATGTTCTCTCTTGGTTAAAGCTTTGAGCCAAAGAAATGACAGAAAACTGACACGAGAGTTGCTCATTTATGACTGGCTGCGCTGTGGCCAGCGTAAGCTACCAGTCTGTCTTGAAAAGGATGCCGGAGCTGAGCGTCTTTTGAAGGATCATCTGTATCAGCAGCTGCCAATGGAAGTCCCCGGATTGTATTTTCCTAAGGAGAGAAACAGATTTTTCAAACAGACAGTTTTTTACAGATTCTCTGCAGAATTTTTCAGTGAACTCGGAGTGGCTACCACTGGGCCCTCCTGTTTTGCTTTTCTCGCGGAGCGGGAAGAAAGCCTTTTCCGATTACAGAAAGTTGTTCCCTTTGCATACTGAACATCCTTAAATAAAAAGGATTTGTGTTAGAAAGCGGAATGAAGTAAAAGAATTGAGATAAATTTAACCACATTACAGAGATTGCAGTTGACCCTTTGCCAAATATACGGAGAAGAATATGACCTCGTTTCGAATTAAAACTATTAATGCCATAGCTCCAGAAGGCCTGGAACTTCTCGGCGATGAATATGCCGTTGACCCCGATGATAGCAATCCCCATGGAATTGTTGTACGAAGTTCCCAGGTGGATGTTGATGATTATCCGGAGCTGCTTGCACTGGCAAGGGCCGGTGCCGGAGTCAATAATATTACCGTGGATAAAGCAACTGAAAAAGGAATCTGTATTTTTAATACTCCGGGTGCGAATGCCAATGCCGTTGTTGATCTGGTTTTTCCCATGATCGGAATCTGGCTGCGTAATATTTATCAGGGGATTGCCTTTTGCAAGTCACTGGCTGAGATCCCACCTGACCAGGTTAGCGGTGAGGTCGAAAGCCGCAAGGCTGCTTTTCGTGGTGTTGAGATTGCCGGGAAAACACTTGGGGTTATCGGGCTTGGCCAGATTGGAGTAAGACTGGCCAATGGCGGAATTCAACGTTTTATGAAGGTATATGGATTTGACCCTTTTCCAAGTCTTGACAATATTCACAATCTCCTCCCCGAGGTAACGGTTACCCGTGCCATGCGCGATACTCTTGCTCAGGCAGACATTGTGAGCCTCCACTTGCCGGTTAACGAAAAAACTAAGGGTATGGTGAATGCAGATTTTATCTCAAAAATGAAACCTGGTGCGATTTTGGTGAATTATGCAAGGGGCCCTATTGTTGATGAAGATGCTGTTCTTGCCGCTCTGGATTCAGGACAGCTTGAGGCCTTTATTTCTGACTTTCCGACACCGGCTGTAATCAGGCACCCCAAAACGTTGACCACTCCCCACCTTGGTGCATCAACAGCAGAGTCCGAAGGAAACTGTTCCCGAATGGCTGTAAGGGAACTGTCGGCTTATCTGCATTATGGGAATATTACCCATAGTGTTAACTTCCCTAATATTGAGTCGATTCCGTCATCAACTGTTCATACCCGTCTCATTATCATTAATAATGATGTGCCTGGACTGATCGGTTTTATAACGAATACTCTTGGAAATCATGGAGTAAATATCGTAAGCTTTAAAAATGAGTCTAACGGCAGGGTCGGTTATAATATAATTGATCTTGAATCAGCGCTTGATGCAAAGATTCTTGCTGAACTCACCGCCAATAAGGATGTGATTAGAACCCGTGAGATTACCTTTTCCTGATTCAGGAAAAAAAGAGGAGGGAGCATGAGTATCAGAGTCCGTTTTATCGTAGTTATTGGAGTTCTCAGTCTGGTGGCAAGCCTGGCACTTGCTTATTCGAGCTATAAATTTAGTGTTAAGAATGCCATGGAGGATGCTAAAACGCAGGGCGCTATTGTCTTCAACATGATTGACTCTTCAAGGCTCTATTTTAAACATTCCCAGCGGCCACTGGTTGCTGAGCTTGTTGAGGAGGATCGTTTTTATCCTGAGATTATGTCGGGTTTTGTTATGACCCGAGGTGTTTGGGAGATTTTTGAGAAGCGCTTTCCAGGTTACAAATTTAAGCAGGCCACAATTGATCCTCTGTATCTGCCAAATAAAGCCGATGGTGATGAGTTGAAGCTTATTAAGATGTTTGGTGAGAATAAGGCGACTAAAAATAGTGAGGGAATTATGACCAAGAACGGTCAGCGTTTCTATTATTTTGCCAGGCCAATTGCCGTTACTGAAGGATGCTTGCGTTGCCACGGTACTCCGGAGGAGGCTCCCAAGGATCAGGTCGAAATTTATGGAACAGAAACTGGTTATGACTGGCGCAAGGGGGAGATAGTCTCCACCAGCATCGTTTATGTTCCTCTGCAAAGGGCTATGACTGCTGCAAAAAAATCAGCCACCAGCCTTTTTGTCATGGGTGCAGCAGGAATCATTGTGCTGATGGGTGTGATCTGGTACTTTTTGAGCAGTGGTGTCGTTACACCTCTTGCTAAACTTCAGCGCAAGACGACTCAGATCAGTCTCGGAAAGGAACTTGATGAAGATATTGGTGTGAGTAGCAAGGATGAAATTGGTGATCTGGCAAAAGCCATTGATAGGTTGCGGATAAGCACCGCTAAACTTCTGGAGCGCTGTGCAGGAAAATAGCTTGTGTTACTAATTACCAGGTATTTAAGGGATTCTTTGCTTGGTACCTGGATGTGATAAGAAAAAGGGAGAGTGGCAGGATTGCTGCTTTCCCTTTTTTTGTTCTGGTGCCGCCGTTTCTTATTTTGTGATATTTTTAATTTCGGTCATAAATTCACGTTCCAGGTCGTCGTCATTGATCTCTTTACATAAGAGTTCTGCAAGAGCCGGCAGGGTTGTGATGGAGGGGGCGTCTTGTTTTGCCCATATTTCAATAGTGTCTTTCATGACCGGCGCTGCAATGGGGCCGATAGCCATGGCTAAAGCATCTTTCACTTGTTCAAGTATGGGCGCAAGATCGGCATCAATTTCTGCTTCATCGACCGCCACTTTTGGGGGTTGTGGAGTCGTGGCTGACTTTTGTTGCTGTATGGCTGCCTGGTGTGCCATGGGGTTTGCCAGGGCCTCGGAAATATCCTGAGCCAACATTCCCGTGGTCATGGTGATAAGCGATTTGTTTGCGCCCGGTTCACAAATAATAATCAGCAGTGCATTTTGGGCTAAAGGGGTAACCAGAAGGAGAGATTCGTTATATTTTATCTCAATTCCTTTGAACTCGAGTTGGGCCATGTTACCGATCTGGATGGTTCGGGCAATGAGATTGCCGATGGTCTGGATACTGTTTTCTTTGAAAATGGGTGGCATTTTGCTGCCGGCAATTTTCTGTTTACTGTTAAGGACGAAACAACCGAGAACGCCTGGGAGTACAGTGATTTCCTGAAGCAATGAATCCATTGTGAGCTATCCTGATATGATCTGAGTCATAAAGTTTATGGAATGTTTAAAAAAATCTTATTCTCGTTTACTATGCTGAAAGTCTGATTCTGCTCAGTACGGGACGTAATCCCGTTGCGATGGTTTCCGGGAAGGCAGAACTGCCAACCTTGAGACCAACAATGACGTCCTGACCGCAGAGTACCAGCAGTTTTGAGTCGTCCTGTAGAGTGAATATAGCATACTGTCTGCCGGATGCACCGATGGCTATTTCTATCTGTTCAGCTGCGACGGCAACGTAGGTAGTAAAGTTGGCCGTGTTGTTTCCCTGTTTTCCTGCCTGATGGAGAACGTTCCCGTCTTTGGAGCTGATTGTGCAGCTGATGATTTCCGGAAATGAACTCAACATGCTGATAAATTGCGCCAGAACTGGATTTGCTGGTGCTGATGGCTGCGACGGTGGGCTGGTTTTTGGTGATTGAGAAGAAGGAGCTACGGAGAGATTCAGGTCAAGATCTTCCATGTTGAGAGAGTCGAGGTTGCCTAAGTCAGCACCCCGACCAGGGCGTTGTGTTTTTGCCGCGTTACTCTCGTCTTTTCGCCTGCACCCCTCAAGGAGGATAAAACCTAGTGATTCTGTGATTTTATTGTCTGTAACCGGACAGTTATTATCAATCTCAATTTCTACATTTTTCCAGCTGACTATGGCGTAGGCAGCTTCGCTGCCATTGAGGTTCATGGCAGTGGCATCGAGAAGATCTCCGTCTCTGAAATACATGACCCCTTTTTTGCTTCCTGCATGGATGGTGAGGGTACATGATTTTTTGTCGAGTTCAAGAAGCTGGAGAAAGGAAGAGAGAGATACGCCGGTGATGTATCCCTTTGAGGGACCGGCAAGACCTTTAAGAATCTTTTCAACCAGCATTCCGAAGTCTATGGGCTTTTCAATATATTGAAATGTTCCCATATCACGAAGATTATCTTCCATGTCCGGGGTGCCAAATGCGGTCATAACAATAACTGGAATGTCAGAGTAATTACTGCTCAGGTGAGCAACCAGCTCAAAACCATCCATCCGGGGCATTTTGAGGTCGGTCAGTACCAGACTGATCTCCTGTTCCCGAAGGGCTGTTAATGCTTCGATACCATCGCCGGCAGTGGTGATGGAAAACTTGTCCTCATAGGCCTTAAATCCGTCAATGAGACCGTGAAGAAAACTTTCGTCGTCATCAACAATTAAAACTTTTTTCATATGGTTCTCCAACATATGTCAGCTGATTTAAAAATGGTTGTTATTCAGGTGCACAGCGTAATTGTATTTACTTGAAGTTTTGATTGACTTTGATCCTGTATCACTCAGAACTACCATAAAAACATGTGCTAAGTCCAGCAAAAGCACACAATCATGCCGTTGGAATGATAATTTCCATTCTGGTTCCTTTACCCTTTTGAGAACTTGCGGTAATTGAACAGTTCATTTTTGAGAGCATTTTTTTGACGATAACCAGTCCCAGACCGGTCCCCTCCGCTTTCGTTGTGAAAAATGGACGGAATAAATTTCTTACTGTCTCTTCATCCATGCCGCAGCCATTATCTTCAAATATGAAAGTAATCTGATTTTTGTGCTTTTGTATCAGGGATATGGTGATTGTTTTGTTGTCACATTCAGCGAGTGCGGCAACGGCGTTGGTGGTCAGATTGAGCAGGACCTGGAGAAATGCTCGTGGGTCTACCATCCCTGTCAGTGGCTTCTCGGGATGTCGTATTGCCAGCATAACATACTGTTTTGCGAGGTCTTTTTCTGTAAGATGAATGAGCTTGTCAAGCAGAGCCCGCATGTCAGTCTCTTTAAGGTCAGGTCGTTCAAAAATCGAAAAGTTCCGAAGGGTTTTGAGTAAATATTCGACTCTGCCGATATCGGACAGACCACGGTGGATAAAACGGCTGATGGCTTCTGTGTCGTACATTTCCAGATTAGATTCCAGGACAGAAAGAGAAACCTTTATTGCGTTGATCGGGTTACCCAGTTCGTGGCGGATACTGGAAAAAATAAAGCCGATATTGTCCATCAGGTTTGCTGCTTCTGCGATGGATTCCAGGCGTTTGTCTTCGGTTATGTCACGTTTGACTATCACCTGATTTGCAACCCTGCCCTCATGATCAAGAACAGGTGAAAGAAGCATTTCTTCCTGGTAGAGGGTCTTGTCTTTTCGGTAGTTGTCAAACTGTCCGCTCCATGATTTTCCCGTTGCAAGCGCATTTTTGATTTCACCCCACAATTTCCTGCGGATGGCAGGAGTATGGAGACGTTTAATGGAGTGACCTGTTATATCTTGTGGAGAAAACCCAGTAACCGTCTTACATGCTGGATTCGCGTAAAGAACTGAACCACTTTTGTTGATAATAATTATACAGTCCGAGGACTGTTCCACCACAGTAACCAGGCGATCCCGCTCCAGGCGGTCCTGCTGATTGCTGATGGCCATGGTCAGGATATCGGAGATGAATAACAGGCTGTTTATCTGCTGCTGGTGGAACAGGCTGGCCTTTTGTGTTCTGGTAAGTCCGATGAGGCCCAGCAGTTCGTTTTCTACAATGAGAGGAATGAGCAGAAGGGTCTTTATTCCCTCCTGTTGCAGGATTGTCTGTTCCTCGGGGTCAAAATGTTCAGCGAAGTTCTGGATGGTTTGCCCTTTTTTGAGCATGTTCATCCAAACAGGAACGGAGAGGATCCAGTCATGTTTAGAGGCATTGGTCTGGTTTCTGCCATGTCGTGATAATGGTGTTCCCGCTGTCAGACTGTTGTCGAGGAGAAAAAGCTCGTCTGCCTCCAGCGCTTTGCACATATCGGGGAGAACCCTATTGAAACAGGTATGCCAGTCTGAATGCAGTGCACTTGGATTGGTGAGTTTGAGGATTGTCCTCCAAATCATATCATCTGGTGATGTGTAGCGAGGCATGAGTCGCTGGGAAGGGAGTTCTTTGCAGAAAAGAAAAATTTTCGCATGTGTCTCATTTTTCTGGTTCGCAGGGCAAAAGGTGAATGTGTACCGCCTGTCTTCCAGGAAAAACTCCTGCTCAACGTCCTTTTTGTTTAATTGACATTCGGTTAGCCCTTTCTGCAGCATGGAGCGCATGTGTTCTGGGAAATAGTCATATATTTCAATTTTATGATCGGTTTTTTCAGGCCTGGGGAAGGTTTTTTGGAAGGTGCTGTTTGAAAGAACGAGCAAACCATTGCCGTCAAAGAGTGCTATTGCCTCGTGAGGTGATTGAAAACAGGTGTCCTGGATAAGAAAAATTTCGTTGGTGTTACTGCTGGTGGGAGAGGGGGAGGTGTTCTTTTTGATTTCTTTTCGGAGGCGAAAGGACAGGAATCCGATAACAAACACTCCAAGGAAAATAATAGTGAGGAATACGTAGATAGATGTCATAGTATAATACCGGAAGAATAGGAAATTCTGTTACATTAAGTTAATACTCTAACAAGGTGGGGAAGGAAAAGCAAAAGAACCGATTTTGTGATTTTTTTTACAGTATGATGGTTCAATTATTTGGACATTTTTTTGCAGTGGCAGCTTCATTTTTGTAAAATAGCAGGATTTTGTCAGGCTATCCAGTTGATTAACGGTTGCTAGTAATTATCAGTTTAAATAAGTACCCACGGTAACTATTTGATAATAGATGGAAATGCAGTTAAGAATTTTAAAAGTAAAAAAAATTTAACTCCATTTCTGCCGTTTGCAGGAGGTGAGTTTTGCTATCTGTCTGGTATTAGAAGGTATTGTGTAGTTTGTGTTTCTGGCATGAGATATGCATAGTTGTTTTTGCTTTATCTCTTCTCTCTCCTTTCTCCTGGAAAAAGCCGGATTTGTTATAATGAATCCGGCTTTTTCTTATTTGACGATTAAATAATGCATCCATTTATAAAGATACCTGTTTGCTTAACCAGCTGTTCTTCCTATGAGGCCCCGTTTCTGCAGGCAGCCATACAGGAGCAACTCGATATTCTTGGAGTTCCGTCCACCCTTTCTGCAAAAAAGGTTCTTTTAAAACCCAATCTGATCAGTGCCGGAGTTCCAGCACTTGCCTGTTCCAGTCCACTCTTCACAGCAGCTGTTGCTGCCTGTTTTTCTTCCAGGGGGGCAAAGGTTCTGCTTGGCGATTCACCAGCTTTCGGGTCAGCGGCCCAGGTTTTGAAGCGGCAGGGATTTGCCTCTGTATTTTTCGGAGGAACGGTGGAGCACATTGACTTTCGTACTCGGGTGGTCAAAATGCTTGATTGTGGAATCAGGGTTTGCGTGGCAGGCGAGGCGCTTGGTTGTGATTACTTTGTCAATCTCCCTCGCGTTAAGGCACATGATCAAATGAGGGTCACCATGGCTGTTAAAAATGTTTTTGGTATTGTACTCGGTGCACGAAAGGCATGGCTTCATATGCGTCATGGCGAGTCTCATGAAATGTTTGCCAAGATGATTCTTGATCTTCAGAAAATTCTTCCACCTGCTCTTGTTGTTGCTGATGGCATTGAGGTGATGACACGGCGAGGTCCGGTGCATGGAGATTCGCTCAGTCTCGGCTGCCTTGGAGCATCGAAGAGTGCGGTGGCACTTGACCGGGCCATGATTGAAGTGCTTGGGGTCAATAAGGAATGTGTCCCTCTTGCAGTTGCTGCAGAGGCAGAGGCTATTGCAGGTTCCCGTATAGAAGACCTTGAATTCCCGCAATGTACTCCAGATATGTTTGCTGGTTCAGGCTTCAGGGTTCCTGAAGAACTCAGTCCTGTACGTTTTCTCCATATTCGTTATGTACGGGGATGTCTGAAAAGGATTTTTTCAGCATAGCAGTTTTCTTCTCTCCTCCCCTTGCCTTGCGTTGCGAACCTGTTTTTCAATACTGTGGTTTGATCAATGAAAGTCCGGGTATAAGCGTTTGGGTGGAGACCACTCCTTTCATGCGACGCAGGGAAGAATGGGTGAACTGAGAGATAACCTCGGCATCGGAGGCAAGGATATCCCGACTCAGGGTGGCCTTGATGACCAGATCAATTGAGCCGTGAACCGAGTGCAGTTCAACAACCTCCGGAAGAGCAAAGAGTTTGTCGAGGAGTTGTTGTTCCTGGGTCCCGTCAACGTTAACAAGGATGAAAATTGTGATGTCCCTTTTCATCTCCGGATATTCGCCCGGTCTGCTTCTCGCCATTTTTCTGCGAAAAGCTTCCATGTCACGTGGAATGAGTTCGTCCACCCCTATACCATATTCTCTTTCCGATCGTTTTTGCCATTGATGGGTGGAGATATAGAGGTAAAGATCATCCATTGTTCTGTCCGGAAAGGAGCGAAGCAGGCCGCTGTTCTTAATGAGAGTCCGAAGTGGCAGATAGATTGAGCGGTACCAGTCTGCTCCGGCCTCTTCAAGGCTCACTGCCTCGCGGTTTTCCTCAGCAAGGAAACTTTGATGCATGGTTACCTGCTCGAGCAGATATTCACTCTGACCCGGTTCAGTAAAATCAATAACTTTTGGAATACCCACCCTGTCTCTAAATTCGATTTTCTCCAGATATAATCTGTTTTCAACGCTCTCATTGGAAGGGAGCAGTTCCAGTATTTTAGATTGGATGTGGCTTTGGCCCAGCTTTCGTGCGGCTGTAACCCGGTGATGTCCATCAACTATGTAGAAATTGTCCTTGATCTGATAGAGTGAAACGGGCGGGATGGGTCGTCCTTCCTGCATGGCCTGGATTAGGGATGTTAATCGTTCTTCGGAGCCGGCCCCTTTAAGACGGAATTGCTTGTCAAAATCGCTATACCGGCCCACCGATCCCTTAATTTTGTCGAGCGGGACAGTGGCTGTACCCCGTTTAACAGTTTCGTACGCTTTTTCATTCTTCCGAACCTGATCGAAGTCTGTTTCCCGGGTAGGAAAAATACTGTCTTCAGGGGTACGACTAGCTTTTTGCCTGTTCTTCCACCAGTTCTGTTTCAAAGAAAAAAAATCCATAGCAGTTGAGTACCTTTGTTTCGCAGACCTGGGTGAGGCGGTCGGCAGGAGTTTTGAAAAATGAATGTATGTGGCCGTGGACAAACCAGACCGGCTTATGTTTTTTGATCAGAGAGCTGAAACTCCTGAAACCTTTATGGCAGGGGTCTTCCTTATCGTTGATGAATCGTGGTGGTGCATGTGTGATGATGATGTCCATCCTGTTCACTTGTAATAGTTGAAACCAGAGGCTGCGAATTGTTTTTTTCATTTCCGGTTCAGTGTACTGGTTTTTGCCGCCATTGTACCAGCGGGAACCACTGAGGCCCATTATCCGTATTCCCTGTTCAGTAATAATTTGTGCATGGATATTTGTACAGCCGAGTGGTGGGGAATCATCGTAGCGAATGTCATGATTCCCTTCAATATAATAGAGGGGAACACTGTAGAATTCTCTCAACTCGGTTAGGTATTCGGGTGGAAGATCTCCACAGGCCAGGATGATATCAGGATGAGCAGGAAGGAGGGTGTTCCCTCTGGTAAGCAGTTGCTTTTCAACCTTGTCAGATACCGAAAGAATTTTCATAGATACTCAAGGGGACTCAGAGGAGTTTCAGGAGAAGGAGGAGGGTATCGTCAAAATAACTACTTTTGAAATTCTTAGAATGAACAGTAACTCCTTAATTATCTTCAGGTATCTCGTGTTGGAGGAGCTGTTCTTTGAGGATAGATACTTCTTTTTGGAGTTTCTTGAATTTCTTACGATAATACGTTGCCTGCTGTTCCGCTTCTTTGAAGCGAAGGATGAGCTGACTGGTAAGAGGTTTCAGAATAGGCAGATCATTGTTGAGCAGTGCAAGACGCAGGGTGCGATCCTTAACCATGATAACCCGGGTAGGTTCTATAGCAATTCCGCTTGCACAGCGAGGAGCATCTGTCAGTACCGCCATTTCACCGAGGATGTCACCACTTGACATGAGGGCAACGACTTCCTTTTCTCCGTCGGTATTTTTACACACTTCCACCAGGCCATTGATGATGAAGAAAATACAATCACCAACATCATCCTGCGCAAAAAGTGTTTCCCCAGCTGCAAAGTCTCTAGTTATGAACTTGCTGTTGTCAGGCATAGTGTTTGTGATGTGGCTGAAATGAAAAAACGGTTTCGATCGTGAGGGAATATCTCTTAGACAAGAATACTAAAAAGAGTGTACGATGGAAAGATATTTTTCAAACAAATCTTTTTTGTCATGGCGTGTGGGAACTGAAATCCTTCACTTTTTCGCTGAATATTTATTGGAATGCAATCCTCTGGACACTTGTTATGTCTCGACTTTTTACTTGTGCTGAAGAAATTATCCTGGCCTCCGGGTCCCCAAGAAGACGTGCATATCTGGAGGAATTGGGAGTTTTCTCGCGTGCCGTATCGGCGGATATTGAAGAACGTAAGTATCCTGCAGAAACGTCTGTGAGCTATATTGAACGCCTGGCTAGAGAGAAGGCCGGGTATGTGGCTGAAAGATATCCTGGCTTTTGGATTGTTGCCGCCGATACCGTTGTCTGTCTCGATGATATGGTGCTCGAAAAGCCTGTCAATGAGGACGATGCAGTAGATATGCTGTTGCGTCTTTCCGGTCGGGAGCATATTGTGCGTACGGCTGTTTGCCTGCAGAATCAAGCTAAGAGTGTTTGTGATACAAGTCTGGTGAGTACAGGTGTATCTTTTTGGGAGGTGACCGAAGAGATGATTCGGGCGTATGTTCGTACGGGGGAACCGATGGATAAGGCGGGAAGTTATGGTATTCAAGGAAAGGGAGCATTTATGGTTCGGGAAATTCATGGCTCCTATTCAAACGTTGTCGGCTTGCCCCTTTATGAATTCCTTGGGATGTTGTGTCGATACAAGCTACTTGGGAATTAAAGTGAGAAATTGTACCATTTTATCCTGTTAAGCCAGCAGAATAACAGGTGTCTTTCTTGACTTTTGCCCCGATAGCGTGTAGCTAAATAGGATAGGGAATGCGTTGCAGCTCAATGGTTGTAGGAAAAGTCGTAGTAAGGAGTAGCTAGAAAATAATTCTCATGTCCTAACTGTTTATTTCTGTGTTTATTTTGTTTGTTTGCGTGAACGATATGTTCAGCGTTGTCATTCAGAGCCAGGCAAGTTGGGGGATTTTGTAAAACGCATTTTCGGCTGGATAGTTGTAAATTATCTCTTCAATCTTGGTGTTTTATATGGCGCAGGGCGACAGGCAACAGGAAAGTCTTGAAACATTAAAATTGATTAATGCAGCGTCCACCGCACTCCGTCTTTACCCGGAAGAGTCTTCTCAGGTGCGAAATTCCATTGAGAAAGCCTACCAGGGAACAAAACACTATCTCCGCAAGAACCAGTTGTTACGATTTTCCTTCCTCAATGGCAGATATCTGCTCAATGGAGAGCCCGTTGATAATCCGACACGGGAGCGCCTCCAGTTACTGACATTCAGTAGCCAGTTGCAGAAGATGGAACTGGATGAAATGGTACTCTCCAAAGGTTTCGACAGACCTACTTTTAAAAAGATTCTTTCTGTCTTCAGCGCCACTCCGGAACAGATAAACAGAGTTGGCGGCAGCAGGGCTTTTATTGATTCTCTTAAGCTTGCAGCAATCTTCCCGGAAGCATATTGGGCGCCCGGTGAAAGTGAAGAGGAGAAGAGAAAGAAACGGAAAGTTGATCAGATTTTGAAGGAGTTGTCCGGTGGTATGGTTCGATCGGAGCATATCTTGTACCTTGTTGGTCGCAAAAAAGAGAGTGCCCTTCGACGTACACTGGAGGAGATTTTTCACGTTGTTGAGAGTGGTGCTCATATTGTAGCCTCCACTACGTATTCCCTGGTGCAAATCCTCCATAAAGATCACATTGTTGTCGTGGCACCAGCATTCTCTAAAATGCTTGCCACTATAAGCTCACTTCTATCGAAGGACCAGTATAATAAGGTGAGTGATGCTGCCGCCACCCTGCTTGCTCCTCACCTTGATCAACGTGTGATTCTTATGCTGCTCTGTCAGGACTTTTCGTCCCCCTTTGGGGAAGTTTTTTACAAATCATTGCTCAGGATAACAGACACCGAGACTCTGACAAAGGTAATTGAGTGGATACAGGGGCAACAGAAGCAGGATGATGGGAAGAAGAGTGATAAGTTCATGGCCCAGTTACAGGTCATTTCAAAGGCGTATGAGAAATTGGCGGCAACGTCGCGTGGAAAACAGGTTATTGCCCTGGGAACAACCAAAGTTATCCTGCAGCAGACCGAACGTGGACGAAAGGGGGCACGGCTCCAATCCGGTATTACAGCTCTTGCAAAGGGGAACTTGGCAAGCCTGAAAAACAGTGAGGTGTGTCAAAACCTTCCTGCAACCATTGAAAAGCTGTTGGCCAACGATAAGGAAAGTGTGGCCGCAGCTATTATTCAGAACGTGGTAAAGGGGCTGGCCAAAAAGGACCACGAGTTGCGTCCACAGTTAGCTCTGGCTCTTGGTGCTGTGGCCCATAAACTGTCCTGTCTGAATCGCTGGGACTGGTTGGAAAAATTGACCCCTGTTTGTCTTGCATGGATACGGGAAAATGAAGTGGCTGACAGGAGTCTGGAAAAGAATGTGCTTGCCATGCAGGCCATGATGAATCATGCCTGGTATTCAGATAACAACAGTCTGGCCGAGGATATCCTGGATGTCTTTTATTATATTCGCTCGGGTGCATTTGAAAAAAATGATGAGATACGTAAGCTGGTTGGTCGCATTCAGGATAAAAATGTAGATGTGCTTCTTCTCCGGGGATATCTGGAGCGCTGTTTTGTGAGACCAGTTGATGAGATGATCTGCAGGAAGATAATCATGCAGGGACCTGTGGCTGCACGTTTTCTTCTTGATACGCTGATTGCTTCCGATAAACGGGCAGACCGAATACGTCTCCTGAAGATACTCAGCGAACTTGGAGCTGATCTTGTTCCCGTACTACTCGAACGACTTCCTGATCCCATGCCATGGTATGGGAAACGAAATATAATTCGTTTACTTGCTGTCACTGGTTCAGAAGAAGATGTTGAAGAAATTTTGAGTTATGCCTCCCATGATGATCTACGGGTTCAGCAGGAGGTGCTGCAGTGTATTCTTCGGATTGGCAAGTCTTCCACTGCAAGATATCTTGTGGCAGCTCTTTCTGGATCTGCGGTGCAGACAAAAATTCAGGTGGTGAGAAACTTAAGGCCTCTGGCCGATGAATCTCTTGTCGAGCCTCTTGCAGGTTTGTTGAGCGAATGCAGTTTTTACGGAGGGGCAGATAAGAAAACATTGGCCCTGGAAATCAGTAAAACACTTGGGGCCACTGACTCCTCGATGGCCTTGGTACCGCTGCAGAGTATCATTGATGGTGGTCGCAACCAGTTTGGTCAGGAGAGTGTTCGTGCTGCAAAACTGGCAGTTGCCCTTATTGAGGAGAAGGAGAACTCACAAAGGAGTGGCCTGGATGCCAGGGTAGAGAAGCACCAGGAGGCTAGAACTGCCGCAGTGGAATCTGTGGTAAAGAGCGTACCGCCTCCTGTTGAGAAAGAATACGAGCCAATTACAGATTACCCGGAAGAACGTGAAGTGTACGCCTTACTGGGTAAGGACAAGGCGGAATCTGCGAAAAAAATACTTAGTGCACTGATTGAAAAAACGGCCCAATTGAGAAAATTTAATGAGGCAGAAGCATTACGTCTCCGTCTGATTGATATAGATGCTATGGCGTTGGCTGAGATTATCAGGGCCGCAGAAATTATAGAAGATGCCAAAAGTAATTCAATTGATCAGGGGCATATCCTTATCTGGTCGGATTTGTATGACCTGCTGACGACGGAGGAATTTAATGTTTTGTATCATTCTCTGGAACATGAAACCTACCCTACAGAGACCATTATTGTTAAACAGGGGGATCCCCAGTGGCGTCTTTTCTTTGTGAATAAGGGACGGGTGAAACTCTATTTTAACGAAAAAGAGAATGAAACGCTGGTGAAGACGGTTGGTCCTGGAAATGTCTTTGGTGGGGCCTCCTTTTTTGATGATTCAGTATGGACTCTGAATGCGGCAAGTATGGGGAGCGTAGAGTTGTCCACTCTTTCCATGAAGTCTGTAGATGAGTGGCGGGAAGAGCATCCAGCCATTGAAGCGAAAATCCAGGACTACTGTCTTAGATTTGATAAGGTGAATGATTTTTTTCTTAGCACGGGTGCTGAACGGCGTCAAGAAGAGAGAATTCCACTGGCGGATTCAATCCACATCATCCTGCTCGATGACAGTGGAGAACTTACAGATACGACTATCCGCGGAGAAGGGAGTGATATCTCCACAGGAGGATTGTCATTTCTGTCGAGGATAACCCAGCGGAAACAGGCACGAACGCTTCTTGGGCGTCAAGTGAAGATTTTTTTTAGTGATAGTGAAGGACACGAAAAACAGGTGAGTCTTTCCGGAACCGTTGTTGCCGTGCGTAACCTGTACTCTGCTGAGCCTGGCCGTTCTGTTCACATCAGTTTTGACACTGAACTTGAAGCTAAGAAAATGACGGATCTTATTAATGGTAACTGAGCTGAATGATAGTGTTGCGGAATTCTACCAGCGTAATCTTGTAAATGCCAGGGGCGAAAAAAAACATCTGACCGCCGATTGTCCCTTTTGTCACGAAAGGGGATTTGACCCCCATGATCGATTAGTTGTTTTCCTCAAAAAGAGCGGTTTCTTTCATGGTTATTTTCGTTGTCTGAACAACTGTGTCCCCGGTGGCTTTCCTCTCTGGTTTGCTAAGCTGTCAGGTATCGATCTTGCTAAGGTTCCTGGTTATGACCCTGACCGGGAACCAATTCTAAGCACCGCTGACTATCCCTCCGCAAATAGAAATCTTGAGATACAATCCTATGAGGGGAATTTCACAGAACCACTGCTGGATCGCTTTAGTGAGAAAGGGATAGGGCAGGATGCTCTGTCTCAATTGCATGTTGGCTTCAATGGACGCTATATTGTTTTTCCCTATTTCCAGGAGGATGGAAACTGCTACGCTGCCCGTTGTGTCTTTCCTGACCGTCAGGATGATTATTTCTGGCATGGTAATGAACAGTTCTTTAGTGAGGAGTATCAGATTTTTAATGTGGAGGACATAAATCGTTGTGAAAATGGCAGCCTTTTTCTCTGTGAAGGGGAAGAGACACTTCTCGCCTTAAAGCAATTAGGATACCCTGCTGTAGCAGTGCCCGACTCTCATGTGCTTGAGAGTATCGATCCGCAGAGGTTTGCTTTTATCAAAACCCTTTTTCTAGTTACCAGTAACAGTGCCGAGGCTGAAGCAAGTATGCGAAAACTCGCCGCTCGTATAGGGTATAAGGTGCGACCATTCAGGTGGCCCGTTGGATTGGCAAAAGATTACACTCTATGCCAGCTGGCAAAAGATAAAGGCAAGCAGTTTCGTGCTGCTGTTTCTGCGTTGATTCAGGGTGCCAGGGCCTTTTCTCCTTTCACGACTCCATCGCGGGAATATGCGCATTTCCAGGAACAGCTTTCCATGGAGGGGGGATCCTCCTACATGGCTCTTAGAACAGGATTTCCACTCTTCGACGACGCTCTTGATGGCGTTCACGGTATTAATGTCGTAGGTGGAGCGCCAAAGTCAGGGAAGTCCACTTTTTTGATCCAGATAGCCACTGATATGGCATTGCGCAACATTCCGGTATTGTATTATGACTTCGAAAATGGTCGTCAGAAACTGTATCATCGTACGCTTTGCCGCTTGAGTCAACTCTCTTCAGAGGCAATACGGAAAGGATCTTTCAGCCCTGACGAGGCGGCACGATATAGGGGGGCCTGCGAACGCCTTCAAGAGATGCTGCAGTTTTTCAGGGTTATCAATGACAGGCAGGTAACTCCGGAAATTATGCGTCGTCATATTGATTTTATCCACCATGAGACCCATAGCGATTATACAATTGTCGTAATAGATAGCCTGCATAAGTTACCATTTAAGGATTTTTCAGAACGAAGAACAGGTATTGATGCCTGGCTGAGACAAATGGAATCCATTCGTGATGAATTGAACGTCTCTTTCCTTGTTATTTCAGAACTTTCCAGGGGGGATGGGAAGAGCTATAAGGAAACGCCGCATCTTGGGGTTTTTAAGGGTTCAGGTGATATAGAGTACAGTGCTGATAACGCCATGGTGCTGTATCCGGATTGGGACCCACTCAGTTCTGTGACCGAGCAGAGACGAAGAAATAAACTCTGGCTTGTTGCCAGCAGAGAGCATAGTCCCGGGCTGATTGCAGAATATGAGGTGGATTACCCCTATTGGGGCTTTATTGAAAGGCAGTCAGGTGGAAAATATAACGAATAGCAGAGAAAGGGAGTAAATTTACTTGGTAATTTGTCTGCAGTCATGTATCTTTCTTATTGTAGAAAAAATGACCTTTTGCAGGGCATTGTGAATAAAAAAACGTTTTTCTGAGGAGTGATTTATGAAAATGTTTGCGTCAGCCATGGTTGCTGGCTTGTTGTTTGTTGCAGTACAGGATTCTCAGGCTGCCTTTGATTCTATGGGCGGGAATGCCCTTTGGGGGAAGTATGCTATTCAGACCTGTCGCTCATGTCATAAGGAAAAAGGACTGACATCTTTACAGCCTCAGGAACGGAGTGCTGAGGCGTGGGAAGTCTTTTTTGCTAACGATTACAAGAAATTAAGGGAGATGGATCATGATTTCTCTGCTGTTGGAATTAATGATAGACAGCTGGAGAATATTCATCGTTATCTTGTTGATACTGCAGTGAAAAATAATTCAGGAAGTGCTGCTGTCGCTGCCATGCCCCAGAGAACAACAACACAGTCCTCCTCGGCGATGAAGAAAGCTGCCAGTAAGACCAGTGCCACGAACCAGGAAAAGTTCGATATGGATGCGGGTAATGCCGGTAAGGGACGTTATATCTTCCGAAAATGCCTGGCCTGTCACAAGAAAAATAATGCCCCTATACTGTCTCCTGCTGATCGCACCAAGAAGGCATGGGATCGTTTCTTTACCAATGACTTTAAGAAGTTAAAAAAGGCTATGCCAGAATTTGATAGCTATAATTACTCCATCGCACAGCTGGAGCATCTCCATCAGTTTTTTCGGCAGTACGCACTTGATGCTGAAAAGCCCAAGACTTGTGAATAGAGAAAATTAGCTGGTATTCTGTTGTAAAAAAGGCCCCCTTCCTGGATCAGGGAGGGGGCCTTTTTTATTTGGGGAAGGAGAGAATTTGGAAAGTTTTCCTTGAGTTCAGACTACCCGCTGGATGTTCTTGCCTGTCGCCTGTGGGGCCTGTTTCAGGTGGGGTAGAAAAACTAATACTCCAATTTTATTGAAATTCTGCAGACCATTCAGCCCATGAGCCATCGTGGATTCTGACGTTGTCGTATCCGAGGTAGGTCAGTATCATATAGAACTCTGCAGCCAGCATATTCGTATTGCAGGTTACAATGATCTTTTTTTCTCGAGACTGGTTTATGCCGGCTGTGGAGAGCAACCAGGATAAACGCTCATCAGAATGAATCATTCCTTCACCGTCAACGACAGTCTGTAATGGAAAGCTCAGAGATTCCGGGATGGAACCTCCTTTCTTCGTGATATCAGATCGTTTCATATGACCATTGTGCTGGGCAGCATTGCGGACATCAACCACTATAGCCTGTCCGGAACCCATGAGTTCGATAATACCATGGTTGTCCACAAGAGGGTTTGTAGCCTTAACAGGATAATCGTTCACCTTTGCCTGAGGTGCTTTTCCCTTAGCAAGGGTGAAACCACTCTGTTCCCATGAAGAGATATTGCCATCGAGAAAGGAGATTTTCTGATGGCCAATCATCTGTAATGCCAGAAAAACTATACCACGACCACTGTGCCCATCATCGTAGAGAACCACGCGGGTATCTGGGGAAAGTCCAAGACGCGGACCGCCTAAAGTTTTGGCGAGCTCTTGAGGAGATAGCATCATGTATGGTGGAGTAGCTTCGGCTCCTGTTCTAAAGAGACAGAAACAGAGGTGATAGGCTCCTGGAATGTGTCCTTTTTCGTATTGTGCTTTGGTCCGGGTATCTAGAATGACAAGATTTTTATCCTTATAATGTTTTTTTAACCAGTCCGCGGAAACCCGCATGGCTGGGTCGGGATGGGTTGGGGAAAGGATAAACGAACGTTTTGTCTGAACTTTTTCTGGGATATCGGTGGACTTTAGCAGGACATGGTTGTTGGCTACAATGGCGTCAAAGGGCACAGTATCCTGCGTCAGGAAAAGGTCTTTGTTTCCATGGCAGTGATTACAATCTGCAGTCTGCCAAGTCCGCCGCTGGATTGTGTGGGGTGTTGCCATTTTGTAAGTGGGAAGGGCTGAGAATCGCTTCATCTTTCCAATATCATTTTTAAAGGTGTCTCGATGAATGCCTACTTCGCGCATGAGAACATAACGCGCACCTTTTTTGTCTGGATTCAGTCCAATCTTGAAATTCTGCTTTGGGGGAGAGGATTGTGAATAGGAAACACCGTTCTCATCTAAGCCGATGTGACAGGATGTGCAATTTTGATAAGGTGCTGCATGGCATACATAGCATGAAACATTCTTATGAGTGACATGCTCGGGAATCGGGCCAGTGGAGATGTCTGTGTGGCAGTCGATACACTGGGGACGCTGGTCAAAATGATATCTGTTTGTTGCTTTCCCGGCGGAGGCATGTAATTCAGGCCCGGAATGGCAACCGGAGCAGGTCATTTGGTGTTTGCGATAGTGCACATCGCCTTTCCCGTTTTTGCCAATGAAATCATTACCGGTAGGGGAGGTATGGCAGGGAAGGCACTGGTCAACAAAGTCAGGTTTTTTCTTGAAAATATGCCCCTGTCGCAGGCCACCTCCAGAAACGGCAGGCCTACTGACATGACATGATCCACAGCTTCCCTGGTGGCAACTAAGGCACTGCTTTTGAAGAGTGGATTCCTTCATACTATCCATTTGTTCCCTGCTGCATCTTTTTTCAAGAGATGCGTACAGTGGGGTGGCGTTCATGTGTAGTGAGTTGATAGCCTTTGAGACGATGTCTTCATGACACTGGCCACATGTTTCCGTACTGCTGAGACTTGGATCTCTCAGCATTCCGGCGTGGGCGGTTGCCGGATCATTGCTGTCAGGATTTCCGAGGTGGCAGAGTTGACAGGGGATTTGTCCATGAGTGGAGGAGAGAAAAGACTCGCTTACTAGGATTTTTTCATAAAGATCAAATGGTGCCTGTTTTACACCATATCCATTACCTATCTGTCTGGAGGAAATTTCAGGATCTCCCTCGCCATACATGATGGCTTCTTCTGTTAATTCGTCTATTAACTCAGGATCTGTATGACAAAGAGCGCATTGACTGAGCTCTGCTCCCTTGACGATGTTTGCAGGTGCGAAGGAAAGGCCGAGCAAGGGAATGATAAAGAAAACAGCTTTTTTGGCAGAGAGCATGTATATCTCCAGCTATGAATTATATTGAGAACGTTTTTCTAAGGTGATTAGCAAAAAAAGGGGGCAGGTCGAAAATTTCGGCCTGCCCCCTTTGTGCGGTGATAAAAAGTCTCAAGTAGGAAGAACTTAGAAGCCGTTACGAAATACCATAGACATTTATATCAATTTCGTTACGGCTCTTATACCGCTCCGGTTACTTCAATGGCCATGTTTTGTTTTTTATAGTGGCTTACCAGCGATACACAAGGTTCATGTAATAGTTCCACATACTTTCAGTAACAGGGAGAAAGGCATCAAGTGCACTCAGCTCTCCAATTTTAACAGGTGCGCCCATGGGATTACCACTTCCTGAGTAGTCGTAGTCATAGTACTGGGCTCCGATGGAAAGAGTGAGCTTGTTCTCTACCATTGGATGGTTATAGAAGACCTCATAAACGGATCCACGGGTAGCTAGTTTGGAGCCGGCAGGATTGTCTTCACCGCCTGTGAAGCCGATCCAGTATTCTGAACCCCAGTTGTACTCAAATCCAATGCTTGCCTGCCATGGAAGCTCAGTTTTGACACCGGCCCAGATAGAGTAACCAGTACGGTCATTTTGTTCTCCGTTGGAGTTAAGTAGAGCGTCAGTACCAAGGAGTTGCATGGTTGGGTTTGCTGAAAGTCCTGAAGGTCTGGCATGGCTCATGGCCAAATCAACAAAAAAATCAACCTGGGCAAATTTTGATTGTGCAAGCAGGGTGACGATGTCAATGGAGCCGATATTAGCAGTAGGTTCTGTACGGCTGATATAGGCGCCATCATTGGCGTTCATTTGAAATTGGTCGTATTGTCCGTCACCATTAAGATCCTGGCCATTCAAAGTGAAGGGGGTAACAACGAGACCGGAGAATCCATCGGTTACGTTTGCCGCATGGGCATACATGTTTGTTATTGTAGTGTTTTCATCTTGGTACAGATTGGCAATCCATCCTCCAAACTGCATGTCATCGATGTCAGAATTGTAGGACATGGAGTAGGAGTTTCCTGAACCGACTCCGGACTCAAAGCCAACCCCCCAGCATAGTTTGAAGTTCGCTCCAGGAATTCCTGTTATGTCGGCAAGGCCGAAACCAAGGGAGGCACCATCAAACTGCCAGTTGATACCATGGGCCATGGGGGAGCCACCAACCATACTGGATGTTGAAAATTCAGCAGGGGCACCACCGAGTGCGGGACGCCTGCCTAGGGAGAAGTGATAGGGAACGTCACCCATATCGCCAAAATAGGTAAAGAAGGCACGCTCTACACGGAGGGCTGAGTCACTACCATTACTGTGGATGTTGCCATCCATTGTGACTGCATTGGGGCCACCATTGTACCATTTGACTCCCGTAGAATCGCCGAAAACTTTGGCTGCTGAGAGACGTCCGACAAAGGAAAGGGAGTTGGCTGGTTTTGCTTTAAGATCCAGACGGATGCGACTGGTGAAAAGAGCATCATTATCAATAGATTGTTTTTCAGTCCCCTGCTGTTTCATCATCTGCTGGATCTGGGCCATTTCAGCTGAGGAGAACTGTGACCCTGCAACAGCCATCTGACCAATCATTATTTGACTGGCTGCAGGCATGGTTGCTACGTCCATATGAATGGAGTTGAGCTGGGTCTGAAGTTCTACACCCATGGTAACTCTGTCCAGTGCGGTATGTTTTTCGGCGTCACCAAGTCGTTCGTCAAGTTCATCAACAACCTCTACAACATCCGCAACTTGAGCATCCTGCTGTTCTTTCATCTCAAGAGACATCTGGAGCATCTCTTCTGCTCCGGCAAGACGTTCGTTGAGATCCAGAACAATGTTTTTCAACATGTTGATTTCATTTATAAGTTCTTCCTGTGACAATGCTGTTTGTCCAGCAAATGCTGTCCCTGTGAACACCTGCGCTGAAAGCACTGCGCCAGCAAGACCGATCATGGTGTAACGCTTTATCATGGTTTCTCCCCGAAGAAACTTCATATTCATATGGTAACTATTCTTAATCAAAGAATTTCCTTTCTCCTAACCTATTTTTAGTAGAGCTTAGGCATGTTTGTCAAGGAGAAAGGCGTGTAGAGGGAGAGAATGGAGCAGTTAAAGAATTTCGTTTATTGCTTTGAAGGTCCTGAAAAAACAATAAGTTTTTCGATTTCTTGCTTTCATTTAAAAGAAGAGGTGCTATACTTGCCCTAAATTCAGCAAGTAGTAATGAAAAACTTGTTAGGGAAAAACGAAGGTATGGAGGATGCAAGAAATGGGGATACGGTCAAAGTTTATTATCATTATCACAGTATTGAGTCTGTTGGCGACTATAGCCATTGGGTATACAAGCTATATGCTCAGTCGGCAGAGTGCCATTGCTGAAGCTAAAAGCAAAGGCGAGATTATTTATAATTATATTGAAGCCAGTTCCACGTTTTTTGGTAAAGACCAATACCCTCTCATTAAAGATCTTATAGACGATAGAGACACCTTTATACCAGAGCTCATGTCCAGGTTTGTTGTCAATCGTATGGAATATGAGATTTTTCAGGAAACACTGGAAGGATATATTTTCAAACAGGCAACTCTCGATCCTCTCTGGCCAGATAATAAAGCCAATGCGCAAGAGGAGGGTGTTATTCAGTACTTTGCCTCCAATCCTCAAGCAACCGAGCAGCAAGGTGTCATGGATAAGGACGGTAAAAAGTATTTTTATACAGCAAAGCCCATTAAGGTCGATAAGGCGTTTTGTTTGACCTGTCATGGTGACCCTGCCGATGCCCCTGCTGATCAGCGTGATATTTATGGTACTGAGAATGGCTACAACTGGAAGATGGACTCTACCGTTGGAACATCCATCATTTATATTTCCATTTCAAAGACGCTTGCAGATGCCAAGCAGTCTGCTATGAAGATCTTCTTTGTCGGTATTGGCTGTCTGCTGGTAACAATTATCTGTATATGGGTTTTTCTTGATAGATCGGTTGTGGCGCCTATTATCCACCTGTCAGATGCAGCCAAGGATATCAGTATTGGTAAAAATCTTTGTGATTCTATTCATACCGATTCAAACGATGAGATAGGTGGACTTGCTAATTCCATTGACCGGATGCGGATCAGTGTCAACAAGTTGCTGAAACGTACCTGTCCAGATCGTAAGGAACAGAAGAAATAAAATCGTCTGTACATGATGGGAAGGGCCGTTGCAGAGTTTACTGTAACGGCCTTTTTTTGTTTGTTGTCGGAATAACAATCAAAGTATTTGCTGAATCTATGGAAACGAATAGCTGGTTGCTCTTTATACTTGTAATCCTTGTCGGGAATTATCTTCTGGAACTGTTTTTGTCATACCTCAATATCAAGGCTTTGCTAAATGAGGTGCCGAAGGAGTTTCAGGATGTATTTGATAGAGAGGAATATCGTAAATCCCAGGAGTATACCAGGGCGACAAGCCAGTTTGGCCTGATAGAATCTACTGTCAGTACCCTGTTTGTACTTGGTTTCCTTTTGGTCGGAGGTTTTAATTCGGTTGATCTCTTTGTTCGTAGTTTTCAACTGGGATCAATTGTCAGCGGTGTCGTCTATATCGCTCTTCTCCTCTTGCTCAGTTCCCTGCTTTCTCTTCCTTTCAGTTTCTATTCAACCTTTGTTATTGAAGAACAATTTGGTTTCAATAAAACAACCATAAAGACATACTGTGCCGATATTCTAAAAGCACTTTTTCTCAGTGTGCTTCTTGGAGTGCCGGTTCTTTACCTAATCCTCTGGTTCTTTGAGACTGCTGGGGATCTTGCCTGGGTGTACTGCTGGATAGGACTGACACTGATCAGTATTGTTCTACAATTTCTTGCGCCTGTCCTGATTATGCCACTTTTTAATAAATTTATTCCCCTCGAAGATGGAACATTGAAGGAAAAGGTACTCGCGTTTGCCAAAAGTGCTGCATTTAACATCCAGGGAATCTACACCATGGATGGATCAAAAAGATCTACTAAACTCAACGCATTTTTCACTGGTTTTGGAAAATTCAGGAAAATCGTCTTTTACGACACCCTCCTTGAGAAACTTGATGAAGATGAAGTCGTTGCCGTTCTTGCCCATGAAATGGGACACTACAAACATCGACATATCTTCAAAATGATGGTGATTTCTGTTTGCCATACCGGCCTCCTCTTTTTCCTCCTTTCCCTTTTTATTGGCAATGAAAAGCTCTTTGCAG
The DNA here is from genome assembly GCF_000341395.1 of Desulfocapsa sulfexigens DSM 10523. Lineage (GTDB taxonomy): Bacteria > Desulfobacterota > Desulfobulbia > Desulfobulbales > Desulfocapsaceae > Desulfocapsa > Desulfocapsa sulfexigens. The sequence goes on along the minus strand of NC_020304.1, from coordinate 51,618 downwards.
CTTTTCAGATGGAGCATGTCTCCATTTATGGTGCGTTGATTATTTTTTCCTTTATTTTTTCTCCACTGAATCTTCTTCTTGGAATTCTGGTGAATGTTCTTTCACGAAAACATGAGTATCAGGCAGATCGCTATGCTGCAGATTCTCCCAGCCGTGGCGCAGCACTGGTTAGCGGGCTGAAAAAGCTCTCTGTCGCCAATTTGTCAAATCTTACCCCCCATCCGGCGATGGTCTTCTTCCATTACAGCCATCCGCCGGTACTTGCAAGGATATGGAAACTCCGTGGAAAAACAGAAAATGGGGATGTGTAAGTTGTACTATTAGCTTGGTGTCAGTCCAAGTTGCTCCCGCCACAGGTGCAACGCTGTCATTGACTGTTCATTGCGTTTTTCTCCGCGCAACTTTTTCGGAACTTTTTTTTCCCAGGAAGGGAAAAGACCAAAATTGACATTTGACGGTTGAAAACACTTCGGATCTGACCGGGTGAGATGACCTATAAGAGCCCCAAGGGCTGTTTCGGGTGGTGGCGCAATAACGACTTTTTCCAAAATGGATCTGGCTGCATTGAGTCCAGCAAGCATACCCATTGCAATTGACTCAACGTAGCCCTCAACACCTGAGAGCTGTCCTGCAAGATAGATATTTGGAGCATTCTTTAACTGCAGGTCTGGCTCCAGGACTTCCGGAGCACAGACAAAAGTGTTACGGTGAATTGACCCAAGTCTGACAAAGTCAGCATTTGCCATCCCCGGGATCATTCTGAAAATACGCTTTTGTTCAGGATAGGTGAGCTTTGTCTGGAAGCCGACCAGGTTGTATATAGTTCCTTCCCTGTTTTCCATGCGTAACTGAACCGCCGCGTACGGGTCCTGGCCAGTGTTGGGATTACGCAACCCCACAGGCTTCATTGGCCCAAAACGCAGTGTTTCCTCACCCCTTGCCCGCATTACTTCAATCGGCAGACAACCCTCGAAGTACTTCTCGTCTTCGAAGCTCTTAAGTGGTACCGTCTTGCCCTTTCCCAGTGCATCAATAAAAGCGAGGTATTCTTCCTTGTCAAAGGGACAGTTCAGGTAATCTCCAGGGCCATCCTGCCAGCGGGATTTGGAGTAAATAATGTCCATGTTGAGTGATTCTTTGGAAACAATGGGAGCAATGGCATCATAGAAGGCGAGACGCTCTTTTCCTGTGAGTTTTACCAATGATTCCGTCATGGCTTCAGAGGTTAGGGGGCCGGTGGCTAAAATAATTGGAGTGTCAGAGTCTGGATTGAGTTCTGTCTGCTCCTCGTGATGGATGGTGACGAGAGGGTGGGCAGTGATTTTCTCCGTTACTCTGGTAGCAAAATCCTCCCTGTTTACGGCAAGAGCCTGGCCAGCAGGAACAGCAGTTTCATCGGCAACCTGAATGAGGAGAGAGCCCATGATTCGCATCTCCTCTTTCAGTAATCCGACAGCGGACGTTGGGGAGTTGGAGCGGAGAGAATTGCTGCAGACGAGTTCCGCCAAGGATGATGAGCTGTGCGCCGGACTGAATTTCTGTGGCTTCATTTCGTAGAGATGAACGGCAATTCCCTGCTGTGCCGCCTGCCATGCGGCTTCACATCCAGCGAGTCCGCCCCCTATAATTTTTATATGTTGTTTTTTCATAGTGTGTTTTTTTAAGGTTTCTCTATTATTACTGAAAGTTTGCGTCGTCCCCACAGCAGTGCGTCCGAATGGGAATCAAAGTAGAGATCAATTCGGTCCGGTCCTTTAATAGCTCCGCCGCGATCTTCTACTTCCCCCCAGCCCCAGCCTGGAACATACATTCGTGTCCCGAAAGGATAATACCTGGTATCGGCTGCTATGGTTCCATCTTCCGGGAGAAAATACCAGGGAAAGAAAATCAGTCGGGTCGGGATCATCCATGGTCGCTGTATGGTGTCCATCGAGAAAAAGCCCTCTTCGGGCTCATTTGGATAGGAGCCGCTGGCTGTCTGTCCGGTATAATCCCTTCCTGCTCCTTTTCCTGCACTTACGTACCGATTCCAGAAATCCAGCTTCAGGTAGGCCCAGGATCCGCGTTCCCAGGAACAGCATTTTGAGCAGCCGCAATAGGCAGTGGTTTCCATTAACCTGCTTACGGGTGGTTTAGCGCAGGCACTACATAACATGCAGAGAAGGATAAGGAGGAAGAGAGTCTTTTTTTTCTGGAAAAAATGCATCAGGAGCGGTGAAACCATTTTTTTATTTCCGTTTCCGTGAACTGCTTCAGTACAGGCCTCCCATGAGGACAGTGGGAAAAGAGATCGGCACGCGCCATGCTGTCAAGGAGTGCCTCGATTTCTTTTAATGAGAGTGCATCTCCCGATTTTATCGCAGCTTTGCAGGCCATTGAGGCAAGAACATCTTCGAGGAGTGAGCCCTTTCGTTGATTGCCTGTCGGGCTACCGAACTGTTCCAGGATATCGAAAAACAGTTCAGCAGGGGCAAGATGATTTCCCAGGGCGGGGACTGCAGAAATAACATAGGAATTACCGCCGAATTCACGTATTGTAAATCCCATCTTGTCAATCTCCTGACCGTACTGTTCAACCTTGGCGGTGTCTACCACGGAGAGTTCGATGGTTTCCGGAAAGAGGAGAGTCTGGCGGGTGATATTTCCCTTGAGAAATTGTTTTTTGAGTTTTTCGAAAAGCAGACGTTCATGTGCCGCATGCTGGTCAATGACAACCAGGCCGTCGCTTGACTGGCAGAAAATATAGAGTTTGTCGTACTGGCCAATAATCTTCAGACCGTGTCCCTGGGGTTCCTGTGGCAGAGGGGTCGGTCTTGGCGACTGGTTTTGCAGTGATGTTGTCGTTGATCTTTCTATTTGCGGGAGCGGTTCTGCAGTAGATGTGGTGACAGTCGGAAAGGTCTCCGGTATCACTGTTTTAATCTGCTCTTCTGTTTTGATTACCGTCTGAAGTGGCACAACAGAAGGGGCGGTGTAGGGCTTTCCTTTGCTGGATGATTCGGGGTGGGATACTGCAGCGGCTGGAGATTTGAAAAAAGAACTCTTCAGGGTTTGTTGATACCCCTGCATGCCCTGCTGAATGGCCTGGACGATAAGCTGATGTATGTCTCTGCTTCGTCTGAATCGTACTTCCTGTTTGGTTGGATGAACGTTAACGTCAACGTCGGCCGGGTCAAGGTGGAGGTGGAGAAGGCCAGCGGGATTTCGTCCTTTCATAAGAAAGCCGCGTAATCCTTCAGCAACGCCGTGGGTAAGCATCCTGTCTTTAACAGATCTCCCGTTAACCAGTATTTTTATACGGGCAGATCCGGTCAGAGGTGAGTCGGGTGGCACCAGAAGACCGCTGAGGCGTGGCAGGGAACTACCGGGTTCGGAGTAGCCGATTTCGATAAAAGAGCCGCTGTAGTGCAAAACGGTGGCAAGACGCTGGGCAAGGCCCTGGCTATGGTCCAGATGCAGTGTCTGCCTGGTGTCAATTCGGAGGATAAAGGCAACCTGAGGTGCCGCAAGGGCGTAATTTTTAACAACTTCATCAATGTGTCCCAGCTCAGTACGTTTGGTGCGGAGGAATTTTCTTCGGGCAGGAGTGTTTCCGAACAAATTTCTTATTTCAACGATGGTTCCGCGTGCAGATCCGGTTTCGTGGATTTTATAAAGCTTTCCGTAATTCAGAACGGCTGTAGTGCCAAAATCTGCAGATTGTTCCCTTGAAGTGATGGTCATTCGTGAGACTGAAGAGATAGAAGGGATTGCTTCACCGCGAAAGCCCAGGGAGTTGATGGCCTCAAGATCAGCATCGGCGAGGATTTTTGACGTGCCATGGCGCTCCAGGCAGAGAAGGACGTCGTCCTCATCCATGCCTTCACCGTTGTCAATGATCCGGATCAGTCGTGTCCCACCATCCTCAACTTCAATTTCAATTCTGGTGGCACCTGCATCCAGACTGTTTTCAATGAGTTCTTTAACAACCGAAGCCGGGCGTTCCACCACTTCACCTGCAGCAATGCGATTGGCAAGTTGTTCAGGAAGGACACGAATTTTTGACATAGGATAAGGAGGAACTGAGAATTTAGAGAATCTGGTTTACCCGGGTTTAAATTTCGTGGTAAGCTGTATAAGCAATATCCTTATTACAGATTCCACTAACTGATAGCGTAATATAACAGTTTTTTCACGTTTACCTTAGTTTTTTTAAGAGTCATGCTTGATCCCCTGAAAAAAAATCTTGTCCCCATAGAACATCTTCAGAATATACGTGGTGTGCAGCTGCCGGTTCGTCTGAATTTTGTTCAACTGGTGGTAACCGGTCCTCCTGGAGCTGGCAAGACCTATTATATTAATCATGTGCATGGTTGGCCTAATGAAGGGTATGTGGATTTAACCCGCAAGGGATGGTGGAAAGATCAAACACTTACCTACAGGCCGCGCGAGGTGCACCTTGGTTTTCCGTTTAAAGGGTTTTCCGAGGCCTTAACTGTTTTTGATAAGGAATGGCTGGAAGCGGAGGAGCCTTTATTTCTAGAGCTTGAAAAAATTCAGATTCCGCCTGAAAAAAAATATTTTTTCCAGACAGACTGGAGAAACCGTTATATTTTCGAGTTTCTGCTTCCCGATCCTCAAACTATATTCAGACAGCGTATGGAGCGACATAAGGAAGGGTACTTCCCTGTGGATAAAAACCTGACATTGGAGATGGTCATTCGTCAAGTGGATATTTACCGTGAAGTCGCCTTGTATATGCATCAGGCAAAGATGCAGGTGTATGTCCGTGGCGGACTGAATAAGCCCCCCATGCGAATAGCTGGGAAGGATGACGTCAATGTTCCAAAATGGGCCAGAGAAGAGTCTGACCATCAACGGGATCTGAAGACCTTCTCCGGTTGGAAGTCTCTGCTTTTACGCAGGGACCCCATAGAGTGGTTCACAGTAACCGATAAATTACAGGTACTCGATAAAGACTGTCGTATTCCCCACGACGGAAAAACATTTGAAATGATTATTGGGGAGCAGAAGCTTGTTTTTCACCCGGAGATTCCCATCGGGGTAAAGAAAAAGAATATTCAGAAAAACTGGCTGATTTCTCCATCTAAGGCGTGTACGGCTGATACTATCAATGGTTTTGCCAGAATACGAGTTGGAGAAAGGGTGCTCATCGGTCGCGATAATCACCAGTATGATGAAATTTTTCATTTTCCGAACAGTGTGGCGAAAAGACATTTGACGGTTATGAATATCAAGGGTGATTTAAGAATCAGTCCCCTCGATGGCAATACCCCGATCCAGATTGTTCGAAGTGGAGAACAGGATATTCGGGAACGGATCGGGACGAATCGCTATAATGCAATTTTGGGTATTCGTGAAATCTATGGGGAATCCATCACCATGCTGCCCCCCCTTGAGGCTATGGAAAGTATCAAAGAGGTCAATACAATCCTTTCCAGTGAGCCCTATAGGGAAAAAGATGACAATGGTGCATCTGGTGCACTCCTTGAGCTTCCCGATGATTTAAGACTACTGATTGTTGGTGATCTCCATGCCCGGGTAGATAATTTTCTGAAAATTCTAAATGAAAATTGCCTTCTTGCTCACCTGGCCTCAAATCGTGCTGCTCTCATTATTCTTGGGGATGCAATTCATTCCGAACTTCCAAAAGAGATGGAAGATATGGATAGCTCCATATTGATGATGGATCTGATTTTTAAAATGAAATGCCATTTTCCCGAAAATTTCTTTTATCTTCTCGGCAATCATGACAGCTTTGATAACTCTCTTGCAAAGAGCGGGGTCTTTCAGGGGGTTTTGATGCGGAAAAGACTTCAGGAATTGCGGGGGGAAGAGTATGTCGAGGAGATGCAGAAGTTTTACAATGGACTTCCCATTGTAATGAAAACTGATTCCTGTGTGGCGTGTCATGCAGCTCCTCCGCGGAAGGAACTCAGTCGCGAAAAACTGATTAATCTTCGAAGTTATCCTGAAATATGTTATGAACTTTTAACGAACAGGCTCAAGCGATCTCATTACTTAGCCGGTTATGAGAAAAGGGATGTGAAACAGTTTCGGAGAAGCCTTGGACTTCCTAAACGAACCCCATTTGTGGTTGGCCATACACCCCTTGATCCCTTTAATAGTTTTTGGAAAAATGTTGGAAATATCAAGGGGCATCATATTATATACAGTGGTCGTGAAGACGGGCCGAGTCTTTTTATACAGATACATAAAAAAATGATACCGTTAAGCTATCCGGCGGAACCCTTAACGAAAATAATAAATGAAATGAAATGAGTCCTATGAAATTCTGTTTATCTTTAACAGTTCTCAAGAGAGGGAGAAATATATTATGGTAGCAATGTCAACGAACCCCTTAGCGGGTTTACTTCGAAAGTCACCGTTTAAGCCAATTCAGGAACATATGCGGACAGTTTTTTCCTGTGTTATGTTACTGCCCGCCCTTTTTGATGCACTTTATAGAAAAGAGCAGGGTGAGGTGACTGAGCTTGCAGGGCAGATAGGGGTTCTGGAAACTGAAGCGGATGGGATCAAGGCGACGTACAGGCACAATATGCCGAAGACTCTGTTGCTTCCCGTTGACAGAAAGGATCTACTTAGTCTGATTCATGAACAGGATTCTGTAGCAGATGGTGTTGAGAAAATCAGTCAGCTTCTGGTAAATCGGGATATGACGGTGCCCGACGCCATTAAGGGCGGACTGGATGAGTTGCTTGAGGGAACCATGGAGATAATCACCCAGGCAAAGAACATGGTTGAAGAGCTTGATGAATTAGTGCATGTCGGATTCAGCGGCAGGGAGCATGATAAGGTATCCCGTATGATCGATGGTGTACGTAAATCAGAACATAATCTTGATAAAATTCTGAAGAAGGTGAACCGGACGCTTTTCACTATTGAAAAAGAACTGGATCCCGTTTCTGTCATGTTCTGGTATCGGATCATTGAAGAGATTGGTAATATTTCAGATCACGCTGAAAACATGGCCGATCGTCTGCTGTTGTTTCTGTCTAAGTAGACGATTGACTCTGGAAAAAGTTATATTGAATGAAGTCGTTAAGCTGTTCACACTAAGGGAAGAGAGATAAAATGGAAGTTATTGCTGCGTATGGAACAATTATGATTACACTTGCTGTAATCTTTGGCCTCTATATGACATGGGGCATTGGGGCCAATGATCTGGCAAATGCCATGGGCACATCCGTTGGAGCAGGTGCTGTAACGGTAAAACAGGCAATTGGTATTGCGATTGTTTTTGAGTTTGCCGGCGCTGTGCTTGCTGGCGGAAACGTCACTAAAACAATTCGTAAGGGAATTATAGATCCAACAAACATCATTGCAACACCGGAGATCCTGGTCTATGGAATGCTTGCCGCATTGCTTGCCGCAGCCGTGTGGCTGATGATCGCATCGAGTAAGGGATGGCCTGTCTCTACCACTCACTCCATTGTCGGTGCTTTAATTGGTTTTGCAGTTGTTGGTATCGGTCCGGATGCTGTGAACTGGGGAAAGGTTGGGAAGATTGTTGCGAGCTGGGTAATCTCTCCGGCCATTGGCGGTACCATCGCGTTTCTTCTTGTTCTGTCGACTCGGAAATTAATTTTCGACACGGAAAATCCGCTGAGGAATGCCAAAAAATATGCTCCGTACTATATTTTTCTGGTAGGCTTTATAATCTCTCTGGTGACCCTGTTTAAGGGCTTGGCGCATCTTCATATAGAACTTACAGGACCACAGAGTTTTGGGTTGGCGATCTGTATTGGTCTTCTTACCAGCTCTATTGGCATGTTTTTTATCAGAAAGGTAAAGGAGGATACCGAAGCGGACCGCGATTTTCATTTTGCGAGTGTGGAAAAGGTGTTCACCCCAATGATGCTTTTTACTGCCTGTTCCATGGCCTTTGCTCATGGCTCCAATGATGTTGCTAACGGAATAGGACCTCTTGCAGCAGTTATCAGTATTGTTACATCGGGTGGTGAAGTCATGCAGTCGTCTGAAATGCCTGTCTGGATACTCTTTGTTGGTGGCACAGGAATTGTTGTCGGCCTTGTCACTCTTGGCTATAGAGTGATGTTGACCGTCGGCACCAAGATTACAGAGCTGACTCCGTCACGTGGTTTTTGTGCGGAGCTGGCTGCTGCCAGTACGGTTGTTCTCGCATCCCGTACTGGTTTGCCGGTTTCGACCACACATATTCTGGTTGGTGCGGTTCTTGGCGTTGGGCTGGCCCGGGGGATTGGTGCCCTTGATCTGCGAGTGATCCTGAATATTATTGTTTCCTGGATTGTTACTCTGCCGGCCGGCGCAATCATGGCAATGGTATTTTTCTTCTTCCTGAAAGGCGTTTTTGGTTGATTGGTGACCTCTCCGGCATCTGGTAATGAGTGATCTGGCCATATTTCTATAAAGTGACCGGATCGCTCGTTTTTGAGGCACTGGAAAATGTTTGTCGTGAAATCCTTTGTAACTGATGAGTGGGCTTTTTCCCCATTATTGTTTTTTTTTCAGTCCTTTGACCAGCGTCCTTAATTATTGTGCCAGCAGCTAAAAAAGAAACGCCGCCACGTTCTGTGGCGAAACCGAAACGTGTCTATTCAAAGCCCTATGGTGAAAAGCACATCATTGGTTTTCTTTTTGCTATAAGTGTTAGTCTGACGGTTTTTCTTGGTAGTCTCCTTCTTATTCTGTCTTTGTTGAAAATTCCTGACATCAGAAGTGTTGCTGAGTATAAACCTGCCCAGGCTACAGAAATTCTCGATAGGCACGGAAATGTCATTGAACGAGTTTTCACCGAAAACCGGACTGTTGTTCCACTGTCACAGATGCCGGCCTATCTTCCTCAGGCTTTTGTCGCAGCAGAAGATGGTCGTTTTTTTGAACATCCGGGTCTTGATGTCTGGTCGGTATTTCGAGCTGTAATCAATAACGTGCGCAGTGGACGTCGTGCACAGGGAGGTTCTACCATTACGCAGCAGGTGGCGCGGTCTCTCCTGCTCACCCCTGAAAAAACCTTCCTCCGAAAATTTAAGGAAGCAATTCTTGCGTGGCGGATTGATACCCTCCTCAGTAAGGATGAGATTCTCTATATTTATCTTAATCAGATTTATCTTGGCAGTGGTGCCTATGGCGTGGAGGCAGCTTCACAGGTGTATTTTGGGAAGCGTGCCCGGGATTTGAAGCTTGGAGAGGCCGCAATCCTAGCCGGTTTACCCCAGGCACCGAGCAGGTACTCTCCGCACAAAAATATGAATGCTGCCCTTGAGAGGCAGCGCTATGTCTTGAATCGTATGGCAGCAGACGGGTATGTAAGTGAAGCCTCTGCCCAAAATGCCTATCTGCGTTCTCTGAAACTTGCCGAAAAGCCAGATCAAAAAAGAGCAGTGAATGGCTATTTTATTCAACTGGTAACAAAACAAGCGGAAAAAATAATTGGGAAATCACTGAATCGTGCGGGAATACGGATCCATACTACCATGGACTCAAGGCAACAGCAGTTGGCTGCTGCGGCCCTTACACGTGGGTTGGATTCTTCCTTTTCAGGGGATAAGGAGGTGCAGGGAGCAATTGTTTCACTTGATACCTGTAATGGAAGGGTCAGAGCTTTAGTAGGTGGTCGTGATTTTAATACGAGTGCTTTTGATCGTGCGACTCAAGCCAGACGTTCAGCAGGATCTTTGTTTAAACCTCTTCTCTATGCCGCAGCCTTTACAAAAGGGTTTACACCGGACTCTACCCTGATGGATTCGCCATTTGCCATTCGCGGCCATGACGGAAAGGAGTGGAGGCCAAGAAATTTTTCCGGGAAGTATTTTGGTGAGACCACATTACGAGTAGCGCTGGTGAAATCCAGAAATATCATTGCCATAAAATTACTGCAACAGGTTGGTATTAAAAGGGTTCAGAAACTTGCAGAGGCCTTTGGGATAAGGCCTCCCATAACTTCTGATCTCTCTCTTGCACTTGGAGCCACCGGTGTTTCTTTGCTTGAAATTACTGCGGCGTACTCACCATTTGTCTGTAAGGGACAGTATTTTTCTCCTACACTCATCAGCGGAATAGATTCTAACGGTGGCAGGAAAATTTTTCGAGACACACCCACTGGAAACCAGGTGCTGAGTTCCTCAGTCGCCAGTGTTATGAAAGGACTGTTGAGTGAGGTTATTCGCAATGGGACAGGAAAAAGAGCCGGCGGTTTAGGAACCGTCTCCGGAGGGAAAACTGGCACCACCAACGATAACAGAGATGCATGGTTTGTTGGGTTTTCCGACAAAACACTTACTGGAGTGTGGTTTGGTTATGACGACAATAAAAGCCTTGGAAATGGAAGAAACGGGGGCGTCGTTGCGGCACCTGTCTGGCGTGAATTTATGAGTGGAGTCAGTACCAGGTGAAACCTATGAATTATCTGACGATTATCAGCACCTGTTATTGCGGTGATGGCGCAGTGAAGCTAGAAAAAGCCAGGCAGTTATTGGAAGTTTATGGAAAAGGACTCTTACAACAGGAAGAGATAGTGGATCAACTGAGAAGTGTCAGGGATAAGGTGGTGTTACTTGATACTCATATGACAGCAATGAATATGGGGAAAACCTGTACCAGATGCGCTGCAGCTCCAAAAGGTGGTTGCTGCAGTGTTTATATGGGCAATGAAAACAATGATGCCCTGCTCCTTCTTATGAATATTCTAGCGGGAGTGGACGTGAGGCCTGTGTGCGATAATGGTGTAGAGTGTTGCTTCCTTGGAACCGGCGGCTGTATTCTGCTCTTTAAGCCAATATTCTGTTTAAATTATCTTTGTAAACGTATTCGGAAAGAGTCAAACACAGAGGAACTGAGAAAGTTGGAACTCAAGACAGGAGTAGTTCTTACGGCCCAGTCGGATCTTGAGCAACTCCTTATTCGTTTTCTGCAGGGTGAGAGGTGAACCGGACAGGCTATATGTATGCCTGTCCGGTAGAAGAGAGGGGGGGTTATTTGTATGCTCCAACTCCAAGGGACTTCTGAAGTTCCTCAACAGGGCTGTAATCGAGAGGATCGGTCCAACCGATTATTTTTGCGTTGCTTGCGGCCGGATCGTCTTTTTGAACCTGTTTTAATGCAGCCACAACTTCCTGGGCCAAGGTATCTGGTGTTGCAGCGGTTTTAGCGAGAGGCCATTCTGGGTAGAGTGTTGTGGAATAGACAAATGGGAAAGCAGAACTCTGTTTGTTGATGATTTTGAAATCTTCCATGGCAATAGCCCCAGCTGCAACCATTCGCTCCAGAGTGTCAGTACGAACGGTTCCCGCCTGAGCCTGTTCATTTTGAACGGCAAAAACAACGTTATCATGTTTTCCAGCAAAGTCCACTTTGGCAAAGTCTGTAAAAGGATCCATGCCTGCATCCTTTATTGTTTTGTAGGCCATCTGCCAGCCGCCAAAAGATGATTTTGAAACAGCCATAAAGGTTTTTCCTTTTAAGTCAGCAAGTGAATTGATGCTGTCATTGTAGGCACTTGTAAAGATGACACCGCCAAAAGATTCAAGAGCCTGTCCCTGCCTGGAGTTTATCATTGTGGCTATAGCGCTGGCACCGTATTTCACCTTTGCAGTCACATACATGGAGGAATTGATAAGAAAGAAATCAACAGCATTTGCTTCGATCGCCGGATTGACCTTATCAAAATCAAGGGGAACAATCTCCACTGTCTTGCCAAGCTTGGCGGAGAGGTACTCTCCGGTAGCAGTCCATTTTTTTAGAGCTTTTGCCGGACCATCTTTGGCAAGAACTCCAATTTTAACGGTACCTGCGGCCTGGGCAGAGAAACTGCAAAAGAAAAAAAGAATGACAGCTAGAATAGAAAAATAGCGTTTCATTGAAAACCCTCCCGGCTTATGAAATAAAAAAATAAAGTGTGTAGAGCCGCAAATAACTGCTCGACCGATACTGGCGAACGCTTGATACGCCAGTATAATTACCTGACCAGATTATTTTCTTTGAAAAACAAAAAATAATGTGTGATGCGTTAGAAGTCTTTCAAAAAGGTACAGAAAAGTCAAGAAACAAAATCCCCACAGGGGGTCACCTGCAGGGATCTGTTAACGGGATGGGGAGGATTGATACTAGAAGGGTCTCAGTGTCCAGATTCCGCAGGGGCAGGTATCGGCACAAAATCCACATGCTATACATTTTTTATCATCGGAAACATACTCATAGGATGCTCCAAGCCCGGATTCGTAGCCATTTGTGTGAGCAAATTCAAGCTCTCTGCGACTAATAGCACCTTCTGGACAGATTGTCTCGCAGAGGTGGCAGTCACGGCATGACGCGCAGGATAGACAACGCTCGGCGGAGTTTTCCTGGGAATGCTCATGCTCAAGATCGGGAATGTAATGAGTAATGGTCAGTGCCTGTTGAGTGATTACCTTTTTCGTAAAAGGTTTCCACTCTTCTCCCTTGAACTGCGAAATAATATATTCTGCAGCTGTCTTACCGGCACCAAGAGCATTGGTTGCAAGACCAGGTCTTTCAACGTCACCAATGGCAAGAACTTTGGCATCGGTGGTGAGATGTGCTTCATTGGTTTTTAGCCAGGCCGCACCTCCAATACTAAGCGTTTCAACGGAGTCTGGAAGGAACTGGAGTTTGGGAACATCACCAATGGAGATGATAACTGTCTGAGCAGGAATGAGCTCACCGGTATCCATTACAAGGCCTTCAGGAGTGACTTCTCTGGTCATAACGGGCCAGCGAAATTCCGCACCAAGTGCCTCGGCTGCTTCCTTTTCCTTACCAAAAGCAAGAGGTTTCTGGATATCAACGAGCGTTACCTTTTCCGCACCAAGCCGATAGGCTTCACAGGCTACATCACAACCAACATTACCAGCTCCGATAATAACGACTTCTTTGCCAACCTTCTCAGGAGTTGCACTCTTTGCTTTTTTCAGGAAGTCAAGTGCCGGGATAACTGTTTCATGTCCAGGAAAGGGAATCTTGCGAGGCTCGTGGGTTCCAACTGCAACAATCACATAATCAAATTCTTCTTTAAGTTTGGCGAAAGTTTCCTTGCTCATATCCACGCCAAGGTTGGTGTGAATGTTTGGAGTTTCCAGGAACCGTTTTACTTCCTGATCCCATATGGCCTGGGACAGTCGTTCCCATGGAATTACCTGGGCAAGCTTACCACCGATAAAATCGTCTTTTTCGAATATATGGGCTTCAACACCGGCGTGAGCAAGCTGCCAGGCAGCATTCATTCCAGCAGGCCCACCACCAACGATGGCAACCTTTTTCCCAAGTGAAGCTGCAACTTCAGGAGATCTGGCAGAACTTACGGATCGACCAAGTACCTGAACGTCAATAGGATCATCCACTCCCTGGCGGGAGCAGTTCTCCATGCAGAGATTCGGGCAAACAGCACCGCAGACAGATGCAGGCAGCGGTGTATATTGAAGCAGCATTTCATAAGCTTCGTCTATCTGTCCGTCACGGATCAATCGTAAACGGTCAACGGTGGGAATATGCACCGGACAATAATAGGTACAGGGAGCTGCTGACTCACGGTTGGCCCAATAGGGTTTCTTGCGGCGCATATCCCCGGTGGGTACTGCCCCAATTGGGCTACGGTCAAGGCCGGGTGCCAGATCGCGAAGCGGGTCTCCACCACCAAAAGCCTGATTCCAGTGTTTATTGCGAAATTCAGCCATGGGCATGGGGCCTGAGAAAAGCAATGCCCTTTCCTGTGGGGAAACAGCATTTAATACCTGCCATTCATCGCGAACCAGGAGGGAATTTTTTAGATCTTCACGCCCGATTTTCCCAAGATAGCCAGGCATGTTTTCTTCGAGCCACTGCCACTGTTCATCCGTCGGAGGTGCCAGACGGGCATTATTTCTGGAATAAGAATTGTCTGTTTTACCACGGAAAAAGATGGTGCCGCCAACCATTCCCACACAGGGACGATAGCCGGTAACATTTTCGGGGTTTTTTGCATTCTCACCGCAAATAACAGCTACGCCGCCACAATTAAACTCTGCAAAGGAATCACCTGCAGAGCCGAGTACCCAGAGCTCGGGTTTTTCGTAATCTGGATTCCATTTGGTCATGGTCAGTCCACGGGCACCAATTGATCCGCCTATATAGACTTTTCCGTTGGCCATGGCATTACAGACACCATTGGTGGCATCGCCAAGTACGGTGATTTCTGCACCAATGTTCAGGTAGCCGACATCGTCGGATGCTGCACCTTTACAGGTGATGGTGGTTCCAGGCATTCCCATGCAGCCAAGACGCTGTCCGGTGGGTCCGGATACTTCAATGGACAAACCGTCTGCATGCTGCAGTCGAATTCCAAGGTTATGTTGGCCCATGGATTCGATCTGGATGGAGCTGCTTGTTCTGGCAGCTGCCTGAACCATGGCTTCAAAGTCCATGGAACTGATTCTACGGCCATTTTTGTCCAGGCCTTTTACAACAGTAGCACTCACAGAAAACTCCTTATGAAAAAAGTCTTAGTTTAAATGAAGGAAAACTAAAAACGATTAACTCATTAACACCGGAATACGGGTAGTAGGCCGGTGTAAGGTACCTTCAGAAAATTCTTTTTAGTGAAAAACAAAAAGAATTTCTAAGGTACTAACATACATATTTTATATTTAGTCTGTCGGCAGCATCCTTGTCACCAATTCCCAGAGCATCGGACATGCCAACCGGCAGGGACTGGGAACGTCCAAGCGGTGCCATGACCTTCTTCATCTCAGTACGGATGGACATAAATACCTCAGCGACACGTTCCGCTACCTGATCGGGATCAAGACGACGGTACAGTTTAGGATTCTGACTGGTGATACCTTTCGGGCAGATACCAACGTTGCAGACATTGCAGCGGTTTCTCTCGTTGCCAAGACAACCTGCAGCAGCTTGCATTACGTATTTTCCAATATGAACACCGGATGCGCCAAGCATGATAAGTGCCAGACCATTCTGGGTGACATTACCATTTTTACCGATACCGCCGGCTGCAAAAATGGGAATTTCATTCTGCTTACCCTGTGCAACCAGATCGAGATAGCACTCACGCACATTGGAGGCAATAGGGTGTCCCGTTGCATCCATGGAGACGTTGTAAGCAGCACCTGTTCCACCATCGATTCCATCGATCAGCAGACCACCGGCATAGGGATTACGTACCAGATTATTCAGTACTGATTTGGCACTCGTTGAGGCCGAGATCTTTGGATAGATCGGAACCTTGTGACCAAAGGCGGTGGACAGGGTCTGGATCATCTTCATCACCGATTCCTCAATGGAATAGAGCGTCTGGTGCACAGGAGGCGACGGAAGGTCTACTCCTTCGGGCACACCGCGAAGACGAGCAATCAACTTGGAGACCTTGAACCACATAAGCAGTCCGCCGTCGCCTGGTTTAGCACCTTGACCATATTTTATTTCTATGGCGGCAGGGTCACACTGCATATCGGGAATGGCCCGGATGATCTCATCCCAACCAAAATAACCGGATGCAATCTGCAGGACAATGTACTTGAGGTAGGGGCTTTTCAGAACCCATGGAGGACATCCTCCTTCACCAGTACACATAACGACTGGGATACCAAGTACTTCATTACAATAGGCAACACCCTGCAGCAACCCAAGCCACATATTTGGCGACAGCGCACCAAAAGACATGGAGCCGATTACAAAAGGAAATATTTCCCGTGTTGGCGGAATCCATCCCCCCTCGCGCGTGCGTTTCAGGAACTCTGCCGGATCAAGAGTGCGACCCAGGGTTGTGGTAACACTGAACTCGTGGCGTCCGGCATCCAGTGCCGGATCGGTGAGCATTGAAATGCGGTTAAACATGATCCTGTCAAGCAGGGTGGGGCCGACTTCGTTACGTCTGCCGCCACGCTTCATGGGCTCACCCTTCTGGTTGTTGAAGAAGAGAGTTCTGTGCTCGTTAGTATTGGGAACGGGCTGGATTGCCTCGTTTGGACAGACCATGGAGCACATGGAGCAACCGATGCAGGCATTGGCCATGTTCTTTTTCTGGCGGATACCGACAAAAGTACGGTATTCATTGCCGCGTTTTTTCTTGAGGACGTCAAGTTTTGGCATCCTCTGGCGTCTATAGGCGAGATAGATTGCCTCTTTAGGACAAACTGCGGTACAATGACCACAGAGGGTACATCTATCTTCGCGGTGCTGGATTATCCAGGGCAGGTCAGTGTAGCTTAAGCTGCCTGGCCCAACGGATACGGATCGTGCTGAGACCATATTGTCAGTTCCTTTCGTTCTGGTGGTACAAGAATTGTGTGTTCACGCATGGGTTGGAAATCAAGTGATGGATCACGGTCGGGTACCATGGCATCAACACCGCACATTTCTGATGCGATTGCCCAGGCACCAGGCCTTCCACCCACGGTTGCGGGGCGTAATTTTTTCTGATCCATAACCAGCATACAGGTCTCATCGGGCAGGGTTCCAATAACTGCATTGGGTCCGTCAATGATAAGGCGTCGACAGGAATCACGAAGACCTCTTAAAAAATCTCCCTGAGGATGATTGGCCAGTTCATCGCCCCGAAGAGGGGTGATGATGTGTTTGTAGGCCTGGAGAGGGAGTTTGAGCTGCTTTAAGGTGTAGTGGAGAATGTGTGTGAAGGTCTCCGAGTCACTCTGATATCCGGTGTATCCTGGAAAATGTTTGCCGAGCAGCCAGTCACGGATGGGAACAAAAGCAGTGTTTTCCCCGTTGGTCATGGTGGCGATTCCCTGGATAAAGAAGGGATGGCAGGCATAAAGGTTGATCCCGTAGTTGGTGTTCTGACGTCCCTGTGCCATACAGACCCGGGATTTGATCCGGTTGTCGAACAGTCTCAGCCCGTCACCAATTTCAAGTGGCCAGCCAACTTCCTTGATAGTGGCAACATCTGGCCAGAAAGAAAAAACTGTGAGATCGTCGCCATGGAGTTCTCCGTCTTTTCTGAGTGCAAGCCGGGTCATCATTAAATCATGCTCAATCTCTTCCTCTGACTTCTCTGAGATTGATTGTGGTAACTTGTAAACACGAAGAAAATAACGATATCTGTTATGTGCTTTCAGATGACCGGGAGCGGTGTCAAAGTCATGGTCATACTTCAGTTCAAAACCGTGACTGTCCATATAGTTCCTGAGACGGTCCCACGCCTCTTCAGTATGGGCAATACCTGAAAGAACTGGGTTTTTGGTATTGTAGGTGTAATCATCAAAATCAAGACCGCGCAGAAGAAGTCCGAGGCCGGAGCCATCGTAACCTTCCTGCATAGCCTCCATGCCCTGGAGAACTTCATATGGAGAGAAGGCCTCACTGGCGGTTTTCAGGGCTAAACGACACATGCATTACTCCTGATTGGTTAAAAGATATATCCGCTGGTTTATAAAAAACGACAGATTGTTTGTTTGTGAATTCTCTTTTATTTTTATCCTCTTTGTAAAAAAAAGATAAAAAAGTAGGCAAACCAAGATGCTTACAACGTAACCCATCCATTGTCAAGATGAAAGGGCATTACGGTCGTTAACAATTTTCAGGATGTGTCGATATGAATAAATGGAGTCCTTTTCTTTTTTGTCAGGAAAGGGAATAATGGCCAACGGCCGCAATGATTTATTTGACGCAGGAGGAGTGACATGAAAATTAACACTTCCCACATCAGCATGGACGCGTCGGCAGAACACAGGGATGTGACCGGGAGAGTAGCGCAAATGGTGGCAGGCAGGTTGGGGGAGGATCCGGAATTTCGGCTTAATCTCTCTGGAGAACCAGACCTGCGAAGGGAAAGGGTCGAAGAAAGCCGTCAGTCACAGGAGTGTACGGCCATAAGTACGGTACACTGCACCGATGGAGAAAAAGAATACAAAACCACTGCCGATCATGCTTTGGAACAGATGGTAACTGAGGTAGTTGGACAACGGGTCCGCTTAAGGAGGATTCAAGGACTTGAGGGCCAGGGAAATGTTATCTTGTCGGAACCTCTGAACCCACCAGGAAAGATTGCTGTGTTTTCTTTTGCATCTGTTTCTACTAGCTACCACTATGAAAAGGTCTCTATTCACTCTTCCGGTTCAGTGCAGTTGGAAGATGGGCGGGATCTGAATTTTTCACTTGATCTCAGTATGGAGCGGCAAGCACGTGTTACCGAGAGCATGGCATGGCGTGGGGCAGGCGGGGTGTTGATGGATCCGCTGGTCTTTAACTTTGATTGCAACTTAGAAAATCTAGCAAATCGCAGTTTCCAGTTTGATCTGGATAGTGACGGGATTAGCGATGAATCTTTTTCATTGCAGCCCGGTAGTGGGTTTCTCGCTCTTGATTTAAATAATGATAAAAAAATTAATAACGGAAGCGAACTTTTTGGACCAAGCACTGGCTATGGATTTCAGGAACTGGCCTTACACGATATGGATAGGAATGGCTGGATTGATGAGAATGATGAGATTTTTAAAAAACTTCGCATCTGGTCTCCCGAGAAATCAGGAGAGGCTGCACTTCTCAGTCTTCAGGAGGCTGGCGTAGGAGCCATCTGTCTGACCCATGACAAGACCGCATTTCAACTGCGGGATCGAGATAATGTACTTATGGGCGAGGTTGCAGCCAATGGTTTTTTTCTCACTGAGGATGGGGAGGTCAGACCTGTTCAGGAAATAAAACTTGCCATGAAGGAAAAAGACGAGAATGGCACTGGGACGATTTCAGAAAGAGAGTTTTCCGAGGCACAGATTTTTCTGCGACAGATGGTGACAATACGGCAGGAGGAAGTTCGGGAAATTGCAAAACGTCGTCTGAGGCGACGTGATCAGGAAGAGAGACGTGATCTTCTGGCAGTTCTGTTTCCAGACCGGGAAAAAGAGAGAGGACTTGCTTCGGTGATTGCAAGAGTGGAGGGAACTACTCCTGCCTGATTGATTGGACAGGTATTCATGCAGGGGGAACCTGTCGTTCCTGATTAGTGTTCCCCCATGAAGAAACTGGCGTTTGTTTTGTAATGTTATCGTTTCACCCGAATAATTGTTTTTCCTGATTACCATCGAAACTCAGCTTTGCAACCCGGAGCTGTTCCGTGTCGACTATAAGGGACGCCATAAACCCATCCCTGGGGGCTCTGCTGTGGCCGTCCAGGCCGCAGATGCCCATATAATCAACACGAACCAACTCCTCCTCAGGCGTGCAGGCTGAGGATTAGTGGTAATCAGGTTGTTTTTTGTGAATTTTGTGCTACCGTGGTAAACAGTTATATTGATTCCAAAGAGTGTAGCAGAATTCAGCGATCAAAGGAGCAAATGTATGAAGTGGTGTAGTGCTGTCGTCGTATTTCTCTATCTTATGGTGCCATTTAGTGTGCAAGCTGAATCAAAGGCAGGTTGTGCTGAACTTTTGTTGAACCGTTGCCAGTCCTGTCACTATCTGGATCGTGTCTGTAGCCAGGTGGATGAAAAATCAAAACGTCGTTGGGACGCAACTATAAAACGGATGGTTAAACGACGTGGTGCCGACCTTAATGAAGAAGAGCAAACATTTCTTTTAGACTGTTTAGTGGCGCCTGCGCCTGATATAAAAAAGGAATGTAAGAAATGAATAAGTATTAGAAATGACAGCAAGTATTTGCAGGTTTTGACCCGGCGTGGTCACGTTTTCTCATTAATCCGATGCTTCCCCTATGAACTGGTAGTACGTGGCGTTGATTTTCAGGAAATTACATCCAAGTCCCCCGCTGTTATCGCAGTGGCTGATACAGCCATATATTTCTGTGATCATTCTTTCCTCTTCATCATTGAGTACCAGGCTGATGGTACATTCTGTCCCCTCCTCAAGGTGAATATCTGGCGCACATTCTATAAAGGCTCCACCCATTCCAAGATCACGGGTTTGTCCCTGGATGGTTTCGCCATTTGCAAGTTTCAGAATGGCAAATTTTTGAATCAACAGGCGCTCATAGTTACGACGATTTGACATGATTTCCCTTCGGTGTAGGAGATAAATCTAAACCATAAATATAGTTTTTTCTCTTTTAGAGTATGTCAAGGTGGAGAGACTTGTCAAGAAAGATGAAGTGTGAAAAAAAGAAAATCATGGGGGCAAAAAAAGGAGAACCGATTACGATTCTCCTTCATATTCATTGCTGGGGCGACCAGACTGATAGGTTATTTGAGAATATTGCCG
This sequence comes from Desulfocapsa sulfexigens DSM 10523, assembly GCF_000341395.1. Lineage (GTDB taxonomy): Bacteria > Desulfobacterota > Desulfobulbia > Desulfobulbales > Desulfocapsaceae > Desulfocapsa > Desulfocapsa sulfexigens. The sequence continues at coordinate 31,437 of NC_020304.1, read as the reverse complement.
ATGTTTTTTACTGCATCAACTTTGTCTTTTACGGCTGTAACTTCTTTCACCCCGGGAACATCTTCCAGAATTTTCTTGCCGCCGTCTTCAACGTCACTTATCCCGTTTTTGAACGACGAGATTGCCTTACCTAGACCTGACCCAATTTCCGGAAGTTTTTTTCCTCCGAAAACAAGAACAGCAATGCCGAGAATAACAACTAATTCAGGGGTTCCGAGTCCAAACATGGTTTTCTCCAGTTAGAGTAAAGTCGGGGGGAGCCGTCGGCTCAGGTCTGTGAATCACCTTTGGTGTCTTCGTCAATCGTTTTTGTTTCTTCTTTTTTGGTGGCATCCTTAAAATTTTTGATGCCTTTACCAATTCCCGATCCAATTTCCGGAAGTTTGCCAGCACCAAAAATAATAACAATAATGACCAGAATAACAATTAGCTCAGGCATTCCAAGTCCAAACATAGTGCTTCCTCTATACGTATAAAATCACAGTTAACAACTTTCTATATACAGATTACTGAGTGTAGAGCAGTACTGCGAGAATGTCAATCCTTTCCATGCCTGACAATGTTTTGTCCGATCTCTCGCATCCGGGCAAGAATCTGCTCTTCATCAAGGCTTTGGAGAACTCTGTCTTCCATAACGATCCTGCCGTTTATGATTGAATGGATGACATCAGACCCGCGAGCTGCGTAGACAAGGTGCGACGGAATGTTATACAGTGGTGTGAGGTGCGGTTGGTTCATGTTGAGTACAATCATATCCGCTTTTTTGCCGACTGCAAGTGTTCCGATATGATCACTGGCCCCAAGAGTTGTAGCTCCACCAAGTGTTGCTGCATGCAGGGTCTGTTCAGCGCCCATTGCTGTAGGATCCATACGGGCAACTTTGTGGATCTTAGCAACCGTGTTCATCTCTCCGAACATATCCACATCGTTGTTTGACGCGGCACCGTCCGTTCCTATTCCAACCTCTATACCAGCTTCGATCATCTTGACAACGGGCGCGGTGCCCGAGGCAAGTTTCATGTTTGATTCCTGACAGTGGGATACTTTTACACCCCGCTCAGCCATAAGTGCAATTTCTCTGTCATCCAGCATAACGCAATGAGCAGCCAGTGTTTTGGGGCCAAGTAGTCCCAAGCGCTCCAGATGGTCTACCGGGGAGCAGTTATAGCGCTCTTTGCAGGTGTTCACTTCCGCTTCATTCTCGGAGAGATGAATTGCGTAGAGACTGTCATGGCTCTGTGCAACTTTCCCGAGCCGCGTCAGTAGTTCCGGTGAACAGGTATAAACTGAGTGGGGATCGGCAGTGATTGAAATGAGCGAATGGCCTGAATAGAGACCAAAGAGCTCTTCCACATAGGAAAAACCATTCTCCAGATCGCCATAACAGGGAGACGGAAAGTCATAAAGTACTTCACCAATCCATGCCCGCATCCCGGATTCAACCGTAGCTCTCGCCACCTCTTTCGAAAAAAGATACATGTCACAGAAACTGGTGGTTCCGGATTTGATCATCTCAGCAAGTGACAGCAGCGTGGAGTGATAGATCATTTCGGGAGTCCAGCGGGCTTCCACCGGAAAAATGTGTTTTTCAAGCCAGGTCATTAGGGGCAGGTCGTCGGCGAGTCCACGGAAACAGGCCATTGGTGCATGGGTATGGGTGTTGACAAGGCCGGGCATAATCAGGCCATGATCTGTGTGGATATGGCGCTCTGTTGTAAACTGTGCAAGGATGTCTTCGCTGGTACCGATTGCTGCGATGCTATCCTTCGACACCGCTACAGCCCCATTATTGATGACATTTTTTTGTCTGGAATCCGGGATGAGGTAACTGCCGGAAATAATGGTATCAGCCCGTTGTGTTGTCATGATGGTATCCGTGCAGCAATCTCTACGATTAACTGTTCAAGTTTTGGTTCCATGGCTTCGGCAGTGGCTATAATATCCTCAAGAATAATAGGCTCAAAATTGTCAGGGTCGTTCACGTTAGAAACAACAGATAAACCAAGCACATCCATTCCACCGTGTTTGGCGACTATGATTTCAGGAACAGATGACATGCCCACAGCATCTGCGCCACTTTCACGAAGCCACCTTGTCTCAGCTGGTGTTTCAAGACTTGGGCCAGGGATACAGACATAAACACCACTGATTACGTTGGCGATTTTACAGAAGCTGGCACTGTCCAGAGCAGTTTTGATAAGCCCCGGGTGGTATGGGGTTGAAAAATCGGGAAAACGCGGGCCCCAGTTGTCAATATTCGGGCCTCGCAGCGGGTTCTCACCCAGGAAATTCAGGTGATCCCGGAAAACCATGATGGATCCTGCCTGAAAAAGCGGATTGAGTCCACCTGCAGCGTTGGTCACGATCAGGGTCTTCGCTCCGAGGAGTGACAGTACTCTGATGGGGAAGGCAACCTCCTTTGTGGAGTACCCTTCATAAAAGTGAAATCTTCCCTGAAGGACGGCAACTTTTTTATCGCCAAGATAGCCAAGGATAAGGTTTCCACTGTGACTAGCAACTGTAGATCTTGGAAAGTGGGGAATTTCGGAGTAGGGAAGCATCAGTGCGCTGGTGATTCTGTCTCCAAAGTGACCAAGGCCGGTCCCGAGCTGTATAAGCAGATCGGGAGTGAATGGGAGTAGCTGCTTCAGGTGGGCAACGCACTCCTCCACCTGTCTTTTGTGTTCTGCTGCTCCCTGCATTGTGTTAGCAGTTGTGTTTGGAATGTTTTTTGACAAATTCCTGTATATCGTTTCTGTCGGCATCCATCAGTTCACAGCGAGACTCTCTGTTTTCTTCCATTAAGACAGCAATGGAATCGGGGAGCTCAAGGGGTTTTTCTATGGCAGCTTCCACGGTATCGCCAAATTTTCCGGGATGGGCGGTGGCCAGGCAGCAGACAGGGATTCCCTTTTCCTGGTGTTTAAGGGCACAGTGCACCCCGACTGCCGTGTGTGGATCCATAATGTAGCCATATTGCTTATAGAAATCACGGATGCAAGTCGAGACATCCTCTTCAGTGGCCTTTTCTGTAATGAAATCCCTCTGGATCTGATCCTTGAAATCGGTGAGATTGATTTCACCGGTTTCAGCAAACTGCATCATGGCCTGATTTGTTCGATTAGGTTCTTTGTCGAGGAGATAGTACAGGTAACGCTCAAAGTTGGAAGCCGACTGGATATCCATGGAAGGACTTGAAGTAGCTACAACATCACCAAGAGAGTAGTCACCATTACTGACCATTCGTGAGAGGATGTCATTGGAGTTAGTTGCCAGCATTAATTTTCTGATTGTTCCTTCGGGAAGCATGCGCTTTGCAATATAACCAGCGAATATATCGCCAAAGTTTCCTGTAGGGACCGAGAAATCCGTCGCTTTATCATTTTCGTGACTGGAAATATGGAGACAAGCGTGTACATAGTAGACTACCTGAGCAAGGACCCTGGCCCAGTTGATGGAATTGATGGCTCCAAGATGTTGTTTTTCCTTGAAGTCCAGATCATTGAAGATGGCTTTCACAATAGCCTGGCCATCGTCAAAGGTACCGCGGATAGCAATATTAAAAACATTGCTGTCCGTCACCGTTGTCATCTGTTTTTCCTGGACTTTACTTACTCGTTTATGAGGGTGGAGAATGAAGATGTTAATTCGTTCTTTTCCTCTTACTCCGTAAATGGCAGCGCTACCGGTATCACCGGAGGTGGCACCCAGAATATTCATAACCGAATCATCTTTTTCCAGGAGGTATTCAAAAATATTGCCGAGGAACTGCAGGGCAACATCTTTAAAAGCCAGGGTAGGGCCATGGAAAAGCTCCATAATGTGGAGAGGTCCCTGGTGGATGATAGGGATAACCTGTTCTGTATCAAAAGTTGCATAGGAGCGACTGATTATGTCACGGAGATCAGTTCCGGGAATGTCATCGATAAAACGAGACATAATCTCAAAGGCCAGTTTAGGATAAGAAAGATCTTTCCATTGACCAAAGGTATCGCTACCAATACGAGGAATCGTTCTTGGGAGGAGTAGGCCGCCATCGTCGGCAAGTCCCATCATCACGGCTTTAGTGAAGGGAACGGGGTCAATGCCGCCACGGGTACTGATGTATTGCATATATTAGCTCTCGTTTATTTCCACTCTTGGGGCATCATGCCACAGCCCTTCCAGGTCGTAAAAAGATCGCTGTTCATGATAGAAAATATGAACTACTACATCAGCAAAGTCAAGAAGAACCCACATTCCTTCCTGAATTCCTTCTGCTTTTGCCGCACTAATTCTTTTTGAACGCATCGCTTTTTCCAGTGCTTCGGCGAGACCCTGTACGTGGCGACTGGAACGGCCACTCATGATGACAAAGTAGTCGGTGAAGGAGGAAAGTTCGCGTACATCGAGTACGACCAGGTCTTCTGCCTTTGTATCCAGGGCAGCCTTGACGCAGATGGTGACCAGCTCAAAACTGCTTTTGTCCTGTAATTCGTCTTTAATTTTTTTCATAGTATAATGAGGCCACGGCCCCTTAATTTTTATTTTTAGCCGGCTCTTTCCGTTTTCGTGGTGGAAACTCAAAACTGATCTTCCCCGTCTTGTTCATTAACAAGTAGGCGTCAAATGGTCTTTTTTTCTTTGATATGAAGTTTGGTATTAACTCTGTTTTTCCATCACTCAGGAGCTGTCTGATGTGGTCGCTGGTGATGGCACGGCCAAGGATAACTTTGCCAATCTGCAAACCCTTGTCCTTGTCTCCCTCCAGCCGTGATTCGGACATGTAGGCAGTTGGGGTCTCAAAGACCGGGGTGTTGTCAACGGGAGAGACTCCAAGTGGTTCACTGGCCTTGATGGCCTTGATGTCAAGGTCTTCAATGGAGTCTGTAAAAAGAAACTCTACTTTGTTTTTGGTTAAACGAACAGAGGCAGTGAAGGGTTTTCCACGTTTACTTCTGAAATCACTGAAAGGGCCCAGGGTTTGTCCGTTTATAATGCTGACAATCTCATCCTGGCTCATGATCCTGCCACCAAGAATTTTTCTGAGAGTGATTTTCTTATCTTCTGAAATGTAGGCCGTGGGGGTTTCAAAGAAACGAATATCGTCAACCGGGCTGAAGGGGGCTTCTTTTTGGATTGGCGATTTTTCAAACTCCCGAACCTGGGAAATAATATGTCTGGTAAGATCCCGAATCTCTTTCATGAATTGTTTCCGTGTGAATTTTCCATGAAGGATCTGGTTCAGTTTGAATTCCCATTCCCCAGTCATTTGAGGAGAGGCGAGTACTTCAATCTTCAGGGCTTCGAGCAGTGAAAAAAGTTCGAATGCTTTTCCCGTAGGGGTAAGCTCGCGACCCTCCCGGACAATATACTTTTCCTTGATTAATTTCTCGATAATTGCAGCACGTGTAGCCGGTGTTCCGAGGCCACTTTCCTTCATGGCTTCTGCCAGTTCTTCATCATCAACAAATTTTCCTGAATGCTCCATGGCTGAGAGCAGGGTTGCCTCGTTGAAGCGTGGTGGTGGTTTTGTTTCAGATTTTTCTTTAACAACTTCTTTGCAATGAATGTTAGTTCCTTGCGGTATTTCAACCAGTAATTTGTCGGATTCCTGATTGTCGATTCCCTGGTAGACGATTTTCCAACCTGGATTGGTCAGAATTTTTCCTTCAGTGAGAAATGTCTCTTCCTCTACAATGGAAATTCGTCTGGTGTTAAGATAGGTGGCTGGGGGAAAAAATACAGCTAGAAAGCGCTGCACGACCATAGTGTAAACTTTCAGTTCTGCTTCACTGAGTGAACCCGGCAAAGTGTTGGTCGGAATGATAGCGTGATGGTCTGAAATCTTTTTGTTATCGAAGATAAGTTTGTTTTTTTTGATATAGCCCTGTTCGAGTGCTGTGGCAGCATGTTTCCCCAGTTGCCAACCCTCCTGTATCTTGACCGTTTTTTTGACATTATTAAGATAGTCTTCAGGCAGGTGACGGCTGTCGGTACGGGGGTAGGTAAGGACTTTATGTCGTTCGTATAGGGCCTGAGCAATGGCCAAAGTGTTCTTTGCCGAGAAACCAAAACGTCCGTTTGCCTCACGTTGCAGAGAAGTGAGATCGTACAGAGCAGGGGCGCGCTGCGTCGATTTTTTACTGGTTTCTGATACATCAGCAGGTTGTCCTGAGCATTTTGCAACTCTGTTATCAGCTGCCTCTTCTTTCCAGAGTCGGTCTGCTCGAGCATGTTCGTTCTCAGGATCTTTTTTGAAGTCAGGGTCTATCCATTTGCCGACATAGGAGCTGTTGTCAAACGTGAATGTTGCCTGAAGAGTGAAAAAATCTTGCGGTTCAAATTCCCGACGAACCTGTTCTCGTTTTACAAGAAGTGAGAGAGTAGGGGTCTGTACTCTGCCGCATGAGGTGAGAAAAAAGCCGCCTTTTCGTGAGTTGAAGCCAGTGAGTGCACGGGTGGCATTGAGTCCGATAAGCCAATCTGATTCAGAACGGCAGAGAGCAGCATCTTCCAGGGCGAGCATTTCATCATTCTCGCGCAGGTTGGCAAAGGCCTCTTTTATTGAGTCCCGGGTCATCGATTGCAGCCACAGTCTTTTGAGCTTCTTCCCGGAAACGGATTTGTTCCATACATAGCGGAGGATGTATTTGAAGATTAACTCTCCTTCACGCCCCGCATCACAGGCATTAATGATTTCAGTTACATCTTTTCTGCGAATAAGCTTCTGAAGTGCGTTGAGCTGTGCTGTCGTTCCCTGAAGTCCTTTTAAGGGGAATTCTTCTGGTAGGATGGGGAGATTGCTGAGATCCCAACTTTTATACTTCGGATCAATCTCTTCTGGATATTGAATGGCAACGAGATGACCAATGGCGTAGGAAACTATATGAGAATCACTTTCGTAGTGGGTCTTAGTTTTCGTGAATTTCCCGGGCAAGACTTTAGCAAGGTCCGCAGCGACACTAGGTTTTTCAGCAATAATGAGGGTTTTTTCAGTCATATTAATTTTGCTTGGTAACTTTTTGGGCAAAGTTTAATAGTGTGTCATGCCAGAATGCAGGTTGCTCAAGGTAGCAGGGGTGTGGTGCGTTTTTAAAAATCACAAATTCAGATCCCGGGATTTCCCTATTCAAAAGTGCTCCATTTGCAGGTGCTGAAATCTGATCGTTTTCGCCCCAGATAAGAAGAGTTCGGGGGGGCAATTTACAGAGGTTCTCTCGGTTTTCCTGAACCCCGACAGCACCGATAAGAACAAGGCCTGCAATTCTATGAGGGTTGGCTAAGGCATATTCGATGGCTATCTTCCCGCTCATAGAAGGCGCTACCATAATAATACTTTTGATGCCAGTTGCTTCCAGTACGCCATTTATTACAGTTTCGGGAGTTGTGTCGCTCTCTGGACTTTTTCCGAATCCTGGAAAGTCAAGGGCCAGAATGGGAAAACCGGCATCAATGGCAGCCTGTATGGTGCCAAGTTGTTGCCAGGTCTCAGCCTGAAATGCTTTTCCGTGAAGAAAGAGAAGTGGCGTTTGAGAATGGTCTCCAGCCATCAAGATGTTGATGGGGGAACCGTTTACGGCTATTGTTTCGTTCTTTATAGGTTGCATTTAGTTTTGTTTGATGAGCGATAGCCGAAGGAAATCACTCTTTTTGATGGTAGTTTACTGGAATTACATGTTATTGGACTGGAGGGCTGTTCTGGTTTCCAGTCCTTTGTTAGGGGTAAAGTTTGAGACGTTGTATTAATCCCTCGTCGGTTTGTCAATCGCTATTTATTGATTTGTATTCCACCAGGCACCTGAAAAAGGAAAGCAGGGAGAGGATGAAAGTGTATGTAAGGTGCTGTGAACAGGCAACATGTTCTTTTTGAAATGAGAGTTTGGAAAACCTGGAAGAAAAATGACTCTGGGGAGAACTTGGTATTGACTGTGCTGTGCATCAAGATCTTTTTGAAAGTATCATTTCTTGACAACTGGTTATTTTTATGTTTTATTCTTATACTGGAACGGGATGTTTGCGGGTGTAGCTCAGTTGGTAGAGTACAAGCTTCCCAAGCTTGGGGTCGCGAGTTCGAACCTCGTCGCCCGCTCCAGTGTCAACGGATTTCGGTCGCCTTTCTTTCGTTGATGCCATACCACAACCCTGCGGGGGAGGTGGCTATGAAAGTGGGCTATGCCCGCTTTTTTTTATGCCTGTTTTACGGGCTTGTGCATAACGGAACAGGGAAGTATGAGTGACTATGTTATAGAAAAAGTTCAGGAATTTGTTGAAGCCCTTCTTCCTTCCTTAGGGCTTGAACTTGTAGAAATACAGTATCGTCAGGAAGGTGAAGGGTGGGTGCTTCGTCTTTTTATCGATGGTTCCGACGGGGTTGGAATTGATCAGTGCACCAAGGTGAGTCGGGAGGTAAGCTTTTTTCTGGATGTTGAGGACCTTGTCCCTCATTCATTTACTTTGGAAGTTTCTTCTCCGGGTCTTGAACGGCCATTGCGCAGTGCCGCTGATTTTGAACGGTTCAAAGGGAAGAAGGCGCGTGTCAGGCTGCGACATCCGCTTGATGGCCAGAAGGTGTTTGTTGGTTTGATCGGAGAGTCGGATGAATTGGGCTTCGATTTACTGGTTGAAGATGGGGAAACTACAAGATTTTTGATGGATCAGATTAGGAAAGCCAGGCTGACCCTATAGGTCATCTTAAAGCGTGGTACATAGAGTGTAGAATTTTTATTACATTGATTAGAGAGATAAAAAGGCAATACAATTATAGATTGTTTTTTGTGGGGAATAAGATGCTATCAGATTTAAAACGTATCATTGATCAAATATGCAGAGATCGTGGTTTTGACAAAAAACTACTGATTGAAGCCATTGAAGAAGCTGTGGAGTCGGCAGCAAAGAAGAAGCTCGGTTCCAGACGTGATATCGAAGTGCGCTTCAATGAGGAATTTGGTGAAGTTGAGGTTTTTCAATTTCGTACAGTGGTAAACGAGGTTGAGGATGAGCAGACAGAAATCGCTCTTGAGGCTGCTCGAAAACTTGACCCTGAGGTTCAGCTTGACGATGAGCTTGGTGAGAAGATGGAAAACATCGAAGACCTTGGTCGTATTGCTGCTCAATCTGCTAAGCAGGTCATTATCCATAAGATGAAGGATGCTGAACGAGATGTTATCTTTGAAATGTTTAAAGATCGGAAGGGCGAAGTCGTAAGTGGCATTGTTCAGCGTTTTGAACGTGGCAATATGATTGTCAATCTGGGTCGTACCGATGCCATTCTACCGCGTGATCAGCAGATTCCAAAACGTTCTTTTAAACAGGGCGATCGTATTCGTGCCTACCTCGATGATGTTCGCCAGAATGCCAGAGATTCACAGCTTATCCTGTCACGTACCTGCAACGATTTTCTTGCTAAGCTTTTTACAATGGAAGTGCCAGAGATTGCAGAGGGAATTGTCGAGATCATGGGTGTTAGTCGTGAACCCGGTTTTCGGGCAAAGATTGCCGTGAGTTCTCTTGAGACCGATGTTGATCCTGTTGGTGCCTGTGTTGGGATGAAAGGATCCAGAGTGCAGAATGTTGTTCAGGAGCTGCAAGGTGAGCGTATCGATATCGTTCCCTGGAGTCCTGATCCAGCAAAATACGTGTATAACGCCTTGGCACCCGCCCATGTGTCCATGGTTATGGCCGATGAAGAGGCAAAAACTCTTCTTGTTGTAGTGCCTAATGATCAGCTTTCTCTTGCAATTGGTCGTCAAGGGCAAAATGTACGCCTTGCGTCACGCCTTCTTGGCTGGCGTATCGATGTGAAAAGCGAACAGCGTTATGCGAACCTTGAGAATCCTGGTTATCAGACGCTCCTTGCCATCGATGGAATTGAAGAGCCTCTGGCTGATCAGCTTCTTGCTCGTGGGATTTTCTCCATCGAAAAACTTGCAGAGGCTGCCGTCGAGGATCTTATCGTTATTCGTTCTATAAATGAGGAACAGGCACAGCATCTTATTGACACAGCCGTGAGGATGATAGGTGAAGGTGTGGTGACTGCTGAAAAACCTAAGAAACCGGGAGCGGAAAAAACTGTTTCAGTATCCGAACCAGGGGCTGGGGTGGATGTGGAGGCTGCTGCAGCCAAAACTGTACCAGTTTCCGGAAGTGATAGCGTTGAAAAGGAAGATTTGGTAGTGGAAACGCCAGTAGAGAATGAACAAAAATAAGAATACTCTACCTGTCCGGACGTGTATTATCTGTCGCAAAAAGGTTGCTAAGGATATGTTGCATAGATATGTATGGCAATTCAAAGAAGCAACTGCGGTTTTAGATAGGCAGCAAAGGATGTCCGGCAGAGGAGTGTATTGCTGTAAAGAAGGGAAATGTGTGGAAAAATTTTCAAGCCCTAAACAGGTATGGAAAAGAGCTTTTCGACTGAATTGAATCAATATAGCGGTATTGTATATTTATTTGCGTTTCTAAGGGAAACTGGGAAGAACAGGAGTAGTGCATGAGCAGGGTTAGGATTTACGAGTTGGCGAAAGAGGCCGGTATGGCCAGTAAGACTTTGGCAGATAAACTGATAGAACTGGGATATGATATCAAAGGACATAGTTCAACGGTTGATGATGATACGGCATTAAGAATCCGTGCAGAAGTACTGCAAAGTTCTGACTCTAAATTGGTTGAGAAACGAATTGATGCTGATGCGGAAGGTGGCACCACAGTTATCCGGCGACGGGCAACTATTATTCGTCGTCCGAAAAAAGAAGTCGTGGAGGAAGTTGAGGAGACCGCTGACTTTCCCGACGAGGTCGAGGTTACGACTGAGGCCCCTGAGGCCGTTGAGCCTGAAACTACAGTTGTAGCTGAAGCTGCAGAGGAAAAAGAAATTCCTTCTGAAACAGAATCTGTCCAGGAAGTGACAGCTGGAGTAACGGTAGAAGAAGATTCTGTAACTGAAGAAGCGCCTGAGACTGTTGTCGTCCCAGAAGTAAAAAAGGAAGGGTTTGTTGAACAGGTGTCACATATTCCTTCGAAAACAGGAATCGCTAAAGTTGTGGGTACCATAGAGCTTCCTGAAGAGGAGCCGACAAGTCCAGCACCACGCAAAAAAAGCGGGCGATCTTCCGTAAGAAAATCGGATCCAAGGCCTCAAGGAGGCAAGCGACCCGTTGACCTCGCTGATCCGATTGCTCCTGTCGCTCCTGTTCGTGTGAAAAAGAAGGGGAAAAAAGAGGATGACGATTCCCTGTCCGATGATGACAGTGATTCCAAAAAAGGTGGAAAGGGCAGCTGGAAGGGTGCCAAAAAAGGGCGTAAGGGGGTTCGGGTAACTCGCTTCGGATATGAAGGTGACCATTTCGGAAAACGTGGCAAAAAGGGTAGAGGGAAAGCCAAGGTTGTTCCTCAACAGGCTGCTGCTGAAATGAAGGCCAGTAAGAAGAAAATTAAGGTTCATGAAACCATCAGTGTTGGTGATCTTGGTCATCGCATGGGCATTAAAGCAAATGAAATCATAGCAAAACTGATGGGACTTGGTGTAATGGCCACAGTGAATCAGGCACTTGATGTTGATACTGCAATTCTTGTCGCTTCCGATTTCGGTTATGATGTGGAGCAAGCTATGACTGAGGAGATCGGTGTCGAGCAGCTTGATCTGCAGGAAGCTGGTGGCGTTGCTGTTTCAAGGTCTCCGGTTATAACTGTAATGGGGCATGTTGATCATGGAAAGACATCCATTCTTGATGCTATTCGTAAGACAGATGTGGCTGATGGAGAAGCGGGAGGTATCACTCAGCATATCGGTGCCTACCATGTGAAGTCAGAAGCTGGGGATGTTACTTTTGTTGATACTCCCGGTCATGCTGCATTTACAGAAATGCGTTCCCGTGGTGCCCAGGTAACGGATCTTGTTATTCTGGTCGTGGCTGCCGATGATGGTGTTATGGAACAGACCCGTGAAGCGATACATCATGCTCAGGCAGCTGGTGTCCCGATTCTTGTTGCCGTCAATAAAATAGATAAAGACAATGCGGACCCTGAACGGGTCAAGCGTGAGCTTTCCGATCTCGACCTTGCTCCCGAAGAGTGGGGAGGACAAACTATCTTCGTTGAAATGTCTGCCAAAAATAATATTGGTATTGATAGTCTCATGGAAAATATTCAGCTTATGGCTGAGATGATGGAGTTAAAGGCTGATCCTGAACGAAAGGCCAGGGGACGGGTTGTTGAGGCCAAGCTTGATAAAGGACGGGGCGCAGTTGCCACGGTTCTTATTCAGGAAGGAACCATTCGAACCGGAGATCATTTTGTTGTAGGGCAATTCAGTGGAAAAGTCCGGGCATTACTCAATGATAAAGGTATGCCAATAAAGAGTGCAGGTCCCTCCATTCCTGTTGAGGTACAGGGGATTACTGGGGTGCCATCCGCGGGTGACGAATTTGTTGTGGTTACCGATGAAAAAATGGCTAAGAATGTTGCCCAGGCCAGAACCTTGAAGGCTCGTGAAAGTGAGCTTGCTGCAGGTTCCAAGGTCTCACTTGATACTCTTTTTGAAAAGTTGAGTGAAGGCGATGTTCAGGAACTACGGATTGTTCTCCGTGCTGATGTGCAGGGTACCTTGGAGGCGTTTGCTTCCGCAGCGGAGAAACTTTCCACTGAAGAGGTGAAGGTGAAGATCCTTCATGAGGGAACTGGGACCATGACAGACTCCGATGTCTTGCTTGCCTCCGCTTCTGAGGCAATTATCATTGGCTTTAATGTACGGCCGTCGGGTAAGGTGAAGGAGCTTGCCTCCAGGGAAAATGTTGATATGCGAACCTATGATGTCATCTATCATGCACTGGATGATATTACTGCCGCAATGGTGGGAATGCTGGCTCCCGATTTTGTTGAAAATGTTATCGGTAATGCTGAAGTTCGTGAAACATTCCAGGCCCCCAAGGTTGGGACCATTGCCGGCTGTTCTGTGACAAATGGAAAAATCACCCGGAATGCCAAGGTTCATGTTCTTCGTGATGGTGTTGTTGTCTATACCGGAAAAATTGAATCCCTGAGACGTTTTAAAGATGATGCCAAGGAAGTATTGTCTGGCTATGAATGTGGTCTGTCCATTGAGAACTTCAACGATATCAAGGTTGGTGATAATCTTGAGGCGTTTGTAATGAAAGAAGTTGCTGCAACCCTTGGTACCACACTCCATGAGCAAAGAGCCGAGAATAATGCAACAGCAGATACTGAAGACGAGTAGCACTGTATGCTGTTACTGTATATTGCTGAATGAGCAACGAGTTCTGTAATTATGTGGGATCCTAAAGAAACTATTGAATCCGTTGGCCTTGGAAAGAGGGAGCGGAAACGCTCTACCAGGGTGGCAGAAGCTATTCAAATGGAGTTGTCTCTCTTCTTTTTACAGAAGGTCCGAGATCAGAAGTTAAGTGGTGTGACTATATCCCGGGTGGATGTCACCGACGATTTACGCAGTGCCCGAATCTTTTACACCGTGAGCGGTGGAGAAAAGTCCGGGAAACATACAGCTACGGCCTTGGTAAATGCCACAGGTTTTGTGCGGAGTCACCTGGCTAAAGTTTTAAATCTTCGTCATACACCATCATTGACATTTATCTACGATGCGAAGGCAGAACAGGTAAGAGATATGGAGACGCTTCTGGACGCAATAGCCTCTGAGAGAAACAGGAGAGACGGTGATTCCTGAAAATATTGTTGATCTTGTAAAGGGTGCAACTCATGTTGTGCTTGCCACCCACGTCCATCCGGATGGAGATGCCTTGGGCTCTTTGCTGGGATTTGCCGATGTCCTTGAATCACAAGGAAAACAGGTTTTTCGGTATCTTGATGCATCTGTGTCTCACCTTTATGATTTCCTTCCCACTGCACATCTTGCCAATACTGACCTTGACGCGGCGATGCACTTTGCAGAGCAGGCAAAAAAAGCAGGAAACAGTGTTGTGGCTGTGGCACTTGACTGCGGGGATGCAGAACGTCTTGGTGATTCAAAGGATCAACTACTCAGTATTAGTCCTTTTATCGTAATTGACCATCATCGTGGACACCGTCATTTTGGTGATTATGTCTGGTTGGAAAGCGACTGTTCGTCAACTGGTGAAATGGTCTACGAGCTTGCCCTTGCTATAGGTGCAACGGTATCTGGGGATGCTGCCTTCTGTCTCTATGTAGCTATTGTGACTGATACCGGTTCCTTCCGATATGAAAGTACCAGTCCAAGGACATTGCGGATTGCTGCAGATCTTGTGGAAGCTGGTGTTGGGCCGGATGAGGTTGCACAGAGGGTGTATGACAATTACACTCTAGCTCGACTACGTCTTATGGAAATGGTTCTTTCAACGCTGGCTGTTCATGCCGATGGGAAGATTGCTCTTATCAGTGTTAATGAAGACATGTTTGAGCAAAGTGGTGCCGGCAGTGATGATGTTGAAGGTTTTATCAATTATCCACGGTCTCTTACCTCTGTGCAGGTTGCAGCGTTTATAAAAGAAACAAGAAAAGGAGTGGTGTCTGTGAGCCTGCGCGCCAAGGGGAAGGTTGATGTCGCTCGTATCGCTGCTGAGTTCGGAGGTGGTGGTCACAAGAATGCAGCGGGATTCCGGTTTTCTGATAAGTCCGTTGCTGACGTGCAGACACTGGTTCTCGATGCGTTGAATCGAGCCATTACCTGAAATGATGTCTTGGTCGTAGATGGATATTGATTTTGAAGCTGGAACTTTTCTGGTAGACAAACCCCAGGGAGCAAGCTCCTTTTATATTGTTCGTAAAGTGCGAAAGGCACTGGGTATGAAGAAGGTTGGTCATGCCGGAACCCTTGATCCGTTTGCCACTGGATTGCTGGTTGTCTGTGCTGGGCGTTCTGCAACAAAAATGATCGGGCAGATTATGGAAGGTGATAAGGAATATATTACCACCCTTCGTCTTGGAGTTGAAACAAGCACTTTGGATCCTGAGGGGGAGGTCACAGCCACACATTCAGTAGGATCACTTTCTGAAAATGTGATCGAGAAGTGCCTGGAGCAGTTTCGCGGAGAACAGCTGCAGATCCCGCCCATTTATTCTGCCTTGAAACATAAGGGGAAACCTCTCTATTACTATGCGCGTAAGGGTATAGCTGTGGAAAAACCACCACGCAGTGTAACTATCCATACGCTTGAGCGCATTGATGGCGGGCTGGAAGTGAGTGATGACTCTCCTTATCTTACTCTCAGGGTTGTTTGCACTAAGGGAACATATATCCGGACTCTTGGGGCGGATATCGGAAAGATCCTGGGTTGTGGAGCCTATTTGACAACTCTGAGACGTATGCGAAGTGGGTGCTTTCATGTCCGTGACAGCATTGCCGGAGAAGATCTTCTCAAGGAAGATGCAAAGATAAGGCTTATGAATAAGGTCTTATCTGTCTCCGATGTCTGTAATCTGTTGCAATAATTCTGGGACGTGGTACATGGTATGAAAAGATTAATGTTTAAAATGTCCCCGCCACCGGGACTTGGATAGAATACTACAATAAAAATCGTTGTACATATACAGAAACAGGAGGTTTGTCTTGGCACAATCAGCAGTTACAAAAAATGAGATTATAGAAAAATTTAAACTTCATCCGACTGATACCGGGTCTTCCGAGGTGCAGATCGCACTTATAACTGACAGAATTCAGTACCTCACTGATCATTTCAAGACCCATAAAAAAGATCATCACTCTCGTCAGGGTCTGTTGAAGCTTGTCGGTCAGAGAAGAAGTCTTCTCGATTATCTGAAGAAGAAAGATTTTAATAAATACCGAGAGCTTATTCAGGCACTTGGTATAAGGAAGTAGCGTTTTCCCCTAAGAGGTGCATCTGGCACCTCTTACCCGTAAATATGGTGCCTACCTTGGTGCCGATTTGCCATTCAGGTGTATAATTGCCGCAGTGCAGCAATAATACACCTGTTTTTTTTGAGTGTATCTCAAAAAGGTAAATCAACCATGCTGCAATAAGGCAGCTGGAGAATGAATTATGTTTAAAAGAGTTGAAGTTGAAGTAGGCGACAAAACCATTTCCCTTGAAACCGGAAAAGTAGCCAAGCAGGCCGATGGATCAGTGATAATGCGGACTGGCGGTACCGTTGTTCTTGTTACAGTTGTTGCTGGAAAAGAAAATAAACCTGAACTGGGTTTTCTACCGCTTACCATAGAATATCAGGAAAGAATGGCCGCTGTTGGTCGTATCCCCGGTAACTATTTTCGCCGCGAGATAGGACGCCCCAGCGATCAGGAAGTTCTTACCTGTCGCATTATCGATCGTCCTCTCCGTCCGCTGTTTGCCGATGGGTATTTTTCAGAGACCCAGATTATTGCCACCGTACTTTCAGCTGATCAGCAGAATGATCCTGATATCCTAGCATTAAATGGTGCATCCTGTGCACTTAGCATTTCTGATATCCCCTTTGGTGGTCCAATTGCTGGTGCTCGTGTTGGCTATGTCGACGGAGAGTATGTTTTGAATCCCACCAAAGATGAACTCAAAAATTCCCGTATGGATATGATTGTCGCCTGTACCAGCGATGCGGTAACCATGGTTGAAGGGAAAGTGGATACTATGAGTGAAGACGAGGTGCTTAATGCAATATTCTTCGTTTTTGACTCTGTGCAGCCACTTATTGCTATGCAGATTGATCTTCGGAAAAGTCATGGTAAAGCAAAGCGCATTGTTGAACCCGTTCCTGTAAATGAGGAACTCCTGGCTAAAGTTCAGGAAATTGCCGCTGAAGGTATGGCGAAGGTAATAGTCACCGCTGATAAAATGGAACGTGGTAGTGCCTACGATGAGCTGAAAAAGAGTGTCATCGCGAGTCTTGATCCAGAGGGTGAAAATGCTAAAGAGATTAGCGAATTGCTCTCCGGTTACAAAAAGAAAATCATGCGAGCCCAGATTGTTAATGACGAAGTTCGTCTCGATGGACGAGCATTTAACCAGGTTCGTCCTATCAGCAGTGAAGTCACCTATCTTCCTCAGACCCATGGCTCAGCTCTTTTTACCCGTGGTGAGACTCAGTCAATTGTAACTGCAACACTTGGAAGTCAGCGTGATTCGCAACGAGTTGAAACTCTTCAGGGTGAGGAAAACAATCGTTTTATGGTTCATTATAACTTTCCTCCATTCTGTGTTGGTGAGGCTCGTTTCCTTCGCGGGCCATCTCGTCGTGACATTGGACATGGAACCCTTGCCCTTCGCGGACTGTCTGCCGTACTTCCCGATGAAGAGGATTTTCCTTATTCCATTCGTGTGGTTTCGGACATCATGGAGTCAAACGGGTCCTCTTCCATGGCCACCGTCTGTGGCGGCAGTATGGCCATGATGGATGCTGGTGTTCCCCTTAAGGCACCTGTCTCTGGTATCGCCATGGGACTCATCAAAGAAGATGATAAGATTGTTATCCTTTCGGACATCCTTGGTGATGAGGATCATCTCGGCGATATGGATTTTAAGATCGTCGGGACTGCAGACGGGATTACTGCACTTCAGATGGATATCAAGATTGATGGTGTTGATCGTGATATTATGAAGCAAGCACTTTCGCAAGCCCAGGAGGGGCGTATTCATATTCTTGGCGAAATGGCAAAAGGGATTAATGCTTCACGTGAAGAAGTGGCCCAACATGCTCCAAAATATTTCAGTTACAAAATTAACACTGATAAGATCCGTGATATTATCGGACCTGGTGGCAAGATCATCAAAGAGATGTCTGCCGAGTATGATGCAACCATTGAAGTCGACGATTCCGGTCTTGTGAAGATGTTTACTAAGGATGGAAGTAAGGCAGATGCACTGTTGAGGAAAATTCAAGAGATGACTGCCACAGCTGAGGTCGGAAAAGTATACAAGGGTATAGTCAAGACCATTAAGGATTTCGGTGCATTTGTTGAGATCCTGCCTGGAACAGATGGTCTGGTGCATATCTCAGAACTTGCCAATGAACGTGTTGGAAAGGTGACAGATGTGGTTAAAGAGGGAGATGAGCTTGAGGTGAAAGTTCTTGAGGTCGATTCCCGCGGTCGTATCCGTCTGAGCCGCAAGGCGTTGCTGTAAGAATTATTAATATAGCTACGGTATGAAAAAAAAGGGGCTGTTCCTGTTTTGGGACAGCCTCTTTTGTTTTTAGTACGTGGAAGTACCTCTTTGTGTTTCTTTCCTCTTTTGTCGTATTCTCCCAATATCGTCTCACCGCTTTTTTATAAGAGCACATTGCCGTTCATTGCTGCATATTACAACCTGATTACCACTAATCCTCAGCATATCCGTCTGAGGAGGAGTTGTTTCGTGTTGCAAAGCTGAGTGTCGATGGTAATCAGGTATTACAATGATGCGTGTAATTCTTGCTGCAGACTGTGCTCGACGTAATTAGTTGTTTTTATGGCCTCCTTATGCTGTATCAGGTATGATAATGCATGGAAAAGAGAAACGTTAAAATTTGCTGGTTAGACCCCGAGAAAAACAAGGATCTTCTCCTCCCTGTGTACCAGACCGAACTGGCTGCAGGGATGGATGTACGTGCTGCAGTTGAGGGGCCCTATCTTCTGGAATCTGGTGCAGTCCACCTCTTCCCCACTGGATTTGCTGTTGCAATCAGTCCCGGCTATGAACTTCAGGTAAGGCCTAGAAGTGGTCTAGCGGTAAAACACGGTGTTACTGTGATCAACAGTCCGGGAACCATAGATGCCGACTACAGAGGAGAAGTGAAAGTAGCTTTGATTAATCTCGGTAAAATGCCTTTTCTTGTGAATCGTGGTGATCGAATAGCGCAGCTGGTACTTGCTCCTGTGGTTCAGGCACAACTGGAACTGGTAACAAAATTAGATGAAACCAGTCGCGGTCGCGGTGGTTTTGGCCATACCGGATTATAGAGAAGATGAAATTTTCAGTACTTGGTTCAGGAAGTAAAGGAAACGCTCTCTATATAGAATCTGGTCAGACGTCTATTTTAATAGATGCAGGATTTTCAGGGAAAGAGATAGAAAAACGCCTTGCCGTCAATAACCGGAATCTGGCAGCTCTGGATGGACTCTTTCTTACCCATGAGCACGGAGATCATATTCAGGGGGCAGGGGTGATTTCCAGGCGATGTCGTCTTCCCCTGTATGCCAATGAAGGGACCTACAAAGGGAGCGATAAAAAGTTGGGTAAGGTGCATAAACGGATGGAGTTTGAAACAGGGAGGGTTGTTCAGCTGAAGGATCTGAAAATTCGTTCCTTCAGTATTTCTCATGACACCTTTGATCCGGTTGGTTTTCTTGTCAGTGATTCAAATGTAAGCATTGCCTGTTGTACTGACACCGGAAAAGTGTCGAAGCTCGTTGCCAGCAGGCTGAGGGGCTGTGATGCCCTTGTCCTGGAGTTTAACCATGATCCCCAGATGCTGAAGTCCGGCCCTTACCCTTTGTCACTCCAACAGAGAGTTCGCTCACCACATGGACATCTGGCCAATGAAGAAGCCGCATCTTTTCTTAAAACACTTCTTCATGACAGGTTGCAAACTGTAGTCCTTGCACACCTGAGCGAGACGAACAACACGGCAGAACTTGCTTTGAAAAGTGCCATGGCAGTCCTGGGGGAAGATCAATCCTGTCTTCTCCACGTTGCCGCACAGGATGTTCCGTCGGAGCTGTTTACCATCGTAGTCAAGGAAGTTTGATCTGTTTTTCTTTATCCAGTTTTACATTTTTTCTATAGAGAAGAATGGTATTCCCGATAATCTGAACAAGGCTGCTTTTACTATGATTTAAGAGGTACTCGGCTGTTTCCTGCTTGGCCGCAGGACTGCTCTTGCCGATCTTGACCTTGATCAGTTCATGGCGACTGAGCTCAAGTTCCGTGGCTTTAATTATTTTCTCCCCCAATCCTTCCTTGCCTATTGAGATAACAGGGCTCAGAGAGTGCCCCAGTCCTTTAAGGAATTTCTTTTGGGTGGAGTTAAGTACTTGGCCTGCTGTTTTTTTACTTTAGTTTCTGTCATTGTAGTGTTCTTATAATGTGTAGTGTCTGTATTAGCTAATCAGGTTTTTGATGATCTCATACCCACCGACATAGGTTCCAATGGCGGAGCCGATACCTGTGAAAAGAAAGACCAGAAACACTCGTAGCAGTTTGTTCTTCCACCAGCCCTTCACCGTCCCCATGTCATCAGCAACGGTTTCAAATTCCTTCACCACCGGTGGGGTGCGCATGACCTGGATAAAGGCCGCTACATAACCTGCTCCAATTACCGGAGTCAGACTTGTTATCGGAGCTGCCGCAAAAGCACCAATTACAGTGAGCGGGTTGGCAAATGCCAGTATTCCACCAATGGCTGATGGAATGCCGTTGGCAAGTATCCAGTAGAGGAGATTTGAGCCGGCATCAGCCATTCCTTTCTGTATTCCAATGGTGACAATCGAACCAATTATGAGCGTGGGAATAGACCAGCCTAGAATCTTCCAGATTTTTGAAACAGGGGGGATGGTGGTGATGGCTTCAAGTTCTGCACTTCTGTCTTCGTTAAAGATTCTTTTAATCCCTGCGACATGACCAGCCCCGACGACTGCCACCAGACGGTTTCCTTCAGCCGCTTTTATCTTTTCAGAAAGATAGATGTCTCGTTCATTGATAAGGACTTCTTTAACATCAGGAAGAGCTGATCCCATCTCATCCATCAATTCAGAAAGAACATCTTTCTTTTTCATTTCTGCAAGTTTTTCCTCACTGATCTCAGTGGAATCAAAGAGGGATGCAAAAAGTGTGGTCACTAAGTAGCCTTTTTTGAAAAATGAGGTGGATTTCCAGGCACGACGCAGCGTTATACGTACATCACGATCACAAAGTGCAATGGGGATATTCCTTTCAGTTGCCGTCTGTGCAGCTTTTAAAAGCTCTGCTCCCGGTGTAACTCCAAGCTGACCACCAAGCTTTTTCTGATAGGAGGCCATAAGCAGGTTGATCATTAGAGTTGACAATTGCTTGTCTCTGATAATCTGTTTGAGATCTAGTGACTGCCATTTTTTCTTTTCAGTGAGGGACTTATAACGTTTATCGTCAAGTTCTATGCAGACACAGTCGGGATTTTCCTGTGATATGACCTCTTCTACCAGCGCAACAGATTCTTGAGAGATGTGTGCTGTTCCGATAAGAAGGACTGTTTTTTCTCCATGGGTGATTATGTGGACATCTGTTGAATATTCAAATTCTGGAAATGATATGTTTGGCATTGTTTACATATGATGAACGGTAAATTTTACAGGGGTGACGATGAACATTCGGAGGCAACTTTCTTACCAACAAGATATATTATAAAAAAAAGGAAAACCGGGACAGGAGAGAGTCAATTACACTGATCAGAAAAAACCGACGGTCTCTATTGTTCAGACATTTCTGATTTTCAGTTTTATACCTGGCTGGATACGGTTAGATTTGAGTTTATTCCATGACTTGATCTGCTCAGTGGAGAGATTGAATCTTTTAGCGATGGCCCAGAGAGAATCTCCTTGACGAACCTGGTACCAACTGATCGTCTGATCTTCTCGATCACTTGGAGATCCAGCGGGTACAGCAAATTTACTCTGTTTAGCAAGGGTAATCATCGAAGAACTGCTGTCATGTATGGTGGAAACGTGTGTTGAACTCTTTGGCTTTGCAGCTGTTGCAACAGACTGATCTGCTCCCTTTATGTAAAGTGCTAATTGCTGTCCTGCTCTGATTTTATGGACACTCTTCAGTCCGTTCCAGCTGACAATAAGGTTAGCCGGTACATTGTACGCATCTGCTATTCTGGAAATGGTTTCACCAGGTTTAATGGTATGGAGAATCAGATCACTGGATGCGAGCAGTCCATTGCTGCCTGTTTCAAGGAGACGATAATGAGTGGTGCTGTATGGTATTCGGAGGTGGTTTCCAGCCACCAGGTTATTGCTTCTCAAATTGTTGATTTTCAGTAGAGTTGTCTTGTTAATGTTGTAGCGTCTGCAGATCGCTGAAAGGCTGTCTCCCTTACGAATCACGTGTGTTTTAAAGCCAGTGCTTACAAAGCTGTTCAGGCGGGGCAGATTGGCCTCTGCCAGCTTTCCTGTTCCGGGAGGAATCTGGACATCATAATGACTCTGGTTCAGTGGGGTCTTTCCTGTTTTCAGTTCCTGGTTCAGCTGTTTGATCTTTGTACTGCTGCTTTCGGAAATCAGAGCGACAGCATCCAGGCTGAGGCCAGGTCCTACGCGCAGAGTTTCGTATTCCATTGCTGTTTCATATTTAATATTGCTAAAACCATACTGCTCAGGATTTTTGGCAATAATGATGGCCGCTATAAGTTTTGGAACATAGCGTTTGGTTTCCAGGTGCAGATACTTATGCTGGGCAAGGTCCCAGAAGTTATCTGTTTTGTGAAGTTCCAGACCTCTTCTGATTTTTCCTCCACCTGCGTTGTAAGCAGCAACCGTTAGGTGCCAGTCTTCAAATTCTGCATAAAGGTCTGAGAGAAAGGCAACTGCAGCTTTTGTCGATTTTTCGGCATGACGACGATCGTCCACATATCGATCTACTGTTAAATTGTAGTCTTTAGCGGTACCTTGCATAAACTGCCAGAGCCCTACGGCTTTGGCGCGGGAGTATGCTCTCTGGTTAAAACCACTTTCGATCATTGCAAGGTAGGCCAGGTCTTCAGGGAGTCCGGCATCACGCAGTTCTTTTTGGAACAGAGGAAGATACTTACCTGAACGGACAAGCCACTTGCGAAATGTTTTTTTATGCCGATTTTGAAAAATATCCAGATATGCTTCCACTTGTTTGTTGAGAACGATGGGAAAATCATACGTTACTTCTTTTGTGGGTAAGTCGACAAACTGCTTTTGTATATTAGGTCGCCATGTTCCTGTGCGTTTCAGGAGTTCGAGCTCTTCGGTAAGACACTGTTCCGGTTCTGCTTCGACAAGTAGGAGTTCCGGATCGTTTGAAAGAGAACTGACTGGAGACGCTATTTCATCAATTGGAAGTGGATAGAGAACAGCAGTATTCTGTTTTCCACAGGAGCTGAGAAGCAGGATGATAGCTATAAGGAAGAAGGGTTCAGAGACGTAGTATGAAAGTCGAAGCATATAATGATGTATTATAAAGAAAGTTATGAACCTGCAGGTATGCTGAATATTAAAAAAATTTGCAAATCATACTAAAAGCGCTCTTGAGATATACGTTTGAACACAGTACAATCCCATAAATTTTATTACTTAAACCCGAAGCAGTTATAAATTGCAACAAAAATGGTGCTCTTGCTTTTCAATAAACAGCCATAAATGCATTGTTAGTAGTGGTAATCCTTCCTGAATGTTGGTGCTTAGTTTTAATCTGTCTCGCCTATGTTAAAAAAAATAATTCTATTTTTCTTCACCTTGATCCTTCTCGTAGTGTTCGCTGCAGGGGGGGGACTCTATTATCTGATTGTTCTTGAGCCAGGTGATGAAATTACCGTCGAAAACATCCAAAGTATTTTGGGGAAGGAGAGCCCTGTTCTCTACAGCGATGGGGTCACACCTCTAGGGGTGTTTTTTGATGAAGCTCACAGGCAGTATGTTACCTGGGAGCAGATTCCGGAAACCTTTGTCAATGCTCTTATTGCTTCTGAAGATAATCGTTTTTTCGAACATTTCGGTTTCGACGCTGTTTCTATCACCCGTGCTGCTGTGAAAAACTATGAAGCCGGCCGGGTGGTGCAAGGGGGGAGTACTCTTACCCAACAAACCGCAAAAAATCTTTTTAAGCGTTCAGGCAGATCCTACGAGGCAAAGCTGAAAGAACTTTTGTATGCCCTGCGACTCGAATACCATTATTCAAAAGAGCAAATTTTTGAGTTTTACTGTAATCAATTTTATGTTCGAGGTAACGGACATGGGCTCGGAGTCGCAGCTCGTTATTATTTTGATAAAAACGTCGAAGACCTGACCCTCCTTGAAAGTGTATTTATTGCAGGAAGCGTTAAACGTCCAAACTATTATAATCCATTTAACCGTAAGTCTGAGGAGGCGAAGGAAGAGGTTCGGGAAAGAATCAAAATACGAATGGCTTATGTTCTGAAACAGATGCTCCGTCTTGGAACGGTGAGCAGTAAAGAATATGAAGAAGCCATTGCAACGGATGTTCTTTTTACGGAAGGACAGGTTGGGTATGCTCTTGACTATGTTATGGAGATGGTGAAGGATGCTGTTGCTACAGAAGAAGTTGTAACGGCTCTTGAGGAACAAGGTATTTCCAATCTTGCCACAGCTGGTGTTCGCGTTATAACCACTGTTGATAAAGGTTTGCAGGAGAACAGTCTCTACTCCTTACGCCATGAACTCTCTCGGCTTGATGTAAGGCTTCGCGGCTATGATCGCGATGAGGTCCAGGCAGAGTTAGCAAATACAAAGTATAATGGTGATCGTGAAGTCAAAAAAGGAGCATTCCTTTTTGGGCATATTACTGATATCCGGTACAATAAAAACGTTCCGGATGGCTTTCAGGCAACCGTAGATTTTGGTGGGGATCTTGGCGTTGGAGTTATTCGTGAAAAGGGATTGGAGCGAACACTTACAGCCCTTGTAAAATGGAAGCAAAATCATTGGAGTGAAAGCAGCAGGAAGGATCTCCCGCTTCTGGTTAATCAGCTACAGAGCGGTGACAGGGTTTGGGTGAGTGTCAGTAGCATTGATGAAGAGGGAACCGTCCTCCTTGATCTGGAGCGTTTTCCTCTGCTCCAGGGGGGGGCTCTTGTACTCCAGAATGGTATGATCAAGGCTATGGCGGGGGGGGTTGAAAACAGGTTTTTTAACAGAGCCATTTCTGCAAAGAGAACCATGGGGTCAGCCTTTAAACCGTATCTCTTTGCTGCAGCGCTGCAGCTTGGCTGGAATACTGCCGATCTTCTCAACAACAGTCGGGATGTCTTTGTTTTTCAGGGGCAACCTTATTTTCCCAGGCCTGATCATGAAATCACCAGTAAGCAGGTTTCAATGAGTTGGGCTGGGGTACGATCTGAAAATCTTGCATCTGTCTGGTTACTTTATCATCTCTGTGACCGTCTTTCGGCAGATGAATTTAAAGCTGTCGCTGTAAAGGCTGATCTAGCTCCTCGTTTTAAGAACGGCAAAGAAGAGCCATATACTTTATACAGGACACGAATACGTGATAAAAACGGGATTGTTTTAAATCGAGAGGTACTTCAGGAAGCCGCTTTCACAGAAGCTGTGCGACACCTCGAAACCGATTTTATTTTTGCAGATCTTATAGAAGAATATGATGTCTTGAGAAGCCTCCACTATGGTCTGCATTTTGACAGGTATAAAAAAGATATTGATAGCACTCTTTCTACTGCCTTAAAAGAGCAGGAAGTAAAGGAGCAGCTTTTTCGTAAAAATCTTCTGAAGACAAACTACCTTTCGCTTGTGTTGCGCCTACAGCAACTTCAGGAGTTAAGAAGGTCTCTGCACACTACCGATTATACTTCCTTTGGTTTGTCATCGTTCGTGAGGTCTGCGGTTCTCTGCTATGATAAAAGAGTGCAGCGCTATTCCTTTGTAGCAAGGGATTCACTGTCTGTGGATCAGGTTCTTGTGGATACTGATCGCCTAAAAGAGTATTTTGCAGCCGGCAGTCTTGAGAGCGAAGAGAAGTTCTGGGAGGACATTTTACTTGATAGTACAATGACTGTAAAGGCTCTATCCCTCGTGAAGATGCAGGTTGAGGCTGAATTTCAAAGACTATCAGCCCTTCCTCCCTATAGTCTGGATGTACTTGCTGGAGTGCATGATTTTCGTGTTTTAGTTGGTCTTAAGTACCTTATTGAGTTTGGGAAAGAGATGGGGATCAGCAGTAAACTTGACCCTGTCCTATCTTTTCCGTTAGGTTCTAATGTTATAACGCTGCTTGAAGCAGTTCGCATGTATGAATCTCTGGTTACCGGTAGTGTTTCTTTGACGGGAGCTAAGGTTGCGCCGGACAGAGACCTGCTGACTGTTCTTGATCGTATTGAAACTGCAGAGGGGGAGGTTGTGTATCGTACTCGGGTGGAGAAAAAGGAGCTTATTAAAGAAGAACAATGCCTTGCTCTTGGAAGCATCCTTGAGAATACCGTTAAATTTGGCACTGGAAGGTATGCTCAGGAAAATGCACGCCTACCACTTAATGAAGCTGCCGTTCAGGAAATACCAGGGACTGCAGAGTTGGTGATCCCCCTTTTAGGAAAAACTGGGACTGCAAATAATTATACAAATGCTTCATTTTTCGGTTATCTGCCTGCTGTATCGACAGGGGGAACCGGTATGGTAATTGATGGGGGATATACTATTGGTGTGTATGTAGGTTTTGATGACAATACATCCATGCGTCGAAAGACTACCCGTATTACAGGATCTGGCGGGGCTCTTCCCACGTGGACAGATATGGTTAATATCATATTACGTGAGAAATCCTACGCCCAGAAGCTCGATCCAGTTGATCTTTCTTTTTATGGCTTGACCCTGCTTCACAATGAATTGGGCCAGTTGAACCTTGCGGTTGATAGAGAGAATGGTGGTCATATTCTGAATCCTGTAATGGAAATTGACGAAAAAAACAGAAGCCATCCAACCATAATGACATTTGGTCAAATATACGAGAGTGGCAGGTTTGAGCCAAAAAGATATTATGCTCCTTTCTGGGGTGATGAAAAACAAATACTGGAGACGGATTTGTAGCTTTGTCGCTATCACGGGAACGCTGTGTTGAATTCTTCACTTCTCTGTGCTACAACATGATGAACACATAGTCTTTCACCAATAGATACAAGACCTTTAGGCAACAGTATTATCCTTAACTAAAATAGACGACAATGAATATTCGATATACTTTAGCAGCAACAACGTTGTGTTGTACCCTTCTCTCGTCTGGCTGTGCTTATGACAAGAAAAGAATTGTTTCGCCAGGTAATACGGCAACATCAACCCCAGGTATTGAAACAACTGAAGACATCGGTACCAAATCTGTTTCCCAACCTCTCCCGGTTGGCATGAATGACGACTTCCAATTTCAAAAGGATGGTCGGCCACAAGGTGTGACGGGTCTTGCTGAAGAGATGTCTGGCTTGCCAGAAATGCAGTATGTTAAAGATAGGATATTTGAGTACGGCAGAAAACTCGATCGTTGGAAAGAACTGGACGATCAGGCCATTGTTCTTGATCTTGACGAAGAGGCATCGGAAGAAATGGTTCGTTGCTTTAGAGACCTGCAGAAGGTCTTAAACGGATATAATCACATTCATGACTCATTACTGCGGCCAAATGTTATGAGTTCTGAAAGTGCTATTACCAGCGCAGAGGTGATGGCCTTGGAGCAGAGAGATATTGCATTCCTTGAATCCAGTTGCGGCAGACTTCTAAAAAGTGGAGATGACAGGGGAGAAGGGTGGGAGCAGCGCGGTGAACAGGCCGATTTACCACAGATAGAAACTCTTATTGAACGGTATGCCGGGACTGAAGAGTTTGAGGAGGTCATTCAGGTCTGGCAGCAGATTCCATCACATCAGCTCGACAGAGTTCATCTCAACACCAGAATTTCATATGGAAATGCTTTGATGTCGCTCCATCAGGAAAAGAAGGCAGCGACAGTCTACCAGGAGATCATTGATTTAATGTCATCCTCAAATGATCAGCGCACAGACATTCTATCCCTCCGAAAGATCCTGGCTGATCTGTATACAGCAGGAGGCGATTATGATAAGGCAGAGCAGCAGTATCTGGAAATATCTAAAGATTATAGTAGCTTGGCGAAGATAGAGGATTGGGCTACTTTGCAGCTTTCCATTTTGGAGAGAAGTGAGGCTGGTAGTCCAGAACTTATGGAATATTCGTCACTTTTGCGAAATTTCCTCGGATACAGTCCTCAGCGAGATGGGTACAAGTTGGTGTGGCAGTCTGATAAATTTCTCACAGAATATCCATACTCACCTGTATCATCCAATGTTGATATAATAAAGAGTTCAACTTTGAACCGTGCTGACACTTGGTTTGGATTGTTTATTGCCGAAGTGGATATGATGGCTGCAGAAGAAAAGTTCCAGGACGCCCTGTTGAAGCTTGAAACATTGCCTGAAGATATTTTAAGTGGGGAGAAATTAATTGAGATTCGTAAAAAAAGTGACGATCTCACTCTTGCTGAAGCTGTGAGTAGGGAAAAAAAGAAGATTGAAAAAATGCAGGTCCAGCAACGTCAGTGGAATGAAGCCCTTCTGTTTGTTGATAAAGGTGAATATGATCAAGCTATTGAAATTCTAACAACCATGCTTGACACAGAATATGCTGCAAAGGCGGATGCTAAAATTGCCGAGATCTCCTTACTGGCCGCAAGGGCAGAGCGTAGAAAGGCCGCTGATTTGTTTATTCGTTTTACCAAGACATCAGATATTGAATCGAGAAAGAAACTTCTTGTTGAGTCAAGGAGACGTCTGGTCGACATACTTATAAAATATCCGGACGTCGGAATCACTGAAAAGGTTATGGGGAATATCAAACGTGTTGAAAAAGAGATGAATGCAATTGATCCCATGCTTATTTCTCAGTCCGAACTTGTTGGCGCAGAAGGGAATATTCCGGTTGAACGAGACGCTTTCACACTTGAGGATGAGATGGTCCCGGCACCGGTTGATGGTGCTGTGCAACAAAAGGACTTGAATAACGAACAGTTTTGATTGTTAGCTGTTCAGGTGGAATGTAACCAACCACTTTTTAGTCTGTCTGGCGAATTTTTCGTAGAAAACTACTAATATAACAAAAAAAGCCCCAATCAGAAAAAATCTGATTGGGGCTTTTTTTATATAAAGAAATCGGCGGTGACCTACTCTCCCACACAGTTGCCCATGCAGTACCATCGGCGCTAAAGAGCTTAACTTCCGTGTTCGGAATGGGAACGGGTGGATCCTCTTTGCTTTCGCCACCGATA